>NZ_CP080544.1:650000-1300000 GCF_019551435.1 Lysobacter soyae
TTGAGCCGCTGGCACAGCAGAAGAACATTGCGATCGATTTCCATGTGAAATCAGTGCCCGCGAATTTGATCGGGGACAGCCAAAGACTTCAACAAATCTTGAAGAACTTGCTGGCCAACGCGATCAAATTCACGGAAGTCGGAAGGGTGGATCTGACCATCGATGCCTGCGGCAACGACGAGCTCTGTTTCAGCGTGCGGGATACCGGCATCGGCATTGCACAAGAACATATCGACAATGTTTTCGAAGCCTTCAGGCAGGCGGATGGCAGTACCAGCCGTCGCTTCGGTGGCACCGGTCTTGGACTTTCCATTTCGCGCGACCTGGCACGACGAATGGGCGGAACGCTGACGGCCACCAGTGAACTCGGCCGCGGCAGCGAATTCCTGTTGCGCATTCCTGTGGACGGCACGGCTTTCACAGAACAAGCCGCCGTTGATTCGCCCGTTGCGCCGCCGCCGGTGGCAAAGGCGGCAACCGCGGCAGCGCCGACCGAGAGTCCCGCACCGGCTTTGGTGGAAGACGATCGCCATCGCCGTGCCCAGGGTCGACGCCTTATTTTGGCGGTCGAAGACGACGCCCGATTCGCGGAGGCGCTGGTCGGTCTGGCGCATGAAATGTCGTTTGATTGCATCGTCGCACCGAATACAGATGAGGCAATGGCACTCATCGCCGAGCACGAGCCCAGTGGCATCCTGTTGGACTTGAATCTTCCGGACGGTTCGGGCTTGACGGTGCTGGAGCGTCTCAAGCGCGATCCTGCGACGCGGCACATTCCGGTACACGTGGTGTCGTCGCTCGAGCGTGACCAACGGGCGATGGAGCTCGGTGCGGTCGGTTACCTGATGAAGCCGGCAACGCGCGAATCATTGCTCGATGCCATGCGTCATCTCGAACAACGTAGCCAACAGGCGATGCGCAAGCTGCTGATCGTCGAAGACGACGATGGTCTGCGAGGCAATCTGCAACTGCTGTTGGCACGGGAAAACCTCGACATCGTGGCGGTGGGTTCGGTAGCCGATGCGACTGCCGCCTTGTCGGAAACCAGCTTCGATTGCGTGGTCACCGACCTGGTGTTGTCCGATGGCAGTGGCTATGACTTGCTGGAGCAAATGGCAACCGACGACGACCGGGCCTACCCGCCGGTGATTGTGTACACCGGGCGCGCGTTGAGCAAAGACGACGAACAAAAGCTGCGCCGCTATTCCAAGAGCATCATCTTGAAAGGCGCGCGTTCACCGGAGCGCTTGCTCGACGAGGTCACCTTGTTCCTGCACAGCGTGGAAGCGTCGTTGCCGTCGAACCAGCAGCGTCTGCTGCAAGAGGCGCGGCGTCGCGATGCCATTCTGGACGGGCGCACGATTCTTTTGGCGGAAGACGATGTGCGCAATATCTTCGCGCTTTCCAGCGTGTTGGAGCCGTTGGGCGTCAAGCTGGAACTGGCGAGAAACGGTCGCGAAGCCTTGGATCGTCTTGCGACCTTGAATGTCGATCTGGTCTTGATGGACATCATGATGCCGGAAATGGATGGCATCGAAGCGATGCAGCATATCCGTCGTCAACCGAAGTGGAAGGATTTGCCGATCATCGCGCTGACGGCAAAAGCGATGCAGGACGATCGCACCCGTTGTCTGGAAGCCGGGGCGAACGATTACATCGCCAAACCGATTGATGTAGATAAGTTGGTTTCTCTGTGCCGAGTGTGGTGTGCAGGAAGATAATGGAAGACGAAAGACTGCTAGACATAGAACTGAGAGTTTTGCTGGAAGCGATTTACCTGCGCTACCACTATGACTTTCGCAGCTACGCGATGTCGTCGATACGGCGTCGCGTAGCTCAAGCGATGGTGCGTTTCAAGGTCGACAAGATCAGTGATTTCCAGCACGACCTGCTTCGCGATCCGGTTCTGTTTTCGGAGATGTTGCAATACCTCACGGTGCAAGTCTCTGAAATGTTTCGCGACCCAAGCTACTTCAAGGCGATCAACACCCAGGTCTTCCCTGTGCTCGCGACCTATCCCTCCCTCAAAATCTGGGTGGCCGGCTGCAGCTCCGGCGAGGAAGTCTGGTCATTGGCGATTTTGTTGAAGGAAGCCGGTCTGCTCGAGCGCACCATCATTTATGCGACGGACATCAACGCCGAGGCATTGCGCAAGGCAGAGAGCGGCACCTTCGACGTTGATCGGATTTCCCAATTCAGTCGAAATTATTTGGCGGCTGGTGGTCGGCACTCGTTGTCCGACTATTACACCAGCGCCTACCAGGGCGCGGTGTTCGATCGCGCGCTGAAACGCCAGATCGTGTTCGCGGATCACAGCCTTGCCACAGACGCGGTGTTTTCCGAAGTGCATTTCGTCTCGTGCCGCAACGTGTTGATCTATTTCAACAAGCAACTGCAAGATCGCGCCGTCGGCCTGTTTCATGAAAGTCTGGTGCCTCTGGGGTTTCTCGGTTTGGGAAGTAAGGAGGCACTGCAGTTCGGCGCCCATCAAAACGATTTCGAGCCGTTTGTCAAAGAACAGAAAGTATTCCGGAAAGTTGCATGAACACCCTGTTGTGCGCGCGAACCGATTTTGACGCGGTCGTGGTCGGCGCCTCCGCCGGCGGTGTCAGCGCGTTACAGACTTTGACGTCGCGTTTGCCGGCAGATTTCGGCATTCCCGTGTTCATTGTGTTGCACGTGCCGCGTGACCGGCCGAATGGCCTGTCGGAATTGCTGGGCGCGCGCTGTGCTTTGCCCGTGTCGGAAGCGGAAGACAAGCAAACAGTGACGGGCGGCAATGTCGTCATCGCACCGCCCGACTATCATTTGCTGATCGAGACGCGCGAGAGCGTCGCCTTGTCGGTGGACGCGCCGGTACTCTTTTCACGTCCTGCAATAGACGTGTTGTTTGAATCGGCCGCATGCGTGTTCGGCGCACGCTTGTTGGCCATCCTGCTGACCGGTGCCAGTACGGACGGTTCCGAAGGTGTTGCTGCAGTTCGTGCGGTCGGCGGCAACGTTTGGATACAAGACCCTGCCGACGCTACTGCCCCATTAATGCCTGCCGCTGCCATCGCGCACGCCGGAGCGGACGCGGTACTGACCTTGGAACAAATATGCCTTGCCCTTGAGAACACGAATACATGACCAATCCGACCTTGCAAGCCAGTCGCCTCCTCGAAATGCAATTGGCGCCGGCGAAAATCCTGATCGTGGATGATGTGCCGCAGAACTTGTTGGCGATGCGGGCATTGCTGGAAGGTGAGGAGGTCCAAGTGCTCACTGCCCAGTCAGGTGCGGAAGCGCTTGAACTTCTGCTCGAAAATGATGTCGCTGTGGCTTTGCTTGACGTCAACATGCCGGAAATCAACGGCTTCGATCTGGCGGAGCTCATCCGCGGTTCTCCGAGAACCAGCCACGTTCCGATCATTTTCCTGACCGCCTCGCCGCAAGATCCGGGGCGTGCCTTCCGGGGTTACGAGTCGGGTGCCGTCGACTTCTTGCACAAACCGATTGAGCCGCATGTGATCTTGAGCAAGGTCCGGGTTTTCGTCGAGCTCCATCAGCAACGTGCCATGTTGCGTGAGCACAACGAGCGCTTGAAAAAATCACTCGAGCTCAATGAAACCATGATTGCCGTCATGACTCATGACCTGCGTACGCCGCTCACAGTGATCAGCCTCAATGCGCAAATGCTCGGTCTCGGTGCGACCACAGCGGATATGCAAACCTTAGCGCATCGAATCGGAAACAGTGCCGATCGCATGGCGCGAATGATTCAACAGTTGCTCGATTTCACCCGGATTCGCGCGGGGATACTGCGCTTGGAAAAACGCAAAGCGGATTTGCATGACGCCGCCGATCGTGTAGTGACGGAACTGCTTCAGACCCACCCCAAAGCGCAACTGGAAACCGCCTTTGCCGGAGATCTGACCGGCGTCTTCGACGCCGACCGCGTCGAGCAGATCCTGTCGAACATGGTTGGAAATGCATTGCAGAACGCCACCGGCGGAGTCGTTCACTTACGTGTGGACGGCACAGAGCGGGACACCTTGTCCATCGAGGTGCAAAACGACGGGCAGGTTCCCGAAGATCTCCTGCCGCGCCTGTTCGAGCCTTTCAAAGGCAGTTTCCATGCCACCCAAGGCCTCGGTCTAGGGCTGTACATCGTCGACCAATTCGCCCGTGCGCATGGGGGATTCGCGTCGGCACAGAACGTGCAAGGACAAGTTATGGTGCGGGTCGAGTTTCCGCGTGGGTCGGTCGAGACAAGGGCGCAGGCCTCGGCTCTAACGCTGAAAAATTCATAAATATCGGCTGCGTTTCACGCCATTTCGACGTGAAGAACGGCATCTTTCACAAAGCTGAAAGGGAGCGCAAGCAATGACGACAACACAACAAGAGGGCGGACTTGTCCTCATAGTCGAAGACAATCGCAACATTTCCGAAATGGTCGGTGAGTTTCTCGAGAGCCGCGGCTTCGAAGTGGATTACGCCCAAGACGGTCTGGATGGCTACCGCTTGGCCACGGAAAACACCTATGACGTGATCGTGCTCGACCTGATGTTGCCGCGAATGGACGGTATCGAAGTCTGTAAAAAGTTGCGTGAAGAGGCGCGCCGTTCGACCCCGATTCTCATGTTGACCGCGCGCGACACCTTGGACGAGAAGTTGACCGGTCTCTCCGCGGGTGCCGATGACTACCTGACCAAACCCTTCGCGATTCAAGAACTCGAGGCGCGTTTGCGCGTCTTGATCCGTCGCGAACGTCGCCAAGTGGGTTCGGAAGTGTTGAAAGTCGGTGATCTTGTTCTGGATCCGGGCAGTCTGCGCGCCACGCGCGGCGGCACCGAATTGCTGCTGTCGCCGATCGGCTTGAAGCTACTCACCATTTTGATGCGCGAGTCGCCGCGCGTGGTCGGACGTCACGACATCGAGCGCGAAATCTGGGGCAACAGCTTGCCGGATTCGGATACCCTGCGCAGCCATCTTTACAACCTGCGGAAGATCATCGACAAGCCGTTCAAGAAGCAATTGCTTCATACGGTCCAAAGTGCGGGCTATCGCGTCGCGGATATCGACCAGCCGCCGAGCTGACGTGCCGACGTGGCAAAAACTCCGCAAAGGTTGTCGCATCAACTTCGCCGCCACTTCATCCTCCAAGCGTTGGGTGTGGCGGTGTTGCTGGTGGCCGGTACTTTTCTGGGTAGCAAGGCCATCAGCGAATACTTGTTGCGTGACCGGATTCGTACCGAGGTCAACCAACTCTGGGCATTGATCGAGCGGAACCCGAAGGCGCCGCTCCCGAAAGCCTTGAATTACGAGGCCTATTTCGTCCCCGCCGGCGCGCAACCGGACCAGGTGCCGGCCGAATTGCGCGTGATGTCCGACGGCTTCCATCGGCTCAGTACCGCCGGCTGGTTGGAAGCGGACAAGGTTGTCTACGTGGGCGACCGCGCGGAAGGCAAAATCTATGTGGTTACTGCCCGCTCGACGATCGACCGCGTCGTCATCGGGATCACGCTCCTCTCAGGTTTGGTCTCGCTTATCGCGGTGTGGAGCATGATCGCCTTTACCAACCGGCGATTGCGACGCTTGATGACGCCGCTTGCTGAGTTTTCGCATGCAGTCGACAGTTGGGATCCGGAACGGGGCGACGTCGCACAGCTGAAGTACGCAGGACGCGGTGTCAGCAAAATCCGCGAAGTGGAACAATTGCGTACCGCGGTCGTCGAGATGGCGGGACGGATGAACAACTTCGTCGAGCGCGAGCGCAATTTTACACGCGATGCGAGCCATGAGCTGCGGACACCACTGACAGTGGTCCGCATGGCGCACGACATGCTGACACTGGAGACAGGACTTTCGCCGCGCGGCACGCGTGCGCTCAATCGAATCGATCAAGTCACCAAGGAAATCGAAGGCCTGGTGGAGTCATTGCTGGTGCTGGCGCGCCACCCCAATGTCGACATCGAAGTGGACGAGTTTTATGCATTGCCGATAGTGGAAGAGGCCATTGCACGCATTCAATCGCATTCGGACAACCCGGCGCTCGACATCCATCTCGATGCGCACGCGAACCCGCTAATCGAAGCCCCGCCGCGCATGTTGGCGGTCGTCTTGAACGAGTTGTTGGAAAACGCGCTGAGTTTTACCGAGCAAGGCAGCATCACTGTGGTACTGCGCGAAAACTCGTTGGACGTCATCGACACCGGCATCGGCATGAGCGCGGATACCCTTGCCCGTGTGTTCGATCCGTTCTTCCGCGAGGACATCTCCCGCCAAAACGCCAAAGGTCTTGGATTGAACGTCGTCAGACGGCTGGTCGAGCGCATTGGTTGGACGCTGCGGCTGAGAAGCCGGTTGTCGGAAGGAACGGTCGCGACACTCAATTTCAGGCGTCGCCAGGAAGACACCTGAGCGACATCCCCATGTCATCCGCACGATAGTGGCCTATGGCAGAATCGTGCAGATATGGCAGACTCCCACGGACACCTCCCGCGCGGTCCACGCGGCATCTATTTCGCGACACTTTGGTCGATCAAAGGTTTGAAAGCCGCTTGGCTGCACGAATCCTCCTTCCGTCTGGAAGTTGTGCTTTTTATCTTCGCCTTTCCCTTGGGTCTATGGCTGGGTCATTCGCCGGTGGAGCGCGCTTTGCTCTGCGGCATCCTGCTCCCGGTGATGGCGATGGAATTGATGAATTCGGCGGTTGAAGCCGTCATCGAACGCTACGGACCCGAATTCCACGAGCTGGCAGGGCGTGCGAAAGACATGGGTTCGGCCGCCGTGTTCGTCTGCATGATGGCCGTACTCCTAGTGTGGGGAATGATCTTGATCCCCCGCTTTTTGTGACCTCGATCGCCGCACTTCACCTTGTCATTACATTTCGTTTTCGATGATGTCCCATTGATTCAATTCGGATTCATGACATGTCTTTGCGCATTCTGCTCGTCATTTTGCTCGCCTCGCTTCTGTCGGGCTGTGGCTATAACACCATTCAACAAAAAGACGAGGGCGTAAAAGCCGCTTGGTCGCAAGTGTTGAATCAATACAAGCGGCGGGCCGATCTGGTACCGAATCTGGTGAATACCGTGAAGGGCTACGCCTCGCATGAAGAACGCGTCCTGACCGAAGTCACCGCCGCTCGTGCGAAAGTCGGTTCGATCAATGTCAATGCCGACGATCCGGCATCGGTGAAGCAATTCCAAGACGCCCAAGTGCAGTTGCAAAGCGCCATTGGACGCCTGTTGATGGTGTCGGAAAACTATCCGCAACTGAAGGCGGATCAAAACTTCCTGCAACTGCAGGCGCAGTTGGAAGGGACTGAAAACCGCATCTCGGTGGAACGCAAGAACTACATAGAGACCGTGCAGGATTACAACACCTACATCCGCAAGTTCCCGGTCAATCTCACCGCCATGATGTTCGGTTACAAGCCGAAAGCGAATTTCACGGTCGAGAACGAAGCGCAAATCCAAAATGCGCCGACGGTGGATTTCGGCGGTCAGCAGCCCGCCCCGGCGTCAAACTGAGCACGCGCGCCCGGGTGCGCGGTCAAACGTGTTGACGATGCGTATTCGCCGTTGGGGGTTGGCTTTCTGCCTTGGCTTGGCCAGTCTTTCGGGGCTGGCGCAGGACTTGGCGGCGGTGCCGCCGTTGGATTCGCCGGTCGTTGACACCACCGGCACCTTGTCGGCGGAAGATACATCGGCGCTCGCGCAACAAGCCTTGGACTTGCAGCAGCGCAAAGGCAGCCAGCTGCAAATATTGATCATTCCGACCGTCCAGCCCGAAGACATTTCCAGCTATGCCAACCGCGCCTTCAAACAATGGCGGGTCGGACGGGAAAAGGTCAACGACGGCGTGCTGGTACTGGTGGCGAAAGACGATCGGCAAATGCGCATCGAAGTCGGCTATGGCCTCGAGGGTGCGATTCCCGACGCGACCAGCGCGCGCATCATCCAAGAATACATGGTGCCTAAGTTCCGCCAAGGTGACTTCGGTGGCGGCCTGAAAGACGCCACGGCGGCTATCGTCAAACTCATCGATGGTGAAGCCCTCCCGGCGCCCATGGCGCGTTCTCAACAGCCGCGCGATCGTAGCGGTGAAGTCTTCAACGCGATCATGCTGGCGGTCTTCGTCGCATTCTTTGCGCGCGTCTTTCTCGCTTGGTTGCCAAAAATCATCCGCGTGCCGGCGGTGGGTGCGGTGGCGGGCTTGGCGGCGTTTGTCTCCGTGCCTTTGGTGGTTGCCGCCGTCATCGGCGGTATTGCCGGCGCCTTCATCGCCCTGGTGTCCGGGACGGGCTCGCGTTTTGCCAATCGCGGTGGATGGGGCGGTGGCGATTGGGGCGGGGGTGGTTTCGGCGGCGGAGGCGGCAGTTGGGGTGGCGGCAGCAGCGGCGGGGGAGGCGGCTGGAGCGGCGGTGGCGGCATGAGCGGAGGCGGCGGCGCCTCGGGGAGCTGGTAGTGTCGAAAATCGCCCGTATCTTCACCCATTTGTGCGCCGCACCGGCCGCGCGCAGCTTCAATGCCGAGGCTTTGGCAAAGATTGGTGCGCAAATCGCGTCCTGCGAATCCGAGCACCGCGGCGAGATCGTCTTCGCGGTGGAAGGTGATATCCCGCTTCGCGATTTGTGGCGGAACGTCAGCGCGCGCGATCGGGCGCTGACAGCCTTCGCCCACCTCAACGTCTGGAACACGGCGGCGAACAACGGCGTTTTGATCTATCTGCTACTGGCCGAACACCGCATTGAGATCGTCGCCGATCGCGGCTTTGACGCATCGGTCAGTGCCGAGCAATGGCGCGGGGTATGTCAGCTGATGGAAGAGCAGTTCCGGGCCGGTGATCCGCTTGAGGCGGTCCTGCGTGGTATCCGCGCGGTCAGTGATCTGGTGGCCGAACACTTCCCGCAGCTTCCCGGACACGTCGACGAAGACGAATTGCCGAATCCGCCACGCATACTGCGGTAGTCCAAGTTTGGCAGAATAGGGGCTGTCTTCGAAAAGCATTCAGCCCATGCCTTATTTGCACCAGTTGGATCCCATTGCCGTCGCACTCGGTCCGCTCAAGGTCCACTGGTATGGCCTCATGTATTTGTTGGCGTTCTTTGTGGCTTGGTGGTTGGGACGCAACCGCATCCGCAAAGGCTATTTGCCCGGCGTCAATGAGGTCGGTTACGGCGATCTGATGTTCTACGGCATGGTCGGCGTCATTCTGGGAGGGCGCATCGGTTATGTGCTCTTCTACGATCTGCAAACGTACATCGCCAACCCGCTGCAGATTCTGCGCGTGTGGGAAGGCGGTATGAGCTTCCATGGCGGTCTCGCCGGCGTGTTGGTCGCCACCTGGATTTGGGCGCGCAAGCACCAATTGCACTTTTTCGACGTCGGGGATTTCATCGCGCCTTTGGTGCCGCCCGGGCTCGGTTTTGGGCGCATCGGCAATTTCATCAATGGTGAGCTTTGGGGAAAACCGACCGATGCCGCCTATGGGGTGATTTTTCCCGGCGCACTGCCGCCCGAATACGCACACATGGACGCCGTGGCGCTCAAGCAGCAGTGGGCGAGCGGCGCATTGAACGCCTTTGCACGCCATCCTTCGCAGTTGTATCAAGCTTTCCTCGAAGGCTTGGTGTTGTTCCTGGTGCTTTGGTTTTTGTCCAAGCGTGAGCGTCCGAGATATTTCATTTCCGGTGTGTTCCTGGCCTTGTATGGCGTTTTCCGCTTCTTGGTCGAATTCGTGCGCGTGCCGGACGCGCAAATCGGCGACCACGGTTATCTCGCATTCGGCTGGCTCACCATGGGCCAAGTCTTGAGTGTCCCGTTGATCCTGGGCGGCCTCGGATTGATCCTGTATTCGCGTCGCGCACCCACCTTGCATCGCGCCCTTCCGGACTCCGCAGCATGAAGCAGTATCTCGATCTGTTGCGTCATGTACGCGACCACGGCACTGAGAAGGGTGATCGCACCGGTACCGGCACACGCAGTGTGTTCGGCTATCAAATGCGTTTTGATCTGAGTGAAGGCTTCCCGTTGTGCACGACGAAAAAGTTGCATACGCGGTCAATCATCCATGAGCTGCTCTGGTTTTTGCGCGGCGAAACCAACATCGCCTATCTGAAAGAGAACGGCGTGTCGATTTGGGATGAGTGGGCAGATGCCGACGGTGAGCTGGGTCCGGTCTATGGCAAGCAATGGCGCAGTTGGACGGCACCTGACGGCCGCGTGATCGATCAGATCGCTTGGTTGGTTGAAGAAATCAAACGCAACCCTGATTCGCGACGTTTGGTCATCAGCGCTTGGAATGTCGGCGAGTTGGACAAAATGGCCTTGATGCCCTGCCACACGCTGTTTCAGTTTTATGTCGCCGACGGGAAGTTGAGCTGCCAGCTCTATCAACGCAGCGCCGATATTTTCCTAGGCGTTCCGTTCAACATCGCGAGCTACGCCTTGCTGACACATATGTTGGCGCAGGCCACCGGTCTCGGCGTGGGTGATTTCGTGCACACCCTTGGCGATGCCCATTTGTACAGCAATCATTTCGAACAAGCGGATGTGCAACTTCAACGAACCCCGGGTCCGTTGCCGGTGTTGCATCTCAATCCGGAGGTTCGCGATCTGTTCGATTTCAAGTTCGACGACATCCGCATTGACGGTTACGATCCGCAACCCGCGATCAAAGCGCCGGTGGCGGTGTGACGCAGATCAGTCTCATCGCCGCAGTGGATCGTCATCTTGCCATCGGCAAGGACAACACCCTGCCTTGGCATCTGCCCGACGATCTGAAGCGGTTCAAAGCGCTCACCTTGGGCAAACCCATTCTCATGGGACGCAAAACGGCGGAGAGTTTGGGCAGGGCGCTACCCGGGCGACCGAATTGGGTGCTGACACGCAGCGGACGGGTTCCTTTCGAGGGCATGCAGGCGATCACTTCCTTGGACGAAGCGCTCGCACTAGCGAAAGCGCATGCCGAGCTCTGTGTGATCGGCGGTGGCGATGTGTTTGCGCTGACCTTGCCAATCGCAGATCGCTTGCATATGACCTACGTGGATACCGTCGTCGAAGGCGCCGATGCGTTTTTTCCGGTGTTCAATGCCGCGGACTGGCAGCTTGATCGCCGCTCGCAGCATCTGGCCGACGCGCGCCACGCCTTTGATTTCGAATTCGCCGACTACTCTTCGATTTCCGCGGCCTGACTCGGATCGAGCATCCGACCGCGCACTTGTCGAAGTTCAAAGGCATCGCCGTCCAAGCGGAGTGCGGTGAGCTTCCCGCCCCACACGGCACCGGTATCGATCGCGTGCACATTGCCGCTGATCGAGAGCCCCAGCGTGCTCCAATGTCCGCAGACGATGCGTACATCACGCACCGCCTGGCCCGGTACAGCAAACCACGGATACAAGCCGATCGGCTGGGAGCCCGGCACGCCTTTTTCTTCAAACGCAATGCGTCCGCGCGGCGTGCAATAGCGCATCCGGGTGAAGACATTGATGATGGCGCGGTAGCGATCGAAGCCACGCAATTTCGCATTGAACATCGGCCGGTTGCCGTACATCGAACGCAATAATTTCCGGTACGATCCGCCGCGCAAACGGACTTCGACCTCACGCGCATAGGTCAAGGCATCTTCGAGTGACCAATTCGGCGCAAGGCCCGCATGCACCATCAACCAACCGAGCTCGTGGTCGAAATGGGCCAACGGGCGCTGTCGCAGCCATGCCAGCAGTTCGTCGGCGTCGTCGGCAAAAACCACGCGTTGCAGATCGGGATTGACCCGGCGCTTTTCATCCACGGTACGTTCACCGATGGCGATCAACGACAAATCATGATTGCCGAGCACGACCTTCGCGTTCTTGCGCAAGCTGTGCACCAAACGCAAAGTTTCCAGCGATTGCCCGCCCCGATTGACCAGATCGCCGCAAAACCAGAGTTGGTCGCGCGCAGGATCGAAACGGATGCGTTCAAGCAATCGTTGGGTGGTGTCGTAGCATCCTTGCAGGTCGCCGATCGCCCACACGGCCATGTGTCGGTACTCCCTTGGTCAGTGCAGCGTGCGCGGCACTGTCAGCGTAAACCGTGGAATTGTAGCGGCAAACTCGGTACCGTCGTCGGCGACCAAGTCGTAGCTGCCTTCCATCGTGCCTACGTGCGTGTTCAAGACCACGCCTGAGACATACTCAAAGCCGTCACCCGGGCGCAGCCAGGGCGTCTCGCCCACCACGCCTTCGCCGTGCACTTCCTCCACTTCGCCGTTGGCGTCAGTAATCCGCCAGTGCCGCCTGAGGAGGCGCGCCGGCACGCTGCCCGAATTCTCGATCCGGATCGTGTACGCAAAGACAAAACGCGCCTCGGCCGCCGAGGATTCCTCATCCAAGTATTCGGTGGCCACCGATACGTCAAACGCATAATCAATTGCTTGGGTCATGCCCCATTCTAGGCAACCCTTTGTGAATCAGATGCTCAATCGGCGTCGCGGGCCACGATATTGGCCAGATGGATGAATTCAGGCACCGATACCTGTTCAGCGCGGACTTCAGGTTTCAGCGCCGCGGCCACGATCTGCTCCGAAGTGGCGAATCCGTTCAGCGCGTTGCGCAGTGTCTTGCGTCGTTGACCGAACGCTGCCCGCACCAATTGGGAAAATACTTTCGGGTGCTCGATGCCGATCGTCGACGGATCACGCGGGGCCAGTCTGACGATGGCCGAGTCCACTTTCGGCGCCGGACGAAACGCGCCAGGCGGCACGACAAACAACGGCACCACATTGCAGACCGCCTGCAACATCACGCTTAAGCGACCATAGACTTTGCTGCCGGGTTCGGCGGCCATGCGCTCGACCACTTCTTTCTGCAGCATGAAGTGCATGTCTTGAATCGCCGCAAGATGATCCACGGCATGAAAAAGAATGGGCGACGACAGGTTGTAGGGCAGATTGCCGACGAGGCGAATCCGTTCAGCGCCGGCGTCCGCCGCCAAAGCGGTGAAATCGACGTCGAGCACATTGGCATTTATCAAGCGCAGTGGCCCGTATTCGCCCGCCCGCGCGGACAGCGGTGCGATGATGTCGCGGTCGAATTCGATGGCGGTCAAGGCGCCATGCGCGCGCAATAACGGAAATGTCAGTGCACCTTGGCCCGGACCGATCTCGACCAGCGTATCGCCGGGCTTGGGCGCAATCGCATGCACAATGCGGTCGATCACCGCGGCGTCGTGCAGAAAGTTTTGGCCCAGATGTTTTTTCGCGCCGGGCTGGAAGGCAGGTGAGGAATTCATCCGGTCGGGATCCGTTGTTGTACGAGTGACGCGCAGACATCGATAGCGCGCAAAAAGCTGTCCGGACTCGCAACACCTTGGCCCGCAATGTCCAGGGCGGTGCCGTGATCCACGGCAACGCGCGGAAACGGCAGACCCAAGGTGATGTTCACGGCGCGATCCAAACCTTCTGATTTCAGCACCGGTAAGCCCTGGTCGTGATACATCGCGACCACTGCGTCGCTCGTCGCGCGAATGCTTGGTAGAAATGCCGTATCGGCCGGAAGCGGGCCAACCAATCGCATGCCTTCCGCGCGCAGAAGCGCGAGTACCGGAGCAATGACCTCGTGCTCCTCATGGCCGAGGACGCCGTCCTCGCCCGCGTGCGGATTCAAACCGAGCACGACGATTTGCGGATCGGCGAGTGCGAACTGTGTTTCGAGCGCCGCATGGGTGATGCGCAAGGTGCGTTCCAACAGCGCCGGCGTGACGGCATCGGGCACGTTGCGCAAGGGCAGGTGGGTCGTGACGAGGGCGACGCGCAGATCGTCGCGCGCCAGCATCATCACTACGTCGGTGTCGCATCGCGAGGCCAGCACTTCCGTGGTACCGGTGTAGTTGTAGCCTGCGGCGTGCAGACTCGATTTTTGGATGGGGCCGGTGACGATTCCATCGAATGCCCCTGCAAGGCAACCGTCGATGCCCGAATGCAGCGCGGCCATCACGGCGTCGGCATTGCGCGGATCGGCAACGCCGAAGCGCTGTGACACCACAGGAAAATCAATGACACGCAACTGACCGGCGCGCTCGATGCCGGCATCCGCCTCGACGATGTCTAGTGCGACGCCAATGGCGCGGGCAGCGGCTTGAATGACTTCGGTGCTACCGAAAATGGTGCAGAGACGTGCGCGTTCGGGATCTTGCGCCAAGTACGCGCAAAGTTCCGCGCCGATACCCCCGGGCTCACCCAGTACAACGGCGAGCCGGGGTGAAGACATCCGCGGCCTCAATTCGCCGGCGCGGGCGCCGGCGTCGCGACCGGTGCGGATTCGGAACTGCCATCCGCACGACGAATGTCGACATAGGCTTCGCCGCGCATTTCGCGCAGGAAGCGATCATAGGCTTCTTCCAGCTTGCGACGACCGATCATGTCGCGCGCTTGGGCGCGTTGGTCATCGCTGGCGGCCACGCCCTGACGTGTGCCCAAACGCTTGACGATGACCCAGCCTTGCGCGGTTTGGATCGGGGCACTCAGGCCGTTGTCAGCCAAGCCGGCGACGGTTGCGCCGACTTCGCCCAAACCGTCCTGGCTGCGCCAATCAAGTTCACCGCCACGATCCTTGCTGGCTGCATCGTCGGAATCCGATTTGGCCAACTTGGCGAAATCGGCGCCACCGGCAAGACGGGCATGCAGGGTTTCCGCTTTTGCGCGCGCCGCATTGTCGTTGGCCGGGTCAGCCGATTTGATCAGGATTTGTTGGACGCGGTACTGGGTCACCGTGTTCGATGCCGCGGCGTTTTGGCGTACTTCAACCAACTTCAGCAATTGGAAGCCCGTCGTGCCGCGCACTGGACCCAGGATGTCGCCTTGCTTCATGGAAACGAGTTGTTGGGCAAAGGCCGGCGGGACTTCTTCAATGGCGCGCCAACCCAAATCACCGCCGTCAAGCGCGTTCGGGCCGTTCGAGAAACGCATCGCGGCCGCCGTGAAATCCAGCTCGCCCTTGTCCAATTGCGCTTTGATGCCATCAATTTTCTTTTGACCGAGTTCGATTTGCTCGGCGGTCGCGCCTTCCGGCAGCGTCACCACGATGTTGGCCAAGTGGTATTGGGTGCCGCCCTTGGACATCGAGGACAGGGCATTGTCGACTTCGCTTTCACTCACGCGAATCGTGCTTTGCGCGTAGGCCATCTTCATGCGTTGCAAAAGCAGTTCGTCGGCGATGGTTTTGCGGAATGCCTGCTCGCTCATGCCGTTTTGCGTGGCTTGCGCAACCAACTGAGCCGTCGTCAGATTATTTTGTTGGGCAATACTGGCCACTGCCTGATCGACTTCCGCGTCTTCGACGCGCATGCCGCTGGAATTGGCGCGAGCGAGTTGCAAACGCATCATGATGAGGCGCTCAAGCACTTGGCGTTCAAGGATGTCGCGCGGCGGGAGCTCGGCGGCACGTGCCGAGTTCTGCGCAATGATGTTGTCCGTTGCCAGCTTGACTTCGCTGCGCAAGATCACGTCTTCGTTGACCACTGCGGCGATGCTGTCGATGGATTGAGCCGGGGCAGGCGAAACAAAAGCCAGCTGGGCGGCGATCAAAAGGAATGCAAATTTCTTCATGGCAAAGTGGTCGGGTCCGGATCCGAAACTGTCTGGCCCGTAGCGGTTTCGGGCGGAATGAGATAGAGGTCGTCTCGGTGGTAGCCGAGAATAGCACGACGCAGGGTCCGCTTCGTGTCCTGCCCCGCCGAGCCCAAGCCCTTCAATTCGAACTCGAGCATGATGCCGTTCTTGAGATCGCCTTCACGCGTGGCGATATATCTGCGAGCCACCACACGAATGGCGATGCAGCAGCTGTCGAATTGGACGCCGCCCAAGGTTTCGATCGGCTTATTGTCCTTCAATGAATAGTAATGGCGCCCCACCAGACTCCAGGCATCGTTAATCGGATAGACAAACGAGAAGTCCGCCTGTTCGAGCAGGTCGCGGCGGTAGCGGTAGGCAAGATTCACAATGCCGCCGTCGCCGAACAGATAGCGACCGCGCACACTGGCGAGGTCGCGGCGCTTGATTTTCGGATCCCACTGCATGGAGGCGCCGAACTGCCACTTGTCGTTCGGCGACCAGTTGGCGTCAGCAACGTAAGCTGACGACCCCTTCTCGATGGTCTTTTCCCACGGCAGGTGGACGCGGGCGTCGCTCAGATAATGGATTTGGCCGAAGCTGACATTCAGAACTTCATGGCCGTCGGATTGGCGCAGCACGCGGCTGGAGATCGCGGCAGTCAATTGATTGGCATCGGCCTGACGGTCGGCACTCGAATAGCGATTGTCACGGAACAACTGGCCCCAACTGAAGCTCAGCGCGTTGGTGTCAAAAATCGGCAGCGCGTTTTGATCCTTGTACGGGACACGCAGGTAGAACAATCTCGGTTCGAGCGTTTGCGTGTATTCCGTGTCGCGGAATTTGAATGCGCGATCAAAATACAGGCCGGTATCCACAGAGAAAATCGGCGTAGTACGCGTTGGGTTGGCTTGGCGATATTGCGCGACCAAGGCCGGTGTCACTGCGGTGCCCGTCGTCGCGGCATAGGCGTTGGCATTGTCCAAAGCGATGCGATCGGCCAGCTGGCCATCCAATTGGTAGGCGGTGTAGCGCCATGCCACCGTCGGTCGCAGATACCACGCATCACGTTCAATTTCCATGCTGACGAACGGCTTCAAATCCAAGCGCGATCCGCCCGGGATATCCGTGCTGGCACCGAGTGCGCCACCGGCGAGAATCGGGCGATAGCTTTGATGCGAGAAGCGGACCGCTTCAGCTTCAATCCCGGCGCGAAACAGACTGCCGACCGGTTGATCCCAGTTCAAATACAACCGCGGAAGGCGGTCGTAGGGCAGGCTGGCATTGGTCAAGGTGTAATCGGCCAGCTGATACCGGTCCGCCATGATGCCGGCGTTCCAGTAACGGCCGTTGCCGTAAATGCCCACCGAACTCAACACGTTGTAGTTGGCGATGCCGGCGGACGAGTTGTTGAAATCTTCGAGGTATCGCGTATCGGACAACCAAACCAGACCCGCCCGCGCTTGCCAATGTTGCGAAAGGTTTTGATAACCGTTGAAGACGAACGAGCCGCGCGACATGTCACGCAGTTTGTCGTTGGGCATGTAGGTGCCCGCAATCGTGCCTTCACCCGTCGCGTTGAGGTAACGGAATTCCGTACCCAAAGACGCGCCGCGTTTCGACATGATGCGCGGATACAAAGTCATGTCGTAATTGGGCGCGAGATTCAAATAAATCGGTTGCTTGTAATCCAAGCCGTTGCGACCTGTGGTCGAAATGCTCGGATATAACAAACCGGTCCGGCGTCGACCGTCCACCGGAAAAACAAACAAGGGCATGTACAGCACAGGGATTCGACCGATACGCAGCTTTGCGCCGCGGGCGATGCCCATGCCTTCCTCGTTGTTGATATCGATTTCACGCGCTTCAAGCTGCCAATGGCGTGCTTCGGGCGGACAGGTCGAATAGGTGGCGCCGTACATCTGGCCCAAATCGTCTTTGATGTTGATCGTGTCCGCCGTGCCATTGCCGCGGCGGCTGACCAACTGGTAGCGCATGTCTTCGATGGTGTGTTCGTCGGTGTCCTGGTTGCCGTGGGCCTTCTCGGCCACCACACGCATATTGCCGTCCTGGTACCGCACATGGCCTTCGGCAACATAGGTGTTGTCGTTCTTGTTGAACGTCAGCTTGTCCGTACCCAGAAACTGGTTGCCGCGGTTCAAGTTCACCGCGCCGGAGAACACCGGAATGTCGATCGTGCCGGTCTGTTCGTCACCTTCGACCGTGGTCGGCAAGGTATTGCGCTTCACCTTGGTGTCGTCGCCGGTCGGCTGCGTATCGGTGAAAGCCGGGACCGGGTCTACGATGGGGCATCGTTTCCAGCTGATCGGCATCTTGTCCTCGGCATGTGCCGGTAGGGCCGTCCAAATGGCGAGCGTCAGGGGCAACAGTCGAATGGAAAGTCGCACGCGCGGGTTCATCCTTATCTATTCAGCGAACTACTTTGACGCATCCGGCGTGTATCGGCAATCATCATGGTTGTGTCATTCATCTGCGGGTGACGCGTTCATGAAAGGAGAGCGGGATGGCAACGGGTATTCCTGAAGACGACGACAGCCTGCGTGCGCGACTCACGCCGGAACAATATGCCGTGACCCGATGTTCGGCGACCGAGCGCGCCTTCACCGGTAAGTATTGGGATCACCACGCGGATGGCACCTACACCTGCGTGGTTTGCCACGCGCCCTTGTTCGACTCCGACGACAAGTTCGATTCCGGCAGCGGCTGGCCGAGTTATGACCGCGCCCTGTCCGCCGGCGCGGTGACCGAGCATGTGGATGAAAGCCACGGGATGCGCCGAATCGAAGTGCGCTGCGCCCGATGCGATTCGCATTTGGGGCATCTGTTTCCGGATGGGCCGCGCGAAACGACGGGCGAACGCTACTGCATCAATTCGGCGTCGTTGGACTTCGAAGCGCGCGATTAAACCTTGCGGCGATCGTGGTCCCAAACCACTTCGCCGTGGCCGCTAGCGCGCGCCAGGACGCGGCACAGGACAAACAATAAATCGGAGAGCCGGTTGAGGTAGCGGATGGCTTCCGGCCGAACGTCTTCCAAACGCGCAAGAGTGACCGTCTCGCGTTCGGCACGACGCACAACAGTGCGGGCGATATGGCAGCGAGCAGCCGCCTCACCGCCACCGGGCAAGATGAAATCTTTCAAAGGCGGCAAGTCGTCGTTGTAATAATCGAGTTGCGTTTCGAGCGTATCGATATCCCGGTCGAAAATCGCCGCGTGGCCCGGAATGCACAGCTCGCCACCGAGGTCGAACAGTTGGTGCTGGACGCGGGTCAATAGGGCAGCGATATCTTCCGGAACCTCGCTTGCAAGCACCAGCCCGATACAGGAATTGGCTTCATCCACCGTGCCGTAAGCATTGACGCGCGCCGAATCCTTTTGGATGCGGCTGCCGTCACCCAAGCCCGTGCTGCCGTCATCGCCGGTGCGGGTGTAGATCTTGGAGAGCCGGTTGCCCATGCAGGGGTATTTGCCGGCTTACTTAGTTGTACGGGCAGTCGCGGATTCCGACAAGCCGAGCATTTTCACGGCAGCGACGTGCAGCAGCGCGGCGACACCGATGTAGCTGGCGGCAACACCCATGTAAGGCAGCAACCAATCGGTGTAATTCTTGAACCAACCGGCGACCGACGGGTTTTTCACCGAATCGCTCAACCAGTAGAAGCCGCCTTGCGCGAAGGCATGGCAAACCACTACGGAGACGACAACGCTGACCACGAGCGCCCCCAAGCGCTTGCCGGCCGATTGCGTCACCACGTTGTTCATCAATGCACCGCCTGCCCACATCGCGAAATGCGCCGGAATCAAGGCCCAGTAACCGAGCGAGACGCAGTAGTGCTTCATGAAGTCGAGCCCGGAAGCGGTGATCACGAAGTAATCGACGGCGACCGCCAGGACCATCAAGGCCGGAAAGGCCCAAGCCGTCCAGCGACGCAGATAGAAACCGGCCACGAAAAACACTGCCCACGACGCATCCGGCACCGCACCGAAATGGTGAAGACGGGTGGCTGCCATGACCAAGGCCAGCGCGGCAAAAATGCCCGCATCGACGGCGGTGGAACGGCGTATTTCGTTGGCTTGCATTGCGTTTCTCCTCTTGACGCGTAAATTCTAGCGCAAGCGCTCACTTGGGCGGCGGTATCATGCCGACATGCATGCTGAACACGATATCGTCATCATCGGCGGCGGCCTTGTCGGCGCCAGTCTCGCCATAGCGCTCGCGCCCGCCGGATTGAATGTTGCAATGGTCGAGGCGAGCCCCGCCGGCGCGATGCCTCCCGTATTCGATGAGCGCAATTTGAGTTGCGCCGAAGCGACCGTCAACGGATTGCAGGGTTTGGGGGTGTGGCAGCACTTGCGCGCGCCGACCGGTGCGATCCAACACATCCATATCAGCCGTGTCGGTGATTTCGGTCAAGTCCGCTTTGATGCGGAAGACTACGACCGCAACGCATTCGGTCGCGTCGTCGTGGCCAAGGATTTGGGTGATGCACTTGAGGCCAGCCTCGTCACTGCGGGTGTCACGCGTTACCGGCCGGCCAAATTCCTTGGCACCCGTCTGGAGGCCGAATCGCGTCAGATTGACATCGAATCGGACGGTCAGCGCCAGACATTGACGTGCCGGTTGTTGATCGGCGCCGACGGAACGAGCAGCGCGGTGCGGGATGCGCTAGCCATCAGAGCGGACACCTTCGATTACGGTCAGGATTTGTTTGTGTGCCGCATGCGCAGCCACAAGGCACCGGATGGCACCGCATGGGAACGTCTGGGTCCCGACGGCCCCACGGCGGTGCTGCCGCGCGGCGATCGGCACTTTGGTGTCGTGCATGGCGTGTCGCGCACCGACGCGGATGCGGTCGCCGCGCTGGATGAGGCCGACTACGTTGCCCGCATCCAATCGGTATTCGGTTGGCGGGCGGGGCGTTTCCTGTCGGCCGGCACGCGCAGCCGATATCCCGTCAGGCGCGTCGTCGCCGCCGCGTTGCATGCGCCGCGCGCGGTCTTGGTCGGCAATGCCGCGCAAACGATTCACCCTGTCGGCGCGCAAGGTTTCAATTTGGGCTTCCGTGATGCCTTGACCTTGGTCGAATGTGTCAACGCGCATCGCGATGGGCTCGGCAGTCCGGCGATGTTGTCGGCATACGCTGCCGCACGCGCCGAAGACAGGCAGGAAACCATCAGGATGTCTGACGGTCTGGCGCGTGTCACCGCCATGGAATCGCCGCTCTTGCGTCCGTTCCGTAGTGTCGCCCTGGCGGCCTTGAAAACCCAATGGCTGCAATCGCGCGTGGTCGGCGGCGCGATGGGTTATCGCGGCCGCGTCCCGGACATTTGTCGTGCTACGGGAGCCAACCTTTGAGTCGCTTGGATGCCGTCGTCGTCGGCGGAGGCGTGGTCGGCGCCACCTGTGCACTGGCATTGTCGAAAGCGGGTTTACAAGTGGCTTTGGTCGAAGCGCGGCAGCCCGGACACTGGCGGGCTGATACGCCCGACCTGCGCGTATTTGCGTTTGCCCCTGACAACAAAGCCCTGTTAGAAGACTTGGGCGTTTGGGAACCGGTGGCCAAAGCGCGCGCCTGTGCCTATCGCCGAATGCGTGTTTGGGATGCGATCGGCACCACTGCGCTGGAATTCGATGCCGACAGCATGGCGACGCCGCAGTTGGGTTGGATTATTGAAAACGGTCTGCTCGTCGATCGCTTGTGGCAGGCGTTGGATAAGGCCGGCGTCGAGGTGCATTGTCCCGAACGTGTGGCATCGATCAGCCAAGACGACATAGGTGTCCGGGTGCGCTTTGAATCCGGTCGCGGTCTTGACTGCCGTATCGCGATTGCCGCCGATGGCGCGCAATCGACATTGCGCGACTTGGCAGGCGTCAACGTCGCTGCCGAAGACTACGCGCAACGTGGCGTAGTGGCTTATCTTTCAGCGGATCGACCACACGAAGGCACGGCATATCAGCGTTTTCTCGCCGAAGGTCCGTTGGCGTTGCTGCCTTTTGAAGGTCGTCGGATCTCCATCGTTTGGACCTTGCCGAGCGCGCGCGCCGAGGCGATGTGCACCATGGCCGAAGATGAATTCAATGCGGCGGTAACGCGCGCATCCGACCGTTGTTTGGGTGAGCTCACCCTCGTGTCCGAACGCGCAAGTTTCCCGCTCCGGCGTCAGTTGGTCGACTCGCAATTGCAGGGCCGCGTGTTGGTGATGGGCGATGCCGCGCACGTCGTCCATCCGCTGGCCGGGCAAGGCGTCAATCTGGGATTGCGTGATGTCACGGCCTTGCTGGCGAGCGTGCGCGATGCCGCAGCCCGCAAACAAGCTTTCGACAGCACCACAAGATTGATGCGTTGGGCGCGACGTCGCAAAAGTGACAACGTGGTGTCGGCCATGGCCTTCGACACGATCAACAAGGTCTACCGGCGCGACGATCCCTTGGCCGGTATGGTCCGTGCCAGCGCGTTGGCAGTGGCCCAACGCGCGGGTCCGCTCAAGCGAGCCTTGTGGCGTCACGCCGCGGGCATGTGACTCACAACGCGCGGCAGTAAACAGTGATCTCCTCGCGGTCGTGATACAGCTGTTTGGCGCGCATCGCCAAGGGCCGCTCGGCCTCGCGTTCAATCACCTCAAAGCAGCGCTGCGTTTCCAGCCAACGCTTTTTCATCGGCAGTTTGAGGTTGAAGATGGTTTGGCGGCACCAGCCTTCACGTATCCAGGTTGCCATCCGCGACGCCACACGCACGGGCTGCTCGACCATGTCGCACACCATCCAATCGAGCGATTGAGGGGGACGCCAGGAAAAACCGTCTTCACGCAAATGCGTCACGCGGCCCGTGTCCATGACGTGCTCACGCAGCGGTCCGTTATCGATCGCAGTGACATGCATGCCTTCGCGCAGCAGCACCCAAGTCCAGCCGCCGGGCGCCGCACCCAAATCCGCCGCGCGCATGCCTTCCTTGACCAAGGCGGTTTTCTCGTTGGCGCTCAACAGCGTCATCAAGGCCTCTTCGAGTTTGAGCGCTGATCGCGAAGGGGCTTCCGCCAGCATTCGCAACCTTGGAATGCCTTGGGTCCAAGGCGAAGCGGCCGTCGGTCGTGTGCTGCCCAAAACGATATGCGTGCCCGACAGCAAGAGCACATGCAAGCGACGTTCGGCTTGTGGCGTCAGCATGCCGGCACGTTTCAATGCCGGGCGCAGCGCATTGCCCAGACTTCTTGCGAGGCCGGATAGCGGTTTGCCGGCGTCCGAATCGGGATGTTCCACCCAGACAGCGTTGAAGCTGAGTCCCTGCAGCGCTGCCAGCATCGGCGAGATGCGATCGGTGGGGTCTGCGATTTTCAATTCCGCGAGCATCGACATCGTGCTTCTGGAAAACACGGTGTCGCGCCATGGCACGGCGGACTCGAGAGACACTGCGTCTGCCGGGTCGACAAAAAATTGCACGTATCCAGATTCGCGTTCGGTCCGCGCGTAGCCGGCAATGCCCGCCGCGGCGGCACGGCCGGTGAACTCGGCCGCCAAATCGGGTTCGAATCCGGCGCGGCACCAAGCGAATGCGCCGGTGTGTTGCATCAGTAATGTCCGCCTTCGCGGCGACTGTAGTCTCGCAAGACTTCACAGGCGGCCTCACGCAACAGGTCACTCTGCAATTGGATGCCGCGCTTGGCCAATTCACCCGGCCAATCGGCAGGTAGCGGGCCTTCGTCAAAGCTTGTCAATGCCATGACATCCTCCGCGCGCGCGCCCACCAACATGCGATCGATACCCGCCCAAATGCTTGCGCCGAAACACTGACAGCAAGGTTGTGACGAGGTGGCCAACGTAATCGGTCCCCACGCGCTGCCGTCCATCGCAACGTTTATGCGCGCACTCTGCAAACGCGATTGCGCCAGCATGAACGCCATCATTTCCGCATGCGCGACAGAGTTCGATTGCGGCAGCACCCGATTCACCCCTACCGAGATCAGTCGGTGGTCTGGCGCAAAAATCGCGGCACCAAAAGGGCCACCCGAGGATTTTTCGACGTTCATGCGCGACAAGGCAATGGCCAAGCCGACCTTGTCTTCATCGGATTCGTAGGTCGCATCGAAGGGAAAGTCGTGCAGCCATTGCGGCAGCGTGATGTGGAGCTGCAAGGGGACCGCCATCATGACGTCGCTCCCGACGCAGCCTGGCACATGCCCTGAACGCAGCTGCAGGCGGAAATCACCGGGAATCCGCACACCGCCATGCGGCCTTCTTTCGAGCACTTGGCCTGTACGGCGGCCGGGTCCACGCGCGCATCTTTGGCGACGCAGGCGGGGTAATGACCACAGCAATTGCCGACATCCTTTACCACGCAATCGGCGTCCGTCTTACAACTGCGCTTCGGCGCTTCAGGCGTGTCCGTCGTGATCGGCCGCTGCACCACGGGCTTCTCGAACGGGTTGGGTCCGACCGCGGCGTCAGGATGTTTTGACGCGGGCGCGGAACATGACACCAAAACGAGCAAGCTAAGCAGCAATGCGAAGACGCGGGGCATGTCAGCGCTCCTTTTGCATCCAGGTGTCGCGCAAAGTCACGCTGCGATTGAAAACAGGAGCCGATGCACGATGGTCTTTGCGATCAGCGACGTAGTAACCGATGCGCTCGAACTGATAGAACGTCTCGGCGGCGGCTTGCGCGGCCGCGGCTTCCACGAAACCGTGCAGCACGTGTTTGGATTCGGGATTCAAATGATCGCGGTAGGTTTTGCCGTCGCTGTCGTCGTCCGGATCGGCGACGTTGAATAAACGATCGTAGTGACGGAACTCGGCCGGCACGGCGGTCTTGGCATCCACCCAATGCAAGGTGCCTTTGACCTTTCGCTCCGCACCCGGCATGCCCGGTCGCGATTCCAAATCCAACGTGCCGCGAAGCTCGACGATATTGCCGTCGGCATCCTTAACCACTTCTGTGCACTTGGCAATGCCGGCGCCGCGAAGTCGCACTTCGCCGTCCGGCACCAGGCGTTTCCAGCCCTTTGGCGGCACTTCGGCAAAGTCTTCCCGTTCGATATAGACCGTGTTTGAAAACGCGACCTTGCGGTCACCGCACTCGGCGTTTTTCGGATGATTGTGGAAGTTCAGCAATTCGGCGTGGTCGTCGGGCAAATTGGTGAGAACGAAACGCAAAGGCTCGATCACGGCCATGCGGCGCTCGGCGCGCACGTCCATGTCTTCGCGCAGGGTGTTTTCCAGTACTGTGTAATCAATGGTCGAATTCTGTTTCGACAAGCCCAAACGCGATACGAACAAGCGCAGCGCTTGCGGGCTGTAACCGCGGCGACGGATGCCTTGCAAAGTCGGCATGCGCGGATCGTCCCATCCATCGACCAGGCCTTCTTGAACCAGCGCCATCAATTTGCGCTTGCTCATGACGGTGTAATCGAGATTCAAGCGGGAAAACTCGATCTGACGCGGCTTGGCGGCTTCGTTCGGGAAGCCCTTCTCGGTGATGGGTGCGAGCAGTTCGGGATGGTCGTGCAGCGCGACGTTGTCGACGCACCAGTCGTACAAGGGGCGATGGTCCTCGAACTCGAGCGTGCACAGCGAGTGGGTGATGCCTTCAATCGCGTCGCTCAGCGAATGTGCGTAGTCGTACATCGGGTAAATCGGCCACTCATTCCCGGTGTTTTGATGTTCGACGTGCTTGATCCGGAAAATGGCCGGGTCGCGCATATTGATGTTCGGCGAGGCCATGTCGATCTTCGCGCGCAGGGTACGGGCACCATCCGGGAACTCGCCGGCGCGCATGCGCGCGAACAAGTCGAGATTCTCTTCGATCGACCGGTCTCTGAAAGGCGAGGGACGGCCGGGTTCGGTCAAGCTGCCGCGATAGGCGCGTACTTCGTCTGCACTCAGATCACAGACAAAGGCCTTGCCGTCTTGGATCAATTTGATCGCGGCCAAATGGAACACACCGAAATAGTCCGACGCATGGCGCAAGTCGTGCCATTGGAAGCCCAACCATGCGATATCGTCCTGGATGGCCTGCACATATTCAGGATCTTCTTTGGCCGGGTTGGTGTCGTCGAAGCGCAAATTGCACTCGCCGCCGTGTTCGGCGGCAATGCCGAAGTCGGTCATGATCGCGCGCGTATGGCCCAAATGCAGATAGCCGTTGGGTTCGGGCGGGAAGCGCGTCTTGATATGCGCATGTTTGCCCGACGCCAAGTCGTCCCGAACAATATTGCGAATAAAGTCCGTGCCAACGGGTGCGCTTGTATCTTCCGGGTTCGACATTGCAGATAATGGGCCTTGAGTCATTCGTCCATTTTAGCGAGGAAAACCATGTCAGGCATTGGCGCGTATAAGCAGCGTATGGTGGGGCCCGAACAGGCACTGCCGGGTCGGTCCTCGGAGATGCCGCTCACCGATCGTCACCATGTGCACGGCCGTCCGTTGAAAACCGCTGCCGGCGAGGGACTCGAGGTGGCGCAATTCGGGATGGGCTGTTTTTGGGGCGTTGAACGCCTGTTCTGGACCCTGCCGGGTGTGCTCACCACCGCCGTGGGCTATGCGGGCGGCTACACACCGAACCCGACGTATGAAGAAGTCTGCACGGGTGAAACCGGCCATCTCGAAGTGGTGCGCGTCGTCTTCGACCCCAAGGTGATTTCGTATGCCGAGTTGTTGAAAGCCTTCTGGGAGTCGCATGACCCGACGCAAGGCATGCGCCAAGGCAACGATCTGGGCACGCAATACCGCTCGGCCATCCACGCCACCACGGAAGCGCAGTTCGAGGCTGCCAAGGCCAGTGCCAAGGCATTTGAAGCCGCGTTGGCAGAAAAAGGCTTGTCGGCGCCCATCAGTACCGAGATCGTTTTTCCGGCGCCCGAGTTTTATTACGCCGAAGACATGCATCAGCAATACCTGTCCAAAAATCCGAACGGTTATTGCGGATTGAAGGGCACGGGCGTCTCTTGCCCGATCAGTTACTGATCACATGTTGAAAGACGTCTCACGCGCGGCCATGGTGCCGATGCTGATCGGCGCAGCCATCATCGGCACCAATGCGTTGATGGTGAAAATGGCGGACATGCCTCCGACGGTCTCGGCATTCTGGCGCATGGCATTTTCCGCGGTCATTCTCGGCATCGCTTTGCTCATGCAAGGCGGCTGGAAAAAGATGTCGCGCCGCGCATGGCTGTGGAGCATCATCCCGGGTATCGCCTTCGCCACGGACCTTTGGATGTGGCATCGAAGCATCCACATCGTTGGGCCCGGAATCTCGACGTTGCTGGCGAACACACAGGTGTTTTTTGTCGCAATTGCCGGTGTGGTGTTTTTTAAAGACCGGCTTGATTGGCGCTATGCCTCGGGCGTGCTGTTGGCCTTCTTCGGGCTTTGGCTGCTGTTGGGCGGCGGCTGGAGCAGTTTGCCCGAGAACTACCATTGGGGCGTGTTTCTCGGGTTGGCCACCGGTCTTGCCTATGCCTTCTACAACGTCGGCATCAAGAAGACGCAGCAGATTTCAGAGCGCGAACACCTGCATGTGAGCGACATGCAGATCCTGTTCATTGCGGCGGCGCTATCAAGCGTGTTGCTCGGCGGCTTTGCACTTGCCGGTGGCGAATCCTTCGCTTTTCCATCAGCCGCCTCCTTTGGCTACATCCTGGCGCTCGCCGTGTTCGGCCATTGTCTGGCGTGGGTGTTGATATCGCGCGCCATGCGCCTTTTGCCGATTGCGGTGCTCGGTTTGCTGCTGCTGTTTCAGCCGTTGGTGGCCTACCTGCTGGATGTCATTTTGTTCCACATCGACACCACGCCAAGGCAATGGGGCGGATTGGCCATCACCTTGGCCGGTATTTTCGTCGCCGGCCTGAAGCCTAAATCGACTTGATCCGAACGCGGCAGACGTAAACCACTTCGCAGGCGCCGGCACCGGAGTCTTCGCGCGTCGTCGAAGAATGCCAACCCCAACCTTTGCCATCCGTGACCGTCACCAAGAATCCGTCGACGCGAACGATGTCGTTGCGTGCGACGTCTGACAGCGCGTCGGCAATGCGCGTGTTTGCCGGGATCATGTGCATGTTGGCGCTGCTGCGTACGATTTCAGCGACCGGCAAGGGCGGTTCCCCGGTCCAGCTGTAGTGATACCAGCGCGATGATTGAGTGATATGGAGTCGATCAATCACGGATGGATCCCGCATGCGTCCCCAACCGAAGGCGATATCCGTCGGGGCAAATCGTGACTCGCGGTCGCTGTCGTAATTCTTTCTGCCGAGGACGCGGCCCTCGACGGCGAATGGCGCGATCGGAGTCGCCGCGCCTTGGGCAAGGGCGAATGCGTTCGGAAGACCCTCACCATCGCCTTGCAATGGTTGCGCGACGGGCGATTGGTCTGCGAACGGTGTCGGACAATCCATGGCCGCGACATCGACCTCGAAGTTTCCGCCGGTGCCCGGCTCGGACGCGGTTGTCGCCGCAAGCACCGCACGCTGTTGGCGGCGGTGATGATCAAGCAAGGCGAAAGAGATAAAAGCGGCGACGAGTGCCGTCAGTAACCACCAAAATCCGCCGCGCGAAATCTTCATCCGCGGCTCAACGGGTCAAGACATCTGCAGCGGTGTCTTGCAACACCGTTGCCAGCTGCTGAAAGAATCCCGCGGCCGGCGCGCTCGCCCGCCATGCCAGCCCGATGCTTCGCACAGGCTGCGCGCCTTCGAACGTACGTACGACCATGCCTTCAGGCCTCGGCTGTCCCTCGCGGACCGCCAGTTCGGGAAGCAAAGTCATTCCCATGCCGGCAGCGACCATTTGTCGCAGTGTTTCAAGGCTGGTGGCGCGAAAACCCGCGCGTTCGCGCGCACCCGACATACGGCAGACCTCAAGTGCTTGGTCACGCAAGCAGTGGCCGTCTTCAAGCAAAAGCAGACTGTGGTCAACCAAGTCACTTGTCTTGACCCGTTTCGCCGTGGCCAACGGATCGTCTGCCGGGGCGGCCAACAAAAAACGCTCGTCGAACAAGGGCGCGACCGTGATCCGGTCGTCGTGCAAGGGCAGGGCGAGTAACGCCGCATCGATTTTGCCGGCCTTCAACTGTTCGACCAAGACATCGCTCTTCTCTTCAATGAGAAACATTTCCAGCTTGGGAAAAGCCGCACGCAATGCCGGCACTGCCAGCGGCAAGAAATACGGCCCGAGGGTGGGAAATGCGCCGAGACGGATGCTGCCGGTGGAAGGATCCTGACTGCTGCGCGCGAGGTTGCGCATGATCTCGGTTTCATCGATCACACGCCGCGCATGGACCAGAATTTCGACGCCGATCGGCGTCAACATGACTTTGCGCGACGTGCGTTCGACCAGCGCCACGCCCAGTTCTTCTTCCAGTTTGCGGATCTGCATGGACAAAGTCGGCTGGCTGACAAAGCTCGCCTCGGCGGCTTTGCCGAAATGGCGGTGTTCAGCCAACGCGACAAAGTACTTGAGATCGCGCAGGTTCATGGGTCTGATGCGCCCTTCAATTCGAAGGCGTTGCCGTCGAGGTCTTTCACGTACAGAGAAAGACCATTGGCCTCCGCGCCGTAAAACGCCACGCTCGCGTCAAGCCCTTTGACGCGAAGGACAATGTGGTCGATCCGCAACAGCTGGAAGGGTCGTGTCATGCCATCAGTCTGCCGGAGTGGATGTGCGGATGAGGTAGTCAAATGCGGACAGCGCGGCAGTCGAACCTGATCCCATCGCCACCACAATCTGTTTGAACGGCTCGGTGGTCGCATCGCCCGCGGCGAATACGCCGGGTATCGAGGTGGCGCCGCGTGCGTCCATTTCAATTTCGCCGCGCGGGCTCAAGGTAATCGCACCTGTCAACCATTCGGTGTTCGGCAGTAGTCCGATTTGCACGAAGCAGCCTTCCACATCGACATTGCGACTTTCGCCAGACACGCGATCGGTGAACTTGAGTCCGCCGAGCTTGCCGTTCTTCTCCACCATCTCCGTGGTTTGGGCGTTCAGATGCACGGCGGTGTTCGGCAGGCTGGCCAGCTTTTTTTGCAGCACGTCGTCGGCACGCAACTTGCTGTCGAATTCGAGCACGGTGACATGGTCCACGACGCCAGCCAAATCAATGGCCGCTTCAATGCCTGAGTTGCCGCCGCCGATCACGGCCACGCGCTTGCCTTTGAATAACGGACCGTCGCAATGCGGGCAGTAGGTGACGCCCTTGTTGCGCAAAGCCTCTTCGCCTGGCACCCCGGTTTGGCGCCAGCGTGCACCGGTCGCAAGGATGATGCTCTTGGCCTTCAAGGTGGCACCGCTTTCCAAGCGCACACCGAACAATCCGCCGGTTTCCGGGGCAGGTATGAGCTCCGCCGCGCGTTGACCGTTGATCATTTCAACGCCGTAGCTCCGCACATGGGCTTCCAACGACGCGCCGAGTTTCGGCCCTTCGGTGTATTCAACGGACGGAAAGTTTTCGATGGACATCGTATCCAGCACTTGGCCGCCGAAACGCTCGGCCACCACGCCGGTACGAATGCCTTTGCGTGCCGCGTAAATCGCCGCGGCTGCACCGGCCGGGCCACCGCCCACCACCAAGACATCAAAAGGCGCCACGTCATTCAAGGCTTCAGCGGCACGTTCCGCCGCACCGGAATCGAGCTTGCCGAGGATTTGCTCAATGCTCAGGCGTCCCGCATCAAAGGGTTCGCCGTTCAAATAGACCGTAGGCACCGACAGGATTTCGCGTTCTTCCACTTCCGCTTGGAACAGGGCACCGTCGATGGCCTCGTGTCGAATGCGCGGATTCAAAACGCTCATCGTGTTCAAGGCTTGCACCGTGTCCGGGCAGCTTTGGCAATGCAGGGACATGAAGGTTTCAAACACATAGTCGCCGTCGAGGGCTTTGACTTGTGCTGCCAACGCGTCATCGATTTTCGGCGGATGACCGCCGACCTGGAGGAGCGCCAACACCAACGAGGTGAACTCGTGTCCCAACGGAATGGCGGAGAAACGTACCTCTTCCGAACTGCCATCGCGGCGGATGGCAAACGACGGCGTCCGCGAATGCGTCGCTTCGCTGAAACTTACCTTGTCGGACAGCGTCGCGATGTCTTCAAGCAAGGCGCGCAATTCGCGCGAGGCGTCGGACCCGTCCAATGAAGCGACCAGTGAAATCGGAAACTGGACCCGCTCCAAGTAGGCAGACAGTTGTTGTTTGAGGGTGTTATCCAACATGGTCATCTCCTTAAAATTCAGGCGAATTCATGGAGCGCGCAAGGCTGCACGCGAGTGGTTTCAAGAAAGCTGGAAACAAGGCAGCGCGCTGCCCTGTTTCCAACCCGCTCAGTTGAGAGGGGTGGGCATTGCACCCGCGGAAGTGCCGCGGGTGCAATCTGACATCAGATCTTGCCGACCAAATCCAGCGACGGGGTGATGGTCTTTTCGCCTTCTTTCCACTTGGCCGGGCACACTTCGCCGGTGTGGTTCGCCACGTACTGTGCAGCCTTCAACTTGCGCACGGTTTCCGTGACGTCGCGGGCAATCGCGTTGTCGTGGATTTCGAGCGTCTTGATCACGCCTTCCGGGTTGATGATGAAGGTGCCGCGCAATGCCAGGCCTTCTTCATCAATATGCACGTCGAACGCGCGGGTCAGTTGATGGGTCGGGTCGCCGACGAGGGCGAACTGTGCTTTGCCGACTGCCGGCGAGGTTTCGTGCCACACCTTGTGCGAGAAATGGGTGTCGGTGGTGACAATGTAGACTTCCGCACCGGCCTTTTGGAATTCGCCGTAATGGTCTGCGGCATCTTCGATTTCAGTCGGGCAGTTGAAGGTGAATGCCGCCGGCATGAAGATCAGCACGGACCACTTGCCTTTGAGGTCGGCATCGGTCACGGTGACGAACTGGCCGTTTTTGTAGGCTTGCGCGGTAAATGGCTTCACTTCGGTATTGATCAAGGACATGAGTGTCTCCTGGGGGGTGGGGTGGAAATCGGGGGTGAACAGACGATGCAACTTCTCTGTGACACCCAGCATAGGCAGAATCAATTGATGAATCAAATCAATTGTTTTAATTCAATAAATAGATTAAATCTATCAATCCACTCGAAATGACCGGTGCATTGGCGAACGATGTCGCACTCAAAGGCTAGAACTCTCCGCGAAACTTTGCGTGAAGCGTCCATGCGCATTCCCGAAACAGAGGCGCGCCATTTGCTCCGGTGGGCGCTTGACGTGAGCGACACTTGGATGTTCCTACATGCGGATGCGCCCATGCCCGACGCGGGTGCACAGAAGTTCGCTTCTGCCATTGAGCGACGCGAGCGCGGGGAGCCAGTGGCCTATATCGAAGGTCGCCGTGGTTTCTGGACTTTGGATTTGGAAGTCAGTCCGGCCACCTTGATACCACGCGTGGAAACCGAACGCTTGGTCGAAGCAGCCTTGGTGGTACTGCCGGAAAATTCCGCGCTCGAGGTTCTGGATCTGGGCACCGGCAGCGGTGCAATCGCCTTGGCGTTGGCGACTGAGCGCCCCATGGCGCATGTGATCGGTGTCGACCTGAGTGAGGCGGCACTCGCGGTCGCCGAACGCAATCGCCAACACTGCGGGGCCGACAACGCGGAATTTATCCAAAGTGCTTGGTATGCGCAGCTCGGTGCACGGAAGTTCCACTGCATTGTTTCCAACCCGCCGTACATCCCCGAGGGCGACGCGCACCTGGCGCAAGGCGACTTGCGTTTTGAGCCGCGTAGCGCGTTGTCTTCCGGCGATGACGGGCTGGATGACATTCGTCTGATCGTGACGGGTGCGACCTCGCGCTTGCATCCGGGTAGCGCCTTGCTGATCGAACATGGTTTCGATCAAGCGACCTCCGTGCGCACATTGCTTGAAACCGCAGGATTTGAGCGCGTCGAAACACTGCAAGACCTCGAGTCGCGTGACCGGGTGAGCTTGGGATTTCAGCGGGGCGCTTGAGCCGGCGCGATAGAATGTCTGATCTTTGTTGGAGATTGGATATGCGCGGTTTGTACCCGGACATTGAACCTTTTGACAGCGGCATGCTCAGCGTCGAAGGTGGCCACACACTCTATTGGGAACAATGCGGCAATCCGGACGGAAAGCCGGTCGTCATGCTGCACGGCGGACCTGGTGCCGGTTGCGGCGCCGCCATGCGTCGCTTCCACGACCCGAAAAAATATCGCATCGTCCTGTTCGACCAACGCGGCGCAGGTCGCAGCACGCCGCACGCCGGTCTCGAAAACAATACGACTTGGGATCTGGTTGCCGACATTGAAAAGATCCGTGTCATGCTCGGTATTGAGGCATGGCAGGTCTTCGGCGGTTCCTGGGGCTCGACATTGGCCTTGGCCTACGCGCAAAAGCATCCGGAACGCGTCACCGAATTGGTCCTGCGCGGAATTTTCATGCTGCGCCGCTGGGAACTCGAGTGGTTCTATCAAGAAGGTGCATCGCGTCTCTTCCCCGATCATTGGGAGCCCTATCGCGATCTGATTCCCGAAGAAGAGCGCGGTGACATGATGGCGGCCTATTCGAAGCGGCTGACCAGCGACGACGAGGCCACGCGCCTTTCTGCGGCGCAAGCCTGGAGTATTTGGGAAGGCGGCACCAGCTACTTGCGCATTCCGCCGGATTACAACACGTCCCATGGCGATCCCCATTTCGCATTGTCATTTGCACGCATCGAAAACCACTACTTCATGAACAAGGGCTTCTTTGAAGTCGACGACCAACTGTTGCGCGATGCGCACAAAATCGCGCACATTCCGGGCGTGATCGTTCATGGCCGCTACGACGTGGTCTGCCCCGTTCAAAACGCTTGGGATCTGCACAAGGTCTGGCCGAAGGCGACGCTACACATCTCGCCGCTCTCGGGGCATTCCGCGTTTGAAGATGAAAACGCCGCCGCCTTGGTGGAAGCCACAGATAAATTTGCCGCCAATTAAGGAAAGCATCGATGTCCCAAGAAGACGAAGACGACATCCTCATTGTCAAAGACAGCAACGGTACGGTCTTGGCCGATGGCGATACCGTCACGGTCATCAAGGATCTCAAAGTAAAAGGCACCTCGGTCACCTTGAAGCGCGGCACCGTGTGCAGGAACATCCGCTTGACCGACGACGAAGACTTGATTGAATGCAACGTCGACAAAGTCAAAGGCTTGGTCTTGCGAACAGAGTTCGTCAAAAAGGCCTGAGCCCGGCGTTTTACAGGGGTAACGCAGCGGCCGTGCCTGCTGCGTGCCCCGATGCCCATGCCCATTGGAAGTTGTAGCCGCCCAGCCAGCCGGTGACGTCAATCACTTCACCGATGAAATACAGTCCCGGCAGGTGTTTGGACATCATCGTTGCCGATGACAGCCCATCTGTGGCCACGCCACCCAAAGTGACTTCGGCGGTGCGGTAACCTTCGGTGCCACTTGCAACGATCGGCCACGCGGCCAGTAGCGATGCGGTATCGGACAGTTGCTTTGCACCGAATTGTTTGATCGGGGCATTGCCAATGGAAAGCTCACACAGGCGTTGCGCAAAGCGTTTGGGAATCACTTCCGACAGCAGCGTTTGCATGTGCGCGTCCGGTCGCGTCGCTCGCCATTGCGCGAGCAGATCGTTGATGTTGTGGTCAGGCAACAAATTCGCAGTCAAGGCTTGGCCTTCGCGCCAATAGGAACTGATTTGCAGAACCGACGGGCCGCTCAGCCCGCGATGGGTGATCAGCATCGCATTGGTGAAGGATTGGCGCCCGCAATGCAATTCCACCGGCAGGGAGACGCCCGCCAAATCTGCCAGTTGCTCAAGGGGTTTACCGGAGAGTGTCAGCGGCACGAGTCCGGCGCGCGTCGGCACCAAGCGGTGATTGAACGATTCGGCAATGCGGTAACCAATCCCGGTCGCGCCCATTCGCGGAATGGACAAGCCGCCGGTGGCAACGATCAATCGCTCTGAAGCAAAGTGTCCCTGCGAAGTGGCGATGGCAAACGCGACGGTGTTGTGTGTCACTGATTCAATGCTGCAACCGGTGCGTATCTCAACGTTGGCAGCCGCGCATTCTTCCAGCAACATCGCCACGATTTGCTTGGACGATATGTCGCAGAACAACTGTCCGAGTTCTTTCTCATGCCAACGGATGCCGTGCGCATCCACCATATCAATGAAGTCGGTCGGCTTGAATTTCGCCAAGGCCGATTTGCAAAAATGCGGATTGGCGGAAAGGAACTGCGCGGGCGTGGTGCCGGTATTGGTGAAGTTGCATCGGCCACCGCCCGACATCAAGATTTTCTTTCCGCAGCGTTCGGCGTGCTCGACCACCAACACCCGACGTCCCAGCCGACCCGCTGTCAAGGCGCTCATCAACCCGGCGGCGCCACCGCCCAACACAACGATGTCATATACCGACGCTTGGCGATCAGCCATGCCTGCAGCATCCGTCAACGCATCTCATGCGTGTGCGTCGGCGCGCTCGGGGTTGGCTTTGCTGCCGTCGGGATTGTGTTCGATCATCCACAGTCCTGCCCAAAGCTTGAGATCCAACTCGAAGCCTTCTGCATATTTTTTCATCAACCAGGCCGGCGCCTCTTTCCGGGGCACATGATGCACGGTGATGTCTTCATCAGCGACCCCGCCGCCTTCGCCGACTTTGGTCAATTGCGTCGCACGCACGAAGGCGATGCGCTCGTTGCTCATGCCCGAGCTGGTCGGGCCGATCAACAGCACGTCGACCTTGCCGGGTCGCCAACCGGTTTCCTCTTCAAGCTCCCGCACTGCGGCCGCTTCCAAGGTGTCGGCGGCGTCATCGTCACCGACCAGTCCGGCCGGCATCTCGATGGTGCGTTTGCCAAGCGGTACGCGGAATTGTTCGACAAAAAGCACTTCATCCTGTGGCGTGACCGCCATGATGAGCACCGCCATGCCGTCGCCGTGCACGCGCTCACAAGATTCCCAATGTCCGCGCTTGACGAGGCGCAGCCATTTGCCCAAATACAAGACTTCGCTTTCTTCATCTGTGTGCTGCGACATCGCGTTTCCCCCGCTAGGCAGTGACGCCCGCCACCGCCAACAACCTGCGGCGGGTGAGTGGGCCGAATTTCAAAGTATCGCAAAGAGAAGTCAATCGGCTGACATCGACCGCCGTGCGCGCAAAGGGCGGCTGTGCCTCACCGACCGGTGCGTGTGTGGCGATGCGGGTCAGTTGTTGAAACAGTCGCGCATCGGCCTGCTGTGCTTTGAGTCGCAACGCGATCCCGTGCGCTCCGCGGATGCGCAAGTGCGGTACTTCGTCCACGCGGTCAAGGAGCGCGTCGAGGCTGTCGAAATGCGAGATCAATTGCGCGGCGGTTTTCTGACCGATCCCTTGAATGCCGGGAATGTTGTCGACCGCATCACCGCACAAGGCGAGATAGTCGGCAATCTGATGCGCGTGCACGCCATGTTTCGCTTTTACGCCGGCGTGCGTCCAGCGCGTATTGCGGGCGAAATCGAACTGCTCGTCGTCGTCTTGCAAAAGTTGCGACAAATCCTTGTCGGCTGAAACAATGATGCCGCGAAAGCCCTTTTCGCGCGCCAACACCATGGCGGCACCGATGAGGTCATCGGCTTCGAATTCGTGATGCGACATCACATTCAAGCCCAGTGCATCGGCAATGGCTTTGCAGGTAACGAATTGCCGCCGCAATTCTTCCGGCGCCGGCGGACGATTGGCTTTGTACTGGGGATACAGCGTATTGCGATAGCAAGAATCCAGAGCTTCGTCAAAGGCCACCACGATGTGCGCAGGACGTTCGCGCTCATGCAATTCACACAGGAAGCGTGCAAAGCCATGCACCGCATTGAGCGGCCAACCGTCTTCGTCGTGCCAAGCATCCGGCATCGAATGCCAAGCACGAAAAACATACATGCTGGCATCCACCAAGTGGACCGCAGGGCGATTCATCCCGCTCACGCCGGCGTCCAGCGTGTCAGCAAATCGGCGGCCTCCGGCCGGATACGCTCAGGCACCGGCGTCGACGTACTGCCGATATGAATATGTCCGACCAAGACTTCCTCGGCACCGACGCCGAGCAAACGAAGGATTTCAGGATCACTGGCAACGACGCCGGTGAGCCATTGCGCGACAAACCCTTGCGCTTGCGCCGCGAGCAGCAAGGCGAAACACACGCAGGCAGCGGTGGCGTAGCGTTCGTGCGCGGGGATTTTCATGTCTTCGCCTTGCGCGGCGACAACCATGACGATCACGGGCGCGTAGCTGAAACGCTTGCGCGCCTTTTCGTACACGCCATCGGCAGCATCCGGATCGAGCGCGCGCATACGCTGCTCCAAGGCTGCGCCCAGCGCCTCACGGGCTTCTCCGCGTATTTCGATGAAACGAAACGGCACGCGCTTGCCATGATCGGGGACGCGTGAGGCCGAGTTCAGCATCCGCAGCAATTGCCCGTCGTCGGGGCCGGGCCCGGTCATCTGCGTGTAAGGAACTGAACGCCGCGCGTCCAGACATTCAAGGCAATCGGTCATGTGTTTTCTTGTAAGAAGCGCCAGGACCATTGTGCCATGCACGCTCCGGCACATACGCGTAAAAACGGCGCCACGCGGGCGCCGTCGGGTTTGCAGTGCAGCGGTGAATCAGCGTGGCGGGTTGGCTTTCAGCCAGGCCGCCCGCTGTTCTGCGGTCATGGAATGCCATTGATCACGCAGCGCACGTCGTGCTTCCGGCGTCATCGTCTTCATTCGCAAATACAGTTCCTTGGCTTCCGCGCGTTGTTCGGGGCTCAGCTTCTCCCAACGATGCATGCCGCGTTGCGCCAACTTGCGCTCGGTCGGCGACATCGACGCCCAATGCTGCGCACGGTTCATCATTTCCGCACGTTGCGTGGGGTTGTCGTTCCAACGGGCGCGCAGCGGTGCGATCAGGACCTCGCGCTGCGCCGGCGTCAATGCCTCCCAATCGGACAGCGATTGCTGCGTTTGCGGGCGCTGCGATTGCGCGTATGCGGGTGTGCCCAATGCCACCAATACGGCGAAGACCAGGCTCGGGAATTTCATACTCATTTCTCCAGATGCAAAGCATTGGCATCGCTGCCAAGCCACGCGTAAAACTCGGGGTCGTTGTCCATCGCCGTGGTCGGCGACGCCACCGGCAAACCTGCCGAAGGCGCCGTGGCGATCGCCGCAGGCGCAGGTTTTCGTGTTGGCGATTGCAGTTGCAAAATGCCAACCGCCGCCAAGGCAAACACCATCGCGCCCGCCATCACCGGACGCCAAATCCCGTGTCGGGCAGGGGTCGTTGCCTGCGGATGCAAGCGGGTGGTGACCGAAAACGGCACGTGGGCAAGTCCGACCGCATGCAAGTCGCGTGCGCGTTGGTCAAGCCTGTGTTCGGTGTTCATGAAAAGTCCTCCAAATACGGTTGCAAAGCAGCGCGAGCACGTGAGAGATGGGTTTTCACCGATCCCTCGCTGCAACCCATGACGCTCGCGGTGGTTGCAACATCCAATTCCTCCAGCACGCGAAGGTTGAACGCTTCGCGCTGACGGGCGGGCAGTTTCCCCATCGCCACCGAGAAGTGTTCGAACGCTTCGCGGTTGTCATGGGCGCGTGCGGGGTCGGCTGACGTATCCGCCCATGCCACGCTCGAGTCTTCTTCCACGCCACCCAACATCCAACTCAAACGAAACTTGCGTCGGCGTTGCATGTCGATGACCCGCGTCCGCAAAATCCGCCAAAACAACGGTGTCCATTCGTTCGACGGCCGGTCGCCATACGCCAACATCTTCAACATGGCGTCTTGGACGGCATCCATGGCGTCCTCCCGGCTACGCAATCCGTATTCGGCAAACCGGAATGCACGCGCGTTCACGTCCTTGAAGAACGCATTGATGTTCGGCCAAGTTTTGGTGTCGATACCCTCGCTCATGCGCGGTACCAAACCGGCGTCCGGACACATCTGCGAGTGATTCCTTCATTGTGACGTGGGTTACATGCAATCAACGCCCGAGGACGCCGCCCGTTGACAGACCTAGACACGGGGGCGCGCCAAATAAGCAGCCAGCAAAAGGGCCGAGGCAAACAGGCAATAGTCGACCGCGCCCAACGCGTGCAGGTTCAAATAGGTGGCGAACCAAAGCCCCATTCGCTGAACGGATTCCTGCGGATACAAACCCAAGCTGGCGCCGAGGAAGCCTGCCGCGATCCACCACCGCGCCAGCAGCACGCACACCGCCAACGCGATGGCGGCCACCCATGGTCTGGACGCACGCTCGGGTGCCTTCCAATAACGCAGGGTCGACGCCAGCAATGCCGCGGCGACCAACGCAAAGCCGCTCAATTCCCGGTCGAAGACCAGTGCCAGCACGGTCCAAGCAAGGGCCAGCACGACCACGGAGACACCCAGGACGAGCAGGGTTGGCAGGCGCCACCGCCCGCGCGGGTCGGAGGGCGATGCGGATTGAGAAGGCAAAGACATCCGTACAGGATAAATGGGAGCGGCTAAACTATGCGTTATGTATTCCCGTAGCAGCGAACCGGTCAAATTCGAGCGCGATTGTGATGTCGTGCTGGTCCCTTCAGGTGAGAACGTGGTGATGCCGGCTGGCAGCATCGGTTACATCACCCAATCCTTGGGCGGCAGTTGGACTGTCTTTGTCGAGGGCAATCTGATGCGCATTGCCGGCAAAGATGCCGATGCCATCGGAAAGGAACCACCCACGCCCATCGAACTTCCCGAAGGCGCGACGGTCGAAGACATCGAAAAACTGGTCTGGCAACAACTGCGCACCTGTTTCGATCCTGAAATTCCGATCAATGTGGTGGAGCTCGGGCTCGTTTACAGCGCCGAGCTCACCCCGGTCGAGAACGCCGAATACCGTGTCGATGTCCGGATGACCCTGACCGCACCCGGCTGCGGCATGGGCGACATCCTCGTCGATGATGTGCGAAGCAAGTTGGAACTGATTCCGACCATCGCGGAAGCCGATGTTGAACTCGTCTTCGATCCGCCGTGGAACCGCAACATGATGTCGGATGCGGCAAAACTCGAAACTGGGATGTTTTAAGCCTCAGCCTTCGCTGGCTTCGAAGCGATTGGCGTCCACGTTCTTGCGGACTTTGGCAGGATCCCAAATCCGGCCGTTCATGGCGATGTACACGCCCGGGGCCAACGATTGCACGGCGCCGACGGCACAGCCGATGTTGAACTCCGCGTCCGAGCCTTCGAATCGCGCGGGATTGAGCGCACCGGTCAAAACCATCACCTTGTTCGGGATGGCGGCCAATACCTTGGCGGTTTCGACCATCGAATCGGTACCGTGGGTGATCAGTACATGCGTTTCGGGCTGCGCCTCGATGGTGGCACGCATCAGTTCGCGATCCCCCATATCGATAAACAAGGAGTCCTTACGCAGTAGCGCAATGACCCGGAACCGGAACGCCACGCCGAGGTCTTCCAAAATCCGTCCGATTTGCGGGTCGCCGACCTGATAGTCAGATTTCGCATCGAAATAGATTTTGTCGATCGTGCCACCGGTGGTGACGATGAGCAGGGAGTCCATGGGTCTTGTTCCAAATTCACGCGTGACACGTAGCGCGAATTATAGCGGTCGTCAGTCGGGGCGCTTGGCGAAGCGTGATTGCATGCCGGGCAGACTGGCGGAAAAAACCACGACGACCGCTAGCAACAGTTCAATCCAGGCCATGCCACGTTCAGGCGCACGCGTCCATGCCACCATGACGCCGTGTGAGAACCAGAGCAGCGCAAACAAAGCCGACCAGAATCCTGCGGTGCGTCGCTTGAGTGCCACACCAAGCAAGAGCAGCGCGACCGGCAGGGCAAAAATGACCAACGCCGCGGGTTTGTGCTGGAACCAAAAGAGGTAGAGAACGCAAAGCGCGGCCAGTGCCCCCATCAAGACATGGCGTGCCCGTTTCATGCGTGCTGCATGGCGCGCGTCACTCGCGCAAGCCGTGTGCCGAGGCCGCGTGCCAATGCCGCCTCGTCTTCAGACAGCGTGTTGTCGTCGCGCGGCCCGGCATAGTGGCTTGCGCCATAGGGCGTGCCGCCGGTCCGGGTGTCTGACAGCGCTGTGCCGTGAAAGGGAATGCCCGTGATCAAGCAGCCGTGATGCAGCAGCGGCACCATCATCGACAGCAAGGTCGATTCCTGCCCTCCATGCATCGAGGCGGTCGAGGTAAAAACACAGGCCGGTTTGTCGACCAAACTGCCGCTGGCCCACTCGGCCCCCAGCGTGTCGATGAAATGCTTGACCGGTGCGGCCATGTTGCCAAAGCGCGTCGGGCTACCCAAGGCGAGTGCCGCACACTCTTCCAAATCGCGCTTGCTGACATAGGGTGCGCCTTCCTCGGGCACCGGCGGCTGCGCCACCTCGGTTTGCACGGCCACCGGGGGCACGCTGCGCAAACGCGCCTGCATGCCGGGCACCTCTTCGATACCGCGGGCGATTTGCCGCGCCAAAGCGGCCACCGATCCACCGCGGCTGTAGTAGAGCACCAGTATTTCCGCCATTCCCTTGTCCGAATCCATCTGTTTCACGCAGCGGACAGTGTACGCAATTCCGCCCAATTCACCCGCAAGCGGTTAGGCTTGGGCGCATGGATTTACGTGAGCGCCTCCACATCTATCACCACCGGATCACCGACCCGATTCGTCGTCGCACATTTCTGCGTTTTGTGGCGGAGCGTTTTTGGGCGGATCGATTGTTTGAATCCGCGGGCTCGTTGGCCTACACCACGGTATTCGCGTTGGTTCCCTTGGCGACCGTGGTCTTCGGCATGTTGAGCGCCTTTCCCGTGTTTGCGAAATGGCGGGTGCAACTGAGTGACTACATTTTCTCGAACTTCGTGCCATCCTCGGCGCGCGAAGTTGAGAAATACGTCATTCAATTTTCCGATGGCGCGGCGCAACTCACCACGGCCGGCATCATTGCCTTGGTCATTTCGTTGCTGATCACCTTGACCGGCCTCGAATCCACGTTCAACCGGATTTGGCGTGTGTCGGTGGGGCGTCCGAAGTTCGGCCGGTTTCTGGTGTATTGGACGGTACTGACGCTCGGCAGCCTGATCGCCGTGGCCAGCCTTGCCTTGTCGTCAAAGTTGTTCGCCTTGACGGTGTTCGAATCCGCGCCCGGCCAAGCGCTGGAACACCTCGCCTTGCGCATCACGCCGCTTTTGATTGAGTTCGGTGCGTTTGCGGTGCTGTACAAAGTGGTTCCGCATCGCACTGTGAAATGGGCCCACGCATTCGGCGGCGCCATTTTCGCGGTCGCCGGATTCGAATTGGTGAAGTGGGGCATCGGTGCCTTCATCGGCAACTTCAGCAGCTACAGCAAGTTGTATGGCGCCCTCGCGTTCGTTCCGATTTTCCTGTTGTGGATGTATCTGGTTTGGGTGTCGGTGTTGTTGGGTGCCTCGTTCGCATCAAGCCTGTCGGCTTTCCGCTATCAACCCGCGTCGCAACGCTTGCCGGAGGGCTTCGAAATCTACGGCATGCTGCGCATGCTCGGTCGCTTCCATCTGGCACGCAAGCAGGGCCACGGCATGCACAGTGAAGAGTTGCAACGACTCGATCCCATGCTCACCGATGCCCTTGTGCAAGACATGCTGGGCTATTTGAATGAAGTCGGCATCGTGCAGCGGAACGAGAACGGCGAATGGTTCCTCTCGCGCGATTTGGACGAAGTCAATTTGCAGGAGCTTTACGTGGCAGGCCGGCTCAGGGTGCCGGTGCATGAGGCGCATTTGCCCTGTCATGACGATCCGCTCGGTAAAGCCGTATTGCGGGTGATCGATGATCTGCGTTTGCCGATGCGCGAGAAATTGAAGCGGCGCGTCTCAAGTATTTATGAAGGATTGGAAGCATGAAATACCCCCGTTTGTCGCTTGCCGCGGCGTCATTGATTGTCGTGTTGGGCGCAGGTGCGTGTTCTCGCCAAACGCCGACCGGCGCGACCGCCGATGCGCCTGAACAGGCAACGCAGGCACCCGTCCCCGCGCCGCCGACGGAGGCAAAAGTAGGCGATGCCATGACGCTGTCGGTACCGACGCTGGATGGCAAGACATTCGATCTGGCAGCGCAACGCGGTCACTGGGTGGTGGTCAACATGTGGGCGACCTGGTGCGGCCCTTGCATCGAGGAAATGCCGGAGTTGTCGGCCTTGGATGCCATGAACGAAGACGTGAAAGTCATCGGCCTTGATATGGAAGACATTGCGCGCGCCGACCTCGATGCATTCTTGGAGAAGCATCCTGTCGTCTATCCCATTGCCGCCATGGATCCGATGCGCCCACCGGCCGGTTTCGGTTCCGTGCAGTTCCTGCCCAAAACCTGGTTGATCGATCCAAACGGCAAGCTGGCGCGTGTTTTCGCGGGGCCTGTGCACGCCAACATGCTGCGTGAGGAAATCGACAAGTCTGCCAAGGCGGATGCAGTCCCGAAAGCTTGACGTTAGGGTAGCTTGAATTTTTTGATCGGTTTGACCACGCCGTAGTGCTCTTTTTTGAGCGGCTGTTTCAGCGCGGGCAAGGCGACCTTTTTCTGCGGCACGACAAAATCCGCCAATGAATCCAGCAGGTGACGGATCATCGTCAATCGTCCCAGGCGTTGGTTGTTGAAGTCGACGAGCGTCCACGGCGCGCTTCGTGTATGCGTAGCTTTCAACATGGCTTCGCGCGCCCGCGTGTATTCCGCGTATTTCTCGCGCGCAGAGACGTCGATCGGCGATAGCTTCCAACCTTTGAGAGGATCTGTGCGTCGTTCGGCAAAACGTTTTTCCTGCGTTTCCTGATCACAAGTCAGCCAGTACTTGCGAAGCAAAAGTCCGTCGTCGACTAATTGCTTTTCAAACACCGGCGCTTGTTTCAAGAAGGCGGACACCTGCGATTCCGTGGCGAAGCCCATCACTTTTTCCACGCCGGCGCGGTTGTACCAACTGCGGTCGAACAACACGATTTCGCCCGCAGCAGGCAAGTGGGCGACATAGCGCTGGAAGTACCATTGGGTCTGCTCGCGCGCGTCGGGTTTGGGAAGCGCAACATGCCTCACCATGCGCGGATTGAGGTGTTCGGTGATGGCCTTGATAACGCCACCCTTGCCCGCGGTGTCGCGGCCTTCGACCACAACCGCGAGACGCTTGCCTTCCGCCTGCAGCCACTGCGAGAGGTGGAGGAGCTCCACCTGCATGGGTTCGAGTAGGGCTTCGTATTCTTTTGAACTCAGTTTCGACATGGCGCGCTCAAAGGATGTGGGAGTACCACTGTGTGTCGTCTTCCTGCCAACCGTTGCCTGTGTACAGTGCACGTGCCGCGGCATTGTCGCGGCTCGTTTCCAGCATGATCGAACGGGCCCCGTCGTCACGTGCGAATGACTTCGCCGCGTCGAGCAGGGCTTGTGCGACACCGCTCCGACGATGTGCCGGGTCGACAAACAAATCATTCAAGATCCAAATCCGCGCCGTGTGCACAGAGGAATACATGGGGTACATCTGCACGAAACCCGCGGGGTCGTTTCCCGTGGTCGCCATCAATACCGTCGATTCGTTGTTGCCGATGCGCGCACGCAGCCAGTCGTGCGCACGACGCACATCAGACTTGCAGCCGTAAAACACACGATACGCATCGAACATCGGCGCCAACTCGTCCATGTCGTCGAGAGTGGCTTGTTTGATCCGGGTTTTTTCGACCATCTGGCGTCCTCCGGTAACTGGGTTGAGCATACCGTGTTCGACGGTAAGTCCGGATGACACTCAGTCTTCGTAGTTCATCCGCGCCAGCGCGTCCGCTTGGGCTTCCGATTGCAGTCGACCGATCAACACGTCGAGGTTGCCCTCCATGACCGCGAGCAAATCGTAGAGCGTGAGCCCTTCCACCCTGTGATCGGTGATCCGGCCTTGCGGGAAACTGTAAGTGCGAATGCGTTGGCTGCGGTCGCCGCTGCCGACCTGCAACTTCCGGTCTGCGGCTTGAGCGGCTTCGCGACGTTCGATCTCCGCCTCGACCAACACCGATTTCAACCGCCGCATGGCCTTTTCGCGATTGGCGTGTTGGCTGCGTTCGGTTTGGTTTTCCACCACGACGCCACTCGGGATATGCGTGATGCGGATCGCCGACTCGGTCTTGTTGACGTGCTGACCCCCTGCGCCGGAGGAGCGAAAGGTGTCCACGCGCAAGTCGGATGGATTGATCTCGAGTTCGACCTCGCCCGCATCTTCGGCAATGATGGCCACGGTGGCGGCGGAGGTGTGGATGCGTCCTTGCGACTCGGTTTCGGGCACACGTTGCACACGGTGCGTGCCTGACTCGTATTTCAATTTGGAGTACGCGCCTTCGCCTTCGACGCGGGCGATGATTTCCTTGAAGCCGCCACGCTCCGCTTCGTTGGCGGATTCGATTTCGACACGCCAGCCTTGGCGTTCCGCATAACGCGAGTACATGCGAAACAAATCACCGGCAAACAGGGCGGCTTCGTCACCGCCGGTACCTGCGCGCACTTCCAGATACAGGCTGCCATCGTCGCGCGCATCGCGCGGCAACAATTGCGCCATGAGTTCGCCTTCGAGTGCGGCAAGGCGTGCACGCGCAGAGGCCATTTCCTCATCAGCCATTTGCCGCATTTCGGGGTCGTCGCGCAGCGACTCGGCGGTCTGCAAGTCTTCGCGCGCTTGACGCTCCGCGGCCAACGCGATGACCACGGGCTCAAGGCGCGCGAACTCCCGCGACAGCTTTCTGAAGTTGTTTTGATCGCCGATCACCGCCGGATCGGCCAACATCCTTTCGAGTTCTTCGCGTCGCTCCGCCAGTGCCTCAAGTTTTCGACGGAGTCCCGGCAGCATCATTCACATCATCAAAAGGAAAGAGAAGGTCGGCAGCCCGAACCAGATCGGCATCGCCTTGGATGGCCGCTTGTCGAATTGCCGCAGTGGGCGAGTGCATGAGTTTGTTGGTCAGCGTGTGCGCCAACTGTTCGATCACGGCTTCAGTGGCGTGGCCCGCGGCCAACTGGGCTTTCGCCTTGGAGACGGCATCCTCGCGGGCACGCTCACCGTGCGCGCGGATCTTTCGGACCGCTTCCTTGCCATGTGCGTTCAATGCCAGCATCTCCATGTAGCGATCGACTTGCAGTTCGATGATGGCATCGGCTGCGGACGCCGCATCGCGACGTGTCTGCACGTTTTCTTCCACGACGCGATGCAGATCATCCACCGTGTAAACAAACGCATCTTTCAACGCCGCCACATCCGCTGCAACGTCGCGCGGCACCGCCAAGTCCATCAACAGCATCGGACGGTGTTTGCGCGCTTTCAAAGCTTGTGCAACATGCGCCTGCGTGATGACGGGTTGCTGACTTGCCGTGGCACTGAACACGATATCCGCAGCGTCCAAGTGGTGCGGCAAGTCTTCCAATGCGATCGCCACGCCTGCGTATTGGCTTGCCAAATTTTGCGCATGCGCCAATGTCCGGTTGGCGAACATCAAGGATTTGGGTTTCAGATTCGTCAGGTGACGTGCGACCAACTCGATGGTTTCACCGGCGCCGACCAACAGGATGTTGGCTTCTTGCGGTCGCATGAAGGTTTCGCGGGAGAGTTTCACGGCCGTAGCCGCCACCGACACCGAGTTGTTGCCCACGGCGGTTTCACTGCGTGCGCGCTTGGCCGTTGAGAACGCATGTTGGAACAGACGGTCCAGGTGCGGCCCGAGGGTGCCGGCACTCTTGGCATCACTCCAGCACTGCTTGACCTGTCCCAGGATTTGCGGCTCGCCCAAAACCATCGAATCAAGGCCGGTCGCCACGCGGAACAAATGGCGTGCGGCGTCGGCATCGCCATGCGTGTACAGATAGGCGTGCAAATCACCATTGCCGGCCGCGTGCGTTGCCAACCAATCGGCCACGGGCGACGCCGACGTGTCGGTGATGGCATACACCTCGGTGCGATTGCATGTGGAAAGCACGGCAATTTCGTGCACGCCCGGTTGCGCCTTCAAGGCCGCCAGAGCGTCACCCAAACGCTCACCCGCAAACGCCACCCGCTCGCGTAGGGCGATGGGCGCAGACTGGTGATTCAAGCCGATGGCATGCAGGGGCATACGTTCAGGCGCTTGGGATAAGCTTCAACATGATGGTTGCCAATTCTAAAGCTCGGACCTGCGGAATGCTTGATTTTTCACTTCGAAAACCCTGCGTGATCGCACTTTGCGCAACTGTTTTCCTATTGGTTTCGCCGCTTCATGCGCAGCAGGTCACCAAGGATGAGAATCGTTCGCAATCACTGACGGCTTCACCCGAAACGCTGCGCGACACCTTGGCGGGCGAATTTGCCACGCAGGAAGGTCGCTTGAGGGAAGCGGCGGACTTCTATTTGAAAGCGGCCCAAGCATCGGACGACGGCGTGTTGGCCGAGCGTGCAACGCGCTTGGCGTTGCTGGCAGATGACGACGTCACCGCCAAGCGGGCATTCGAGATTTGGAAGCGGCACCCCACCACCGACACGGCGACCTTGGCGATGGCGGAACTCAGTATCGCCCTACGCGAAGAACGGGTTGCCGACGCGGCGCGGATTGCAACGGCGTTGATTCAACGCAAAGATGACCAAGGCTGGCGCTTGGCCCTCACGGCATTGTCTGGCGGAAGCCGCAACATGAGCGTCAGCGCGAATGTCCTGAAACGTTTGGCGGACAACAATGCCTTGCCCGGTACGCTGGATCCTTGGTTGGCCTTTGCCGGATTGGCGCAACGTTTGGGTGAGCCCGCGTTGGCCAGTCGCATGGTGGCGGATATCGTCACGCGCTTTCCGAACGAACCTCGCGTGCAGTTGTTACGTGCCTCGCAATTGCGCGATGAAGGCGAATACGAGCAAGCCCGTGGCGTGCTTGCAGCGCTTGAGAAAGGCGCTGCGGATGATCGCAGACTCCGAGTGCTTGTCGCAAACGAGTATGACTTGACCGGGGATGCTGCCGGCGCCGCACGCGTCATGGCACTGGGTCCTCAAGATGAAGACACCTTGGGTCTGCGTGCAGCCATGTTGGCCAAAGCCGAAGACATGGCCGGTCTGGAAAAGCTGTACGACGACATCAATGCTCGGCCGGAGAAATCGCAACGATTGATGCTGATTCTCGGCACCATGGATGAAACGCTGAAGCGCTATCCGCAGGCCTTGGCATGGTACCGCAAGGTCAAGGATCCCGCGCTGGCTGACAACGCGCGCATCCGAATCGCCAATATCCTGTTTGAAACCGGCAAAAAGCCCGAAGCCTTTGCGACGCTGAAAGAAATGCAAAGCGATCCGCGTGCTGCCGAAAATGTCCGGCGCGATGCCTTCGTGTTGGAGGCGGAATTCCGCCGGCAAGAAAAAGACGGAGCAGGCGAAATCGAAGCCTACAATCGCGCGCTGGCCGCCATGCCCGATGACAACGCGTTGCTCTATGCACGCGGCTTGGCTTGGGAGCGATTGGATCGCATCGACAAAGCCGAGGCCGATCTGAGGGCCATTCTCGCGACCGATCCGGAAAACACCATGGCGCTCAACGCCTTGGGTTACACCTTGGCAGATCGCACCTCACGCTATGCGGAAGCGCTGCAGCTCATCGACCGCGCGCGTTTGGCGGAACCTTCCAACGCCGCGATCATCGACAGTTACGGTTGGGTGCTTTATCGGTTGGGACGCGCAAAAGAGGCGCTTCCGCACTTGCGCAAAGCCTTTGTCCTGCAACGCGATGCTGAAATTGCCGCGCACATCGCCGAAGTGCTTTGGAAACTCGGTGAGCGCGAAGAGGCCAAGCGCTGGATTGCCACAGCGAAGAAAATCGATCCCGAAAACCGCTCGCTGCTGCGCGCGATCGCGTTGATTGGAGAGTGAGATGAAGAAGTCGATGTTGATGTTCGCCCTTGTCGCGCTCGCTGGTTGCGCAACGGTGCCCAAGCCCTCGGCAGAAACGGGCGCGACAATCACGTGTTCCGGTGCATCAACTTCCCCAGCCTGCGAACGCGCCATCGGCGGCTTGAACCAATCCAGCGCGCGCCTGAAAGCCATTCAAAGTGACGCGGCTTCCGCCTTCGCATTCCGTGGTCGCATCGCGATCAGTCAGGGCAGCCAAGGCGGCAACGCGGGAATCGCTTGGGATGCGCAATCGTTCGAAACCTATCAGGTCGAACTCTCGGCGCCGGTGACCTCGCAATCCTGGCAATTGGAAGTCACGCCGGCGGGGAGCACCGTGCTCGGCATGAAGGGTGGACCGCGCAGTGGACGCGATCCGGTCGACCTCTTGAAGCAGGCCACTGGCTGGACCATCCCGGTCGATGACATGCGCTATTGGGTACATGCGTTGCCGTCTCCCGGTGCCAGCGCTTCCGCCTATGTCTTCAGCGCTGGCGCCGCGCCGCGCGTCATTGGATTCACGCAATCGGGTTGGACGCTGAAGTTCGAAGGTGGCGAGGTCGGCGGACCGCCGCAGCGCATCTTCGCGCGCAACGGCACGGGTCAAGTGAGGCTGGTCATTGACTCGTGGTTGAAGTCCGCCACGCCATGACGCAAGCGAGTGTGTGGCACGCGTTTCCGGCGCCGGCAAAACTGAATTTGTTCTTACAAATCACCGGGGTGCTGCCGAACGGCTACCACGCCTTGCAAACCGTCTTTCGCTTGCTCGATTGGGGCGATACCGTGCGAATCCGATTGCGCGAGGACGGCCAGGTCCGGCGCGAAGGGCAGGGTCATGCGGAGGTCCCTGAAGATGCCGATCTCGCCATTCGCGCCGCCCGTTTGCTTCAGCAGCACACCGGCGTGCGTGCCGGCGCTTCGATCGCCATCGAAAAAACAATTCCGACCGGCGCGGGCCTCGGCGGCGGATCCTCGGACGCCGCCACTGTGTTGGTGGCGCTCAACGCGCTCTGGCGCACCGGACTTGACCCGGCGTCCTTGGCAGACATCGGCCTGACGCTCGGTGCGGACGTGCCGGTTTTCGTCCGCGGTCACAACGCATTTGCGACCGGAATGGGCGAAGTGTTGACGCCGATCGCGCTACCGGATGCTTGGTACTTGTTGGCGAAGCCGGCGGTTCATGCCGCCACGGCTGAACTTTTTTCGGATCCGGAATTGACGCGCGATTCCCGACCCGTCACAATATCGGACTTCGCCGAGGGGCGGGTCGACAAGGTGAATGCCTTTGAAGCTGTCCTCCGGCGGCGCGAAAACGCAGTTGATGCCCTGTTTCGTGCCTTGTTATCCGCGGGAAAACCGCAATTGACAGGTTCGGGAAGTGTGGTGTTCATCGAATGCGAATCGCGCCAAGCGGCTGAAGCGGCGCAAGGATTCGTTCCTGCGGGCTGCGCATCTTGGGTAGTTCAAGGTGCGGATCAGTCGCCACTGCTGGATGCGGTGGAAAAAATCTAATAGGGGCGTCGCCAAGTGGTTAAGGCACCAGGTTTTGATCCTGGCATGCGTAGGTTCGAATCCTTCCGCCCCTGCCAATTCGAATAAGAACAAGAACGGAAATCGCAGGGCACTGAGGTTTCCGATTTTGTTTCCGGCATCCACGTTTCATGACCGCGCGGTGTATCGATGGACGAACGTAACCTTCTCGTTTTTACCGGTAACGCCAACAGGCCCCTCGCCGAATCCGTCTGCGCCGAACTCGGCATTCGCCCCGGCAAGGCCTTGGTCGGGAAGTTCTCCGACGGCGAAGTCCAGGTCGAAATCGAAGAAAACGTGCGTGGGCAAGAGGTCTTCGTCATTCAGCCCACATCGGCGCCGAGCGCCGAAAACCTGATGGAGTTGCTGGTCTTGATTGATGCGCTGAAGCGCGCTTCGGCCAGCAAAGTCACCGCGGTCGTCCCGTATTTCGGCTATGCCCGCCAAGATCGCCGTCCGCGCTCGGCCCGCGTGCCGATCACCGCCAAGGTCGCTGCGAGCATGTTCACGGCCGTGAAGGCGGACCGTGTGCTGACCGTCGACCTGCACGCCGATCAAATCCAGGGGTTTTTCGACGTCCCGGTGGACAATGTCTATGCCTCGCCGCTGCTGCTGGCGGACATCTGGCGCGCCTACGGCACCGAAAACCTGATCGTTGTGTCTCCGGACGTCGGCGGCGTGGTGCGGGCCCGGGCCATCGCCAAACGCCTGGATGACGCCGATCTCGCCATCATCGACAAGCGTCGTCCCAAGGCCAATGTCGCCACGGTGATGAACATCATCGGTGAGGTGGAAGGCAAAAATTGCGTGCTGGTGGACGATATCGTTGATACAGCGGGTACACTATGTGCCGCGGCTGCAGCGCTCAAAGAGCGTGGCGCCACGAAAGTGGCGGCTTACATCACCCATCCGGTGTTGTCGGGTCCCGCCATCGACAACGTCACAAAGTCCGCTTTGGACGAACTCGTCGTCACCGACACCATCCCGCTCAGCGCGGCAGCCAAAGCCTGCCCGAAAATCCGCCAACTGACGGTGGCGGAGCTGCTGGCCGAAACGATTCGCCGGATCGCCTTCGGTGAGTCGGTGAGTTCGTTGTACGTCGACTGATTTTTTCAAGGCTTGTCTGGTCGCGGGCAAGTCATCCAACCACAGCGATGTGGTTTTCAACCGTAGTGAGTAAGCAAACATGGCAACTGAACATAAAATCAAGGCTTATGGCCGCAAGGACGAAGGGAAGGGTGCGAGCCGCCGCCTGCGTCATGCGGGTCGTACGCCGGCAGTGGTTTACGGTGGTGACGCCGCGCCGCAATCGATCGAAGTCGAACACGAACCGCTGTGGCTCGCCCAGCAAAACGACTGGTTCTATTCCTCGATCATTTCGCTGGAAATCGACGGCAAAGTCGAAAGCGTGCTGTTGCGCGATATGCAACGCCATCCGTACAAGCAACTGGTCATGCACTTGGATTTCCAACGCGTGAAGGCCGGTGAAAAGCTGCACACCCGCGTGCCGTTGCACTTCATCAACATCGAAGACTCGCCGGCCGGCAAGAACTCGGAAGTGTCGGTGACAAGTGAACTGAACGACGTCGAAGTCACCTGCTTGCCGAAAGACCTGCCGGAATTCATCGAAGTCGATCTGTCCAAGATCAACACCGGTGACACCGTGCACCTGTCGGACGTCAAATTGCCGAAGGGCGTCGAATTGGTCCACCCGATCGATGAAGCGCACAACCCGGCAGTTGCCGTGGCACGTTTGAACCGCACCGCTGCAGCAGACGAAGCGGCCGATGAAGCCGCAGCCGCCGAAGCAACAGCCGAAGCGCAGTCTGACGCTGAAGGCGACGCACCGGCTGCCGAAGAAGGCGGCGAAGCCTGATCATGTCGAAGGGGTGCGCGGACGTCTCGTCTCGCGCATTCCGGTGAATCATGGACACCATCCGGCTCATTGTCGGCCTCGGGAATCCGGGGCAGGAACACGCGAAAACCCGCCACAATGCGGGTTTTCGTTTTGTTGAAGAAATGGCGGCGCAAGCGGGCGCACGCTGGAATGTTGATGGCAAGCTGTTCGGCGAAACCGCGAAGGTGTCGATCGGCGGTCACGACGTTTGGCTGCTGAAACCGGCCACTTTCATGAACCTGAGCGGCAAGTCGGTATTGGCGGCATTGCAGTTCTGGAAAATCGATCCCGCACAAATGCTGGTGGCCCACGATGAACTGGACTTGCCCACGGGCCAGGTCCGATTGAAGTTCGATGGTGGCCACGGCGGCCAAAACGGCCTGCGCGACATCATGCGTTTGCTGGGCCATGGCAAGTTTCATCGTCTGCGGGTTGGTATTGGCCACCCTGGACACAAAGATCGCGTGACCGGTTGGGTGCTTGGCCGCCCGACGGCCGACGAAGACATTCTCATCGGACGCGGTGTGGATGAAGCCCTTGCGGTTATGCCGCGCTTCATCGACGGCGACCGAAACGAAGCGCAGAAAATTCTGCACACCTCGAAATAAACAGGAAGAAAAGATCATGGCAATCCAATGCGGCATCGTGGGTCTCCCGAACGTCGGCAAGTCCACGCTGTTCAATGCGCTGACCAAGGCCGGTATCGCCGCCGCCAACTTTCCTTTCTGCACGATCGAGCCCAATACCGGTGTCGTGCCTGTGCCGGATCCGCGCTTGAATGCGCTGAGTGACATCGTCAAGCCCGAACGCGTCATCCCGACGGCGGTCGAGTTCGTCGACATCGCCGGTCTCGTTGCCGGCGCGGCAAAGGGCGAAGGCCTGGGCAACAAATTCCTCGCGCACATCCGCGAGGTCGATGCCATTGCGCACGTGGTGCGTTGCTTTGAAAATCCGGACGTGATTCACGTCAACAATAAAGTGGATCCGCTCGCCGATATCGACACGATCGATACCGAGCTCGCGCTGGCCGATCTCGAGTCCGTTGAAAAAGCGCTGCAACGCGCCGAGCGCAGTGCGAAATCCGGTGACAAAGACGCCAAGGCGCGTGCCGAAGTGTTGGGTCGCGTTCGTGTTGGACTCGATGCGGGCAAGCCCGTTCGTGCCATGGGTTTGAGTGATGAAGATCGCGCCCTGATTCGCGACTTGTTCTTGCTGACGGGCAAGCCGGTGATGTACGTCGCCAACGTATTGGAAGATGGCTTCGACAACAACGCGCATCTCGACGCCGTGCGTGTACGCGCGGAAGGCGAGGGTGCGCAAGTTGTGGCTGTCTCGGCAGCGATTGAAGAAGAACTCTCGCAATTGGAAGACGAAGACCGCGATACCTTCCTCGCCGACCTCGGCCTCGACGAACCCGGCTTGAATCGCGTCATTCGCGCGGCCTATGCCTTGCTCGGTCTGCAAACGTATTTCACCGCAGGCGTGAAAGAAGTGCGTGCCTGGACCGTGAAAAAGAACTGCACCGCACCGCAAGCCGCCGGCGCCATCCACAGCGATTTCGAAAAAGGCTTCATCCGCGCCGAAACGATGAGCTACGACGACTTCATCAAGTACAAGGGTGAGCAGGGTTGCAAAGAAGCAGGGCGCCTGCGTTTGGAAGGCAAGGAATATCGCGTGCAGGAAGGCGATATTTTGCATTTCCGGTTTAACGTCTGAGGCGGGCCTTAAAAAGCGCCTCATCCGGCGCTGCGCGCCACCTTCTCCACTCCGTGGAGAAGGAAATCCTTCCCCTCTCCATCTCCGATGGAGAGGGTGCCCCGAAGGGGCGGGTGAGGCGCTCTTGACTTCCCCTCTCCACAAAGTGGAGAGGGTGCCCCGAATGGGGCGGGTGAGGCGCTCCTCAAGCGTCTAAACTCACCCAATCCCCGCCAAACACTCCATCCCATGCCACGCAAGCTCGCCCTCAGCGCACTGCTCTTCGCCGCGACCCTGCCGTTCAGCGCCAAGGCCGCAGAAAACCCCAAAGCCGTCCTCGTCATCCACGGCGGCGCCGGCGTCATCAAGCGCACTATGAGCGCCCAAGACGAGGCGGAGATCCGTGCTGCGATGTCCACCGCGCTGACGCGCGGTTATCAACAACTGCAGCAGGGCAAGCCCGCGCTAGATGCCGTTACCGCGGCCATCACCGTGCTCGAAGACAGTCCCCATTTCAACGCCGGTAAGGGTGCTGTATTCACCCATGACGGCAAAAACGAGCTCGACAGTTCGATCATGGAAGGCAAAACCCGCCGGGCCGGTGCGGTCGCCGGTGTTCACCACATCCGTAATCCGATTCTTGCCGCGCGTGCGGTGATGGAAAAATCCAGCCACGTCATGCTGGTGGGCGACGGTGCGGAAGCCTTCGCAAAAGAACAGGGCATCACCCTGGTCGATCCTTCTTACTTCAAGACCGAAAAACGCTGGAAACAGCTGCAAAAGACTCTGAACGAAGAAAAGCGCAAAACCGCCTTCACCGACGTCGAAGCGCGCAAACATTTCGGCACAGTTGGCGCCGTCGCCCTCGACGCCGCAGGCGGGCTCGCGGCAGGCACCTCCACCGGCGGCATGATGAACAAGCGTTGGGGTCGGGTCGGGGATTCGCCCATCATCGGCGCCGGCACCTGGGCCGATGAGCGTTGCGGCGTCTCCGGCACCGGCTGGGGTGAGTACTACATCCGCACCCACGCGGCCAGCGCGGTGTGTGAACGCATGAAGTACCTGAATGAGCACCCTGCGCAGGCCGGACAAGCGGTCATTAACGAAGAAATCCCGCGTTTGGGCGGCGACGGCGGGGCGATTGTGCTCTCCGCGACAGGTGAATTCGCGTTTCCGTTCAACACCGACGGTATGTTTCGCGGCTGGATCGGCGCCGACGGGATTCCCCACGTCGCCATCTTCGCGGATGAGATAATGACCGGAGATCAGCGTTCCGACGCAGGTCAGAAAAGATAGAAAACAATCTTTTCAAAGGCGTTGACATAACTTCAGATCAGCCTCAGAATAGTCGGCTCTTTCACCGCCAGTCGGTTTCGGCGGAGGGATACCCAAGCGGCCAACGGGGGCAGACTGTAAATCTGCTGGCTTACGCCTTCGGTGGTTCGAATCCACCTCCCTCCACCATCTTCAAAACATCGAAGACGGCACGAACAAAACTGATGTTGAAGATGTTCCCGATGCGGGAGTAGTTCAATGGTAGAACTGTAGCCTTCCAAGCTACTAGTGCGGGTTCGATTCCCGTCTCCCGCTCCACTGAATTGCTTTATCGGGTAACAGTAAAACTCCGCTCACGTAGCTCAGTCGGTAGAGCACCTCCTTGGTAAGGAGGAGGTCGATGGTTCGATTCCATTCGTGAGCACCACTTTCAAATACCAAACCGAGACGCGACATGGCAAAGGAAAAGTTTGAGCGCAAGAAGCCACACGTGAACGTGGGCACGATTGGTCACGTTGACCATGGCAAAACGACCTTGACGGCAGCACTGACGAAGGTTGGCGCAGAGCGTTTCGGTGGTGAATTCAAAGACTACTCGGCGATTGACGCCGCGCCGGAAGAGAAGGCCCGTGGTATCACGATCTCGACCGCGCACGTTGAATACGAAAGCCCGACGCGCCACTACGCGCACGTTGACTGCCCGGGCCACGCCGACTACGTGAAGAACATGATCACGGGTGCAGCGCAGATGGACGGCGCGATCCTGGTGTGCTCGGCCGCTGACGGCCCGATGCCGCAAACCCGCGAACACATCCTGCTGTCGCGCCAAGTTGGCGTGCCGCACATTGTGGTGTTCTTGAACAAGGCTGACATGGTTGACGACGCCGAGCTGCTCGAACTCGTCGAAATGGAAGTCCGTGAATTGCTGTCGAAGTACGACTTCCCGGGCGACGACACCCCGATCGTGCACGGTTCGGCTCGCTTGGCTTTGGAAGGCGACCAATCGGACATCGGCGTGCCGGCCATCCTGAAGTTGGTTGACGCGTTGGATTCGTACATTCCGGAACCGGAACGCGACATCGACAAGCCGTTCCTGATGCCGGTGGAAGACGTGTTCTCGATCTCGGGTCGCGGCACCGTGGTGACCGGCCGTATCGAACGCGGCATCATCAAGGTTGGTGACGAAATCGAAATCGTCGGTATCCGTCCGACCCAGAAGACGACCGTGACCGGCGTTGAAATGTTCCGCAAGCTGCTGGACCAAGGTCAAGCAGGCGACAACGCAGGTTTGCTGTTGCGCGGTACCAAGCGTGACGACGTTGAGCGCGGCCAAGTGTTGTGCAAGCCGGGTTCGATCAACCCGCATACCGACTTCGAAGCCGAAGTGTATGTGTTGTCGAAAGACGAAGGTGGCCGTCACACGCCGTTCTTCAAGGGTTACCGTCCGCAGTTCTACTTCCGTACCACCGATATCACCGGTGCGGTTGAATTGCCGGAAGGCGTTGAAATGGTGATGCCGGGCGACAACGTGAAGATGGTTGTCAGCTTGATCAACCCGGTGGCCATGGACGAAGGTCTGCGCTTCGCGATCCGCGAAGGCGGCCGTACCGTCGGCGCCGGCGTGGTTTCGAAGATCATCAAGTAATCATCCCCCTCCTTCTCCACAAAGTGGAGAAGGTGCCCCGAAGGGGCGGATGAGGCGCTCTAAAAAGGTGCCCTTGATGCGCACAAAGGCGAACGGAACACCGTTCGCCCTTGTCGTTTAAACAAGACGTGGATTCAACAGGTTTACGCCAGTAGCTCAATTGGCAGAGCAGCGGTCTCCAAAACCGCAGGTTGGGGGTTCGAGTCCCTCCTGGCGTGCCACTCCACTGACGCGATCCTCCGGGATCGAACAAGAAGGTTCGATAAAGCGTGAATAGCAAAGCGGTTCAAAACAAACCCAAAGCGAGCAACGGCGCCGATATGGCGAAGTTCGTCGTGGCAGGTCTGTTGCTTGCAGCAAGCGTCTTCGCCTACTACTGGTTTGATGGTCAATGGAGCGCCTGGTTGCGCGTCCTGACCGTGGTTGGTGGGATGGCAGTGTCCGCACTCATCTTCATGTCGAGCACGAAAGGTCCGAAGCTGCGCGAGTTCACCCGCGAATCGATCTTCGAGCTCCGCAAAGTGGTTTGGCCGACCCGCCAAGAAGCCATGCGCATGACCTGGATCGTCATGCTCGTGGTCGTGATTTTCAGCCTCGTTTTGTTCGGCTTCGACGCGATCATCGCGCAGCTGATCAAGTGGCTGTTGTCCCGCTGATACAGGATTTGGAAAAGACATGACCGAAGCAACGCAAGAAGAAATCGCAACGAAGATGGACGACAACCGCAACCTGCGCTGGTATGTCGTGCACGCGTATTCCGGTTTCGAGAAGACCGTTGCACAGGCATTGCGCGAACGCATCGTCAATTACGACATGCAAAGCAAATTCGGCGACGTCATTGTCCCGACCGAAGAGGTCGTGGAAATGCGTTCGGGCCAAAAACGCCGCTCGGAACGCAAGTTCTTCCCGGGCTACGTGTTGGTTCAAATCGCCACCAATAAAGAAAACGGCATTCCGCGCATCGACAACGAAAGCTGGCACTTGATCAAGGAAACCTCCAAGGTCATGGGCTTCATCGGCGGCACCGCCGACCGTCCGCTGCCGATCGCCGACGAAGAGGCTGATCGCATCCTCGATCGCGTGCAAGAAGGTGTCGAGAAGCCGCGTCCGAAGGTGCTGTTCGAAGCCGGCGAAATGGTCCGTGTTGTCGATGGCCCGTTCAACGATTTCAACGGCGTCGTCGAAGAAGTCAATTACGAAAAGAGCAAGGTCCGCGTGGCCGTGCTGATTTTCGGTCGTTCCACCCCGGTCGAGCTCGAGTTCGGCCAGGTTGAAAAGCAAAAATAAGTTGTAAAACCCCAAAGACGAGGAGCGGACCGCAAGGCGAGCGATTGAACTCGAAGGAGAAAGAAAGTGGCAAAGAAAGTTATTGGTTACATCAAACTGCAGGTGAAGGCGGGTCAAGCCAACCCTTCGCCGCCGGTCGGTCCGGCCCTCGGCCAACGCGGCCTCAACATCATGGAATTCTGCAAAGCGTTCAACGCTGCGACGCAGAAGCTGGAACCGGGTTTGCCGATTCCGACCGTGATCACCGCGTATTCGGATAAGACCTTCACCTTCATCACCAAGACGCCGCCGGCGACCATCTTGTTGAAGAAGGCTGTGGGCATCCAGTCGGGCTCCAAGCGCCCGAACACCGAAAAGGTGGGCAAGGTCACCCGCAAGCAACTTGAAGAAATCGCAAAGGCCAAAGAACCCGATCTGACTGCTGCAGATCTGGACGCGGCTGTAAAAACCATCGCGGGTTCGGCCCGTTCGATGGGCCTGACGGTGGAGGGCTGATCCCATGGCACAAACGAAACGTCAAAAGAACATCGCCGCTGCCGTGCAACAAGGCAAGGCATACGCCATTGATGAAGCACTGAAGATCGTCAAGGACAACAGCAAGACCAAGTTCGTGGAATCGGTCGACGTGGCCGTGCGCCTCGGCGTCGATGCGCGCAAGTCGGACCAACAAGTCCGCGGCTCGACCGTGTTGCCGGAAGGCACCGGTAAGTCGGTTCGCGTTGCTGTGTTCGTGCCGGCCGGTGCGAAGGCTGAAGAAGCTTTGGCTGCTGGCGCCGACATCGTCGGTATGGATGATCTGGCTGAAAAAATGCAAGCCGGTGATCTGAACTACGACGTCGTCATCGCGACCCCGGACGCCATGCGCGTTGTGGGTAAGCTCGGTACCGTGCTCGGTCCGCGCGGCTTGATGCCGAACCCGAAGGTCGGCACCGTTTCCCCGAACGTCGGTGAAGCTGTGAAGAACGCCAAGGGTGGCCAGGTCCGTTACCGCACCGACAAGGCCGGTATCATCCACTGCACCATCGGCAAGGCTGACTTCGATGCCGCCAAGCTGAAGAACAACCTGGAAGCGCTGCTCGTCGACCTGGTCAAGGCCAAGCCCTCGACCTCGAAGGGCACTTACCTGCAAAAAGTGGCCATCAGCTCGACGATGGGCCCGGGCGTCACGGTCGACCAGTCGACCCTGAACCTCAAGTAATCCCCTTCTCCACGAAGTGGAGAAGGTGCCCCCGAAGGGGGCGGATGAGGCGCTTTCAAGTTCAAGAGACTAGAAGCGCCACACCCCCAACCCCTCTCACGGAGGGAGAGGGGAGGAAAAAATTTTGAAGGCCCGCGCAACGCAAGTTGCGCGACGCCATCAAAGACCGCAGGTGCGGTCGGCGCAGTTCGACGACGGGCAAGGAAGCTCGACACGGCAAGGAATCGCCGTCGAACAAAGCGAGGCTGCTTAATCCTGTCCGGTAACGGACACAACCTGCGTAGATGGTCGCCCTTCCAATATGTTTCGGGGTTCGCCTCGATTCGGAAGCCGGCACCTAGGGATGCTTGCATCCCCGACACCACGGAAGGTGTTGATTGAGCCCGCAACCGGCTGGAGCCGGATGCGGAAATTCGAAAAGAGGAATGCCAATGGCTCTTAATCTGAACCAAAAGAAAGACGTCGTCGCAGAAGTGGCTGACGTTGCCGCCAAGGCCCATTCCCTGATCGCCGCCGAATATGCTGGCACCACGGTCGAACAACTGACCGCGATGCGCAAAAAGGCCCGTGAAACCGGCGTGTACTTGAAAGTTGTCAAGAACACCCTGGCTGCACGTGCTGTGGACGGCACCGAATTCGAATGCGCCAAAGACGCATTGGTCGGTCCGCTCCTCTATGCATTTTCGTTGGAAGAGCCCGGCGCTGCCGGTCGCTTGGTCAAGGAATTCGCCAAGGGCAACGACAAGCTGCAACCGAAGTTGGTGGTCGTGGGTGGTCAATCCTACCCGGCCAGCCACGTCGAAGTGCTTGCCTCGCTTCCGACCCTCGAACAAGCCCTGGGCATGCTTGCCCGCGTCTTGGCCGAGCCGGCATCGATGTTCGCACGTGTGGTCAAGGCTGTTGCCGACCAGCAAGGTGGTGGCGATGCCGCCCCGGCTGAAGAAGCAACCGAAACCGCTGCAGCGGAATAATCCGCAACGTCTTTTAACGCGAACCGGATCTCCGGTTCTCATCCGAAACATTAATTGAAGGTACTCACAATGTCGCTTACCAACGAACAAATCGTTGACGCCATCGCCGCCAAGTCGCTGATGGAAGTCATGGAACTGGTCAAGGCCATCGAAGAAAAGTTCGGCGTCACCGCCGCTGCTCCGGTCATGATGGCCGGCCCGGCTGCCGGCCCGGCTGCTGCTGCTGAAGAACAAACCGAATTCAACGTCATCCTGAAGGCTGCCGGTGACAAGAAGGTTGAAGTCATCAAGGCAGTGCGCGCAATCACCGGTCTGGGCTTGAAGGAAGCCAAAGACATGGTCGAAGGCGCACCGCAAACCGTGAAGGAAGGCGCTTCGAAGGAAGACGCTGAAAAGATGAAGAAGGACCTGGAAGCTGCTGGCGCTCAAGTCGAGCTCAAGTAAGTTTTCATGCGCTGCCTGCAATCGTAGGTAGCCAAGCCAAGGCTGGGGGTTCGCCCCCGGCCTTTGGCCGTTTTATGAAATACGTAATAGATCTACCGCAATACACGCGATTTGGAAGTGGTAATAGAGGGCGTGCTGGTGCCGGCAATACCAGCGACTTCCAACTGACAGCACAGCGCCGCAAGGCGATTTCCTGACAGTTCCAACGGCGTTCCGTTGGCCTCAAATGAAGGTGATTTCAAGATCATGGCGAATACATCCGCACAGCAATACTCTTTCACCGAGAAGAAGCGCATTCGAAAGAATTTCGGCAAACGCCGCGCGATCCTCGAGGTGCCCTTCCTGCTCGCCATTCAAGTCGACTCCTACAGGGAATTCCTGCAGGCCGACAAAGATCCGGAAAAGCGCGACGACAAAGGTCTGCATGCAGCCTTGAAGTCGGTGTTCCCGATCCGCAGCAACAATGGCTTCGCCGCACTCGAATATGCCGGTTACACCTTGGGTGAACCGCCGTTCGACGAGCGCGAATGCCGCAACCGCGGTTTGTCCTACGGCGCCCCGTTGCGCGCCAAAGTCCGTCTTGTCATCTACGATCGCGAATCGTCCGACAAGAAGGTCAAGTACGTCAAAGAGCAAGACGTCTACATGGGCGAAGTCCCGCTGATGACCGAAAACGGCACGTTCATCGTGAACGGCACCGAGCGCGTCATCGTGTCGCAATTGCACCGCTCGCCGGGTGTGTTCTTCGACCACGACCGTGGCAAGACCCACAGCTCGGGCAAGCTGCTCTATAGCGCACGCATCATTCCTTACCGCGGCTCCTGGCTCGACTTCGAATTCGATCCGAAGGATGCCCTGTACACCCGTATCGACCGTCGCCGTAAATTGCCGGTCTCGATCTTGTTGCGCGCGTTGGGTTACACCAACGAAGAAATGCTCAACGAGTTCTACGAAATCAACACCTTCCATATCTTGAGCGAAGGCGTCGAGCTTGAGCTTGTGCCGGATCGTCTGCGTGGCGAAACGCTCGAATTCGACCTCGCCGATGGCGACAAGGTCATTGTGGAAGCCGGCAAGCGCATCACCGCGCGTCACGTCAAGCAATTGAACGATGCCGCCATCGCCGCGCTCGCCGTGCCGGACAGCTACCTCATGGGTCGCGTGCTCTCGCACGACGTCGTCGATGAATCCACCGGCGAACTCATCGCCAGTGCCAACGACGAAATCACCGAAGCGCATCTCGAAGCGTTCCGCAAAGCGGGCGTCACGGCCGTCGGTACCATCTGGACCAACGATCTCGATCGCGGCGCGTACATTTCGAACACCCTGCGCATCGACCACAGCAAGACCCAGCTCGATGCCTTGGTCGAAATCTACCGCATGATGCGTCCGGGCGAACCGCCGACCAAGGACGCTGCGCAAAACCTGTTCCACAACTTGTTCTTCACCTTCGACCGTTACGACTTGTCGTCGGTCGGCCGCATGAAGTTCAACCGCCGTCTGGGCCGTCGCGAAGTCGAAGGCTCGCCGATCTTGTACGACGCGCGTTACTTCCAAGACCGCAACGACGACGAAAGCAAGCGCTACGTTGAAGCCAACGGCAACACCTCCGACATCCTCGATGTCATCAAGGTGCTGACCGAAATCCGCAACGGCCGCGGTGGCGTCGACGATATCGACCACTTGGGCAACCGTCGCGTGCGTTCGGTCGGTGAAATGGCTGAAAACACCTTCCGCGTAGGCTTGGTCCGCGTGGAACGTGCCGTGCGTGAACGCCTGACCATGGCGGAAACCGATGGCCTGACTCCGCAAGACCTGATCAACGCCAAGCCGGTTGCGGCTGCGATGAAGGAGTTCTTCGGTTCGTCGCAGCTCTCGCAGTTCATGGATCAAAACAACCCGCTGTCGGAAGTCACGCACAAGCGTCGCGTGTCGGCCCTCGGCCCGGGCGGCTTGACCCGCGAACGCGCCGGCTTCGAAGTCCGCGACGTTCACCCGACGCACTACGGTCGTGTCTGCACCATCGAAACGCCGGAAGGTCCGAACATCGGTTTGATCAACTCCTTGGCCGTGTTCGCACGGACCAACGGTTACGGTTTCCTTGAAACCCCGTACCGCAAGGTGATCAACGGTCGCGTCACCGACGAGATCGAATACCTGTCGGCCATCGAAGAAAACGAATACGTCATTGCGCAGGCCAACGCCGCACAAGACGCCGACCGCAACATCGATGCGCAATTCGTTGCCTGTCGTTACCAAGGTGAAACCACGCTGCGTCCGCCGAGCGAAGTCGACTTCATGGACGTCTCGCCCATGCAGACGGTGTCGGTCGCTGCCGCACTCGTGCCGTTCCTTGAGCACGATGACGCAAACCGTGCATTGATGGGTGCGAACATGCAGCGCCAAGCCGTGCCGACTTTGCACGCGCAAAAGCCGCTGGTGGGTACCGGCATCGAACGCGCCGTGGCGCGTGACTCCGGTGTGACCGTGAACGCACGTCGCGGCGGTGTCATCGAGCAAATCGATGCCGGCCGTATCGTGGTCAAGGTCAACGAAGCCGAAATTTCGGGTGAAACCGATGCCGGCGTCGATATCTACACCTTGGTCAAATACACCCGCTCCAACCAAAACACCTGCATCAACCAACGCCCGTTGGTCACCGTGGGTGATGTGATTGCACGCGGCGACGTCTTGGCGGACGGTCCGTCCACCGACATCGGCGAATTGGCCCTCGGCCAAAACATGCTGGTCGCGTTCATGCCGTGGAACGGCTACAACTTCGAAGACTCGATCCTGCTCTCGGAACGCGTCGTTGAAGAAGATCGCTACACCACCATCCACATCGAAGAACTGGTCTGCCAAGCGCGTGACACCAAGCTCGGCGCGGAAGAAATTTCGCAAGACATCCCGAACGTGTCCGAACATGCCTTGAATCGTCTCGACGAATCCGGCGTGGTCTACATCGGTGCGGAAGTGCGCGCAGGTGACATCCTGGTCGGCAAAGTCACGCCCAAGGGCGAAAGCCAACTGACCCCGGAAGAAAAACTGCTTCGCGCCATCTTCGGTGAAAAAGCCTCCGACGTGAAAGACAGCTCGCTGCGCGTGCCCCCGGGCATGGACGGCACCGTCATCGACGTGCAGGTCTTCACGCGTGACGGTGTTGATCGCGACAAGCGCGCATTGAAGATCCAGGAAGAAGAAATCCGTCGCGTCAAGAAGGATTTCGACGACCAACGTTTGATCCTCGAAGCCGCCATCTACCAGCGTCTGCGCCAAGTCTTGCTCGGCAAGACCGCGAAGGGCGGGGTGGGTGTCAAGTCGGGTGAAACCATCACCTCGCTGGTGCTCGACCAACTCGATCGCAAGCAGTGGTTCGCTTTGAAGATGAAGGACGACGACGCGCAAGACGCGATCGAACGCGCCCAAAAGCAAATCGAACTGCACGCCAAGGAATTCGAACGCCGCTTTGAAGACAAGCGCTCGAAGATCCAACAAGGCGACGATCTGGCACCGGGCGTGCTCAAGATGGTCAAGGTGTTCCTGGCAGTGAAGCGTCGCATCCAACCGGGTGACAAGATGGCCGGCCGACACGGTAACAAGGGTGTCGTCTCGAACATCGTGCCGGTGGAAGACATGCCGTACATGGCCGACGGCCAAACCGTCGACATCGTGCTCAATCCGCTCGGCGTGCCGTCGCGGATGAACATCGGTCAGGTCCTCGAAGTCCACTTGGGTTGGGCGGCGAAGGGTCTGGGCCAGAAGATCCAACGCATGTTGGATGCCAAGGCCGCCGTGTCCGAACTGCGCAAGTTCCTCGATCAGATCTACAACCACGACACCATCGAACACGAAGTCCGCGTTGACCTCGGCCAGTTCAATGATGAAGAGCTGATGCGCCTCGCCAACAACCTCACCGACGGCGTGCCGATGGCCACCCCGGTGTTCGACGGTGCTGCCGAATCGGAAATCAAGGCCATGCTCGAATTGGCTGATTTGCCGGTGTCGGGTCAGACCCAGTTGTATGACGGTCGTACCGGCGAAGCCTTCGATCGCAAGACCACGGTCGGTTACATGCACATGCTGAAGTTGAACCACTTGGTGGACGACAAGATGCACGCACGTTCCACCGGTCCGTACTCGCTCGTCACGCAGCAGCCGCTGGGTGGTAAGGCGCAGTTCGGCGGTCAGCGCTTCGGTGAAATGGAAGTCTGGGCACTGGAAGCCTACGGTGCCGCTTACACCTTGCAAGAAATGCTGACTGTGAAGTCGGACGACGTGCAGGGCCGTAACCAGATGTACAAGAACATCGTGGATGGCAACTACGAAATGGTGGCGGGTATGCCGGAATCGTTCAACGTGTTGTTGAAGGAAATCCGCTCGCTCGGCATCAACATGGAGTTGGAGGAACACTAATGAAAGATCTTCTCAATCTGTTCAACATGCAGCGTGCGTTGCCGGACTTCGACGCGATCAAGATCGCGCTCGCATCCCCGGACATGATCCGTTCGTGGTCGTTCGGCGAAGTCAAAAAGCCGGAAACCATCAACTACCGCACCTTCAAGCCGGAACGTGACGGCCTGTTCTGCTCGGCCATCTTCGGACCGATCAAGGACTACGAATGCCTCTGCGGCAAGTACAAGCGCATGAAGCATCGCGGCGTTGTCTGTGAAAAGTGCGGCACCGAAGTCACGCTCGCCAAAGTGCGCCGTGAACGCATGGGCCACATCGATCTCGCATCGCCGGTCGCGCACATCTGGTTCTTGAAGTCGCTGCCGTCGCGCATCGGTTTGATGCTGGACATGAGCCTGCGTGACATCGAACGCATCCTCTACTTCGAAGCCTACGTCGTCACCGACGCCGGCCTCACCACGCTCGAACCTCGCCAGTTGCTCAACGAAGAGCAATACATGCTGGCCCGCGAAGAGTTCGGTAAGGACTTCGAAGCCGGCATGGGTGCTGAAGCCGTGTTCGAACTCCTCAAAGAGATCGACCTGCAAAGCGAAATGGTCAACCTGAAGGAAGAGATCGCCTCGACCTCCTCGGAAACCAAGCTCAAGCGTTTCACCAAGCGCATCAAATTGATCGAAGCCTTCCAGGAATCGGGCAACCGTCCGGAATGGATGATCATGACGGTGTTGCCGGTGTTGCCGCCGGACCTGCGTCCGCTGGTGCCGCTGGACGGCGGTCGTTTCGCGACCTCCGACCTCAACGACCTCTACCGTCGCGTCATCAACCGCAACAACCGTTTGCGCCGCCTGCTTGAACTCACCGCGCCGGACATCATCGTGCGCAACGAAAAGCGCATGCTGCAAGAATCGGTTGACGCCTTGATGGACAACGGCCGTCGCGGCCGCGCCATCACCGGCACCAACAAGCGCGCCCTCAAGTCGCTCGCCGACATGATCAAGGGCAAGCAAGGTCGCTTCCGTCAAAACTTGCTCGGCAAGCGCGTCGACTACTCGGGCCGTTCGGTCATCGTGGTCGGTCCGACCCTGCGTCTGCACGAATGCGGTCTGCCGAAGAAAATGGCGCTTGAATTGTTCAAGCCCTTCATCTTCGCCAAGCTGCAATCGCGCGGCCTCGCCACCACCATCAAGGCGGCGAAGAAGCTCGTTGAACGCGAAGAAGCGGAAGTGTGGGACATCCTCGAAGAGGTGATCCGCGAGCATCCGGTGTTGCTGAACCGCGCACCGACGCTTCACCGTCTCGGTATCCAGGCATTCGAACCGGTCCTGATCGAAGGCAAGGCCATCCAGTTGCACCCGCTCGTGTGTACGGCATTCAACGCCGACTTCGACGGTGACCAAATGGCTGTCCACGTGCCGTTGTCGATCGAAGCGCAGCTCGAAGCCCGCGCTTTGATGATGGCCTCGAACAACATCCTGTCGCCTGCCAACGGCGAGCCGATCATCGTGCCGTCGCAAGACGTCGTGTTGGGCTTGTACTACATGACCCGCGCGCTTGAAAACAAGCGTGGTGAAGGCATGGTGTTCGCCAACGTCTCTGAAGTGAAGCGTGCATACGAATCACAACACGACGAAGGCGGTCGCGTGGTCGAACTGCACGCCAAGGTCAAGGTGCGTATCACCGGAACCGTTGGGGATGTCACCGGCACCAAGATCGTTGAAACCACCGTCGGTCGTGCCTTGCTCGCCGAGATCATGCCCAAGGGCCTGCCCTTTGAGCTGGTCAACACCGAGCTGACCAAGAAGAACATCAGCCGCCTGATCAACACCAGCTATCGCATGTTGGGCTTGAAGGACACCGTCGTGTTCGCCGACCAACTGATGTACACCGGCTTCCGTTATGCAACGCGCGCCGGCGTGTCCATCGGTATCGACGACATGACCATCCCGGACGCCAAGAAGGGCATCCTGGCCTCGGCCGAACAAGAAGTGCTGGAAATCCAAGAACAGTACCAATCGGGTCTCGTGACCGCCGGCGAACGCTACAACAAAGTGGTCGACATCTGGTCGCGCACCAATGAAAAGGTGGCCAAGGCGATGATGGACACCATCGGCACCGAGAAGGTGGTGAACGCCAAGGGCGAAACCATCGATCAGAAGTCGATGAACTCCATTTACATCATGGCCGACTCGGGTGCGCGTGGTTCGCAAGCCCAGATCCGTCAGCTCGCCGGTATGCGTGGTTTGATGGCGAAGCCGGACGGCTCGATCATCGAAACGCCGATCACGGCGAACTTCCGCGAAGGTCTGAACGTGCTTCAGTACTTCATCTCGACCCACGGTGCACGTAAAGGTCTGGCCGATACCGCACTGAAGACGGCGAACTCGGGTTACCTGACCCGTCGTCTGGTCGACGTGGCACAAGACGTGGTCATCGTGCTCGACGACTGCGGCACGATGGAAGGCATCACCATGACGCCGATCATCGAAGGCGGCGACGAAGTCGAACCGTTGCGCGACCGCGTCCTCGGCCGCATCGTGGCGGAAGACGTGTTCCTGCCGGGCGACGACGAAGAACCGATCGTCACCCGCAACACGCTGCTCGACGAAGCTTGGGTCAAGAAGCTGGAAGACAACAGCGTGCAGCTGGTGAAGGTGCGTTCCACCATCACCTGTGAAGCACCGTTCGGCGTCTGCGCACACTGCTACGGTCGTGACCTCGGTCGCGGTCACTTGGTCAACATGGGTGAAGCCGTCGGCGTCGTCGCGGCACAATCCATCGGTGAACCGGGTACCCAGCTCACCATGCGTACCTTCCACATCGGTGGTGCGGCATCGCGTGCGGCAGCTATCGACAACATCACCGTGAAGACCACCGGTACGGTCAAGTTCAACAACCTCAAGTTCGTTGAACAAGCCAACGGCAACGTCGTTGCGGTGTCGCGTTCGGGCGAAGTGTCGGTGCTCGACTTGCACGGTCGCGAGCGCGAACGTTACAAGCTGCCTTACGGCGCCACCATCACCGTTCATGACGGTGCGGCGGTGAAGGGCGGTCAAACCATCGCCAACTGGGATCCGCATAACCACCCGATCGTTTCGGAAGTCCAAGGTTTCGTGCGCTTCATCGACTTCACCGATGGCATCACCGTCATCGAGAAGACCGACGAACTCACCGGCTTGGCGTCGCGTGAAATCACCGATCCGAAGCGTCGTGGTTCGCAAGGCAAGGACCTGCGTCCGCTGGTTCGCATCGTCGACAAAGCAGGCAAGGACCTCAACATCCCGGGTACCGACCTGCCGGCGCAATACCTGTTGCCGCCGCGCTCGATCGTCAACCTGCAAGACGGCGCCGCCGTCGGCGTGGGTGACGTGGTCGCGAAGATTCCGCAAGAAGCTTCGAAGACCCGCGACATCACCGGTGGTCTGCCGCGCGTGGCCGACTTGTTCGAAGCGCGCAAGCCGAAGGATCAAGCGATCCTGTCCGAAATCTCGGGCGTGGTCAGCTTCGGTAAGGACACCAAGGGCAAGCAACGTCTGATCATCAAGGGACCGGACGGTCAGGAACACGAAGAACTGATTCCCAAGTACCGCCAAATCATCGTGTTCGAAGGCGAACACGTGGAGAAGGGCGATACCGTCGTGGACGGCGAACCGAACCCGCAAGACATCCTGCGTTTGAAGGGTGTCGAGGAATTGGCCGCCTACCTCGTCAAGGAAATCCAGGACGTGTACCGCCTGCAAGGCGTGAAGATCAACGACAAGCACATTGAAGTGATCATCCGTCAGATGCTGCGCAAGGTGGAAATCACCGATGCCGGTGACAGCCGTTACCTCGCCGGTGAACAGCTGGAACGTCAGCGCGTCATCGAGGAAAACCGTTCGATCGCCGCCCGCAAGGAAATCGAAGCCAAGTGGGCACCGGTTCTGCTCGGTATCACCAAGGCCTCGTTGGCGACCGAGTCGTTCATCTCGGCGGCGTCCTTCCAGGAAACCACTCGCGTCCTCACCGAGGCAGCGGTCCGTGGTACCCGCGACAACCTGCGCGGCCTGAAGGAAAACGTCATCGTCGGTCGTCTGATTCCGGCCGGTACGGGTCTCGCCTATCACACCCAACGTCGTCGCAAGGCCGAAGGCCTGCTCAGCGAAGACGAGCTGGATGTGCTGGCCGCCGCACCGTCGGTGGTGGACGTCGAAGAACCCGCGGCACCGCAAGTCATGATGTACGAAGGTGACGAACCGGCCGCAAACCCGGAAAACTGAGTTATACTTAGCGGGTTAGAGGGGCCTTAGGGCCACCTCCAGATTCTGGAAAGAGGTGCCAAGGAATGGCGCCTCGTGTCCAGTTCACGGATGAGGGGATTAATGAAGTTTTGCCGGTTTGACGCGCAGGCGTCGAGCCGGCTATACTTTTTCGTCTAACTTGGCCGGGTTTCGCATGTTTCCCGGCCTTGTTGTTTGAACTGAACGGGCATCCGCCCTCGAATCACACGGTAAATCATGGCAACCATCAACCAGCTGGTCCGCAAGCCGCGGAGCCCGGAAACTTATAAGAGCACTTCGCCGGCATTGGCGAACTGCCCGCAACGTCGCGGCGTCTGCACGCGCGTTTACACCACCACCCCGAAGAAGCCGAACTCGGCAATGCGTAAGGTGGCCAAGGTGCGTCTCACCAATGGTTACGAAGTCATTTCGTACATCGGTGGTGAAGGCCACAACCTGCAAGAGCACAGCGTGGTCCTGATCCGCGGTGGCCGTGTGAAGGATTTGCCGGGTGTGCGTTACCACACCGTGCGCGGTTCGCTCGACGCCGCCGGTGTCGCCAAGCGTCGCCAACGCCGCTCGAAGTACGGCGCCAAGCGTCCGAAGGCGTAAAGCCAATTTCCTGCCGTCGGATTTCCGGTGGCTCCAAGAACTACAGATTGAGATACACCCATGTCGCGTAAAGGTTCAACCCCGCAACGCAATGTCCTTCCGGACCCGAAGCACGGATCGGAAACCATTGCACGTTTCATCAACATGGTCATGCAAAGTGGCAAGAAGTCGATCGCTGAAAAGATCGTCTACGGCGCCATGGACGTGATCGGTGAAAAGAACCCCAATTCCCTGGAATTGGTGGAAAAAGCCCTCGCAAATGTCGCACCGACTGTTGAAGTGAAGTCGCGTCGCGTCGGCGGCGCCACCTATCAGGTGCCGGTCGAAGTCCGCGCTTCGCGTCGTATGGCCTTGGCCATGCGCTGGTTGATTGAATCTGCGCGCAAGCGCGGTGAAAACTCCATGCCGCGCAAGCTCGCTGCTGAATTGTTGGACGCCTCGGAAAGCCGCGGCGGCGCCATCAAGAAGCGCGAAGAAACGCACCGCATGGCGGAAGCCAACAAGGCATTCGCGCACTTCCGCTGGTAATCGGTTTCGCCAGTGGAAGCCGGTAATACCGGCCTTCGCGACCTCACGCGCCTCCGGGCGCGTGGATCCATCCAGAGGCCGCCCCATGGGCGGCGTTTGGGCATTTACCGGTAAGGATTTCCTTCCGGTCAAAACACAAAGAGAGAGACGACCGTGGCACGCACCACTCCTATCGAACGCTATCGCAATTTCGGCATCATGGCTCACATCGATGCCGGCAAGACCACTACGTCTGAACGCATCCTGTTCTACACCGGCAAGAGCCACAAGATCGGTGAAGTGCACGATGGTGCCGCCACCATGGACTGGATGGAGCAGGAACAGGAACGTGGTATCACGATCCAATCCGCTGCGACCACGGCATTCTGGAAAGGCATGGACAAGTCCTTGCCGGAACACCGCTTCAACATCATCGACACCCCCGGCCACGTTGACTTCACCATCGAAGTGGAGCGCTCCTTGCGCGTGCTCGACGGTGCCGTGTTCGTGTTGTGCGCCGTCGGTGGCGTGCAGCCGCAGTCGGAAACCGTGTGGCGCCAAGCCAACAAGTACCACGTGCCGCGCATCGCGTTCGTCAACAAGATGGACCGCACCGGTGCCAACTTCCTCAAGGTTCGTGACCAATTGAAGTCGCGCCTCGGTGCCGTGCCGGTGCCGATGCAAGTGCCGATCGGCGCTGAAGACAACTTCGAAGGCGTTGTCGACTTGCTGAAGATGAAAGCGATTCATTGGGATACCGCTTCGCAAGGCATGAAGTTCGAATACAAGGACATTCCGGCCGAATTGCAAGCCGAAGCCGAAGAAGCGCGCGCCTTCATGGTGGAAAGCGCGGCTGAAGCCAACGAAGAGCTGATGGACAAGTACCTCGGCGGCGAAGAGCTGACCGAAGCCGAAATCGTCAACGCATTGCGCGAACGCACCTTGAAGACCGAAATCGTGCCGATGTACTGCGGCACCGCGTTCAAGAACAAGGGCGTGCAAGCCATGCTCGACGGCGTGATCCAACTCCTGCCGTCGCCTGTCGACGTGCCGGACGTGAAGGGCCTCGACGTTGACGACGAAACGGTTGAAATGACCCGCAAGTCGTCTGACAAAGACCCCTTCTCGGCGCTCGCGTTCAAGATCATCACCGACCCGTTCGTGGGTTCGCTGACCTTCTTCCGCGTGTACTCGGGCACCCTGAATGCCGGCGACCAAGTCTTGAACTCGGTCAAGAGCAAGAAGGAACGCATCGGTCGATTGCTGCAAATGCACTCGAACAACCGCGAAGAAATCAAAGAAGTGTTGGCAGGCGACATCGCCGCAGCCGTCGGCTTGAAGGACGTCACCACCGGTGACACCTTGTGCTCGATGGACGCGCCGATCATCCTCGAACGCATGGTGTTCCCGGAGCCGGTCATCTCGATGGCGGTCGAACCGAAGACCAAGTCGGACCAGGAAAAGATGGGTATCGCTTTGGGCCGTTTGGCGCAAGAAGATCCGTCGTTCCGCGTGCGTACCGACGAAGAATCCGGCCAAACCATCATCGCGGGCATGGGCGAATTGCACCTCGACATCATCGTCGACCGCATGAAGCGCGAGTTCAACGTGGAAGCCAACGTCGGCAAGCCGCAGGTGGCTTACCGCGAAACCATCCGCAAGACCGTCAAGTCGGAAGGCAAGTTCGTTCGCCAGTCCGGTGGTAAGGGTCAGTTCGGTCACGTGTGGCTCGAAATCTCGCCGCAAGAAGCCGGCCAAGGTTACGAGTTCGAAAACGCGATCGTCGGTGGTGTGGTGCCGAAGGAATACATCCCGGCTGTCGACAAGGGCATCCAGGAAGCTTTGGCCAACGGTATCCTCGCCGGTTACCCGATCGTTGACGTCAAGGTCAAGCTGTTCGACGGCTCGTACCACGAAGTCGACTCCTCGGAAATGGCGTTCAAAATCGCCGGCTCCATGGGCTTCAAGGAAGGCTTCAACAAGGCATCGCCTGTGTTGCTCGAGCCGATCATGAAGGTCGAAATCGTGACCCCGGAAGACTACCTCGGTGACGTCATGGGCGACGTGTCACGTCGTCGCGGCATCCTGCAGGGTCAGGACGACAGCCCGTCGGGCAAGATCATCAACGCGATGATCCCGCTGGGTGAAATGTTCGGTTACGCCACCACCTTGCGCTCGATGTCGCAAGGCCGCGCGACCTTCTCGATGGAATTCGACCATTACGCCGAAGCCCCGTCGAACATCGCTGAACAGGCGATGAAGAAAAAGTAATCATGCAATGGGTCTGTCGCCAGACAGACCCCAATTTAAATTCTCCAATCAGGTAGAAGAGAAATGGCAAAGGAAAAGTTTGAGCGCAAGAAGCCGCACGTGAACGTGGGCACGATTGGTCACGTTGACCATGGCAAAACGACCTTGACGGCAGCACTGACGAAGGTTGGCGCAGAGCGTTTCGGTGGTGAATTCAAAGACTACTCGGCGATTGACGCCGCGCCGGAAGAGAAGGCCCGTGGTATCACGATCTCGACCGCGCACGTTGAATACGAAAGCCCGACGCGCCACTACGCGCACGTTGACTGCCCGGGCCACGCCGACTACGTGAAGAACATGATCACGGGTGCAGCGCAGATGGACGGCGCGATCCTGGTGTGCTCGGCCGCTGACGGCCCGATGCCGCAAACCCGCGAACACATCCTGCTGTCGCGCCAAGTTGGCGTGCCGCACATTGTGGTGTTCTTGAACAAGGCTGACATGGTTGACGACGCCGAGCTGCTCGAACTCGTCGAAATGGAAGTCCGTGAATTGCTGTCGAAGTACGACTTCCCGGGCGACGACACCCCGATCGTGCACGGTTCGGCTCGCTTGGCTTTGGAAGGCGACCAATCGGACATCGGCGTGCCGGCCATCCTGAAGTTGGTTGACGCGTTGGATTCGTACATTCCGGAACCGGAACGCGACATCGACAAGCCGTTCCTGATGCCGGTGGAAGACGTGTTCTCGATCTCGGGTCGCGGCACCGTGGTGACCGGCCGTATCGAACGCGGCATCATCAAGGTTGGTGACGAAATCGAAATCGTCGGTATCCGTCCGACCCAGAAGACGACCGTGACCGGCGTTGAAATGTTCCGCAAGCTGCTGGACCAAGGTCAAGCAGGCGACAACGCAGGTTTGCTGTTGCGCGGTACCAAGCGTGACGACGTTGAGCGCGGCCAAGTGTTGTGCAAGCCGGGTTCGATCAACCCGCATACCGACTTCGAAGCCGAAGTGTATGTGTTGTCGAAAGACGAAGGTGGCCGTCACACGCCGTTCTTCAAGGGTTACCGTCCGCAGTTCTACTTCCGTACCACCGATATCACCGGTGCGGTTGAATTGCCGGAAGGCGTTGAAATGGTGATGCCGGGCGACAACGTGAAGATGGTTGTCAGCTTGATCAACCCGGTGGCCATGGACGAAGGTCTGCGCTTCGCGATCCGCGAAGGCGGCCGTACCGTCGGCGCCGGCGTGGTCTCGAAGATCATCAAGTAATCATCCCCCTCCTTCTCCACAAAGTGGAGAAGGAACCCAACCCCTTCTCCACTACGTGGAGAAGGTGCCCCCAAAGGGGGCGGATGAGGCGCTCCTAAAAAAGCCCACCCTTGATAAACCCAAAAAAATCCCCCGCTCAAAAAAGCGGGGGATTTTTTTATGTATGATCAAACCGTACCTACGGGGCCATAGCTCAGCTGGGAGAGCGCGTCGTTCGCAATGACGAGGTCGGGAGTTCGATCCTCCCTGGCTCCACCAAACTCCTTACCATTGTTTGGGCTGCCTGCGCCCACCCGTTGTTCGCAAGGCTTGCGGGACTGTCGTCCGCGTTTTCCCGACAACACTCGAGGGATCGACAAGGAATTCTATGTTGTCGTGCCCTTCTGAAGGGTCGCTGCTGCACTGATAATCATGACCATGTTGTAAAACCGAACAAGGCTGTCGCTGCCGATACAAACTCCGTAAGCCCGTCCTTGATACTCCATCCATTGCGGTAGATTCCCAGAAACCCGTCCGCTTTCGCGCAACACAACGTTTATCCAAGTTATGTTTTCCGCTCCCACAGATGGAACCAGCAGACTCGTTGAATGATGCATCCAAGATGGTGACCGGTGACATCGTATTCCCCGACAAACGATTGATCGGTCCAACAATCCGTTAGATTGAGCATCATATTCAAGCGGCTCTAAAGGTTGCCTTCGGGTTGCCTATACAGCTTTTGACGCATTGACAGGAAGCCATCGAGCCATCGGAATTGGCAATACTTGACGCGGAGAAGCGAGAGCTCCTCCAGTATGTGACTGAGCGCTTGGATATTGAAGCCCACTTTAGACCTGCAAACCTCCAGAGTTTTATGATGGAAGATCACATGGTCTGAGCGTTCTTCTCGAAGTGCTTCTTGCAGCGGACAGTTGGCATCCAACGTGACTTACTTCAAATCAAATCTATCGACGCGGGTCGCGGAGTCGGCAATGAGCATCAGAATGCCCCTGCGGCAATGCTGATCTTCAGATCATTGCGACAATAAGTGTCCTGTCTCTAAGCGGGCTCGAGTAGGTCATTCTTGAGTTGGTAAATCGTCGCGTTAGGGTGGCGTGCGGATACTGCGGCTCTAGACTTTGAACTCAAAGTTTGGAATCCAGCTGTGGCGCTTGTTGAATTCGTTGAAAGCCGAAACCACGCCGATGTCGTGACCGAATATATAGCGAGTAGAATCCGAGCCAGGATTGACGAGCCTTAGTAGGCCTCTATAAATCTCAAAAGTGACGGGTGCAGTTTGTGTGAACTGGTTTAGGCAACGCTGTAGATATAAACCGTACAAATTCTTAGATTTATCTGCAATATCGTGTTCGGCATCGTCTACAAGTTCTTGGAGCAAGCCGCGGGCAGTAACCAAATGCTCTAGTTTCGCCCTATGATTCTGGGCGTCCTCCGCCTGTTCCAAATGCAGCTTCATTTCCTCGAAAGTGTCCATAAATGCACCATACATCTAAAGCACTCGAGTTAAGTCGCTGCCAACCTTCAGGTAGGTTTGACATCGAATTGATCCTAACTGTCGGCTTGAACCAATTAAAAAACCGATTTGCAAAAAACAGTAGAACAAACGCCCCGGCGGTTTATTGAGTTGCAGATATGGCGATTTCAGGTGGATGAAATTCCCCATGTCTGCCAGCAGCTGATGCACTTCCTTGTCCGCCCAGACTTACTCGCGCTTGTAGTCCAAGACTATATTGAAGCACTATCGCAATGCCTCCTCAAAGCGGTATTGGTGGTTCTCAATGCGTGCCATATCCCTCAGGCTCCCTTTGTTCTTGCGTTACCGACGTGACGGTTATCGCGAATGCTTATTGGGTAGTTCAGCGATGCGAACCGACCACCCCGATGACAACGCCTCAGCTTGCTGCAGCACGGTCTGCACTGCCGCATCCTGCAAATCAGGCGGATAGCCATACTTTCTCAGGATGCGCTTCACCAACACGCGCATCCGCGCTCTTGCCGAATCGCGGTGCGCCCAATCGACGGAGACGTTTTCGCGCAGACTGACCAGCAGCTCGTGAGCGATAAGTTTCAGCCTGTCGTCGCCCATCATCTGAATGGCGCTTTCGTTCTCGGCAAGTGCATCGTAGAAGGCAATCTCCTCGTCGGACAGCCCTTGCTCTTCACCCCGCTGGCGTGCCGCACGGATGTCCTTGGCCAACTGGATCAGCTCCTGCAGCACCTCTGCGGTCGTGATCGCATTGGCGTGGTAGCGCGCCATAGCGTCTTCTAGGCGTTCCGAGAAGGCCTTGGTCTGCACCACGTTGGCCTTGCTGCGCGAGCGAATCCCATCGTTCAGCAACTTGCGCAATGCTTCCAGAGCAAGATTCCTCTTCTCCATCTGTTGCACTTCGGCAAGGAACTCGTCGGAGAGGATGGAGATGTCCGGGCTCTTGACTCCTGCAGCCGCCAGGATGTCTACGATCTCGGTCGAAACCACAGCACGGCTTACGATTTGCTGGATAGCCAATTCGCGCTCCTGCTGGGCCATGCCAGACCCTGAACTGCTCTTGACCAATGCAGCGCGAATCGCCTGGAAGAAGCCAACCTCCTCTCGAATTTCTCGCGCCTCGTCAGAGGCAGAGGCCAAAGCGTAAGCCTTGGACAATGCGAGCACGGCATCCTGGTATCGGCGGTGAGCGTTCTTCTTACCCTCCGCCGTTCTTTCCTTCTCAGCCAGCTTCTGCTGCAGACCAAGAATCCACTCGATGGCGCCAGCCATCATTACCAAGCGCTCTTGGGGCGTACCACCAATCGCCGACGCATAGTCGTAGCCGTGGTACATGTCCCGCACGACCTCGTACTTCTCCATCAGCACTGCGATGGCCTGCGCTTCGTCGACGCCGGTGTTTTCTTGGTCGCTCTTGGAGTACTGTTGTAGAGCGGACTTCAGGCTTTGCGCAATGCCGATGTAGTCCACGATCAGTCCTGCGGGCTTGTCGCGGAACACACGGTTCACACGTGCAATCGCCTGCATTAGGCCATGCCCCTTCATCGGCTTATCCACGTACATCGTGTGCATGCACGGTGCGTCAAAGCCGGTGAGCCACATGTCCCGAACGATCACGAGCTTGAGCGGGTCTTTGGGATCGCGCGCACGCATCGCCAACAGATCACGCCGGGCCTTGTTGCCAATGTGCTGCTGCCACTCCTGCGGGTCGCTCGCGGCCCCCGTCATCACGATCTTAACAGCACCTGCGTTGTCATCGGTGCTGTGCCAGTCGGGTCGCAGCTTGATGATCTCGTCGTAGAGCTTCACGCAAATGCGACGGCTCATACACACCACCATCGCCTTGCCATCAAGGGCTGCCACACGGTCCTCGAAGTGGGCAATCATATCGTTGGCCACCAAAGCAAGGCGCTTATCGCTGCCAACCAGAGCTTCAACCGTTGACCACTTCTTCTTGAAGCGCTCCTGGTCGACCTCGGAGTCCTCCTCAGTCAGATCGTCAACCTCGGCGTCGATCTTCGGCTTCTCGTCCTCGTCGAGTTCGATGCGCGCCAACCGCGACTCGTAATAGATCGGAACGGTCGCACCATCCTCGACCGCACGGCTGATGTCGTAGACATCGATGTAGTTGCCGAATACCGCCGGGGTATTGACGTCGTCCGCTTCGATGGGCGTACCGGTAAAGCCGATGAAGGATGCGTTCGGCAGAGCGTCGCGCATGTACTTGGCAAAGCCATAGGAGATTTCGCCGGTCTTCGCGTCCACTTTGGCCTTGAAGCCGTATTGGCTGCGGTGCGCTTCATCCGCGATGACGACCACGTTGCGACGGGTAGTGAGCGGCTCCGCAACCTCGCCGAACTTCTGCAAGGTCGTGAAAATCACGCCGCCAGATGCCCGGCTCAAAACCTTCTGAAGATCTTCTCGGTTCTCGGCCTGCACGGGCGTCTGCCGGATCAGATCGCGGCACCTAGAGAAGGTAGAAAAGAGCTGATCGTCGAGGTCGTTGCGGTCAGTCAGCACCACCAACGTCGGGTTGGCCATTGCCGGGTGTTTGACCAGCTGCCCAGCGTAGAACGCCATCAGCAGGCTTTTGCCAGAGCCCTGGGTGTGCCAAATCACGCCCGCGCGCTTATCGCCTTGACGTTGAGTCCTCACACTTGGCAAACCGTAGCCAACAGGGTCTTCTGCCACTCCCTCCACTGCCATCGAAGCACGAACAGTCGATGCCACCGCGTGTCGCACTGCATGGAACTGGTGGTAGCCCGCGATGATCTTGGCCAGCCCCGAACCGGTTTCGCCGAAGACTGTGAAGTGACAGAGCAGGTCGAGCAGTCGACTATGCTCGAACACACCATCAATCAGTGTTGAAAGTTCCGGCGCGCCCTTCGGTGCAACGTCCGTGCCATCGGTAGTGCGCCACGGCATGAAGCGTTCAACGTCTGCCGACAGTGACCCCACCCGGGCCGCAATACCATCTGACGTAACCAGCAGCGCGTTGGTGTTGAACAGCGCCGGAATCTGCTTCTTGTAGGTCTGAAGCTGGTTGAACGCGCCCAGCAGATGCGCCCCCGCGCTGCCTGGAGCTTTCAGCTCAATCACCCCCAGCGGCAAGCCGTTCACGAACACCACCACATCGGGTCGCCGGTTGTTCTGGCCGTTGATCACCACGAACTGGCTTACCGCCAGCCAGTCGTTCTGCTCCGGGTTTTCGAGGTCGATGAGCGCGACCTTGCCCGCTGTCAGCGTGCCGTCGTCGGCGTAGTACTCGACGTCCACGCCTTCCGTCATCAGCTGGTGGAGGCGGCGGTTCTCTTCGAGCAACGATGGCAGATCGGACTGCATCACGCGCCGGACGGCTTCATGACGCGCCTCCAATGGCAAACCAGGATTCAGACGCGCAACGGCGTCCTCGAATCGTTTCTTGAGCACGACCTCATCGTGACTCTCGCGCTCCGGTCGGTGTCCATCTGGGCCAATGTCCTCCTCGCGTTCGACGACGTAATCGAGAGCTCGCAGCTGATCCAGCAACGCCTGCTCGACGGCGGCCTCAGATAGAAAAGCCATTATTGTTCTCCTGCGAATCTGAATTTGTACATTTCTATTCAGCCTCTAACCCAAAAACCCCCCGCAACTCATTTATTTCTGTTGCGAAGTTTTTTCGGCTTTCTTCGTGACGCGTGGCTTCACCAATAACTTCGTACTCAAGCCGCCTATCGGGGTCTTCCCCGCGTGTCTTTCTAAATATGCAAAGACGAGTAGAGTGACCGACGCCGTCCTCGCGAAAGTAAATCAACGGGCGAAGGCCAAAAATAAGCCCATCAGCAATAACGAGCATTTGTCCTTGCTGAAAATATTTCGCAGACTCCAGCATTTGCTGATGGCTAATTTTGATGTTCTGGATTGTCCTTGTGGAGCTATGCCCGCGGAATATTTCACATCGCAGAGTTGTCCCATCAACCTGACCTAAATATCGAACAATCTGGATGTCTTCTAGTCCATCAAGATCTGCAAGTACTTCCACTACATCTACATAGCATTCGGTAATCCAGCTCCGCGCCTGTACCTCAGACTGTGCCGCGCTATGAGAGAAGGCATTTCGAGACTGGTTGAGCTCCTTCATCGCAGCAAGTGTCGCCGCTGGTGAGATTTTTGCGACGGAGGGGAAAATTCCTGCTGCACTCAACTGGCTAGTGATTTTCTCGATGTTTTCAAGCCTTTGTGCAACGCTATCAGTGAACAGATCCTTGAACTTCAGCGGATCTACGACCGGAATATTTCGATGACGACATTCCGCCACAGCTAGCGCATGAAGAATATCGATGACCGACTCCCAGGTGTCCCGTAGAAGATGCAGGCGTTGCAGATCGCTCTCGTACCCATTTTCGAATCGGTAAAAATAGTAAGCAATCGGTGATGGAAATTGATTGCATACGGATTCTTTAATTCCTTCTTCGCGCTGTTGGGTGAAGTCCGAAAATGTCGCTTCATAAGTATCCGGACTCATGGTGAAAAGAACGAAGCTTGGCCTTGGCTGAAAACCAAAAATTTCGAGGTTTCCGCCCGTCTGTTCTGAGTACTGCTCATCCAACCACTCGTTGTATGTCGGACAAGCCTCATAATTGTTTGGGTCGAGCTGAAGCTTCATCTGATCAAGCCCCGAGAATGCGTTCAACATCCTGGACGCGCAGTTCGCCGGAGATTAGCTTGGGCATCAGAGTGTCGCGCAATTGGGCAAGGGAGCGGGATTGCTGCGCGTTGATGACCAATTGATCGAATTGCGAAGCAATGACTTCGTCAAATTGTTTCATGCTTTCCGGTGGTGCGACGGCAACCCTTGCTTCTGTTAGGTGCTTGCGCTGAATGTGGCCCATTGTTGTGGCCTTGCCAGCAGCGATAGCGCGGAAATCGGACAAATGATGACGAGTGGCGAAGAAATAGAACCACTTCGGCACTTCGGTGGAGGTAACTTTAAACAGATGCTGGTTCAATGCACCACGCCCACCATTCCACACTTCAACTTCGAGCGAACCCGACCACGAGAACAACACGTCGCCATCAACAACGACGTATTCAGCCTTAATTTCTGTGCTCGCCTTGTCTGCCCCAGTCGTATTTCCGGCGCGTAGTTGCGCAATCTTGATAACCGGCAGAAACTCGTCTTCGCTTTCGGGTGGGAATTTCTGTAGAGCAAGACCATTTAGATAGTTCGCAATCGAATCCAGAGAGCGCATTTCCCACCCCTCCGGAATCTCCCCCAACTCCGATTCGACGAGTCGGTCGGGGAAGAAGTCGTAGAGGTGCACGGGCAGGCCGGACAGCGATTGGCCGCGCTGCCAGCGGCCTTCCAGCTTGGCGCGCACCGGCTCGAAGTCCACGAACCACGCCTTGAACAAGGCGCGAGCCATCGCCTCCAGTGCTTCGTTTGCGTGGCGGTTGAGTTCGATCTTGTCGTCAATCGTGCCGAGTATGCGGGCGATGGCGCGCTGCTCTTCGATAGGAGGAATTTTTGTAGTAAAGCTCTCGATTCGTCCCGGCGCAGTGTGTTTTACCGTTGTTCCCGTAGCAGAGCCGACAATCCATGAGCGATATTCGTGCGTTCGCAATAGGTACTCAACGAATCGTGGCGACGTAGGTATTTCCTTCTTAAATTCGAGTAGACCAATGCGCTGGTTGTGCAGCCAAATGGTTGAATCGTTTGGAATGCTCGCTGCGTATCCGAGGGTGTCGGATTCTTTGCTGAGATCTGTCATCGTCACGACAACTTGCCCCGGCTTTAGAACGTAGTCCTCAGGCAACTGACCGTGGTAGTACTTGCGCTTTCCGTCTTGAAAGCCTCCGCCAATAGCAAAATTTCCTGGTGTAACCAACACAGTGGCTTGCGGTTCGTCAGTGAAGTACTCGCTCTTAAAAGCGAATCCATGCTTGACCCTGAATAGTTCCCCAAGTGAGACTGAGCGCCAATCATTCGCCATACCCAAGCTCCTTGAGATTGGCATCAATTGCGGCATCCAGCTTTGCTGCATCCGCGCGCTGCTCGCGCCATAACGCAGAGAGCCGCAGCATCTTTTCCTCGAAGGGTTCGCCGTCGCCTTCTTGTTCCGCCGCGCCGACATAGCGTCCCGGTGTCAGTACGTGGCCGTGTTTGCGGATGTCTTCCATCGATGCCGACTTACAGAAGCCAGCTACGTCGGCGTACTCCCCAGCGTCTTCCTCACCGCGCCAAGCGTGATAGGTGTCGGCGATCTTCTGGATATCTTCGTCCGTGAGTTCGCGCCGGGTGCGATCCACCAGCACGCCCATCTTGCGGGCGTCGATGAACAGTACTTGCCCACGCCGGTCACGCAGGCCCTTGCCGGGGTTCTTGTTGCGGGCCAGGAACCACAGGCACGCGGGAATCTGCGTGGAGTAGAAGAGCTGCCCAGGTAGCGCCACCATGCAATCCACCGCGTCGGCTTCGAGCATCGCCTTGCGGATGTCGCCTTCGCCCGACTGGTTAGAGCTCATCGAGCCGTTGGCGAGCACCACGCCCGCCGTGCCGTTGGGTGCAAGGTGGTGGTAGATGTGCTGGAGCCACGCGTAGTTGGCGTTGCCTACGGGCGGCGCACCAAACTTCCAGCGCACGTCTTCACGCAGGCGTTCGCCGCCCCAGTCAGAGATGTTGAATGGGGGATTAGCGAGGATGTAGTCGGCCTTGAGGTCGCGCAGTTCGTCCTTGTGGAAGCTGCCCTCGTTGTTCCAGCGGATGTCGGAATCGATGCCGCGCACGGCCAAGTTCATCTTGGCCAGTCGCCATGTGGTGTAGTTCGACTCCTGCCCGTAAATCGCAATGTCGCCAATGCGGCCGCCGTGCTCCTGCACGAACTTTTCCGACTGCACGAACATCCCGCCCGAGCCGCAGCACGGGTCGTATACACGGCCCGAGTACGGTTCCAGCATTTCGACCAGTACGCGCACCACGGAACGTGGGGTGTAGAATTCGCCGCCGCGCTTTCCTTCAGCACCGGCGAACTGGCCTAGGAAATACTCGTAGACGCGCCCGAGAATGTCCTTCGATCGGTCACCTTCCTCGTTGAGCGCAATGCCGGAGATCAGGTCGATCAGCTCGCCCAGCATCACTTTGTTGAGCGCGGGTCGGGCGTAGTCCTTGGGCAGCACGCCCTTCAGCGATTCGTTGTCTTTCTCGATTACGCGCATCGCGTCGTCGATCAAAGTGCCGATGCTGGAAAGCTTGGCGTTGGCTTGCAGGTGCGACCAGCGTGCCTCCTTGGGTACCCAGAACACATTGTCAGCGAGGTACTCGTCTTTGTCCTCGGCGGCCTGCGCATCTTCGGCCAGAAGCGCATTGTGTTTGGCCTCGAAGGCATCGGAGATGAACTTCAGGAAGATTAGCCCAAGCGCGACGTGCTTGTAGTCGGACGGCTCCATGTTACCGCGCAGCTTGTCAGCGGCCTTGAACATGTCCGCCTCGAAACCAAGCGTTCCGCCGTTAATGCTCTTACTTGAGTCAATGTTATTCATTGTGCATCTTCCAGTTTTCGAACGATTTGTACTGCGTAAATTCTCAATGCTTTAAAACTTTCTCCGCACATCAACGGCCGTTCACATGCACCGCGAAGATGTGGGCTCAGCAAGTGAGGGAACCTCATTTGTTCCTGTCCGTCCCCGCAACGGGCAAATGCCAGCCCCTACGCACCGCCAACATCCGCAAAACAAAACAAAGCAGCGCACCCGCAAACATCACCGCCGCAGACGGCAGGCCCAACGCTATACCAACCACCACCACGGTCGCACCAGCCAACGCCGCAATCGCATACAAATCCGCACGCAACACCATCGGCACATCGGCCAGCAACACATCACGCAACATCCCGCCGCCGATCCCGGTGAGCATGCCAAGCAACGCCGCCATCACCGGATTCAATCCGTAGTCCAAGGCTTTCTGCGCGCCGGCAACGGCAAACAATCCCAAGCCAGCGGCATCGAACATCCGCACCGGTGTTTTCATGCGTTCAATCAAGGGCGCCCAGAAGAAGGTGATAAGACCGGCACCCATCGCCACCGCCAAGTAGCGCCAGTCCCGCAATGCAGCTGGCGGCGTTGCACCAATCAACACGTCACGACAAATACCGCCAGCGCTTGAAGCGGCAAAAGAAAGTACGAGCACGCCGAACAGATCCAACTGCTTTCGTGTAGCCACAGTCGCGCCGCTCAATGCAAAGACGAACGTGCCGACTAAATCGGCGATCAACAGCAGAACTTCAGATGAAGGCATGGCGGTCCCTGGTCGCGTCGGTCACTTTAACATTTGAAAAGCGTGCTTTCGGAACACTGTGTCGCACGGCCACTGCTACTACGCCGAATCGCGAGTTGCTACGCTGGATAGCTATTCAAGGAGCATCCCATGAACGCACGCATGCCCACACTCTTCTTCGGTCACGGCAGCCCGATGAACGCCATCGAGGACAACGATTGGGCGCGTGCTTGGGGCGCCATCGGGCGTGACTTGCCCAAGCCGCGGGCCATTCTGTCGGTATCCGCGCACTGGTATGTGCCGGCCACGGCGGTCACCGCCAACGCGCGGCCCAAAACCATCCACGACTTCGGTGGTTTCCCGAAGCCCTTGTTCGACGTCCAATATCCGGCGCCCGGCGACGCGGATCTAGTCAAACGGGTTCAAGAGTTGTTGGCACCGCTTGCAGTGGCCGCGGATTCTTCTTGGGGTCTCGACCACGGCACTTGGTCCGTACTCTGTCATGTCTATCCGAATGCCGACATCCCGGTCGTCCAACTTTCCATCGACAGCACGAAACCGCCGGCCTTCCATTACGAGTTGGGGCGCAAGCTCCGTCCACTTCGCGACGAAGGCATTCTCCTGATGGGGAGCGGGGACGTCGTGCATAACCTCCACAGTTATGCCTGGGGCCGCCATCCGGTGGAACCGTTTGACTGGGCGACCCGTTTCGAGACCTTGGCCCGCAAGCTGATGGAGCAGGGGGATCATCAGACTTTGGTGGATTACGACGCTTTGGGGCGGGATGCGGAGCTGTCGATTCCGACGCCGGAGCATTATTTGCCGTTGTTGTATGTGCTTGGGGCGAGTTATGAGGGGGAGGTGCCGAGTTATCCGGTGGAGGGGATGGATGGGGGGTCTATTTCTATGTTGACGGTGCGGTTTGGGTGAGGGACTGGAGTAAGTGGGGGCTTATTTAGGAGCGCCTCATCCGCCCCTGCGGGGCACCTTCTCCACGTAGTGGAGAAGGGGGGAGGGGTTGGGTGTATGATATGTGCCGGTGTTTGGGCTGCAGCCGTGAATTTTTTGTTCGCGGGGCTTGCGTAGTGCCTTGAATACCCGTTAGAATGTAAGACCACTTGCGAATACGTGTCCCAACAGGGGTCAAAACACGCCGCAGTGACGCGAAATGAGCGGCAGGATGCCTTGCTCGTCTTCGCCAGACAGGGACTTGTCGCGCAAAGATCTCACGCATACAGATGCGTGGGCGGCGCGGATTACGTTTCAGTCTGGGCAGGCCGGGAAACCGGGCCTGCCTTTGTCGTTTCAAGGATTTGCAATACGTCGAAACCGTAAAACCTGCGGGTTTTAAGGGTCGGCGCCCCGGGTCAGGCACACCTAGCTGCTTGGCCTTCGCTCTTTCAACCGAGGATTCACCGCCATGGCGGATCAAAAAATTCGTATCAGGCTCAAAGCCTTCGATCACCGACTGATCGATCGTTCGGCCAGCGAAATCGTGGAAACGGCCAAGCGCACCGGCGCTCAAGTCCGTGGTCCGATTCCGTTGCCGACCAAAACCGAACGCTACACCGTATTGACCTCGCCGCACGTCGACAAAGACGCGCGTGATCAGTACGAAACCCGCACGCACAAGCGCGTGCTCGATATCGTCGATCCGAACGACAAGACCGTGGACGCGCTGATGAAGCTCGAACTCGCGGCTGGCGTCGACGTGCAAATCAAGTTGACCTGAGGAGACTGACAGATGAGCGCGAAAATTCTTTCGCTCGGCATCGTCGGTCGCAAGGCCGGCATGAGCCGCATGTTCACCGAAGACGGCAAGTCCGTGCCGGTGACTCTGATTGAAGCAACGCCGAACCGCATCACCCAAGTGAAGACCCCGGAAACCGACGGCTACGCCGCGATCCAGGTCACCGCCGGTGTGAAGCGTGCGGCACTCGTAAACAAGACCGGTGCAGGTCACTACGCCAAGGCGAAAGTCGAAGCCGGCCGTGGCTTGTGGGAATTCCGCGTCGCTGATGAAAAAATCGCCGACTTCGCCGTGGGTGGCGAAATCAAGGCCGATATCTTCAGCGAGGGCCAAATCGTCGACGTCCAAGGCGTCACGAAGGGTAAGGGCTTCCAAGGCACCATCAAGCGCTGGAACTTCCGCATGGGTGACGCCACCCACGGTAACTCGCTGTCGCACCGCTCACCCGGTTCGATCGGCCAGCGCCAAACGCCGGGTCGTGTTTTCCCGGGCAAGAAGATGTCGGGTCACATGGGTCAAGACACGCAAACCACCCAAGGTCTCGCCATCGTGAAAGTTGACGCAGAACGCGGCCTCATCGCCGTGCGCGGCGCCGTTCCGGGTGCGCCGGGTGGCGACGTCATCGTGCGTCCGACGAGCAAGGGGGTCTGATCATGGAACTCGTTATCAACGGTAGCGGCAAGAAGGTCTCGGTTTCCGAAGCCATCTTCGGTCGCGAATTCAACCAGGACCTCGTCCAGCAGGTTGTGACCGCTTACCGCAACGCCGGTCGTTCGGGCACCAAGGCCCAGAAGACCCGTTCGGAAGTCAGCGGCACCACCAAGAAGTCGAAGAAGCAAAAGGGTGGCGGTGCACGTCACGGCGCCTTGACTGCTCCGATCTTCGTCGGTGGTGGTGTGACCTTCGCAGCAAAGCCGCGTAGCTTCGCGCAAAAGGTCAACCGCAAGATGTACCGCGCTGCGGTCATGTCGATCCTGTCGGAACTGAACCGTCAAAACCGTTTGACCATCGTTGAAGCGTTTGACGTCGATGCACCGAAGACAAGCGGCTTGGTTGCCAAGCTGGCTGATCTGAAGGCCGGCAAGCGTCCGCTGCTCGTGGTCGAAGATGCCAGCGAGAACCTGTATCTCGCCGCACGCAACATTCCGTACGTCGAAGTGCGCGATGTCCTGGGTCTCGACCCGGTCGCATTGGTCGCTTCCGACACCGTCGTCATGACGGAAGATGCGGTCAAGAAGATTGAGGAGTGGTTGGCATGAGCGCCACGAATGTATACGCAGTAATCCGCGCACCGCGCGTGTCTGAAAAGACCGCCCGTTTGCAGGAACTCTCCAACCAGTATGTCTTTGAAATCGCAACGACTGCTACGAAGGCTGACGTCAAAGCCGCCGTCGAGCAGATCTTCGAAGTCAAGGTCGAATCGGTGAACGTCGTCAACGTGAAGGGCAAGACCAAGAACTTCCGTCAACGCGCCGGCCGCCGCAGCGACTGGAAAAAAGCATACGTCAAGCTCGCTGATGGCCAGTCCATCGACGTGATGGCCAAGGCCTGAGGACACGACCCATGCCATTGATGACATTTAATCCCACCTCCCCCGGCCGTCGCAGCGCAGTCCGCGTTGTCACGCCCGATCTCCACAAGGGTGCGCCGTACGCGCCGTTGCTCGAGAAGAAGGGTAAGACCGGTGGTCGCAACAACTACGGCCGCATCACCACCCGTCACATCGGCGGTGGTCATAAGCAGCATTACCGCATCATCGACTTCAAGCGCGACAAAGAAGCCATTCCGGCGAAGGTCGAGCGCATTGAATACGATCCGAACCGCACTGCCCACATCGCTTTGTTGGTGTACGCAGACGGCGAACGTCGTTACATCATTGCGCCGAAGGGCTTGAAGGCCGGCGACCAAGTGCTCGCAGGTTCGGCATCGCCGATCCGTTCGGGCAACACCTTGCCGTTGCGCAACATTCCGGTCGGCACCACGGTGCATTGCATCGAAATGAAGCCGGGCAAGGGTGCACAAATGGCGCGCGCCGCCGGCGCAGGCGTCCAGTTGGTCGCTCGCGAACAAGGCTACGCCACGCTTCGTCTGCGCTCCGGCGAAATGCGCCGCGTGCCGGTCGAGTGCCGCGCAACCATCGGTGAAGTCGGCAACGTCGAGCACAGCCTCGAGAAGCTCGGCAAGGCCGGTGCCAAGCGCTGGCGCGGTATCCGTCCGACTGTTCGTGGTGCAGCCATGAACCCGGTGGATCACCCGCACGGTGGTGGTGAAGCAAAGGCTGGTCAGGGCAATCCGCATCCGGTTACACCGTGGGGCGTTCCGACCAAGGGTTACAAGACGCGCAAGAACAAGCGCACGCAGCAATTCATCGTTCGCGATCGCAGGGGTTGATAGAAGATGGCACGTTCACTAAAGAAAGGTCCGTTCATCGACCACCACCTGATCACGAAGGTGGAGGCCGCTGCCGGCAACACCAAGAAGCCGATCAAAACCTGGTCGCGTCGTTCCATGATCATGCCGGAAATGGTGGGTTACACCATTGCCGTGCATAACGGTAAAGCCCATGTGCCGGTGCTCGTCAACGAGCAAATGGTCGGTCACAAGCTTGGCGAATTCGCATTGACCCGTACGTTCAAGGGTCACGGCGGCGACAAGAAGGGGCGCTAAGGAAATGGCTATGAACACTAATGACGCCAAGGCGATTTTGCGCACCGCGCGCATTTCCCCGCAGAAGGCCCGTTTGGTCGCTGACCAAATCCGTGGCCTCCCGGCCGCACGCGCCCTCGACTTGCTGAAGTTCAGCGACAAGAAGGCGGCAGCGATGATTCACAAGTTGCTCTGGTCGGCCGTTTCCAATGCCGAAAACAACAACGGCGCCGATGCCGACGCACTGCGCGTGAAGACGATCATGGTCGATGAAGCACCGACCCTGAAGCGCTTCATGGCACGTGCCAAGGGCCGCGGTACGCGTATCACCAAGCGCACCAGCCACATCACCATTGTCGTCGGCGAGGGCAAATAATCATGGGTCATAAAGTAAACCCGATCGGCATCCGTCTTGGCATCGCCAAAGATTGGAACTCCAAGTGGTATGCCGGCAAGAAGGAATTCGCAGGTTTTCTCGCCGCCGATTTGAAGGTTCGTGAAATGCTGCGCAAGAAGCTCGCTTCGGCTGGCATCTCGCGCATCCTGATCGAACGTCCGGCTAAAACCGCTCGCGTCACCATCTTCACGGCACGTCCGGGTCTGGTGATCGGCAAGCGTGGTGAAGACATCGAAAAGCTGCGTAAGGAAGTCGGCGACATGATGGGCGTTCCGGCGCACATCAACGTCACCGAAGTCCGCAAGCCTGAACTGGACGCACAGCTGGTCGCTGAATCCATCGCACAACAGCTGGAACGCCGTATCATGTTCCGCCGTGCGATGAAGCGCTCGGTCGGTAATGCCATGCGCCTCGGCGCACTGGGCATCAAGGTCAATGTCGCAGGCCGTTTGAACGGTGCGGAAATCGCGCGTTCGGAATGGTACCGCGAAGGCCGCGTGCCGTTGCATACCCTCCGTGCCGACATCGACTACGGTTTTGCCGAAGCGCACACCACCTATGGTGTCATCGGTATCAAGGTGTGGATCTACAAGGGTGAAGTTTTCGACTTCAGCCAAGTGGGCCAAGAAAAGAACGACGAGCAGCCGCGCAATGAGCGTTCGGACCGCCCGGCACGTGCACCCCGTGCACCGCGTGGCGGCGACCGTGACAATCGCGAGGCAAGGGGCTAAGCCATGTTGCAACCGAAGCGAACCAAATACCGCAAACTCCACAAGGGTCGTAATGACGGCCTGGCATGGAGCTCCAATGCAGTGAGCTTTGGCGAATACGGTCTGCGTTCTACGCAAACCGGCCGCCTCACCGCTCGCCAAATCGAAGCCGCACGTCGTGCCATCTCCCGCTATGTGAAGCGCGGTGGCAAGATGTGGATCCGCGTGTTCCCGGACAAGCCGATTACCCAAAAGCCGATCGAAGTCCGCATGGGCTCGGGTAAGGGTAACGTCGAGTACTGGGTGGCACAGATCCAACCCGGCCGCATGATTTATGAAATCGAAGGTGTGGACGAAGCAACGGCACGCGAAGCGTTCCGCCTTGCCGCCGCCAAGCTTTCGGTCACCACCCAATTCGTGACCCGGACGGTGCGCTAATGAGCATTAAAGAACTCCGCCAAAAGTCGGCCGCCGACTTGAATGGCCATCTGGTTGAGCTCCAAAAGGAGCAATTCGCCCTGCGTATGCAGAAGGTGACCGGCCAAATGACCAAGACCCACGAAATTCGTCGCGTGCGCCGTGAAATCGCCCGCGTGAAAATGCTGCTTGGCGCCGCCAAGCAGTAACCCACCAGGACTTGACCATGAACAATACTGATAAAAAGCAGCACTCGGTCGAAGGTCGCGTGGTGAGCAACAAGATGGACAAGACGGTCACCGTTCTTGTCGAGCGCCAAATCAAGCACGCGCTCTACGGCAAGTTCATCCGCCGTTCCACCAAGTTGCACGCTCACGACGCAGACAATTCGTGCAATGAAGGTGATTTCGTCCGCATCGTCGAATGCGCGCCGTTGTCGAAAACCAAAAACTGGCGCGTCGTCGAAATCGTCGCCCGCGCAGCTGAATAAGAGGAGGCACAGCCATGATTCAAATGCAAAGCCATCTCGATGTCGCTGACAACTCGGGTGCGAAAGAAGTGATGTGCATCAAGGTGCTCGGCGGCTCCAAGCGCCGTTACGCCCACATCGGCGACATCATCAAGGTGTCGGTGAAAGATGCCATTCCGCGCGGCAAGGTCAAGAAGGGCGAGGTGTACAACGCTGTCGTCGTTCGTACCCGCAAGGGCGTTCGCCGCCCGGACGGTTCGTTGATCCGTTTCGACGGCAACGCAGCCGTGCTGCTCAATAACAAGCATGAACCGATCGGTACCCGTATCTTCGGACCGGTGACGCGCGAACTGCGCTCCGAGAAGTTCATGAAGATCGTTTCGCTTGCACCTGAAGTGCTCTGAGCCGGAGATATCTGATGAACCGAATCAAGAAAGGCGATCAAGTGATCGTCATTGCCGGCAAGGACAAGGGCAAGAAAGGTGATGTTGTAAGCGTGGGTGGCGGCAAAGTCGTCGTCTCGAACGTCAACATGATCAAGCGCCACACCAAGCCGAACCCGCAAGCCGGCGTGGCTGGCGGTGTGATTGAACGTGAAGCGGCAATCGACGCTTCGAATGTGATGCTGTTCAACCCTGCCTCGGGCAAGGGTGAGCGCGTCGGTATCAAGGTGCTGGAGAATGGACGCAAAATTCGCGTGTTCCGCTCCAGTGGCGATGCAATTGACGCCTGAGGACTGAACCCATGACCACCCGTCTCGAAAAAATCTACAAGGAAGAAGTGGTGCCGGTGCTGATGAAGCGCTTTGGCTACACCAATCCGATGCAAGTTCCGCGGATCGAAAAGATCACCATCAACATGGGCGTGGGCGAAGCAGCAACCAATAAGAAAGTGTTGGAAAACGCCGTGGCAGACCTTGCCAAGATCACCGGTCAACAACCGATCATCACGAAGAGCCGCGTGTCGGTCGCTTCGTTCAAGATCCGTGATGGCTGGCCGATCGGCACCAAGGTGACCCTGCGTCGCGCCAAGATGTACGAATTCCTCGATCGCCTGATCAACGTCTCGCTCCCGCGCGTGCGTGACTTCCGTGGCGTGAATGGTCGTTCGTTCGACGGTCGCGGCAACTACAATATGGGCCTGAAGGAACAGATCATCTTCCCGGAAATCGACTTCGACGCCGTCGACGCGCTCCGCGGTATGGATATCGCCATCACCACGTCCGCCCGCACCAACGAAGAAGCCAAGGCATTGCTCGAAGCCTTCCGCTTCCCGTTCCGCAACTAATTGAGGAATTGACATGGCCAAGACTTCCATGATCAACCGCGAAGTGAAGCGCGCCAAACTCGCCGACAAGTACGCCGGCAAGCGCGCAGCACTCAAAAAGATCATCGCCAGCGCTGACGCATCCTACGAAGAAAAGATGGATGCATCGGCCAAGCTGCAAAAGCTGCCGCGCGATTCCTCGCCTGCACGCCAAATGAGCCGTTGCGCGCTGACCGGTCGTCCCCAGGGCGTCTACAGCAAGTTCGGCTTGGGCCGCAACAAGCTCCGCGAAGCCACCATGCGTGGTGACGTTCCGGGCTTGCGCAAAGCCTCCTGGTAATACCCACACCGCTTAATCGCGGATATCGATGCTAAAGGAAATACTCGTATGAGCATGACTGATCCAATCGCCGACATGCTGGTCCGCATCAAGAATGCGGCCGCTGTTCGCAAGCCGACGGTGAAAATGCCGTCCTCCAAAATCAAGGTCGCCATCGCCGGCGTCTTGAAGGCTGAAGGCTACATCACCGACTTCCGTACCTCGGATATCGGCAACAACAAAGCCGAACTCGAAATCCAATTGAAGTACTTCGAAGGCCGTCCGGTCATCGAACGCTTGCATCGCGTTTCGCGTTCGGGCCTGCGCCAATACCGCAGCAAGCACGACTTGCCGAAGGTCCTCGGTGGCCTGGGTATCGCCATCGTCTCCACCTCGAAAGGCATCATGACCGACTCGCAAGCACGCCACCAAGGCGTCGGCGGTGAAGTCCTGTGCTTCGTGGCTTGATCGGGAGTATTCGAATATGTCACGTGTAGCCAAACAACCGATCGCCCTGCCGAAGGGTGTGGAAGTCAAGACCGAAAACGGCCAAATCGTTGTGAAGGGCGGCAAGGGCACCTTGTCGATCGCGCAACCGGAAGGCGTCAACTACGCTGTCGAAGACGGCAACGTCGTCATGAGCGCCGCCGACCCGTCCAAAGTGCCGCTGACCGGCACCTTGCGCGCCATCCTCGCCAACATGGTGAAGGGCGTTTCGGAAGGTTTCGAACGCAAGCTTGAACTCGTCGGCGTGGGTTACCGCGCAGCCGTTCAAGGCAAGGATCTGAACCTTCAGCTCGGTTTTTCGCATCCGGTCGTGTTTCCCGCGCCGGAAGGCATTACCATTGCAACCCCGACCCAGACTGAAATCCTGGTTTCGGGTGCCGACAAGCAACTCGTCGGTCAAGTGGCAGCCAAGATCCGTGGGTTCCGCCCGCCGGAGCCGTACAAGGGCAAGGGCGTGAAGTACTCAGACGAAGTCATCATCCGCAAGGAAGCCAAGAAGGCCTAATCGGCCGATCCGCTTTCAGGAGTTATTGCAATGGAAAAGAAAATCGCACGTCTGCGCCGCGCCAAGTCCACGCGCGCCCGCATCCGCATCCTCGGTGTGCCGCGCCTTTCGGTGCTGCGTACCGGTCAACACATTTATGCCCAGCTCTTTTCGGCTGACGGCGCAACGGTGATCGCTTCGGCGAACACCTTGCAAGCCGAAGTCGGCGGTGGTTTGAAGAGCAAGAAGAACATCGAAGCAGCCGCACAAGTCGGCCGCGTCATTGCCGAGCGCGCCAAGGCCGCCGGGATTGATTCGATTGCTTTCGACCGTTCGGGCTACCGCTACCACGGTCGCATCAAGGCTTTGGCCGATGCCGCACGTGAAGCGGGCTTGCAGTTCTAAGCAACACGCAACAGTCCAACAACAATAAGCGGCATCAGCCGTAATCACATTCAATAGAGAACAATCATGGCAAATGAGCAACGCGAACCCCGCGGCCGCGATCGCAACAACGATCGCTCGCGCGAGGAATACGATGACGGCATGATCGAAAAGCTGGTCGCGGTCAACCGCGTCAGCAAGACGGTCAAGGGCGGTCGCCAATTCACCTTCACCGCGCTGACTGTCGTCGGCGACGGTTCGGGTAAAGTCGGTTTCGGTTATGGCAAAGCACGTGAAGTGCCGATCGCCATCCAGAAGTCGATGGAACAAGCCCGCAAGAACATGTCGGTCGTCGACCTGAACAACGGCACCTTGTGGCACGAAGTGAAGGCCGGTCACGGCGCGGCACGCGTGTTCATGAAGCCGGCGTCCGAAGGTACCGGCGTCATCGCCGGTGGCGCCATGCGCGCCGTGCTTGAAGCCGTGGGCGTCAAAGACGTTTTGGCCAAGGCCGTCGGTTCGCGCAACCCGATCAATCTCGTCCGCGCAACGTTGAAGGGCCTGGTGCAAATGCACTCGCCGTCCAACATCGCTTCGAAGCGTGGCAAGACCGTTGAGGAGATCATGCATGTCCGCAACTAATTCCACCGGCACCGTGAAGGTGCGTCTGGTCAAGGGTCTGCGTGGTTCGCAGGCAAAGCATCGTTTGTCGGTTCGTGCGCTGGGCTTGAACAAGCTCAACGACGTGCGTGAACTGAAAGACTGCCCGCAGGTTCGTGGTCTGATCAACAAGGTCCACTACCTGGTGAAGGTCGAGGAATAATCACATGAAGCTCAATACCATCAAGCGCGCCGCTGGCGCGCTCACCGCGCCGAAGCGCGTCGGCCGCGGCATCGGCTCCGGCCTCGGCAAGACCTGTGGCCGTGGCCACAAGGGTTCGTTCGCACGCGCCGGCAAGGGCAAGATCAAGGCCGGCTTCGAAGGCGGTCAAATGCCGATGCACATGCGTCTGCCGAAGATCGGTTTCCGTTCCAAGATGGCTGCCGATACCGCGGAAGTGTTGTTGTACAAGCTCGACTTGCTCGATGCCGGTACCGTTGATTTCGCGGCCTTGCGTGCTGCCAAGCTGGTGCCGAGCACCGCGAAGCGCGCCAAGATCGTGATGAAGGGTGAAGTCACCAAGGCATTCGTGCTGAAGGGTGTGACCGCAACTGCAGGTGCCAAGGCGGCGATCGAAGCCGCTGGCGGCAAGTTCGAGGAGTAAGGGTCGGATGTCGCGTAGCGGCAACGCCATCGGCGGCGTGGGCGGGCTCGGTCAATTTACCGAGCTCCGTCAACGCCTGCTGTTCGTTTTGGGCGCCATGATCGTATATCGGTTGGGCTGTTTCATCCCGGTGCCGGGCGTCAATCCCGAAGCCATGACCGCGCTCATGGACTCCCAGAAGGGCACGATCGTCGACATGTTCAACATGTTCTCCGGTGGTGCGCTTCACCGTTTCAGCGTGTTCGCGTTGAACGTGATGCCTTACATTTCGGCATCCATCATCATCCAGCTCTGTGCGCAGATCTTCCCGAGCTTGAAAGCCATCCAGAAGGAAGGTGAGTCGGGTCGTCGGAAAATCACCCAATGGTCGCGCCTCGCCGCTGTGCCTTTGGCGATCTTCCAAGCCTTCGGTATCGCGGTCGCGCTGCAAAACTCGGGCGCAGCCAACGGCATTGCCGTGGTGTACAACCCGGGTCCGGCCTTCATCCTCACGGCCGTCATTTCCTTGACCGCCGGCACCATGTTCCTGATGTGGTTGGGTGAGCAAATGACCGAGCGCGGCATCGGCAACGGTGTGTCGCTAATCATCTTTGCAGGGATCGTGGCGGGCTTGCCCAGTGCTGTCATCAGCACCGTCAAGGCGACGTTGGACGGCAACATGTCGGCCATTGCCTTGATCGTGGTCGCATTGGTGGTGTTCGCATTCACCTACCTCGTGGTCTTCGTCGAACGCGGCCAACGCCGTGTCACGGTGAATTACGCGCGGGCAGGGCAGTCGGGTCGTCGCGGTTTCAACAACCAGTCCTCGTTCCTGCCGTTGAAGCTGAACATGGCCGGCGTCATTCCGCCGATCTTCGCCTCGTCGATCATCATGTTCCCGGCAACCGCCGCGCAATGGTTCGGCACCTCCGGTTCCGCCGCCACGCAGTGGATGCAACGCGTTGCCCAGGCCCTGTCGCCCGGTCAGCCGCTGCACATGATCCTTTTCAGTGCCTTGATCATCGGTTTCGCGTTCTTCTACACCGCCTTGGTGTTCAACTCGCAAGAAACCGCAGACAACCTGAAGAAGTCGGGCGCCCTGATTCCGGGCATCCGTCCGGGCCGTGCCACGGCGGAATATGTGGACGGCGTGTTGACCCGTTTGACGCTGGTCGGCGCTATCTACTTGACAGCGGTATGCATCTTGCCTGAAATTATGCGCACCCAATTGGGCACCTCGTTCTACTTCGGCGGCACATCGCTGCTCATCGTGGTCGTGGTGGTCATGGACTTCATTGCGCAGATTCAGGCGCATTTGATGTCGCACCAGTATCAAAGCCTCCTCAAAAAGGCGAATCTCAAAGGCGGCGCCCGCGGGCGCTGACCACAGCATCCGAGCGGAACATCAGTCTCCGCCGGATGAAATGGGCGACTTGCGCGGCTGTCCCGCGCGCAAGTGACCCGGTTCCGATGCGCACGCCAGAGTAGCGAGCGCGGCGGGGCAGCCTGCAAGGGCTGCCTTCTGCCTAGGACCAGGTCTTCGCCGGAGCATGGGCACACTCCCCATGCCGGGCCGTCAGAACAGCGTCGGCTTCAATAAACCTCGGGACATTGCTATACTTGAACGTTTCCCCGCCCAGTTCTTAAGAGCTGTGCTTCAATTTTTTCGTTGGAGATCGCCTCATGGCGCGTATCGCAGGCGTCAATCTGCCTGCCCAGAAGCATGTCTGGGTCGGATTGCAAAGCATTTACGGCATCGGTCGTACCCGTTCCAAACTCGTGTGTGACGCCGCTGGCGTGACCAAAACCACCAAAATCCGCGATCTGTCGGAGCCGGAAGTCGAGCGCCTGCGTTCGGAAATCGGTAAGTTCATCGTCGAAGGCGACCTGCGTCGTGAAGTCGGCATGGCCATCAAGCGTTTGATGGACATGGGCAGCTTCCGTGGCTTGCGTCACCGTCGTGGCCTGCCGCTGCGTGGTCAGCGCACCCGTACCAATGCTCGCACCCGTAAGGGTCCGCGCAAGGCCATCAAGAAGTAAGGGAGTCCATAGACCATGGCCAAGCCAGCAGTTAAAACGAAGAAGAAGATCAAGCGCGTCGTCACCGACGGCATTGCACACGTGCACGCTTCCTTCAACAACACGATCATCACCATCACCGACCGCCAAGGCAATGCATTGTCCTGGGCGACTTCGGGTGGTGCCGGCTTCCGCGGTTCGCGCAAGTCGACCCCGTTTGCAGCACAGGTCGCCGCCGAAAAGGCCGGTCGCGCTGCACTCGACTACGGTGTGAAGGCGCTCGAAGTGCGTATCAAGGGCCCGGGCCCGGGCCGTGAATCGGCCGTGCGTTCTTTGAACAGCGTCGGTTACAAAATTCTCAACATCACGGACGTGACGCCAATCCCGCACAACGGTTGCCGTCCGCCGAAAAAGCGTCGCGTCTGAGGAGTTGACAAGACATGGCACGTTATATTGGACCTACCTGTAAGCTCGCGCGTCGCGAAGGCGCCGACCTTTCCCTCAAGAGCCCGGCCCGCGCCCTCGATTCCAAGTGCAAACTGGAACAGAAGCCCGGCCAGCATGGTGCTACCGCCCGTAAGGGCAAGCTCTCCGACTACGCCACCCAGCTGCGTGAAAAGCAGAAGGTCAAGCGTATCTACGGTTTGCTCGAGCGCCAATTCCGCAATTACTACAAGAAGGCGTCGACCAAGAAGGGCAACACCGGTGAAAACCTGTTGCAACTCCTGGAAACCCGCCTGGACAACGTCGTCTTCCGTATGGGCTTCGCTGTCACCCGTGCATCCGCTCGCCAATTGGTCTCGCACCGCGGCGTGTTGGTCAACGGCAAGTACGTGAACCTGCCTTCCTACCAAGTCAAGGCCGGTGACGCGATCTCGCTTTCCGAACGCGCGCAAAAGCAACTCCGCGTGCAGGAAGCACTGACGCTTTCCCAACAGATGGATCTTTCTCCGTCTTGGGTTGACGTTGATGCAGGCAAGTTCTCCGGCGTGTTCAAGGCTGTGCCTGACCGCGGCGACCTGCCGGCCGACATCAACGAAGCGCTGATCGTCGAGTTGTACTCGAAGTAATCCCCTTAGCAAAGCACCCCGGTCTTTGGTCGGGGTGTCATGGAGACGCCATACATGTCGGCAATTGCCAACCAAGTCCTGCGCCCGCGTGCTCCTCAAATCGAGCGTATCACCGACCTTCGCTCGAAGGTTGTGATCGAGCCGCTCGAACGCGGCTACGGACACACGCTGGGCAACGCCCTGCGCCGTGTCCTGCTTTCGTCCATCCCGGGTTTCGCTGTCACGGAAGTGAGCATCGATGGCGTGGTGCACGAATACAGCACCATCGAAGGCTTGCAAGAAGACGTGCTTGAAGTGTTGTTGAACCTCAAGGATGTCGCCATTCGCATGGCCAGCGGCGAAACCGCAACCCTGACCTTGTCCAAACAAGGTGCGGGCGTTGTGACCGCCGGTGATATCAAAACGGATTCCAATGTTGAAATCGTGAATCCGGACCATGTGATCTGCAACCTGACCAAGGACACGCAGATCAACATGCAACTCAAGATCGAGCGCGGTTTCGGCTATCAGCCGGCTGCCCAACGCCGTTCTCCCGACGAAGACACCAGCACCGTGGGTCGTTTGATGCTCGACGCATCGTTCTCCCCGGTTCGCCGCGTGGCTTATGCCGTGGAAGCTGCGCGTGTTGAACAGCGCACCAACCTCGACAAGCTTGTGCTCGACATCGAAACCAACGGCACGATCGATGCGGAAGAAGCGGTGCGTACCGCCTCCAACATCTTGATCGAGCAGTTGTCGGTGTTCGGCGATTTCGTACCGCGCCAAGCAGGTGCGCCGAAGCAACAAGCCGGTGGCGTGGATCCGATGCTGATGCGTCCGATCGACGACCTCGACTTGACCGTGCGTTCGGCTAATTGCCTGAAGGCCGAAAGCATTTACTACGTCGGTGAACTGATCCAAAAGACCGAAGTGGAATTGCTGAAGACCCCGAATCTTGGCAAGAAGTCGCTGACCGAAATCAAGGAAGTGCTTGCACAGCACGGCTTGTCGCTCGGCATGAAAGTTGACAATTGGCCGCCTGCTGGCGTTTCGCAGCACGGCATGATGGGGTAAACCCGTCGGCCCCGTTGGCAACGGCGGGGCAGACCGGCAAGCCCACTGACAGATATTTGAGTAGGAATCACGACCATGCGCCACCAGAAATCCGGACGCAAATTCTCCCGCACCAGCTCGCACCGCGAAGCAATGTTCCGCAACATGGCGGCTTCATTGATCAAGCATGAGCTGATCAAGACCACTTTGCCGAAGGCCAAGGAACTGCGCCGCGTCGCAGAGCCGCTGATCACCTTGGCAAAAACCGACGGCGTTGCAAACCGCCGCTTGGCTTTCTCGCGCTTGCGTGACAAAGAAGCAGTGGGCACCTTGTTCACCGTGCTCGGCCCGCGTTACACCAGCCGCCCCGGCGGTTATGTGCGCATCCTGAAGTGCGGCTTCCGCGACGGCGACAACGCGCCGATGGCGTATGTCGAACTCGTCGACCGCCCGGTTGCGGCTGATTGATCGAATTTGCACAGCAGTAAATGGAAAACCCCAGTCAATCGGCTGGGGTTTTTTGTTATTGTGTCCGGATGGACATTCCGTTGCTTCCAAAAGCGTTTCGTTCTCGCTGTTTGCTCGCTGCCTTCGCGTGCGCGGCGATGCTGGCGTATGCGTTTTATGCGCAATTCCAAGAAGGTTTGATGCCCTGTGCTTTCTGCATTTTTCAGCGCGTCTGCTATGCCGCATTGGGCTTGGTATTTCTGATCGCCGGATTGCATGCGCCGCGCCCGGGTAAGGGCCGCAAGATTTACGCGGGATTGGCCGTGATCATCGCCTTGATCGGCGCCGGCATCGCCTTCCGTCATGTCTGGGTGCAGTTGTATCCGCCGGCCATGGCCATGTGCGGATCACCGCTTGAGTTCATGCTGCAAACCATGTCATTCGACAACGTCATTCGAAAGGTGTTGACCGCGAGCGGCGATTGCAGCAACACCGACTGGAAACTATTCGGCATGACCATGCCGGCATGGAGCCTGATTGCATTCCTTGGGTTCGCCTGTTGGGCGATACGCGCAGGATGGTTCACGCATGCACGCGATGGATGGAGACGTTTTAAGTGAGTTCGGCACACGCCGCGTCCGGAGTCTCCCCATTGCAAACAGAAACCACTTGGACGCCTCAGAGCTGGCACGACAAAGTGGCTTTGCAGCAACCGAACTACCCGGACTTGGACAAACTCCAAGACGCCGTCGACGAAGTGCGCAGCTTGCCGCCGTTGGTGACCTCTTGGGAAATCTTGTCGTTGCAATCGCAGATTGCCGAGGCACAGGAAGGCAAGCGGTTTTTGCTGCAAGGTGGCGATTGCGCGGAGATTTTTGCCGACTGCACCAACGATGTCATCTCCAATCGCCTGAAAGTGCTGTTGCAAATGAGTTTGGTCTTGGTGCACGGCCTTCGTGTGCCCGTGGTTCGCGTCGGGCGATTTGCCGGGCAATACGCAAAGCCGCGCTCGGCCGATCTCGAAGTGCGGGATGGCAAGGCCTTGCCGAGCTATCGCGGCGACATCATCAATTCACCCGAATTCACCGAGGAGGCGCGTACACCGGATCCGCGCCGCATGATCCGTGCGCATGCGCGTTCCGCAATGACGCTCAATTTCGTGCGTGCATTGATTGACGGCGGGTTTGCCGACTTGCATCACCCGGAATACTGGGACTTGGCCTGGATGAAAGATTCGCCGCTGCTCGGCGAATACCAGCGCATGGTCGACGGCGTCCGTGATTCGGTGCAATTCATGGAAACGCTGTCGGGCCATGCTTTGCGCAACATGGACACGGTCGATTTCTATACCTCGCACGAAGCCCTGTTGTTGCCCTACGAAGAAGCGGTGACGCGGGAAGTGCCGAGGCAAACGGGCTGGTTCAACATGGGCACGCATTTCCCGTGGATCGGCATGCGCACCGCGGCCGATGACGGTGCGCATCTGGAATACATGCGCGGCATCCGCAATCCCATTGCAGTGAAGGTCGGCCCGTCGGTGACGCCGGACGCGCTTCGTCGTGTGATTGCGCGTTTGAACCCCGACAACTTGCCCGGTCGCCTCACCTTGATTCACCGCATGGGTGTGAACGAAGTCGAAGCCAAGTTGCCGCCGCTGTTGCGTAGCGTTCAAGCCGACGGCAGTCGTGTTCTCTGGGTGTGCGATCCGATGCACGGCAACACCGAGACCGCGGCCAACGGCTTGAAGACCCGCCGCTTCGACAACATTCGTGGCGAGATCGAACGTTCGTTTGATGTCCACGCCGCGTGTGGAACACGATTGGGCGGTGTCCATCTCGAGCTCACCGGTGAAAACGTCACCGAGTGCACCGGTGGCGCGCGTGCGTTGACTGACTTGGATCTGGAGCGTGACTATCGCACCACTGTGGATCCGCGTTTGAATGACGAGCAAGCGCTCGAACTTGCCATGTGCATTGTCCGCAAACAAAACAAAGCCTGAGCCGCAACCCCGGCATTGACTTGCCCGGGGAGGGGCGGGGCATATCCAAACTTTCATTGACGACTTCAACCGCTGGCCACCGGGTTTGGGCGCCGCACTGCTGGCGCTGTATGCCTTTTTGTCTGTGTCGACGCTTTGGGCGTTCATCACGCGGCAGTCGGTTGAACTGAAACAAAAGATTCATGCCTGGTGGTGGTTTCTGCCGGCGGTCAGTCTCGCGCTGCTTTTCAAGGCCTATTCGGCCTGGGTGCTTGCTGCGCTTCTGCTGGCCCTCGGTGTGCGCGAGCTTGCAGCCCACATGCATTTCGCAAGTCCGGAAAGTGCGCGATGGCGGCATGTGCTCGGCATCGCCTTGTGCGTTGTGCTGGTCGCGCTGACCTTCCTGTGGCCGGCGGTCGCGCTGGCACTGATTGCCTTGGCCGTGGGCTTGATCTGGCAAATGTTCCGCCGCCGTTTTTATCCTCCCGCGCGTGGGCGCGTGGGTGGAAGTGCGTTGGTGCTGATTGCCTGCGGACTGTCATTCCTTCCGACATTGCAGCGCGCCCTGAGCGACGAAGGCGCATGGCTCTTGTGGGTGTGCGCCGTGACCGCGCTTGCCGATGTCGGGCAATTTGTCGCGGGCACCGTGTTCGGCAAAACAAAAATTGCACCGGCTGCGAGTCCCGGCAAGACCTGGGTCGGACTCATCGGCGGGATCGGTGTCGCGATGCTCGCTGGCATCTCACTCGGTGGGCTGATGCATTTGGCCGACATTCCCGTGCTTGCACGCTTAAGTGTTTTGATCGCCGTCGCCGGCTTCTTGGGCGATATCACCTTGTCCGCCTGCAAAAGAATGCTGGCTATAAAGGACTTTTCCGCATGGATGCCAGGACATGGCGGCTTGCTCGATCGCGTCGATAGCCTGATATTGACGGTCCCTGTTTTGTATCTCTGTCTTCTTCCCCTTCAATCCCTGTTCCCTGTTATCCGACCATGAGTGCCAATCCCCCGATGCAACGCACAAGTACTGAATCCGATTTCGCCACGTTCGACCGCATGCGTTTGGTTTACCGCACATGGAAACCCGTCACCGAACCCTCCGGTCGCGTCCTGATTTTTTTGCATCGCGGGCACGAACATTCCGGCCGCGTGGCCGCCTTGGTGTCGCGAATCGCCGGTCCCGGTGATTTGTGCTTCGCGTGGGATGCGCGCGGTCACGGCCGTTCCCCTGGCGTCCGCGGTGATGCGCCCGATTTCATGGCGCTGGTGCGTGATCTCGACGCGTTTGTGAAGCACGTGGTGCAAACCCACGGTGTGGACGTCGAAGACATCTTTATCGTGGCCAATAGTGTGGCGGCGGTTGTCACGGCCACGTGGTTGCATGACTATGCGCCGCGGATTCGTGGTGTGGCGATGGCCGCGGCGGCATTCTCAATCAAGTTGTATGTGCCGCTGGCCGAACCGGCCCTGCGTTTGGGCTTGAAAGCGAAGCCTGATTTGAAGGTGACGAGTTATGTTCGCCCGTCGATGATCACGCATTCGAAACACGAAGCCGAAGCCTACGCGTCCGATCCGTTGGTCACACGCGATATTTCGGCACGCGTGCTGGTCGACCTTGCTGACACGGCGCGTCGTGTGGTCGCCGATGCGCACGCCATCGACACGCCTGTCCTGATGTTGGTCGCCGGAAAAGACGTGGTGGTCAGGACGGCACCACAGCGAGCCTTCTTCGATGCGTTGTCTTCGACGCGGAAGCAATGGCTGGAGATTCCCGAAAGCAAGCATGCGATCTTTCATGAGGAAGAAACGCAACTTGCGGATGCCGCCTGCCGGCATTTCATTGAGGTCTGCTTTGCCAATGCATTGCCCGAGCCGGCGCGTTACCTGGATAACGACCTCGAAGGCCCCAGCGCGACATTGCATGCCACGATTGCTGCCGGGGTGAAACGCCCCGGTCTGTCGAACCGTCTGCAACGCGCCCTGTTGCGACGGATCGGACACTTGAGCGACGGGATGAAAATCGGTCTGACACAAGGTTTCGACTCCGGCGCCTCGCTGGACTATGTGTACCGTAACCGTGCGTCCGGTCGATTCGGCGTGGGTGCGATGCTGGATCGCGGCTACTTGGATGCGACCGGCTGGCGCGGTGTCCGTGTGCGCAAAGTACATACGCAAGCATTGTTGTCTGAACTCATCCGAACGGCACCACAAGGCGCCACGCTCAAAATTCTGGACGTTGCCACCGGCTCCGGACGTTACTTGCTCGAGACCTTGGCGGGATTCAAACAGACCTCGTTCGACGTCGAATTGCGTGACATGGATCCTGCGAATTTGGCCGCCGCAGAGAAGTTGGCAACGCAGTTGAAGTTGGGCGATCGGGTTCAAATCCGCTATGTCCAAGCCGATGCATTCAATCCGCCCGAGCAAGACGCCGATGCGTCATTGTTTGATATCGCAGTCGTCTCCGGCTTGTACGAATTGTTTCCCGAAAACGCACCGGTGTTCGCGTCATTGAAATCCATTGCGCGCGCCGTGCGTCCGGGCGGTGCCTTGGTCTACACGGGACAGCCTTGGCATCCGCAATTGCGGCAGATCGCGGAAACCCTAGACAGCCATTTGGGCGGCGCATGGGTAATGCGTCCGAGACCGCAGAACGAGCTGGATGCGTTGGTACAGATGGCGGGTTTCAAGAAAACCGCCACCGAAGTGGGACCGCAGGGCATCTTTACGGTGTCTGTGGCTCGGCGGATCGCAGACCCGCACGGCAACGGTTGAAGATCGTCCAAACCAGACACAATCCGACCAAGATCAACACGCCGTTGCGAATGACGGCGGAAATATCCAGCGCACAGAGGATGCCAAGCAGGGCAAATGCGAAAGCACGATCGCTTTTGCCCATCGGTCCTTGATGGCCGCGCGCGCCTGAAATGACCTGCGCCAAAACGCCGGTGAATTCCGCAACCACGGCGAGCAATACAACGGCCACGACCAGCACCGGTTGAATGCCGATCACGCACGCAAAGGGCAGATACAGGGCGATGTCAGCCAAGACATCGCCCAGCTCATTGAGCAATGCGCCCAAGCGGCTTTCGAGTTGCTTGCGTCGGGCGAGCATGCCGTCCAATGCGTCGAGTGCCATGCGCACCAGCAGCACCGGCGCATACAGTGCCAACACCCAAGTCGAATCAGGCCAAACGGCCAATGCCGCACCTTGCGCAATGCTGATCAGCAAGGCCGCAAGGGTGATGTGATTCGGCTGGACGCCGGCCGCGTCCAAGCCGCCGAGCAAGGGCGACAGCAAACGTTGGAAGGCGGGCTTGATTTGATAGATCGAAATCATCGGGACGTCCTGAAGGGGGCGATGGCATTTGCCACCTGGATACTGCGCGCGATCCCCATCGAGCAGTGCAAATAAACGTGGCGGCCGGCTGCGCGTTCTTCCGCAATGATCGCCGAAATGTCGCGCAACGAATCTTCTGAAGGGAGGCGCAGATCGAGCAGCGGTACATGGTGATAGTGCTGCGTTCTCAGCGACGCTGTCTCGCTGAGTTCTGCAGACAAATCAATCACGCTGAGTGGGCGCGGAAGTCGCGCTGATTCGTTCTCTGTGAGTCGGCGACCAACCCAGAGATCCGGTTGCCAACGTTGGAAGGGCGACAAGCCTCGCGTCCGCATCCGCTGCAGGCACCAAGTGATTCGGTAGCCGATAAGCCATGGCGCCAACACCAGCCACGCATGCCATGGCAGTCGTCCGTCTTGTTTGTGCGCGAACGCTGCATCGTTGCGTTCGTATGCCCATGCCACGCGTATCAAAGACGCGGCTAGATAAACGCCTGCCCACAGCCATCCGAGATTGCGCGCTGTCGCGAACGCCAGCACGCCGAAGCAAAAGTAATGCAAAGCGACATCCGGTGTTGGTCGATCCGGCTTCACGACATGCATGACAATCCAGGTCATGAGCAGCGCGACCGCGGCATCGGCCAAGTGATGGCGATGCGTCATCACGGCGGAGATCGCAACCACGCTCAAAAAGACGCGCGCAACGTTGCGAAGTCCCGGACGGAAAAAACGCGTCAGCGTCATCGCCAGCACGGCATAGGCAACATGCAAGGAGGGCAACTGGTTGCCGCGGCCGTCAACATCATCAAGCAGGTGCAAAAGTTCCGATGACAAGCCGGCTGCGGGGTCGGGCGGTGGGAAGGTGTTTATTGCGGGAAAGGAGGCAAAGCACAGCCCGGCCAGCGCAGTCACACACAGCATGCGCCGACTGAACGTCCGCAATGGCTCGCCGGCCGGCGCCAAGCAGAAACAAGCCATCAGCAAAGGCACGCTGCACAGATACGGCCACACCATGAGCGGCCACATCGGTACCGAGGCATCCAATGGCACTGAAAAATGATGCGTTGCCAGTGTCGTCAAATCACGCACGTGCGCGCTGCCGTAAGCCAAGGCGAAGGCAATGAGATTGATCAGGCCAAGGCGTAGTCGCTCCCATGCGTCTTCGCCGGGGCGTTGCACCGCCTGCGCGCCTTGGTGAGAATACGGCATGGAGGATCCCGCAAAGTATCAACGTTGCATGGTAATGGCCGGTGGCGGTTTTCGCTTCGGTTGTTATCTCGGGATGCATGCGGCCGCGGAAGAGGAAGGCTTGGCACCTGATCTCTTGATCGGCGCTTGCGGCGGTGCGATCGCTGCTGCGGTCATTCACGCATTGCCCGACAAGGACGCACGAATGGCGTGGCTGACCTCGCCACAGTTGTATGAGTTTCAGCGCGCGATCACTAGCTCGCCTCAAGCGGTGTGGTGGCGCGTGTTGCCGAATTTGTTGAAACGCGCCATGTGGCCGCAGTCGTCAGCGTGCATGCGAGCGTCAGCGTTGTATGAGGGCATGTTTGCGCTGCCGCCGCTTCCCGTGTTGCCCGCGACGACGGGCGAGGGCCCCGATGTCGCCATCATTGGCGCACGCGTGTCGCCCTGCGCCGAAAACACCTCAGCAAATGGGAACGCGAAATGCAGGCTCCATGAAACAGTCTTCGGTCCTACGCGTGTCGCACGTCTTCTCAATGGTCACAAGACCTGGGCGGCACAGCTCGCCAACACCACAGTGGACGCCGTGCTCGACTGCAATACAGGCATGCCGTTGTCGGATGCGGTGCGCATTTCAATCGCCGATCCTTACTATTTTTCGTTGGTCGAAGCGCAAAGCCAAAAGTGGTCAGGCGGGTTGGTGGATCTGTTTCCCATTGAGATCGCACAGGCGTTGGCAGAACGCGTTTGGATGGAACGCAAGCGCCCATTCAATGTTTGGTACGCGCAGCCCGCCGTACGTGCGGTGTACGGCGTCGATGGCAATGCACGACGGCAACAAGCACAAGCGCAGTCGGCGGACGCCTGGATTGACACGCAAGATGTCTCCCGTGTGCTGCAAGAGGAAACCACCGGCAAGGGTGTGGATGTGCGGTCCGGCCGGATTGTGCTGCGCCCGGCAGAGAACCATGCTGCCTTTGCAAAGCAGATGACATCACAGTGGCATTACGGGCGCGAGCGTGCGTTGCGTGCGCTTGCAGTAGCCGACAGGAGGCGCGCATGACGCATGTGCTCGTGGTTGGCGGCACCAGTGGCATGGGCCTCGGACTTGCGCGTTGTTATGCGGCTTCCGGTGCCAAGGTCACTGTGATCGGACGGGACGCCGGACGCTTGCCGGAAGTTGCGCAGCGCGAGGGCATTCGCGCAATGCAAGCTGATGTTACCGAGGCCGCAATGATCCAAACGCGCGTGCGTGAGGCAGGCCAAGACGGACTGGATTTGCTCATCTACAGCGCGGGGTTTTACGCCACGGAAGCGGAAGTGCGCGCCGACCCGAAAAAGGGCGAGCGCATCGATCAGACCAATGTCGACGGTGTCGGCCATGTTGTCGAAGCGGCGCTACCCTTGATGCGACACGGCGGCCGAATCGCGTTGATTGCCTCCATTGCCGGCTTGCTGCGACCCGACCCTTGGACGACACGCTACGCGACCAGTAAGCGACGCGCGATGTCTCGATTCGCGTCTTACCGTGAAAAAGCGGCAGCGCACAATGTCGGGCTGACATTGCTGGTACCGGGGTATGTCGATACGCAGGAATTACGGCGCTTGAATGGCGGCCAGCGTCCGGACAAACCCTTCCTGCAGCAGGAAGCGCATGCGGTCGCGGTCATGAAGAAGGCATTGGATCGGCAGCAGGCGCGCTGTGTGTTTCCTTGGCAGCTGCATGCGCTTGTGCGACTGTACAACTTGTTGCCCGCGCCGTTGCGCGCTTTGCGTCAGTAAACGCTGTACTTCATTTGAGGTTGCCATGCGCCGAATTCACCCGACTCAACGCTTACGACCACTGTCCTTGCCGGCGCCTCTGTCGCAAAGCGGATGCTCCCTCGTACTCGCAGCGATCCTGCTGGCCGGACATGGCGCGCATGCACAAGATGCGCAACCTGCCACAGCCTCCGCGAGCGTGGCCCAAGGCCGGCTGCGCGGGCTTTCGGCGGTGGATGAAAACATCGCTTGGGCATCCGGCGTGAAGGGAACGGTGATTCGAACCGTCGATGGCGGTGCGACTTGGCACAACGTCTCGGTGCCCGGCGCCGGTGCTTTGGATTTCCGCGACATCGAAGCTTTTTCAGACAGCGAAGCGGTTGTACTTGCCGCTGCACCTGGACCGGACTCCAAGCTGTATCGCACCACCGACGGGGGCGCCCACTGGTCGCTCGTGCTGCAAAATCTCGACCCGCAGGGCTTCTACGATTGCATGGCGTTTGAGGGCGATCGCGGCTGGATGTTGGGTGATCCCATCAATGGGCGCTATCAGGTGTTCCAAACGCGTGATCGCGGCGCGCATTGGTCGCTGTCAAACAACGGCACGCCGGCGGTGAAGGACGAAGCGGCCTTTGCGGCAAGTGGCACTTGCATCGCGCGCAATGGCGATTCGACCTTTGTCCCTACCGGCGGCGCAGAAGCGAATTTGCACGCCAAGCGCGACGGTTCGAGCCGTTGGCAGAAATTCGACAGCGGCATGGGACGTCAGCTCGCATCAGCCGGTGTGTTCAGTGCCGCTGCGATGGGTGACGCCATGATCTTGGTTGGCGGTGATTACAAAGAAGAGAAAAAACCGGGCAATGCGTCGGTCTTCAAAAACGGAAAAATGACCGTCATCGCCGCGCCGCCCGGGTATCGATCGGGGGTGGCCTGTTTCGCTGCGGGGGATGTGTGTGTGGCTGTCGGGCCGAGCGGCGCTGACATGTGGAACGGAAGCGCTTGGCGCGTGCTCGATACGGCATCGTGGGACAGCGTGGAGATTTCAGGTAACGCGGTTTGGATGAGCGGCGTCAAAGGTCGGGTCGGCCGCTACACACGCGCGCAAGTCGACGCCGCCGGAGCGCCAGCGCGATGATTTTCTTTGGTCAAGGCGAGCGTGTTGTCCCTTACGGTACGCCTGAAAAACATGAGTGCCCGAAATGCGGTGGCGAGCGCATGTTCCAGCCGCGGCTGCGCTACAAATTCGGCCACGTCTATGCGTTATTCGGATGGGTTTACAACAAGCGCTATGAATTGGCCTGCCTCGAGTGCGAGCACGGTTGGGTGCTCGACAAAAACACGGAAGAAGCGAAGCTCGATCAATTGCCGATTCCAAAGCATTTGCAATATGGCTTAATGACTTTTCTGTTGGCGATGGTTTCCATCGCCATCATTGGCGCCGGTTACGGGAGCTTCGATCTCTTGCCGTAATTCGGATGGCGCCTGCGAATGTCGTGAATCAAATACAGCACGACTGCAATGTTCAACACTAGGATGGAAGCCTCTAGCACGTGCGGGTGTCGCACCAAGGCAATGATTTCGATCGGCAGATAGACACCAGCGGAAATCGCGCCAAACCAGGAGGCCCACTCGCGGGTTCGCCACAGGCCATAGCCTTCGACAAAGCGCATGGCGGCGTAGGCCAAAGTTACGGCGACTGCCACATGGATGCTGTTGGTGCTGATGCGCGCCGACAATTGCGCAAGCATGCCGTTTTGCGCATCCATATGGAATGCGCGCGCCAAATGTTCAATCGCGTTTTTCACCGGTGCCGGGCCTGCCCAGGCGAGTGAGAACCCGCCAAGGCATGCCACAGCGCCCTTGAACAGCTCGACCGCTGCAATCCATCGCAGCGCTTTTCGAGGGGATACGACTTCCACGCGTGGATGCGTAAAACGCGGTCGGATCAGGCGGCGCGGCTGGCGCGCTTGCGATCGGTTTCCGAACGGTGCTTCTTGCGAATCCGGATCGCTTTCGGCGTCACTTCCACCAATTCGTCGTCGTCGATGAATTCGAGTGCCTGTTCCAACGAGAACTTGATGGCCGGGATCAGGCCTTCGTCCTTGTCGGTGCCGGACGCACGGAAGTTGGTGAGCTGCTTGCCCTTCAAGGCATTCACGGTGAGGTCGTTGTCTTTGGCGTGGATGCCGACGATCTGACCTTCGTAGATTTCGTCACCCGGTTCGATGAACAAACGGCCGCGCTCTTGCATGGCGATTTGCGCATAGGCAGGCGAGGGGCCGGTGCCGTTCGAAATCAGCACACCGTTCTGGCGTTGGCCGATTTGGCCTTCGGCTTTGACGTTGTAGTGATCGAACACGTGGAACAACAAGCCGGTGCCGGCGGTGAGCGTGCGGAATTCGGTTTGGAAGCCGATCAAGCCGCGCGCCGGAATCAGGAATTCCATGCGCACCCGGCCTTTGCCATCCGGTTCCATGTTTTGCAGCAAGGCTTTGCGTTCGCCCAAGCGACCCATCACGCCGCCTTGGAATTGTTCTTCAAGGTCGACCACGAGTTGTTCGAAGGGCTCTTGCATCACGCCGTCGATTTCACGAATGATCACTTCCGGACGCGACACGGCCAATTCATAGCCTTCGCGACGCATGGTTTCGATCAGGATCGACAAGTGCAATTCACCACGGCCCGACACTTTGAATTTGTCGGCATCCGCCGTGTCTTCCACTTTCAGCGCCACGTTGTGTTGCGTTTCGCGGGTGAGGCGATCGCGCAATTGGCGTGAGGTCAGGAACTTGCCGCCGCTACGATCTTTGACGCCGGCAAAAGGCGAATCGTTCACCTGGAAGGTCATCGAGATGGTCGGTTCGTCGACCGACAGCACCGGCAATTGTTCAACGGCGGACGGGTCGCACAAGGTTTCAGAAATGCCGAGGCCTTCAATGCCCGAGAAGGCGATGATGTCGCCGGCCTGCGCTTCGGGCACTTCGATGCGTTCAAGGCCCATGAAGCCGAGCACCTGCAGCACCTTGCCATTGCGGGTCTTGCCATCGGTGCCGACAACGGTCACCTGCTGGTTGGTCTTGACCTTGCCGCGCTGGATGCGGCCGACGCCGATCACGCCGACATAGTTGTTGTAGTCGAGCGAGGTCACGCGCATTTGGAACGGACCTTCTTCGCTCACCGGCGGCACCGGCACATGCTTGATGATGGCTTCGAACAGCGGCGTCATGTCGCCTTCGCGAACCGATTCGTCAAGGCCGGCATAACCGTTCAAGCCCGAGGCGTACACGACCGGGAAGTCCAGCTGCTCGTCGGTGGCGCCGAGACGGTCGAACAGGTCGAAGGTTTGATCCAGCACCCAGGCCGGACGCGCGCCCGGGCGATCGACTTTGTTGATGACCACGATCGGTTTGAAACCCATCGCAAATGCCTTCTGGGTGACGAAGCGCGTTTGCGGCATCGGGCCGTCCATCGCGTCCACCAGGATCAACACCGAATCGACCATGGACAACACGCGTTCGACTTCGCCGCCGAAGTCGGCGTGTCCGGGGGTATCGACGATGTTGATGCGGAACTCTTCACCCTGCGGCGATTTCCACTTGATGGCGGTGTTCTTCGAAAGAATGGTGATGCCGCGTTCTTTTTCGATGTCGCCACTGTCCATGACGCGCTCTGCAAGCACGGTGCGCTCGTCGAAGGTATCGGATTGCTTCAGCAGCTGATCGACGAGGGTGGTTTTGCCGTGGTCGACGTGGGCGACGATGGCGATGTTGCGGAGATTTTGAATGGACATGCGGAAAGGGTCGCCTTGCGCGACCGGGGGGTCTGGAAATGAGGGGCAAATTATAGCGGAGTGGCGGCCTGTCCAGCGCAGATGGCCCCCTTGCATCGATCAAATACCGGCCCCATGTTAATTTCACCCCCTTTCAAGCTGAATCTTCAGGAGTTCGACATGGCATTGACCGCCACCTTTGATACCGACCGCGGCCCGATCAAGCTGGAACTGTTCCAGGACAAGGCGCCCCTGACCGTGGCGAATTTCGTCAATCTGGCCACCAAGGGCTTTTACGACGGGCTGAATTTTCACCGCGTCATCAATGACTTCATGATTCAAGGCGGCTGCCCGCAAGGCACCGGCACCGGTGGTCCGGGCTACAAGTTCGAAGATGAGACGAACAATGGCGTTCCGCATGAGCGCGGCGTGCTGTCCATGGCCAATGCCGGTCCGAACACCAACGGCAGCCAATTCTTCATCACCCACATCAAGACCGATTGGTTGGATGGCAAGCACACCGTGTTCGGCAAAGTGCTTGAAGGTCTCGACGTGGTCGACAGCGTGAAGCAAGGCGACAAAATCAAGTCGGTCAAGATCGAAGGCGATATCGACGCTGCTTTGGCAGCCAAGGCTGATCGCGTTGCCGAATGGAATGCCAAGCTGGCACCGTAATTCTGTCGTAACATGCGGCATCCGGCCAACCGGCCGACTGATTGATCAAGCACCTTCGGGTGCTTGATCGCTATTCCGGGGAGGGAAAATGAAATATGTGGGTCTCGCCATGCTGTTGGCGATGGGAACGATCGCGGGTTGTGACAAAACGAACGCACCGCAAGCGGCGGTGGCAGCGGCGCCCGTTGACGAAGCGGCTTTCTTGTCGGGATTCGACGGCGTGTGGGCAACCACATCCAGTGCCGGCACGGATGATGCGGAAACCGTTTTCCGTTTGCGATTCACCAAGGACAACAGTGATTTCGTGATGGATGCGCACGTGTTCGACGTCCATCTCGTCGACGTGGACACGGACAATCAAGTGGTGACGTTTGAAACCAGCGGCGAGCGCGACCCGAAGGAAATGTTGACCGCGACGCGCGTTGTTGAAGCGGCGGACCGCGGCAAACCCGACGCACCGTTCACGTTGCGCATCACGTTCGGCAATGGCCAGTTTTCGGATCTGAGTTTCGTGCGCCGCTTGAGCGCACAAGATATGACGGCCATCGCTGAGGCACGGACTAGCAACGACGAGGCGGACGTCGGGTCCGTCGCAGCCGCTGTAGAGTCGACCGATGACTGCGCAAGTGCGACGAATTTTGTCGATCGCACGACTTGCAAGGAGGGCCCGCTCAAGCTGGCACGCCGTGAATTCGAGATGGCATTCTCCGACGCGCAAACGAATTATGGCGTGGATGCGCAAAACAGCCTGGCGTCGGCGCAAAAGCAGCTGGACGCTTGCACCAATACTGAATGCCTGCAAAAGGCCTACTCGGATTGGACGCGTTACGTGGGCGAGAACTACCCGGACAATTCCCCGCACGCAGAGTGAGTAGGGCGGGCGTGGTAAAATTTCCGGCTCCACCGAACCGTTGAAGAGAAGCGAAATGCCTGATTTTTCCAGTCGTATGGATCGTGCCAAACCCAGCGCCATCATGGCGGTCGCGGAGAAGGCCAAAGCCCTGAAAGCGGCAGGGAAGGACATCATCAGCTTCTCCATCGGGGTGCCGAATTTTCTGCCCGGCGAGCATGTCTACGCCGCAGCGCGCGATGCGCTGGCGCACGATTCGGGGCAATACGGCAGCAATCGCGGTGCACCGGCACTGGTCGACGCCTTCCTGAAGCACATTGAAGCCATCGGTCTGACCGGCTACAGCGCGAAGAACATCGCCACCGGTGTCGGCGCCAAGCATGTCATCTACAACTTGTGCGAAGCCCTGCTGGATGAAGGCGACACCATCGCGTTCCCGACCCCATACTGGACCAGCTACGTCGATATCGCGGAAATCGTCAACGCGAAAATCGAATTATTGCCCTGTCCCGCGTCACAGCACTACAAGATGACGCCGGAACAACTCGATGCCACCTTGGCCAAGAAGCCGCGCGTGTTCCTGTTCAACAATCCGTCGAATCCGACGGGCATGGTGTACAGCAAGGAAGAAATCTCTGCGTTGGCCGATGTGATCGCCAAGTATCCGGACACCTGGATCATCACCGATGACATCTACAACCGCATGATTTTCGACGGCGCCGGCTACCACAATTTCGTGCATGCCCGTCCCGAATTGAAGGATCGCGTCATTTTCATCGACTCGTTGTCGAAGACCTACGGCATGCCGGGTTGGCGCGTGGGCTTCATGGCCGGGCCCGAATCCGTGGCCAATGCCGTCACCACCATGAACTCCAATCACATCACCAACCTGCCGGAAATCACCACGGCTGCGGCAATCGCTGCCTTGACCGGTCCACAAGATGTGCCGAATGCAAAAGTGCGTGAGTTCCAAGACAAGCGCGATCAAGTCATGGCGGTACTCGATTCGATTCCGGGCGTGGTCTGCCCGAAGCCGGACGGCGCCTTCTACGTGTTCCCCGACATCAGTGCCTATTTCGGCAAGTCGCACGACGGCAAAGTCGTGAACAACGACATCGAATTTTGCAATGCCTTGCTCGAGTCGAAAGGCGTGGCCTGCGTCCCGGGTTCCGCGTTCGGCGAGCCGAATGCATTGCGTATCAGTTACACCTGCCCGACGCCGCAGTTGGCCCCGGGTATGGAACGCATCAAAGCGTTCTTCGCAGAAATGCAGTGATCCACACCCACCAAACATTTTCGGAGTGATTCCATGAAACAACCTGTTCGCGTCGCCGTTACCGGCGCAGCTGGCCAAATCGGCTATGCACTTTTGTTCCGCATCGCCTCCGGCGAAATGCTCGGAAAAGACCAGCCGGTCATCTTGCAAATGCTCGAATTGCCGATGGAAAAAGCACAGGCCGCATTGCGCGGCGTGATGATGGAACTTGAAGATTGCGCGTTCCCGCTGTTGGCCGGCATGGTCGGCACCGACGATCCGGAAGTCGCCTTCAAGGACGCCGATTACGCATTGTTGGTCGGCGCCATGCCGCGCGGTCCGGGAATGGAGCGCAAGGATCTGTTGTTGAAGAATGCCGAAATCTTCACCGTTCAAGGCAAGGCGCTCAATAAAGTCGCGAGCCGCAATGTGAAGGTGTTGGTGGTCGGTAATCCCGCCAACACCAACGCCTATATCGCCATGAAATCGGCGCCGGATCTGCCGGCCAAGAACTTCACCGCGATGCTGCGTCTCGATCACAACCGCGCCTTGTCGCAGTTGGCCAACAAGGCGGGTGTCGCCGTTGCCGATATCAAGAAGCTGGTCGTTTGGGGCAACCACAGCCCGACCATGTACCCGGATTACCGTTTTGCCACCGTGGACGGTGCCTCATTGAAGGACAAAATCAACGACGCCGACTGGAACGCAAACAACTTCATTCCGACCGTCGGCAAGCGTGGTGCCGCCATCATCGAAGCACGCGGCTTGTCGTCTGCGGCGTCGGCCGCCAACGCCGCCATTGACCACATGCACGATTGGGCCCTGGGCACGGATGGCGAATGGGTCACCATGGGTGTGCCGAGCGATGGTAGCTACGGTGTGCCGGAAGGCGTGATTTACGGCGTTCCGGTGACTTGCGCCAACGGCGAATACACGGTCATCAAAGACCTGCCGATCGACGACTTCAGCCGCACCGCCATGGACAAAACCTTGGCAGAGTTGGAAGAAGAGCGCGCCGGCGTTTCGCACTTGTTGTAATCGGGCGTCCGTCCGGACGACTTTGATTGCGACGCAAAAAGGGAGGCTCAGGCCTCCCTTTTTCTCTGCAAAATGACCATTCCTCATCACATCGACGATGACCTGCTCGTGGTCTCAAAGCCCGCAGGGCTTCTGTCGGTGCCGGGTCGCGGTGAAGACAAGCAAGACTGCCTCGTCGCACGCCTGCAACAGCAATGGCCGGACGCGTTGACCGTGCATCGGCTGGACCAAGTCACGAGCGGGCTGATGGTCTTTGCACGCAACGCCCGCGCGCACCGCGCGCTGAGCGACGCGTTTGCCGCGCGGGAAGTCGACAAGGTCTACGAAGCCATCGTGCAGGGTGAGCTTAAGGCTGATTCCGGCGTCATCGATTTGCCTTTGATTTGCGATTGGCCGAATCGCCCGAAGCAAATCATCGACCACGCGATCGGAAAAGCGGCGTGTACCCGCTGGTCGGTGATGACAAAATCTGCCGGACAAACGCGCGTTGCGTTGGTGCCGGTCACAGGGCGCACGCACCAGCTGCGTGTGCATTTGCAAGCACTGGGTCACCCCATCGTGGGCGACGTGTTTTACGGTGCCGACGCGGCGTCACGCGTCATGCTCCACGCGCGCCATCTGGCATTCCGGCATCCGGTTTCGGGCATGGCGCTCGTTTTTGACGATCCGCCGCCCTTCTGAAACACGTCAGGGCAGCCGACAGCGTAAAATCAACGTTTCACTTGGAGCCGTTCCATGTCCCAAGCTTCTGCAGGCGCACGATTCCGCGCCGCGCTTTCACAAGAGACCCCCTTGCAGGTGATGGGCGCCATCACCGCCTACGCCGGCTTGATGGCCAAACGCACCGGTTATCGCGCGCTCTATCTGTCAGGCGGCGGTGTGGCGGCCAACTCGCTCGGCATGCCGGATCTTGGCATCAGCACGATGGAAGACGTCCTCACTGACGCGCGACGCATCGTCGACGCCACCGGCATGCCTTTGATGGTGGACATTGATACCGGTTGGGGAGGGGCGTTCAACATCGCACGCACCATCCGCAATTTTGAGCGCGTGGGCGTCGCCGCCGTACACATGGAAGATCAGGTCGGTCAAAAACGCTGTGGCCATCGCCCCGGCAAAGAAGTGGTTTCGACCGCGGAAATGGTCGATCGCGTCAAAGCTGCGGTAGATGCGAAGACCGACAAAGACTTCGTCTTGATGGCACGCACCGATGCCGCTGCGGTCGAAGGCATCGATAGTGCCATCGAGCGCGCCGTGGCCTATGTGGAGGCCGGCGCTGACATGATCTTTCCAGAAGCCATGAAAACGCTTGAGGACTACCGCAAGTTCAAGGATGCGGTGAAAGTGCCGATTCTTGCGAACCTCACCGAGTTCGGCTCGACACCGTTTTTCACCACGGACGAATTGCGCAGCGCGGGTGTGGACATCGCGTTGTATTGCTGCGGTGCCTACCGCGCAATGAACAAGGCTGCGCTGGGGTTCTACGAAACCGTGCGTCGAGAAGGCACCCAGCGCAATACGATCGATCAATTGCAAACCCGCGCCGAGTTGTACGACTTTCTCGGCTACCACGCTTACGAAGACAAGCTCGACGCGCTGTTTGCGGGTCAGGAATCCAAGGAGTAACCCATGACGAATACCGATACCAACGCACCGAAGGTCAAGAAATCCGTCGCGCTTTCCGGGACGGCGGCAGGCAACACCGCCTTGTGTACCGTCGGTCGCAGCGGCAATGATTTGCACTATCGCGGCTATGACATCAAAGATCTGGCGACGAAGTCGAGCTTTGAGGAAGTCGCCCACTTGTTGGTGCACGGCACGCTGCCGACGGCCTCGCAGTTGAAGTACTACCGGACCAAGCTCAAGCGTCTGCGCGGCTTGCCGGCGGTGGTGACCGATGCGCTGGAACTCGTTCCGGCAAATGCCCATCCGATGGATGTGTTGCGCACCGGTTGCTCAGTGTTGGGTACCGTGTTGCCCGAACGCGAAACCCATCCCGCGTCCGAAGCGCGTGACATCGCCGATCGTTTGATGGCGAGCTTCGGTTCGATGTTGCTGTACTGGTGGCATTTCACCCGCAACAGCCGTCGCATTGACGTGGAAACCGACGACGAAACGATCGCCGGACATTTCCTGCATCTCTTGCATGGTCACGCGCCGACGGCACTGGAAGCGGATTCCCTGGACAAGTCGCTCATTTTGTACGCGGAGCACGAGTTCAATGCATCGACCTTCACCGGTCGCGTCATTGCCGGCACGGGCAGCGACATGTATTCCTGCATTACCGGCGCGATCGGCGCCTTGCGCGGCCCCAAACACGGGGGTGCCAACGAAGTGGCGATGGACATCATCAGCCGTTACGACACGGCCGATGAGGCCGAGGCCGATATCAAGGCACGGATGGAACGCAAAGAAATCGTCATCGGATTCGGCCACCCGGTCTATACCGTCGGCGATCCGCGCAATCCGATCATCAAGGAAATTTCGCGTGCCTTGTGCAAGGCGGGTGGCAATCAAACGCTGTTTGACGTCTCCGAACGCATCGAAAATCTGATGATGGATACCAAGAAGATGTTCCCGAATCTGGATTGGTATTCCGCAAGCGCGTACCACATGATGGGCATTCCGACGCCGATGTTCACGCCCTTGTTCGTGATCGCCCGTACTTCCGGCTGGAGTGCGCACGTGATCGAACAGCGCGAAGACGGCAAGATTATCCGTCCGAGTGCGAATTACACGGGTCCGGAAGATCGCGACTATGTGGACATCAGCAAGCGCTGATCGTTGCAAAGAAAGCCGGGGAAACCCGGCTTTTTTTATTCCACGGTTTTAAGACCACGCGGCCGCCGAAGCGTAAACCAAGCAGGCGCCGACAATCCAAATCGCCGGCACGCGATAGCCCAGCATCGCAACACAGGCAATCACGGCGAACATACCGTCCCAAAGCGAATGCAGCCCCTGCGTGCATACCGGCGTGACAAACGCGGCGGCCAACACACCCACGACGGCCGCGTTGATGCCGGCCATGGCGTGCACCGCGCGCGGGTGGTTCGCAACGCGTGCCCAGACCGGCAAGGTGGCCATCAGCAACAAGAATCCGGGCAGGAAGATCGCCAATACCGCCACGAGTCCACCGAGCCAAGGCTGTCCAACGTTCGCCTCGGCGCCCAAAAATGCCGCCAATGAAAACATCGGACCCGGCATCGCCTGTGCTGCGCCATAGCCGGCGAGAAAGGTTTGCGGTGTGAGCCAACCCGTGTCGACGGTTGCGCTTTGCAACAGCGGCAAGACCACATGACCGCCACCAAAGACCAGTGCGCCGGCTTGATAAAAAGCGGCTGCGATGCCCGTTGAGGTCGGCAAGGCGTGTCGCCCCAAGTACAACGCAGTACCGAGGCCGATCAAGTAGAGCAGCATGAAGACCGGCGCCCAGCGCGCACCAAAACGCAGCGGAATCGCCGAGCTTGCTTTGGGTGCCACGTGCCGGCAAAAAACGCGACCGGCCATCGCACCGAACACAATGGTCAGCAATTGCATCCAAGCGCTTTGCGTTGCCAGGATGGCAAGCGCGGCACAGACAGCAATGACGGCACGCGGTATGTCCGGCGTGAGTTGGCGCGCCATGCCGATCAGACCATGCGCCACGACCACGACGGCGACCAGTTTGAGCCCGTGAATGAGTGCCGCGGCAACGGCCGTGTCCAAATGCGGTAGGGCGGCGACCATGCCGAACATCAGCAACACCGAGGGCAAAGTAAAGGCGACGAAGGCTGCGATCGCGCCGAGTGAGCCGCCGCGCATCAGTCCCAGCGAAAATCCCAATTGGCTGCTTGCGGGGCCAGGCAAGAATTGGCAGAGCGCCAGTACTTGCGCAAACGTCGGTTCATCCAGCCATCGACGCCGGACGACGAATTCGTTGTGCATGTAGCCCACGTGCGCAATCGGGCCGCCGAACGCGGACAAGCCCAATTTCAAGAAGGCCAGAAAAATTTCCGGTACCGAACTTGGCGCACCCGGCGCTCCCTCGAACACGCGTTGGTCGGACATCGGTGAGGCTGCGCTTATTCGGGATGGACGTAATAAACCACGCCGTATTTGTCATCCGTGAACAGGAATGCGTCATTGCCGGTTCTCAGAATGCCGCAGGGTCGGCCGGATACTTTTCCGGCGCTGAGGAATCCGGTCATGAAGTCACCGAGCGGTTTGCCGCTGGCGGACATGCGGACAATTTTGTAGCCGTGCCCGAGTTTCGTGCTGCCCGAACCATGCAGCGCGACCAGATATTCATCCGCCAACTGCGCATTATTGGCGGCGCCGAAAAAATCGAATCCGAGCGCTGAAGCATGGGCGTCGAATCGTCCCATCGGCGCCGGGACATTCTTGCAGGCTTCCTTGCGCGGATATTTCGGATCGGCCTTGATGGCAGCACCGGCGACATAGCAATGCGGCCAGCCGTAGTCCTTGCCGCGGCTCAAGGCGTAAAAGGATTCGTTCGGCAGGTTCGGTCCGAGGTGATCGACGCCCTGATTGGTCGCCATCAACCGATCGCCGGCAAACTGCATCCAGACCGCATTGCGCAGACCGCGTGCGAAAACGTTCGAGCCACTGCCATCGGGATTCATTTCGAGCACCACGGCGCGCTTGTCCATTTCTGCCGGATCTTCGATGCAAGCGTTACAGCTGCTGCCGATGGCCACGTAGAGTTTGCCGTTGGGACCGGCAACGACGGTTCGTGTCAGATGCCAGCCGCCATTTGCGGCGCTCATGCCTTTGTCGGGGAAACGGGCCACCACTTGGGCGGCGCCGGTCGGCCGGGTTTCACCCGCCACATAGGCATAACGCAGCAGCACGTCGGTCAGCGCGACATAAATCCATTGTTTGCCCGCAGCGTCTTTCATGAAAGCGACGCTGTTCGGGTTGCGCAGACCGCTGGCCCACGGGGTGACGCGCTTGACGCGACCGGTCTTCGGATCGAAGCCGTCCAAAATGTAAATCGCGCCGCGCGAATTGTCGGCGAGGTTGTACATGCTGGTGAGGAAGATGCGGTTGTCCGGGCTGCGCGCAAAAAATCTCGGACGCTTGAATCCATCCGCCACCACCGAGAACGTATAACCTTTCGGCAGGTTGAGTGTCATCGTCCGGCCATCGGCCAACTTCAATGTCTTGGCAAACAAGGGCGCGCTGGCATTTGCCGCGGCGGCCGCTGTTGCGAAGCTGACGGTGAGAGCGATGAACGCAAGCCGCAACAGGTTTTTCATGAGATCAGCTCAAAGGTGGGTTGGAGCGCGGCAAATGATTTGAAGGTGCCACGGCGCCGCCGGAAATGATGAAACTCATGGCTTGATCCACCGTCCAATCGGTGGGGATCAGATCTTCGATCGGGACGATTTCCAAATAACCGCCGGTCGGGTTGGGCGTGGTCGGCACATAGACGGCCGCCATCTCGCGACCCGTACCTTCTTCTTTCAATACCCGGGTGACGAATCCGACCGTCCGCATGCCTTTGGCCGGAAACTCGATGAGTACAACGCGCTGCGTACCGTCAGGCGAAGTCTGCAAAATATCGAGCAATTTTCGCGCGCCGGAATAGACCGAATTCGCCAGCGGTACCCGTTGGATGAACCTATCGAAGGCAAGCAAAATGCGCTGCCCGACCATGCGTCCGGCAAACGCACCGACCAGCAAAATCACGGCGATCGTGCCGATCAATGCCAGGAAACCCCGGGCGGTCTCACTGGTGATCCAAGCCATTGCCGGATTGCCGGCGGCAATCTCCGCGAGTGCGGGCTCGACCCATGGCCGACTGATGTCGCTCAGCGTGACAAACACGAAGCGGACCACCACCCAAGTCAGCCAAATCGGCAGCAAGGTCAACAGGCCGGTCAAAAACAAGCGGCGAAGGGATCGGGATTGGGGTTCGGTCGACATGCGGCGATTCTACGCTGCGTCTGATGACCGGTCTTCGGTCGTCCGGCGACTTTTTTTCAGTCGGACATAGATTTGCTTGCGAACCTTTGCCACCACCGTGCCATCGTCGGCCACCACATCGGTGTTAAACCAGCGCAAAACCTTTTCACCGCCAGCAGCGGCGGCGCGGAGTTCGTCAACGATTTCCGGTGTGACATCGAAAGTTGCCGAGACGTGACCGCGACCAGGCTTCTCGAAGGAGATCTCCGCGGCGCGATCCCAGACGATGTAGTCGCGCCCCAGTTGATGCAGGATCAACAACATCCAAAAGGGATCGGTCATCGAGAACAGACTGCCGCCGAATTGCGAGCCCACGTAGTTTCGATTCCACGGGCGCAGACGCAAAACGACGCGCGCATGGCGCCAATCGTTGCTGAGTTCGGTGAGCTTGATGCCGGAAAACAAAAAGGGCGGCCACAGGTTGATCCCGTGGCGAAACATGAAAGGGGTGACTTCCATTGAATCAGGACAGCAACAGTGCCGACATTTGACGGCGGTAGCGGCTGACCAAATCGTCGTCGTCGATGATCCGGAATGCGTCGATCAAGGCCTTTCGCGGCAACCCGTCCTGATACGTCCGATCGCGTTTCAGCATTTCCAGCAGCTGTTTCAGACCCTCTTCCTGCTGCCCGCCCAGAAGGTGGTGCAAGGCCAACAAATGGCGTGCGGTCATGTCGCCGGCATCGGTGGCTACTGCCGCTTCGAGCACTTCGCGCGGCGGGGCGTTTTCAAGCTGGCGGGCGAAGTCGAGCTTGGCGTGGGCTTTGACTGCGCGGTCATCGGTGGCGAGATTGGCGGGCAGGGCGTCGATCATGGTGCGCGCTTCGTGCATGGCACCGGTTTCGAGCAGCGCCAGCGCGAGGTCGAGTGCGTGCCCGGGCTTGTCCGGCTCGGTCTCCATCAAATGCCGGAGGCGCACCACTTCCGCATGGGGATCCGGCTTTTCTTCCGTCGCACCTTCAACCACCGCGTCTTCGACCGCGGCCGCAAGCGGCTCGATGCCATGATGACTCAAGAATGAGCGCACTTGGTCTTCAGGTAGCGCACCTTGGAAGCCGTCCACCGGCTGCCCGTTGCGGAACAAATAGACCGTGGGAATCGAGCGGATTTGAAACGCCGCGGCAATTTGCGGCTCGGCTTCGGTATCGACTTTCGCCAACACAAACGCACCGTTGTACTCGGCGGCCAATTTTTCAAGAATCGGTTTGAGGGTCTTGCACGGGCCGCACCATTCCGCCCAGAAATCAATGATGACCGGCATCTCCATCGATTTGTGGATGATTTCTTTCTCAAAGGCGTCTGTGGTGACGTCGACGCTGTAGGTGTCAGTGGTCATGATTTGAATCCGTTGTGATGTGTGCAATGCTCCCATACACCCAGATAAGGGTGCGTGAGCGGAAATCAAGAATGATCGGTATTGGAACAGACAAAACCCGCGGATTTCGCGATCTGCCCTGGCCGGGCATCTTGGCCTTGGCCATGTTCGCTGCGGCGCTGTTCGCCGCAGTGCGCGTGGCGGGATGGCATGTCGGTCTGCCGATCAGCTTGGCGGGGTCGAACCTGTCCAAGGTTGCCCAGGAGTTCAACGCGCTGGGGTTTGTCGCGCCGGGCATGTTGATGGCCTTCCAAGCCTTGCGTAGCCGCATGCGGATGCTGGAATCCGCAGGCAGGGGCGAGCGCTTCGCTATGTGGTTGTGGATGCTCAGCGGCATGGCCTTCGCGTCGATGGGTGTGTTTTCTTTGGACACGCGCATCGGGATTGACGAAGGCAGCAATCAACACCATGCGGTTGCCTGGTATCTGTGGTGGTCGTCGGCGGCACTGGGTTGTATCGCGGCGGTGTTCGGTCGCGAACAACGACTGCGTTGGTTTGCCGTGTTCGCCTTCGTGGAAATTCTTTTGGGCGTTTGGTATTTGCCTTCGGTGGCGCCGGTGGGCGTGGCGCAGGTCTTTGCCGTTTTGGCGTGGATGGTATGGCCGTTCAGCCGCGTCGGCATGCTGAGTCGTCAAAAGGATGAAAAGTCGGTGATTTGAGCCTGAAAAGGCTTGCCGCACCTGTTCCTCCTTGCTGCAGTGCGGTACGCTGTTTCTTTCAGCTTATGCCGCACACGTGAACACGCAAGTAGCCCCTGATCCCTCGCATTACGATCCCCGCAGCATCGAATCCGCCGCGCAGAATTTCTGGTCCGCCAGTCGCGCCTATGAAGTGAGCGAAACGGGCGACAAGCCGAAGTATTACTGCTTGTCGATGTTGCCGTACCCGAGTGGTGCTTTGCATGTGGGTCACGTGCGCAATTACACCATCGGCGATGTGATTTCGCGTTACAAACGCATGACCGGTTTCAACGTGTTGCAGCCGATGGGCTGGGATGCGTTCGGTCTTCCGGCGGAAAACGCGGCGATCAAAAACAAGACCGCGCCCGCGAAGTGGACCTACGCAAACATTGCGCACATGCGTACACAGTTGCAGTCCATGGGCTACGCCATCGATTGGAGTCGCGAATTCGCCACCTGCCGCCCCGACTATTACGTGCATGAGCAACGCATGTTCGTGCGCTTGATGAAAAAGGGCATCGCCTATCGCAAGAACAGCGTCGTCAATTGGGATCCGATCGACCAAACCGTGCTGGCCAATGAGCAAGTCATTGACGGTCGCGGCTGGCGAACCGGCGCCTTGATCGAAAAGCGCGAAATTCCACAGTGGTTCCTGCGCATCACCGATTACGCGCAAGATTTGCTCGACGGTTTGGACACGCTCGACGGCTGGCCGGATTCGGTCAAGACCATGCAGCGCAATTGGATCGGCCGCAGCGAAGGCTTGGAGGTTCAGTTCCGCGTCGAAGGCGAAGAAGCACCGCTGTGTGTCTTCACCACCCGTCCCGACACGCTGATGGGCGTGACCTTCCTCAGCATTGCCGGTGAACATCCGTTGGCACAGAAGGCGGCCGCCGGGAATCCGGAGATCGCCGCTTTCGTGGCATCGTTGAAGCAGGGCGGCGTTTCGGAAGCCGAGCAGGAAACGCAAGAAAAGCGCGGCATTGCCACAGGGCTTTGGGCGACCCATCCGATCACCGGTGAAGACCTGCCGATCTACATCGCGAACTTTGTCTTGATGGGCTACGGCACCGGTGCGGTGATGGCCGTGCCTGCGCATGATCAGCGCGATTGGGAATTTGCCAAGGCCTACGGCTTGCCGATCCGGCCGGTGGTGGTGCCGGTGTCGGTACGCGACGCCCTGGCCGAAGTCACCGCCGACGAGCATTCGCATGCCGACATCATGCAAGCGGCATTGGGCGCACAAACCTCGCTGGACGTCTACGAGAAAGATGCCGCGGTGCAGGTGATTTCCGAGTACCTGCGCAAGATCAACGATGAAGCCGCCTACACGGAGCGTGGATTCCTGATCAATTCCGGCGAATACAACGGCATGGATTACGCCGCCGCGTTCGAAGCGCTGGCGCGCAATTTCGAAGAGGACGGTCGCGGACGCGTACAAGTCAATTACCGCTTGCGCGATTGGGGTGTGAGCCGTCAACGCTATTGGGGTTGCCCGATTCCGGTGATCTATTGCGCCGACTGCGGCGCCGTACCGGTACCTGAAGACCAGTTGCCGGTGCGACTGCCTGAAGATGTCGAGGATGCCTTCGCCGCCGGTCAGGTCGTGTCACCCATCAAGGCGGATCCGGAATGGCGCAAATGTACGTGTCCGACCTGCGGCAAGCCGGCAGAACGTGAAACCGACACCTTCGACACCTTCATGGAGTCGAGCTGGTACTACGCGCGCTACACGTCGCCGGGTGCCAACGAGATGGTGGACGAACGCGCCAAGTATTGGTTGCCCGTCGATCAATACATCGGCGGTATCGAACACGCGATCCTGCACTTGATGTATTTCCGTTTCTACAACAAGTTGTTGCATGAAGCGGGAATGGTGCCGGCGAGTGAACCTGCGACGCATCTGCTGACGCAGGGTATGGTGATTGCCGACACCTTTTTCCGTGATGGCGGCGACGGTCGCAAGGAATGGATCAATCCCGCCGACGTCGACATCCAACGCGACGAGCGCGGCAAGGTGATCGGCGCCGTCAGCATTCAAGACGGTTCGCCGGTGCACATCGGCGGCACCGAAAAAATGTCGAAGTCGAAGAACAACGGCGTGGATCCGCAGGTGCTGGTCGATAAATACGGTGCCGACACCGTGCGTCTTTTCTCGATGTTTGCAGCACCGCCGGAGCAGTCTCTGGAATGGAGCGATGCGGGCGTCGAAGGCATGGCGCGTTTTCTGCGACGTGTCTGGCGCGATGTGGTCACCCACGCTTCCCAACCCGATCATCCGGAAGTGGATACATCGGCGTTGAATGCCGCACAAAAACAAATGCGCCGGCACGTGCATGAAACGATCCAAAAAGTGGGAGACGATTTCGGTCGCCGCCACAGTTTCAATACCGCCATCGCATCGATGATGGAATTGTTGAATCACGTCAACAAGTTTGACGACATGAGCGATCAAGGCCGTGCGATCCGCCATGAGGCGTTCGAAACCATCGTCCTGATGTTGAATCCGGTCACGCCGCATATCAGCCATCGTTTGTGGCAGGTGTTGGGGCATCCCGAAACCGTGCTGGAAGACGTGCCGTTCCCGACAGTGGATCCGGACGCATTGGTGCGCGACTCGCTCAAGCTTGCCGTGCAGTTGAACGGCAAATTGCGCGGCACCTTGGAAGTGGCGCAGGGTGCCGACACCGCATCGATCGAAGCCATGGCATTGGCCGAACCGGGCGTGGTCGCCAATCTGAACGGGATGACGATTCGCAAGGTGATCGTGGTCCCGGGTCGCGTCGTCAACATCGTGGCAAGCTAAGATGAACCGGTTCCCGAACCCCGCGCGAGTGCACATGATTCGTAAGTTGCTGATCCTCGTTTGCTTCGTTGTCTTGGCCGGCTGCGGCTTTCATCCGCGCGGCGCGATGGTCTTGCCGGAAGATTTGGGTCCGCTGCGCGTGGTCTCGAGCGATCCGTACAGCCCGCTGGCAGAATCGCTTTCCGAGGCGATGACACGCGCCGGTGCCATGCCGGCCGATCCGAGCCTGACCACCGGTGTCTCCACCTTGGAAATCCATTCCGAGCGTTGGGGCGACATTCCGATTGCGATCGATCAACAAGGCCGTGCGCTGGAATTCAGCTTGAAATACGCCGTCGTGTTCAGCATGCGTGACACGCTGGACAAGGAAATCATTCCGCAACAAGTCGTCGAACTGTCGCGTGACTACGTGGCGCCGCCTGCGGATGCCATAGGGCGCAGCAGCGAACGCGACTTGTTGGCCAAGGAGCTTCGCCGTGAAATGTCTGCGACGATCTTGCGTCGTATCGATACGGTGTCCAAGCGTGCGCGTGCGGTGGAAGCCGCACCGCAGTAACCGTGGAACAAAAGCCCGAACAACTGGCTGCGTCAGTCACCGCACAGACGCTCAAACCCGCCTATTTGATCGCGGGTGCTGAATTCCTCAAAGTTATGGAAGCCGCTGACGCGATTCGCGCGGCGGCACGTGCGGCCGGTGTGGACGGTCGCGATGTGTTCGACTCGTCGCCGAAAGATTTCGATTGGCAGTTTGTCGAGAATGCCACCAGCGCGATGGGGCTGTTCAGTTCAACGAAATTGGTTGAAGTGACGGTGCCGACGGGCAAGCCGGGCAAAGAGGGCGCGGCGATGATCGAAGCCTTCTGCGCCAATCCGCCGCCCGGCACCACCTTGTTGGTGCTTGCCAACGAATGGAGCAACAAACATGCGGGGAAGTGGAGCGACGCCATTGGCCGCGTCGGCGTGGTCTCGATTGCATGGCCGGTAAAGCCCCACGAGTTTCCCGATTGGATCCGCGCGCGCATGCGCAGCCGGAAAGTCCAAGCCACGCAAGCGGCCATCGAACAACTGGCCCTGCGTACCGAGGGCAATTTGTTGGCTGCCGCACAAGAGATTGACAAGCTTGCATTGCTTGCCGGCGGTGACATGATCGATGAAGCGGGGATGGAGACATTTGTCGCCGATGCCGCGCGTTTCGATGTCTTTCGTTTGTTGGATAGCGCGTTGAACGGCGATGCGCCGATGGTGTCGCGCATGGTGGCCGGCCTGCAAGCGGAAGGGACGGCGATTCAAGCCTTGCTCGGCATGGTGATCATGGAAGTTCAGCGCCTGACCGCACTCGCGATCACGCAGGCGCGCGGCGGCAACATGTCGCAGGAATTCAAAGTTCACCGCATCTGGGATTCGAAGCAGGCGCAATACAAGCGCGCGCTTGCGCGTTATCCCGCGGCCAAATGGCAAGGATTGCTGGCGGAAATCGGACGTTTGGATCGTGCCGGCAAAGGCAGAGCGGGTGACGATCCTTGGTTGTTGCTGGAACGCGTCTTGCTCGCCGTGGCCGAGCCGCGTGCGCATGGATTGTTGAGGGCGCACGCTTGAGTTTGCGCGTGCTGTACGGCGGTACCTTCGACCCCGTGCATGCCGGTCACATCGCGGTGGCGAAACATGCCCGTGACGTGCTGGCCGCAGAGGTCGCGTTGTTACCGGCGGGTGATCCGCCGCATAAAGGGCCCACGCTTGCGAGCGCCGCACAACGTGTGGCCATGTGCGATTTGGCGATCGCGGGAATCCGAGGCTTGCGCGTGGACGCGCGCGAAGCGATGCGCGATACCCCGTCGTGGACCTTCGACACCTTGGTCGAACTTCGCGAAGAGATCGGATTCGACCTCCCCGTCGCCCTGTTGATCGGCGCAGACAGCTTTCTGTCATTGCCCACGTGGAAAGAATGGCGCGCGCTGTTCGGCCTTGCGCACTTTGTTGTGGCGGAACGTCCGGGCAATGTCTTGCAGGCCAATACCTGGCCAACGGAATTGCATGAGGCCGCGAGCGAACGCATCGTGCAAACACCGGAGGAATTGCATCAAGCCGCCGCCGGCAGCGTGTTCATGATGAACCAACCGGTCTTCCCGCATTCCTCAAGCGAAATCCGCGCACGCATCGCGCAAGGCGGCGCCTGGCAAACCGGGGTCGACCCCAAAGTCGCCGACTTCATAGAATCCAACGCCCTCTACCGCCAATGATTTTCCCTTCTCCACTGCGTGTAGAAGCACAGCTCTCCCTTCTCCACAAAGTGGAGAAGGTGGCGCAAAGCGCCGGATGAGGCGCTCTTAAGCGCATTCCAGACATAAAAAAACCAGCCAATCGGCTGGTTTCTTTAATGGCGCGCCCGGAGCGATTCGAACGCCCGACCCCCAAGTTCGTAGCCTGGTGCTCTATCCAACTGAGCTACGGGCGCGCTGTGAGCTGGGAATTATGCCCATGCCAATCGGCCGCGTCAAGCCTCGGGCTTGACCTATTTATCCATGCGCGCGACGATAGGCACATCAACCCCGTTGAAGAGGTGGCCCGCGCAAGCCGGCCGAGTGTGTGACATGAGTACTACCATCCGCCACGCCTGAATCTGCCGACGCTATCGAACCCATCGATAAGGCGCCTCGGCGTCTTTTTTTGTGCCCGCAACCTACACAGACCCATGATCAATATCACGCTCCCGGACGGCAGCCGCCGCGAATTCGAAAACCCTGTCACTGTCGGCGAAATTGCCGCGTCCATCGGTGCCGGTCTTGCCAAGGCCGCTTTGGCCGGAAAAGTGGACGGCAAGCTGGTCGATACCAGCCATCGCATTGACCAAGACGCAGCGCTGGAAATCGTCACCGACAAGCACCCCGACGCCCTTGAAGTCCTGCGCCATTCCAGCGCGCACTTGTTGGCCCAGGCGGTGCAACGCTTGTTCCCCACGGCGCAGGTCACCATCGGTCCGGTGATCGACAACGGCTTCTATTACGACTTCGCCTTCGAACGCCCGTTCACCCCGGAAGACTTGCCGGCCATTGAAGCCGAAATGCAAAAAATCGTGAAGGAGTCGCTGCCGGTCGAACGCAGTGTCATGGCGCGTGATGAAGCGACGAAATTCTTCCGCGACATGGGCGAAGAGTACAAGGCGCAAATCATCGAATCGATTCCGTCGGACGAACCGCTCTCGCTGTACAAGCAAGGCGGATTTACCGATTTGTGCCGCGGCCCGCACGTGCCGAACACCGACAAACTGCGCGCTTTCAAGTTGATGAAAGTGGCCGGTGCCTATTGGCGCGGTGATCACAACAACGCGATGCTGTCCCGCATCTACGGGACGGCCTGGTTGAATGACAAAGATCTCAAGGCCTACCTCACGCAATTGGAAGAAGCCGAGAAGCGCGATCACCGCAAGATCGGCAAGGCGCAAGATCTCTTCCATCTTCAAGAAGAAGGCCCCGGTCTGGTGTTCTGGCATCCGAAGGGCTGGCGCATTTGGCAGGTGGTCGAGCAATACATGCGCAAGGTCTATGTCGACACCGGCTATGGCGAAGTGCGTTGCCCGCAAATTCTCGATGTGTCGTTGTGGCAAAAGTCCGGCCACTGGGACAACTATCAGGACAACATGTTTTTCACCGAATCGGAAAAGCGCACCTATGCGCTCAAGCCGATGAACTGTCCGGGTCACGTGCAAGTCTTCAATCAAGGCTTGCATAGCTACCGTGACTTGCCGATCCGTTACGGCGAGTTCGGCGCCTGCCATCGCAACGAACCGTCGGGTGCGTTGCACGGCATCTTGCGCGTGCGCGGTTTCACCCAGGACGATGGCCATATCTTCTGCACCGAAGCGCAAATCGAACAAGAAGTGGCGGCATTCCACCAGCAAGCGCTTAAGGTCTATGCCGATTTCGGCTTCAGCGATATCCAAATCAAGATCGCCTTGCGTCCGGAATCGCGTCTGGGCGACGATGCCACCTGGGACAAGGCCGAAGATGCCCTGCGTAGCGCACTTGGCGGCGCCGGTGTGGAATGGGAAGAGCTTCCGGGCGAAGGGGCGTTTTATGGTCCCAAGATCGAATACCACTTGAAGGACGCGATCGGCCGCACGTGGCAGCTGGGCACCATGCAGGTGGACTTCATGATGCCGGGCCGTCTGGGCGCCGAATACGTTGACGAAAACAGCCAGCGGAAGCACCCGGTCATGCTGCACCGCGCGATCGTCGGGTCCATGGAGCGCTTCATCGGCATTCTGATTGAGCACCATGCGGGTCATTTCCCGGCATGGTTGGCGCCTGTTCAGGCCGTTGTCATGAACATCACCGACGCCCAAGCCGACTACGTCCGCGACGTTGCCCAGGCACTTGCCGGCAAGGGCTTCCGTGTCGAGACCGACCTGCGCAACGAGAAAATCGGCTACAAAATCCGCGAACACGCCATGCAGCGCATCCCCTATCAATTGGTGGTGGGCGACCGTGAGAAGGAGCAGGGCATGGTGGCGGTCCGGACCCGAGCCGGCGAAGACCTCGGCAGCATGCCGATTGAATCGTTTGCCGAACGCCTCGCAGCGGAGCACATTCCGGCATAATGGTGTCCGAACCCGGGGCCGATGAAAAACGTGCCCCGGTCTTGAAACCCAACGGAGATTGCAGCATCAGTACCAACGACAACAAACAAAACCGCCGTAACGGAGAAATCCGCGTTCCCCGCGTGCGCGTGATTGGCAGTGACGGAGAAATGATTGGCGTGTTGTCACGCGATGAAGCACTTCGGGCAGCGGAAGATGAGGGTCTCGACCTTGTCGAAATCCAACCCAACGCTGATCCGCCGGTTTGCAAGATCATGGACTTCGGCAAGTTCAAGTTCGATCTGCAAAAGAAGGCGAACGAAGCCAAGAAGAAAACCAAGCAGCAAGAAATCAAGGAACTGAAGTTCCGTCCCGTCACCGACGAAGGCGACTATCAGATCAAGCTGCGCAACATGCGCCGCTTCCTTGAAGAAGGCGACAAAGTGAAAGTCAACATCCGTTTCCGTGGCCGCGAAATGAGCCATCAGGATCTGGGCGTTGAAATGGCCAAGCGGATCGAAGCGGATCTTGGCGAAGACATCGTGATCGAATCGCGTCCGCGCCTGGAAGGCCGGCAGATGGTCATGATGATTGCGCCGAAGAAGAAGTAAGCAAAAGCGGCCTCATCCGGCGCTTCGCGCCACCTTCTCCACTGCGTGGAGAAGGAAAAGCAGTCCCCTCTCCATCTTTGATGGAGAGGGTGCCCCCGCAGGGGGCGGGTGAGGCGCTCTTCCGCTCTTCCCAACTCACCTTGCGCAAACCCCCAAAATAAGCCATACTTGGCGACCCCGTGAATGCGGGGGAAGTGGACCCGTCGTGCGTTTCGCCCCTCTCAGGCGCAGCCACGGCCTATTAACCGGCTTGGGCATGGATGGAAAGCGAGGTTTCGACCTCCGCCCGGTCAGTCTGAAGATCACAAGGATAAAAACATGCCGAAGATCAAAACCCACCGCGGGGCGGCGAAGCGTTTTCGCAAGACCGCAAGCGGCAAATACAAGTGCGGACACGCAAACCGCAGCCACATCCTCACCAAGAAAGCCACCAAGCGGAAGCGCAATCTGCGTCAAACGAACCACGTTCGTGCAGAAGATGCAGGCCGTTTGGACCGTATGCTTCCCTACCTCTGAGGACCTGAACCATGGCACGAGTTAAGCGTGGCGTCATCGCACGTCGCCGTCACAAAAAAGTTCTGAACCGCGCGAAGGGTTATTACAACGCCCGCCGCAAGGTTTTCCGCGTAGCCAAGCAGGCCGTCATCAAGGCCCAGCAATACGCCTACATCGGCCGCAAGCTCAAGAAGCGTCAGTTCCGTTCGCTGTGGATTGCGCGTATCAACGCCGCATCCCGCATGTACGGTCTGTCCTACAGCCGCTTCATGAACGGTCTGCTAAAGGCCGGCATCACCCTTGACCGCAAGGTCTTGTCGGATATCGCCGTGCACGACTTGAAAGGTTTCGGCGATCTCGCTGAAGCTGCAGGCAAGGCATTGAACATCGAAATCACGCGTCCGGCCAATGTGCCGCAATACGTGATGGAACCGGTTCGCCCGACCTACAAGTCGAAGACCAAAACCGACGCCGCACCGGCTGCCGCCGAAAAAGCACCGGCCAAGAAAGCCGCTGCCAAGAAGGCTGCCGCGCCGAAGGCTGAAGCCGCACCGAAGAAAGCTGCCGCCAAGTCCGCCAAGGACGACCTGAAAGTGATTGAAGGCATCGGCCCGAAGATCGCTGAAGTGTTCAACGCCGCAGGCATCTCGACCTTCGCAGAATTGGCCGGCACCGATGCCGCCAAGCTCCGCGAAATCCTCGACGAAGCCGGCAGCCAATTTGCTTCGCACGATCCGACCACCTGGCCGCAACAAGCAGCACTCGCTGCCGAAGGCAAGATGGACGAATTGAAGGCATTGCAAGACGAACTGTTGGGCGGCCGCGCGTAAGCCAACGCCGAACTTTCCTTCGCGTTGCGTGCGCGAACGGATTGTCGAGTGAAACCCGATGGGGGAGGGCGCGAGTCCTCCCCCATTTTCATTTGTGCGACCTGCGGCTCGCCTACTAAACACGGTAAATTGCTGTCATGACCGACAACGAATCCTTGAAACAAACCGCGCTTGCGGACATCGCGGCTGCAGACACGCCGGAGGCCATCGAAGCCCTGCGTGTCGGGCTGTTCGGCAAGAGCGGCAGCATCACCGCGCAACTGAAAACCCTGGGTACCTTGGCCCCCGATGCGCGCAAGCTCGCAGGCGAAGCGTTGAATGCCGTTCGCACCGAGGTGCAAGATGCCCTCAACGCACGCAAGCAACTGCTCGACCAGGCCGCGGAAGATGCGAAGGTCAGGGCCGAACGCGTCGACATGACCTTGCCGGGGCGTCAGGCAGAGCGTGGCGGTGCACATCCGCTGACGCGCGCCTTGGACCGCATCATCGATATCTTCGCGCGCATGGGCTATGACGTCGCCGAAGGCCCCGAAATCGAAGACGACTGGCACAACTTCGAAGCATTGAATTTTCCGCCGCACCATCCGGCGCGCGCCATGCACGACACTTTCTATTTCGGTGACGGTCGTTTGCTGCGAACCCATACCTCGGGTGTGCAGATCCGTTACATGAAAGACCAACAGCCGCCGTTACGCATGATTGCGCCGGGCAAGGTCTACCGCAGCGACAGCGATCAGACCCATTCGCCCATGTTCCACCAAGTGGAAGGCTTGCTGATTGACGAACACGCGAACTTCGCCGACTTGAAGGGCACCATTGCCGCATTCTTGCGCAGCTTCTTCGAGCGCGATTTTGAAATGCTGTTCAAGCCCACGTACTTCCCGTTCGTCGAACCGGGTGCTGACGTGGTGATCAAATGGGAACTCGAGAACGGCGAATCGCGTTGGCTCGAAGTGCTCGGCTGCGGCATGGTTCACCCGAACGTGTTGCAGAGTGCCGGGATCGATCCTGAGAAATACACCGGTTTTGCCTTTGGTATGGGCGTCGAGCGTTTGGCGATGTTGCGCTATGGCGTGACCGATCTTCGCGCCTTCTTTGAAAATGACGTGCGCTTCCTGCGCCAATTCGCGTAAGGAGTCCGAGCATGAAATTCTCTGAAAATTGGTTGCGCGAACTTGTGCCGGACTTGCCGGCCAGCGAACAACTCGAACACCAGCTCACCATGATCGGCCTTGAAGTCGAAGGCAGCGAGACCCTCGGCGTGGGTCTTGATCATGTCGTGGTCGGACAGATTGTGGCCTGTGCGCGTCATCCCGAAGCCGACCGCTTGCAAATCTGCAAAGTGGATGCCGGTGAGCACGGCACGCTGCAGATCGTCTGCGGCGCACCCAACGCACGCCAGGGTTTGAAAGCCCCGCTGGCGATGGTGGGCGCGCAAATCGGTGAGTTGAAAATCAAACCGGCGAAACTTCGGGGTGTTGAATCCAACGGCATGCTCTGCTCTGCAAAAGAACTCGGTTTGGATGCCGATGCATCGGGCCTGCTGGAGTTACCGGGTGATGCGCCTGTCGGTGCCGCCTTGGTTGACTACCTCGGTTTGCCCGATCGTGTCATCGAACTCGGTCTCACGCCCAACCGGGCCGATTGCTTCTGCGTGCAAGGCATCGCCGCGGATATCGCGGCCGCCAATGGCGTGCACCTGTCCCAAGAAGTCCAAGCGCAAGTCGGGCCGGCGATCGACAGCACGCTGCAAGTCAAACTCGAGGCGGGCGCCGCGGCGCCGCGCTATGCCGGTCGCGTGATTGAAGGTGTCGATCCAGACGCGATCACGCCCTTGTGGCTGGCCGAGCGCCTGCGTCGCAGCGGTATCCGACCGGTGAGCTTCTTGGTCGACGTCACTCAGTATGTGATGCTCGATTTGGGTCAACCCATGCACGCCTTCGACCGAGACTTGTTGAAAGGTCCGGTCGGTGTACGGCTGGCGCGCAAGGGCGAACAAGTCAAATTGCTTGACGGTCGCGAGGCCGCGCTCGATGACGACCTCTTGGTGATTACCGATGCCGACCGGCCGGTTGCGCTGGCGGGCATCATGGGTGGCGCGGATACGCGCGTTACTGACGCGACGCGCAACGTGTTTCTTGAAGCGGCACATTTCGCGCCGGAAGCCATTATCGGCAAATCTCGTCGATTTGGTTTGCACACCGATGCCTCGCACCGCTTTGAACGCGGTGTCGATCCCCACTTGCCGGCCATTGCCATCGAACGCGCCACGCAATTGATCATGGATCATGCGGGCGGCAAGCCAGGTCCGGTGGTTGTTGAAACCCTTGACGTTCACCTGCCGCAACGCAGCGCAGTCAGCCTGCGTCGTGCACGTCTGGACCGAGTCCTGGGCGTGCAAGTGCCGAGCGCGGATGTGGAACGGATTCTGAGCGCCCTAGGCATGACGGTGGAAACGACGGCAGACGGTTGGCTTGCCACGCCGCCGAGCCGACGTTTCGATATTGCGATTGAAGATGACCTGATCGAAGAAGTCGCGCGCATTCACGGCTACGACCGCATTCCCACCACCTTGCCGGCAGCCGGCGCACATATCCATGCGCCGACCGAAACGCGGATCACGGCGCAAGCGCTGCGTGCGCACATGGTGGCGCGTGACTGGCAGGAAGCGCTGTGTTTTGCCTTCGTCGATTTGCCACTGTTGGAACGTTGGGGTCTGGCCGACAACCACGTCGCGCTTGCCAACCCGCTGAGCGCCGAATTGGGCATCATGCGCACCGGATTGTTGCCGGGGCTCGCGCAAACTTTGGCCTACAACGTGGCAAGGCAGCAAAACCGCGTGCGTCTGTTCGAACTCGGCAACGTCTTCCACGCAAATGGCAACGACGCGCCGATCGAAAACGCGCATTTCGCCGCAGTGGCGACCGGGGATGCGATGGCCGAGCAATGGGCGTCCGGTGCGCGCGCATTCGATATCTTCGACATCAAGGGTGAAGTGGAAGCGCTCGCCGCCATGGCGCAATGCACCTTGGAATTTGTCGCTTCCGCACCTGCGCACGCACATCCGGGTCGTTCCGCCGATGTCTTGCGCGACGGTAAGAAGATCGGTTGGGTTGGACAGTTGCATCCGCGTCTGCAAAAACAACTCGATGTGGATACCCCTGTGTTCGCGTTTGAGCTCGACGTGAATGCGTTGGTGCAACGCAAGGTGCCGCGTGCGGAGACCTTGTCGAAATTCCCGGCCGTGCGTCGCGACCTCGCGTTTGTCGTGGGCGAAGACGTCTCATGGGCGAAAATTTCCGAAGCCGTGCGTGCAGCCGCAGGCGAGTCGTTGAAGTCTTTGCTGTTGTTCGACCGCTATAGTGGGAAGGGCATCGAAGAGGGATCAAAAAGTCTCGCCATGGGCTTGATTCTTCAAGACAATTCGCGCACTCTGACTGATCAAGTTGCCAATGACGTGATGCAAGCCGTAACTGAACGGTTGTCTCATGACTTCGGCGCCGTGATCAGATCCTGAGGGGGGTAGAGATGGCACTAACCAAAGCGGAACTCGCCGACCACATCAATGAGCAGGTCGGGCTCAACAAGCGCGAGTCGAAAGAGTTTGTCGATTCGTTCTTTGATGCCGTGAGTGAAGCCTTGGCCGAGGGCCGTCAAGTGAAGTTGTCCGGTTTCGGCAATTTCGATCTGCGCCGCAAGAACCAACGCCCGGGTCGTAATCCGAAAACCGGCGAGGAAATTCCAATCAGCGCACGCACTGTAGTCACCTTCAAGCCCGGCCAAAAGCTGAAGGAAAGGGTGGAAGCACGTGCTTGATCCGGGCAGCAACAAAGAACTTCCGCCGATTCCGGCTAAGCGGTATTTCACCATCGGCGAGGTCAGCGAATTGTGCGACGTCAAGCCGCACGTCTTGCGCTATTGGGAAACGGAGTTTCCGTCACTGAAACCGGTGAAGCGTCGCGGCAATCGCCGTTACTACCAACGCACCGACGTGGTGATGGTGCGCCAGATCCGCGGTCTGCTGTACGAACAGGGCTACACCATCGGTGGCGCCCGTCTGCGAATTGACGGCGAGGCCAACAAAACCTCCGCTGTGGCCGCCGGCGGTAGCGACAGCTATTTCGCGATTCGTGCGGAGCTCGAGGCGATCCTCGATCTTTTGTCGCGTTAACCGCTATAATGAGCGTCCTTTTCGGGGTATAGCGCAGCCTGGTAGCGCACCAGTCTGGGGGACTGGTGGTCGTCGGTTCGAATCCGGCTACCCCGACCAAAATTCGATGGCAGCCTCTGTCAAGTTTGAAAAACCCTCGGAGAAATCCGGGGGTTTTGTTTTCGTGGCGATAAGGAATTTCCCGTATTCGCGTTCAACAGCCGAAAGGCAATGTCATCAGAGATCAAAGCGTAGGACTTCTCATCAATGCCTTTCTGGATGAGGTCCTTTTGATCACTATCAATGCGGTGCAAAGTACACAAGCATCGGTAGCTACTCCTGTGATGACCAATGCATTCACCTCGAGCGTGTCCAGCAATGCTTTGAGCGTGGTCAGAAAGAATGCGGATTGCTTGGGCTTCAAAGGCTGGACAGAACCGGGAAGTTGGCGTCTTCATGCACGGGACATACCTTTTTCCCCTCTGACATGGACCGCGGTTCTCACTCCGCCGATTTTGGTCAACGCGATTCCCGCATTCCGTGAATACGTCATATGCAGACGCGTCGTTTCAAGCGCTCGGTCAGTGAGACTTTCTTGAAGACGACTTCTTGCCGCCGCCATCCTGCTTGTTCACGGTTGCCCAAGCGATTCGTTCTGCGATTTTCTCGCTCTTTCCTGCGTCGCGCTCACTTTTTTCAATATGCGCAGCTTGGCGCTTCTGTTTATCCGTATAGCTTGATTTGTCTCCGCGTGGCATAACACGCTCCTGTGACACCGGATGCTTTCCGGTCAACCAAGCAGTAACACACCCGGAGTTGCGGTAACGTAAAAATCACATGGTCATAGACCGAGCGTCACGAGCATTTCGCGCGGAACGGTTCGTTCGACATTGACGCCGAATGCACGATGTGCGTCCACCACGTTGCGTAGTCGGTTCAGCGCATCTCGGCTGAGCATCCCGTCCAGATGCTGGGCATGGCCACGCGATATAAGGCCGAATAGGTGATCAAGTTCCGAAGTCATTCGTTCCTCAATGACAGCACGGGCGGAACTGTGGGTGGTGAAACCCTGGGAATTCAACATATCCACAGCCTCGGCTGCGATGGCGTTGGCACCCCTGAACCACTCTGTTCGACCGCCGGCGGCAATGGATAACGTCAATGGCATCGGGCAAGCATGATCGCGAAGCAGGCGATGCAATCGGGTTTCCAGCGCTTGTGCATCCTTTCGGGTCTCGGTCTCGACGAGTTGGCTGTGGTCAATATCAAATTCCTCGAACCAACGCGCATGAAAGGAAGACCAGCGTTTCAACGGATCATGCGTTAAACCGATTTTTAACAGGTCTTCCGGACCTGCCACCGCCAACACATACAGAAAGGCCCGGCTCATGATGCTTTCAGAACCACTTGCGCCGTGCACCTACCAATAGCACGCACGACGAAACCGCCAGCATCGTTCCAATGGTGATGAAGAAGCCTTTGTCCTCCGTCTCGAAAAACGAAGTTTGAAAATTCATTCCCATCGCGCCAACGACCACGGACATGAAGCCGAAAGTTCCGGCAGCAAATGAAATGAGTCGCAAACTTCTGTTGGTGCGAAGCGCAATGCGATTGGTCAGTACTTCCAACGTGCCGATCACGAGTTCACGGGTTCCTTCAACGGCATCTATTGCATTCTGGAATTGCTGCTCCAATGCATTGAAGAGACGGGAAACGGATTTGGATGCATCTGGCATGAAGTCGGGTCGGGAAAGACTCGAGAAAACGATTCGATGAGAAGCGAGCATCCTACGCAATCGTGCCGCCGTCTTGCGCATCGTTGCCAGTCGCACCGAATCCTCATCGTGCCTGTCTTCGAGGATGTCCGCTTCAATGCGGTCCAGCGCAGCTTCAAATACCGTCACAGCATCGAAATAGGATTCCAGCACCCAGTGAAGCAACGAACCCATGAAGGTTAACGAGCCGAGCTCACCCAAGCGCGAATGGCCATGCTCGCGATTTCTCAGGTCGTCGATGAAGGGCACAGGCTTATGGTGCCGGGTGAGAACGTAGCCAGGTCCGGCGAAGATATCGAGCAGGATGCCATCAAATTTCAGGTTGCCCGAATGTTGTGAGATGGCCACCCGACACCACGCGTAATCGCTATCAACTCCGACAGTGGGGTTACTGCCCGGTGACAGTGCGCTTTCGAAGGGTAGGTGCGGGATGTTGAGACGACTGCGGATATCGTCCAAAAAGCTGTCCGACATCACGTCGATCCAGAATAATTCGTCACGATTCTCACAGGGGAAAAGTTCATCAAGCGCAATACCATTGGCTTCGCCTTCTGCCGTGTACTTGGTAATACGCAGACCTTCGGTGGCCTGTGACTCCTCCGGCGTCTCTGTTTGAATAGAAGTGGCGTTCATATCGAAGAGCATGCAGATCGCGGAATGCATTTGATGTCGCGATCTGTCAGCCGTTAGTGCTTCATTCAAGAAGAAAAATGAATTGAGAATGAAATCTTCACATCTTCAATTGATGCACCGGAGAAGAATCGGTAAATCAGACGGGTGACGCGGAAGAGGGCATTTCATGGTCGCGCGAAAAAAAAAACGCTGAAACGGGCAACAAGCAAAGCGCGGCTAGAACGGTCTCGAGACAGCGGGCGCTGCAGCGGGACGTGGACTCAAAAGATGCGACGCAGAAAAGTTCGACGCCGTCGAAGAAGCCCGTTCAGGCGGGTTTGCGAAAGCAGCCCGTGCGAATGCCCGAGCAACATTTGAAAAAGCCGGGTCGAGAAGCGGCGCTGGCGCTAGCGCCCCGCTTTGATGCCCCTGACTATGTAGGAAGCGGCAAGTTGAATGGTTTGAATGCGATCGTGACGGGTGGAGATTCCGGTATCGGTAGAGCTGTGGCGGTACTGTTTGCGCGTGAAGGCGCCAACGTCGCGATCGTTTATCTCAACGAACACGAGGATGCGGCGGAAAGCGCACGCTGGGTGGAAGGCGAGGGTAGAAAGGCCCTGTGCATTCCCGGCGACGTGCGTGATTCCGCGTTCTGCAAGAGGGCTGTTGCCAAAGCCAAGAAAGCCTTCGGCAGCATTGATGTTTTGGTCAACAACGCAGGTTTCCAACTCCATGGCGACAAACTCGAAGACCTGACCGACGCGCACATTCAGGAGACTTTGCAAACCAATGTCGCCGGCTACTTGTACATGGCGCGCGCGGTGCTGCCGCACATGAAGGAAGGTGCATCGATCGTCAATTGTGGCTCCGTCACCGGCTTGTTCGGCAGCCCGAAACTGATCGACTACTCCGCGACCAAGGGCGCGGTGCACGCATTCACCAAGGCGCTGGCCACGAATTTGTTAACGCGCGGCATCCGCGTGAATGCAGTAGCGCCCGGACCGGTGTGGACACCTTTCAACCCGGCTGACAAGCCGGCGAAGGAAGTGGCCAAATTCGGCAAGGACAGTGCGATGGGGCGGCCGGCACAACCCGAAGAGCTCGCTCCCGCATTCGTGTTCCTTGCGTCTCCTGTCATGTCGTCGTACGTCAACGGGATTGTGCTGCCGGTCATGGGTGGGCCCATCGGATGAGCTGCGATGGCGCTTGAGGCGTACCGCAAGAAGCGTAGCTTCTCGAAGACGCCGGAACCCGACGGTCTCGCCATGCGCAGGAAGCGCGCAGCGCGCGATCTAAGTTTCGTGGTTCAGTTACATCATGCAAGCCATCGCCATTACGACTTCCGCTTGGAGTTGGGGGGCGTGCTGAAAAGCTGGGCCGTGCCCAAGGGTCCGAGCTTCGATCCGTCGGTCAAACGAATGGCGGTGGAGGTCGAGGATCATCCACTGGATTACGCGGGCTTCGAAGGCAAGATTCCCCACGATCAATACGGCGGCGGGCATGTGGCCGTATTCGATGCCGGCACCTGGACGCCGATCGGCGGAGACGCGTTCGAAATGGTTGAGAAAGGGCATCTCAAGTTCGACTTGCATGGCGAGCGGCTGAAGGGACAGTGGCATTTGGTCCGGACGCGTAAAAGTGCAACAAAGCCGCAATGGCTGTTGTTCAAGTCGGACGACGCATGGGCCGGACCGATCGAAGCAGATGACTTGCTCGAGGGCGTAACCCTGCCCGACGCGGTCGACCTGGCTCGCGCGCGACGTCCAGGCAAGCGCTCAGCTCTTCATTCCAATAAGGCTGTATCCGCGAAACGCAAGCGCTCGAGTTCACCACCCGCACCCATGCTGGCGCGATTGGTGGACCGCCCCCCCGTAGGCAGCGGTTGGATTCATGAAATCAAATGGGATGGATATCGCATTGTTGCGATCCTCCGACACGGAAAGGCGCGCTTGTATTCCCGGAATGGTCTCGACTGGAGCACAAAGATGCCTGCAGTTGTCGAAGCTGTGGAAGCTTTGAACATTGACGATGCCATCCTGGATGGTGAAGTAATCGCAGGCAAAGGTACGCGCGAAGATTTCAATGCACTGCAGGCGGCGCTGAAGGCAGGTCGCTCAGATGCTCTGGTGTATATGGCTTTCGATCTTCTTGAAGTGGACGGGGAAGACCTGCGTGAGCTCCCTCTATCCGTGCGAAAAGCAAGACTGAAGGCCTTGTTGGATGGGAGGAACGGCGGAGTGGGGTTCACCCAAGTGGCGAAAAGCTCTGCGGATCGCGCCCTTCAAATTGCGGTGAATGCAGGCTATGAAGGCATCATTTCGAAGCGTGAAGACTCCCGTTACATGGCGGGTCGGAGCGAGGATTGGCTCAAAACAAAGGCAATTGCATCCGACGAATTTGCGATTGTCGGGTACACGCATCCCAAGGGCGGACGGAAGGGCATCGGCGCATTGCTCCTTGCGACGCCGGAAGGCAAAAGCGGATGGCGTTATGTCGGGCGGGTCGGCAGCGGCATCAGTGACGACGTATTGTCGGCCTTCGCGCGCACGCTGGACGGGCATGGAACCCCGCGCCCAACCGTGCGGGTGCCGGAGAATGATACCGATCTTTCCAAAGCACTCTGGATCCCGCCGGAAGGAGTGGTGGAGGTCTACGTGCGAGGATTCGGCGGCAACGGACTGTTGCGGCAAGCCTCGTTCAAAACCGTACGTCCAGACAAACGCGCTGAAGACCTGCGGTCACCCGACGTCGCGGTGTCTTTGAGCAGTCCGGAGAAAATTCTGTTCCCCGAATCGGGAATTACCAAACAACAGGTCTGGGATTACTACAACGCCGTGATGGATTGGTTCTTGCCAGAGATAGAAGGACGTCCATTGTCTCTGGTCAGGTGCCCGGGCGGGATTGATGGGAACTGCTTCTTCCAGAAACACGCCACCGCCGACATGCGCAGCGCAAGCGCAAAACCACCGAAGACCTCTGCGTCCTTGGACGCCGACACGCCCGTTGTACATTCGGAAGACGACGTTCGAATCCTCGTCCAATTCAACACCTTGGAGTTTCACCCTTGGGGTGCGCGCGCCGAGTCACCGGAGCATGCCGACGGTCTGGTGTTCGACTTGGATCCGGATCCCGGACTTCCTTGGAAGGAGGTTGTGCGCGCAGCGCGCGAAGTGCACGACAATTTGCGCAAGGCGAGCTTGGCGTCTTTCGTGCGTACCAGTGGTGGTAAGGGCCTGCATGTGTTCGTGCCACTCAACCCGCCGGTCCCGTGGTCTGATGCGAAACCTTTTGCCGAAGCGTTTGCAAAGACGATGGTAGCGCTGCATCCGGATCGCTATACCGCCACGGCCAATAAGGCGAAACGGACCGGTCGCATCTTTATTGATTGGCTTCGAAATGGCCGCGGTTCGACCAGCGTTGCGAGCTTTTCGCTGCGGGCACGAGCGGGCGCTCCCCTGGCGATGCCACTCGCATGGTCGGAACTCGGCCGAACCGAGGGCGGCGATGTCTTTAACCTTGCGAACGCCCTCCCGCGGATGGCGGCTTGGTCGACGCATCCTTGGGGAGACTACCGTGCGTTGAAGCAGACTTTGCGACACTCGGACTGACATCGGATTTAAGGAGAAGCGCATATGGCACGCCCCATCTGGACAGGTAGCTTGTCGTTCGGGCTGTTGAACGTCCCGGTTGCATTGATGCCCGGTAGCCGAAGCACCGACCTGTCTTTCCGCATGTTGGATGCGCGCGACAAAAAGCCGATCCGCTTCGAACGTGTCAACGCGGAAACAGGTGAGGAAGTTCCGTGGAAGGATATCGTGAAGGCGTTCGAATATGACAAGGGCAGCTATGTCGTCATTGAGAAGGATGACATCGCCTCTGCTGCGCCCGAAAGCCACGAGAGCGTAGAAATTGAAGCCTTCGTCGATGAAGATGAGATTGATCCCCGCTATTTCGAGAAGCCGTATGTGCTGGTCCCGGGCAAGAAGGCCGAGAAGGGCTACGTGCTGCTACGCGAGACTTTAAAGAAGGCGAAGAAAGTGGGAATTGCACGTGTGGTAATCCGCTCGCGCGAATATTTGGCTGCGGTCATGCCTTACGAAGACGCGATCACACTGGTGTTGATGCGCTACCCGCAGGAACTTGTGGATCCGGCCGAATACAACTTGCCCAAGGGTGCAAAGGCGGATTACCGCATCAGTGCCAAGGAGTTGGAGATGGCAACGCAACTCGTGGCATCGATGTCCGGAAAGTTTGAACCGGGTGATTTCCATGATGAGTTTCGTGAGCGTCTATCGGCGATCATCAAGAAGCGCATCAAGGCCAGGGGTGCCACCACCAAGGTGCTGGACACGCCACAAGCCGAAGAAAACGCGGCAACCAACGTCGTCGATTTCATGGCGCTGTTGCAACAAAGTCTGGCCAAGAAAGGGCAGGGTGCGAAAGCGACCAAGGCGAGCGCAAAGACAGTGAAGCGACCCGCGACTGCCAAGAAGGCGACCGCGTCGCGACGCAAGAAGGCCTGAGCGGGGCGGCTATCTGTGTTTAGCCCTTCGCGCGCGCTTCAAGAAGGCGAGGGTTTCTGCCTCCCACTGTCTTGGGCCACGCGTCCGTGCTTGCACATTGCTTAGCTTTCCCTGCCGCCAAGCTTCGAATACGGCAGGATCAATGTAGGATTTGCGGCAGACTGCCACAGTGTTGCCCAGCACTTCGGCGATCTCCGCCACGATCGCCTTTTCTATGCTCGCCAATGCGCGTTCTGAGGGCGGCTTGCCCTGGACACCCTCCGGCAGCGGCGTCTCGCAAAAGCGCCGAAACGCTATTGAGGTGCCTGCCCAAGTCCGAAAGTCCTTCGCTGTAAAGTCATCTCCTGCGATCTCTCTCAACCAGGCATTCACGTCTCCCGATTCAACGGGCGTGCGTTTGTCGTTCTCATCGATGTACTGAAAAAGCGCCTGGCCCGGCAGTTGCTGACATTTGCGAATGAGCTTTACAAGCCGCTTGTCGTCCAGCGCGATGTCGTGTGTTTTTCCGGATTTGCCTTTGAAATGAAATTGCGCGCGACCTCCTTGCACGAAGTCGACATGGCGGTTACGCAACGTGGTCACTCCGAATGAATTGTTTTCTTTCGCATAGGCTGCGTTGCCGACACGGATCAGCGTGTCAGCGAGGACTGCGACAACCATCGCAATGACTTTTTCACGCGGGAATCCGGGAGCCGCGAGCGCCTTTCGAACGGCAGCCCGCAATTTTGGCAGCTGCTGTCCGAAGGACACCACCCGATCGAATTTTCCACTGTCTCGTGTGCTGCGCCAAGCAGCATGGTAGCGATATTGCTTCCTGCCTTTCGCATCCCGACCGGTGGCCTGTAAATGGCCGTTTGCAGAGGTGCAAATCCAAACATCGCTCCACGCCGGCGGTATCGCCAAGGCTGTAATGCGATCGATCGCCTTTGCGTCCCGGACGCAGTGGCCATCAGGCATTCGGTAACGAAAGCTTCGGCCGGCTCGCAAACGTGAAATGCCGGGCGCGTCGTCGTGCACGTAGGTCAAGCCGGAGGCACGTGCATCCCGAACTTCATCAGGTTGAGCGGAACGGTGTGAGGGCAACGCGTTGGGGGCTCCGGCTTCCGCCAAGCGGGGCGCCGGCGATTTTCTTCCAGTATGCACTCCGACGTTAGCTGCTCCGTGAATCTGAAACGGAAAACGGACGCTTTCGCGTCCGCTTCTCCATTCAAACCGTGTCACATTGGACGACGTGATAACGAAGTTCGACGCTCTCAGTGGCGATTTTCGTTGTTGGCTCGCGTGTCCTTCTGATCGGCCGACCCGGAGTCTGCGGTCGTGTGGGCACGCGGTTTTGCGCGCTTCGTATTGTCTGTGTTGCTGTTGTTGTCGACTGCCTGTTTCTTTTTTTCTTGACCCATATTGCTCTGATTGCGGTCATTCAAGCGTTCATGCTGCTGATTGTGATTCATTGGTAGTTCTCCACTGCACCGACAAAACAAGTGTCGGGCAGGATCAGTGTGGTCCGCATAACCTTACAGGGAAGTGAGTTTTTCCTTAGCACGTGTGCGGAATGTTCACGTTTTCAAGCCTATATTGATATTCGACCCATTCATGCAGGCAAATTCGTCGATCGTGAAAACACTGACCCGCCGGTTCTTTGATCGCATGCCGCACATCGTTGCGCCCGAGTTGCTCGGGAAATGTTTGGTCGCGCACGACGGCCGCATGGTACGGATTGTAGAAACCGAAGCCTATGCACAAGACGATCCTGCCGCGCACACGTTTCGCGGTGAGACCGCGCGGAATCGTTCCATGTTCGGACCGCCCGGTCACATGTATGTTTATTTCAGTTACGGCGTGCATTGGTGCGCCAATGTGGTCTGCGGTCCGAAGGGTTTTGGTGCAGGCGTTCTGTTGCGCGCGGCGCAACCCATGGCGGGCATCGACCTGATGGAAGCAGCACGGGGAAATGTTGCGTTCAAACAGTTGTGCAACGGGCCAGGCAAGCTGGCACAAGCCATGGGTATTGATCGACACGCAGATGGGACGGACGTTGTAGGCGGCGGGCCTTTTACGGTGATCGACGACGCACATGCACCGGTGACCGTTATCGCCTGTCCGCGAATCGGCATCAGCAAGGCGGTTGAGGCGCCTCTGCGATTTGTGATTGCCGACAATCCTTTTGTTTCGAAGCGGCCGATGGCGCGCTGAGTACAGGCAAAGGGCGCAACTGACATTGCGCGTCGCAAACTGTGAGATAGGGGCGCCGCAGTATCGGCTGACCTACTCTCGGGGCACAGCCATGAATGAACACAGCCATATCTCGGTCATTCTCGACCGCACCGGATCGATGGAATGCATACGCGCCGATGTCATCGGCGGCTTCAATGCCTTTCTCGCGCAACAACAGGCGGCGCCGCATCCGGCCAGTTTCACGCTGGTGCAGTTCGATTCCCAAGACCCGTTCGAGGTGCTCCGTGCTTTCGAACCCATCGCCGCGGTGCAGCCCCTGACGCTGGAGCAGTATGTGCCTCGCGCCTCCACGCCGCTGTACGATGCGATGGGTCGCGGCATTCTCGATCTGGAAGCCAAGCTCGCGGCAATTCCGGAATCCGAACGCCCCGGTAAGGTGATTTTCGTGGTGGTTACCGACGGTCAGGAAAACGCCAGTCGCGAATTCAATCGGGCGCGTGTCAGTGCACTGATTGAAGCGAAGAAAGCCTTGGGTTGGGATTTTGTTTTCTTGAGTGCGGATGAAACCGCCTTCCAGGATGCGCGTGGCATGGGGGTATCCGCCCATGCCGCACTCAAATTCCACAAATCCAAGCGTGGCAACGATGCGGCGTGGTCGGCTGTTTCAGAGAAAATCAGCATGCGTCGTTCCGGTCGGGCCGAACGGGTTGTCTTCGACGATGCGGACCGCAGCGCCAGCGAATAGCGGCCTCTTAGAGTGCGTTTGAATCGACGCGGACCTGAGCGCGATCGCGCGTGGCGTTCCGCAAGGCGACCTTGATGCGATCAACCTCCGATAGCGGAAGACGCACGTTGACGGTGCTGCCCGCGGCATCAAAATGCTCGGAGGTTTTTTCTGCGGCGAATTGCATGAGGGTGCTGTGCACTGCGCCGGTGTCTTCAAAGCCAAACAAAATTTCAAGGTCCGACATGGCGATGAGTGGTTGGCGTGGCGCCGTGCGCAAGCATTCCGCAGCGGTGCCGCCATAGGCGCGAACCAAGCCGCCCGCGCCGAGTTTGATGCCGCCGTACCATCGTGTCACCACGACGGCGATCCGATCGAGGCCTTGGCCGTCGATGGCAGACAAAATGGGGCGACCTGCTGTGCCGGCGGGCTCGCCATCATCGTTGAAGCGATATTCGCCGTCCAAACGCCAAGCCCAGCAGTTGTGCGTGGCATCGGCGTCGCTGACTTCCTTGAAAAATGCCAACGCTTGTTCTGGCGATGTCACGGGCATGGCCTGTGCGATGAAGCGACTGTGTTTGATCTCGACTTCGTGTCTGACTTTCGACGCGAGCGTGTCCATGCGTTCGACCTGCAATATCTCCGTCAATTTTATCGCGCCGGAACATACGCAGACGTCTTGGGAATTTCGGTTATTGTTCGCGCGGGGAAATGAACTTCGACGGCAAGTTGCGGTCTGTCGATAAACACATACGGGAGGAACTACATGCGTTTGCTTTATTGCGCGGCGGCGTTGGTCGCTGCGGCACCTTTTGCCCATACATTTGCGCATGCGCAAAGTGTCACCGCGGGACAGGCGGCGACTCAAATCATGCCGGCAACATCGCCCACCTATACACAACTTGATTCCGTGAATGTCGAGGGTGCCCAGCCGGGTCCGGGTCTTTGGCAGGTCAGCAAGGGCGGCCACACGGTGTGGATTCTCGGGACGGTTTCACCGCTCCCCAGCGGCATGCAATGGCAGTCCGCGACGGTGAAGGAAGTGATTGCCCAATCGCAGGAAATCATTTATCCGCCGAGCATCGACATCAATGCCAATATCGGTTTCTTCAAGGGGCTGTTTCTATACAACAGTTTGCGCAAGATGGACCGCAATCCGGACGGCAAACAATTGAAAGATGTCTTGTCCGCGCCCGCGTACGCGCGTTGGCAGAAACTGAAAGCGCGATACATGCCCAATGACAAAGATGTCGACAAAAAACGCCCGATGTTCGCGGGTGGCGAATTGCTGAGGGCGGCTTATGCAAAGAGCGGCTTGAGCGAAAAATCCTTGATTTGGCCGCCGATTCGGGATGCGGCCAAGGCAGCCAAGTTGAAGGTGACCAGCACGTCGATCAAGTTGACGATTGACGATCCTTCCAAGGCCTTGAAGGAATTCAAGGACGAGTCCATGAATGATGAATCCTGCTTGTCGAGTTCGATGGCCTTGCTCGAAAACAACATTCCGGCGGTGAAAGCACGTGCCAATGCCTGGGCGCGCGGTGACGTCGCGCGCATTCGACAACTCCCGATCAGCGATCTCGGCAGCAATTGCGTGCAAGCCTTGATGGAAGCGAAAGTCGCCGCGAAACGCGGACTGCACGATGCGCCAAGCAAAATGAAAGCGAATTGGTTGTCGGCCGTCGACAAGGCATTGGTGAATAACGAAAGGTCATTTGCCGTGCTTTCCGTAGACATGCTGCTTGGCCGGGACGGCTACCTCGCCGCGCTGCGCAGCAAGGGCTACGAGATCGTCGAGCCCTAAAGAAAAGGCGGCCGCAAGGCCGCCTTTTCTTTTATCCCTGCGCGGATCGTGCAGGCGTCTGTGCCAGATCCGGCCAGCGCTTGATGATGGCATCACGGATGCCGTCGGCATCAAGACCGGCTTCAGCCAGCAAATCCTCGCGGCTGGCGTGGTGTTGGAACGCATCCGGCAAGCCCAAATGCAACACGGGCAGAACGATGTTCTCGGCGGACAACAGTTCCGAGACGCCGGACCCGGCGCCGCCCGCAACCACGTTGTCTTCCACAGTGACAAAGCCATCGTGATTGCGTGCCAGTTCTAGAATCAGCGCACGATCAAGCGGCTTCACGAAACGCATGTCGACAACGGTGAGCCCCAAGGCCTCTGCGGCAGTGAGTGCCGCCGGAAGCGGCGCACCGAACGCAAGCACCGCGATTCGGGAGCCTTGACGACGAACCACGGCCTTGCCGATGACAACACCGTCCAGTGAATCGCCCGCGGCGACACCCGTGCCGCTGCCACGCGGATAGCGCACGGCGGCGGGTCCCTTGTATGCATAAGCGGTATTCAACAGCAGCCGCGCTTCGTGTTCGTCCGACGGCGCCATAACGACCATGTTCGGAACGCAGCGCAGGAAACTCAGATCCAAGTTGCCCGCATGCGTGGCGCCGTCCGGTCCGACCACGCCGCCGCGATCGATGGCAAACATCACGTCGAGCTTTTGAATGGCAACGTCATGCACCAACTGGTCGTAGGCGCGTTGCAAGAAGGTGGAATAAATGGCGACGACCGGCTTCGCCCCTTCACAGGCCATGCCGGCTGCTAGGGTCACGGCGTGTTGCTCGGCGATCGCCGTATCGAAATACCGCTCCGGAAACTGTTTGGAGAATTCGACAAGGCCGGAGCCTTCGCGCATTGCCGGGGTGATGCCTAGCAGCGCCGGGTCGGCAGCGGCCATGTCGCACAGCCATTCACCGAAGACATCGGTGTAGGTCGGTTTCTTGACCGCGCCGGGTTTGGCCACCACACCGAGATCGGGATTGAACGGCGACACCGCGTGGTAACCGATTTGGTCACCTTCCGCGCGCTCATAGCCTTTGCCCTTGGTGGTGATCACGTGCAAGAGCTGCGGACCCTTCAAACCTTGCAAAGTCTTCAGGGTGGCCACGAGGGATTCCATATCGTGACCGTCGATGGGACCGGTGTAATGGAAGCCCATCTCTTCAAACAAAGTGGAAGGCACGAACATGCCTTTCCAATGCTCTTCCCAGCGTCGAACGAATCGCGCGGGCGCCTTGTCTTTGTCGCCCAGCAGTTTCTTGCCGCCTTCGCGCAATGCGTTCAAGGTACGGCTGCCGGTCATGCGGCCCAACATCTTGGTGAGTCCGCCGACGGCTTCGGAGATCGACATCCGGTTGTCGTTGAGGATCACCAGCAGGTTGGGTTCTTCCTCCATGCCGCCGGCGTGATTCAAAGCTTCATAGGCCATGCCGGCCGTCATCGCGCCATCGCCGATGATGGCCACCACGCGACGATCATTGCCGGCGAGTTTGTTGGCCACCGCCATGCCGAGTGCGGCAGAGATAGACGTGGACGAGTGACCGACGCCGAACGTATCGAATTCGCTCTCTTCCCGTTTGGGGAAAGGTGCGACACCGTCTTTTTGTTTGACGGTGTGGATGTTGTCGCCGCGACCGGTCAGAATCTTGTGCGGATAGGCTTGGTGGCCAACGTCCCAGACGATGCGATCTTCGGGCGTGTTGAACAAATAGTGCAAGGCGGTCGTGAGTTCGACCACGCCCAAATTCGCACCGAAATGTCCGCCGGACTTGCCAACGGATTCAATGAGGTAGGCACGCAGCTCGTCCGCAATCGCCCGGAGTTCGGAAGGCTCGAATGTGCGCAGGTCTTGTGGCGTTTTTATGCGCGAAAGACGGGGATATCGTGATGCGTCAATCATCCCCGTATTGTAAACGCGCGCGTGACAAGGCGGCGCACACAGGCCGCCTTGACCGAATGGAAATCAGCGCGGACGCAACTTTGCCAACGGCCCGCTCAACTCAAGCGGCGCACCGTTGAGGCTCGCCGATGCGAATCCGGTCGCCACATTGGCGTTGATGAAATCCGCCACGTCTTCCACCGGCACGCCAGCGGCATCGGCGATTTCCATGATGTGCGAGGGACCTTTCATCATCGCCGTGGCAATGCGGAAATGCTTGGGGTATTCGCGTTCGGTTTGCGGCCACTTGGTCAGAACGTAATCCGCGCGTTCACCGACGCCGGTTTCGAGCTTCCCTTTTCCAGCAGTCAGGCCGGCGAGCCACACCAGACGTTGCAGCGGCTGTGCGCTGCCTGCGGTACGCAAAAGATCGGCGTCGGTCGCCGGCTTGAGGTCATCTTGGGTGACCTCGCCGTCAAAGTAACCTGCCAGCGATTTCAAGGTCGCAGGACCGCGATATTCGCGCTTACCCGGATCAATGATGAGTTCCGGCAGGCCGTCTCGTGTCAGCAGCACGGGCGTGTTCAATTGACCGGGTTCAAGCCAATCCACCAAGTTGCGCGTGCGCGGCGGCTCCGGAACGGGTTCCGGTTCCGGCTCCGGTTCTGGCGCCGCAGCGACCGGGGCGCTCACCGGTTCCGGGGAAACATTGGCGGCGGCGGCAACCGGCGCTGCGGGTTGCGCGGGGGCAGGTGCCTGGGTCGGTGCGACCGTTTCTTCCGGCAATACGTCAGCCGGTGCAGGCGCCGGGGTCGCACCCGACGTGCCGGCAATCGGCGCAGCCGCTGCGGGGGTTTCGCTGGCAGCGCCGCCGGATACTGCCGTCAGAACGGCCTTGAATTGCGCCAAGTCCAGCGGGCGTGCCAAACGCGAGTCGGCTTTGGTCGTTGCGGCCTGCGTCAATCCGATGACGTGTTTACCGGCATTGTGCAGCTGCATGAAACTCATCGGGCCGTACAAGCTATCCATGTCGACGATGACGAAATCAGCGTCGTTGCCTTGGGTGAGTTCGAACGGTTTGCCGATGGCGGCGTTCACTTCATTGAATGCCGTGGTCAACGCAGCCTGCGTTTGACCGTCCATGCCTGTCATACCCAATTTCAACGCCATTTCCGCTTCCCTGTTCCTTAGACCTGCAAGTGTACCGCGCAGGCGGCCACCGGCAACTACGGACCTATAGGATGCGTGACGGCCGTTTCGGCATTTGTGCCTTGAGGAAGGACATCTGGTCGGCCAGGATGTGCCGGTTCGACAAAATCAGATGCTCGACCCAACTGGGTCGGTAAGGAATCGCGAGGAGGGGCATCGATGCTTGTTGTGGCGTGCGGTTGCCTTTGCGGGAGTTGCAGCCGACGCAGGCCGCTACGACGTTCTCCCAAATATCCAAGCCGCCCTTGGACACCGGTTGCACGTGATCACGCGTGAGATGGCTGCGCGGGAAGCTGCCACCGCAATACATGCACAGTTGTTGGTCACGCGCGAACAATGCGATGTTGGTCAGGGACGGTGTCGGACAGGCATGGCGACCGCGGGCGTGGCTGCGGGCAGCGATGATCGGGTGGACGTCCAACGCGCTGCGCTTGCCGGTGAGGCGCGACACACCACCATGGAGTCGAATGCATGGGTCACCGAGCGTCCAGGCCACCGCATCGCGCGCGTACAGACAGGCGGCATCTTGCCAGCTGATCCAGTCCAGCGCCTGCCCGTGCGCATCGAGCGCAAGCAGACGCACGCTGGGTCTTAGGGTATGAATGCGTGTTTCTTCCGGGGAATAGCTGTCAATCGCCGGGCCCGTTTGGGCTCCGGCCAGTCTCACACGATCGGGTGTGTGTGCTGGCTCCATACGGGAATCCAGCATATACCTGATTTGTGACGATTTGTGAACAGTGATGCGATCAATCGAACAGGTCGGCGTCCAATCGCATCAGGTTGTCCGCGCCGCTCTGCAGGGCAGCCAAGTGCATTCGCGTGCGAGGTAGGATCCGGTCGTAGTAGAAGCGGGCGGTTTCCAATTTGGCCGTGGCCCTTTTCGATGCCGCGTCTGTGGCATGCGCGGCCTTCACCGACCGGGCCCAGAAGTAGGCGAGACAGATATAGCCGGAATAGAACAGGTAGTCGTAAGCGCTCGCACCGACCTCATCAGGATTCTGCGCTGCTTTGCCGGCAATACTTTGGCTCGTCGCCACCCATTCCTGCAGGAGAGAGGACAGCTCCGAGACAAACGGCGCCAACAACGGGTCGTTGGCATTCGCTTGGCAAAACTCGCCGACCATTTGTGCGAACGGCTTGAAACCCGCACCTTGGAGCTGAAGCAATTTGCGGCCGACCAAATCGAGCGCTTGGATACCGGTGGTGCCTTCGTATAGCGTGGTGATGCGCACATCGCGCGCGATCTGTTCCATGCCGTGTTCGGCGATGTAGCCGTGACCGCCGAAGCACTGTTGAGCGTGATAGGCACATTCGACGCCCCACTCGGTCAGACAAGCTTTGACGATGGGAGTCAGGAATCCGGCCATCGCGTCTGCATCGCTGCGTTCGGCTTCGCCGGGAGCGGCATGGGACAAATCCACTTGGGTGTTCGCGAACAATGCCAGCACACGACCGCCTTCAATCAGGGCTTTCTGCGTCAGCAGCATGCGGCGGACATCCGGATGGACGATGATCGGATCCGCCGGTTTGTCCGGAAATTTCGGCCCGGTCAGGGCGCGCATTTGCAGACGTTCACGTGCATAGTTCAATGCGTTTTGATAGGCACGTTCGGATTGGCTGAGACCTTGAATGCCGACGCCGAGGCGTGCCGAATTCATCATGGTAAACATCGCCATGAGCCCTTTGTTAGCCTGGCCGACCAAATAACCCTTCGACCCGTCGAAATTCATTACACAGGTGGAAGAGCCGTGAATGCCCATCTTGTGTTCCAACGCACCGCAACGGGCGTGGTTCGGCGTTGCTGTCGTCTTGCCCGCGTCGTCGAGCAGATACTTCGGCACGATGAACAAGGAAATGCCGCGGCTGCCTTCCGGGGCATCCGGCAGCTTTGCCAAGACCAAATGAATGATGTTTTCAGTCAGGTCATGTTCGCCGGCGGTGATAAAGATTTTCGTGCCGGTGATGGTGTAAGTCCCGTCTTCGTTGGGAACTGCACGGGTTTTCAACAGACCAAGGTCGGTACCCGCGTGCGGTTCGGTCAAGCACATGGTTCCGGTCCAGAGTCCGCTCACCAGTGGCTTCAAGAAGGTTTCCTTCATCCAATCGTTGCCGTGGAACTGAAGGGCGTCCATCGCACCGTGCGAGAGCAGGGGGAAGTTGCTCCAGGCAAGGTTCGACGCATCAATCATTTCTTTCACTGCCGCGCCGACCACATGCGGCATGCCTTGTCCGCCGAATTCCTCGGGTGCGCTGAGACCGGCCCAACCGTTTTCCACATAGGCCTCGTAGGCCGCTTTGAACCCTTCCGGCGTTTTCACCGCGCCCGTGGCGGTATCCAGAGTGCAGCCTTGTTCGTCGCCGACGGAATTCAGCGGTGCCAGCACGTTCTCGGTGAAACGCGCGGCTTCGTCGAGAATAGCGTCAACCAATTCGCGGCCGACTTCAGGTTTGCCGACGGCCTCGAAAGTTTTGTCGGTGTTCAACACATCGAACAAAGCAAAACGCAGGTCGTCAACAGGGGCGCGATAACGATTGCTCATGGGTTCTCCGAATTAGCGCAACGTGCCCGGCAGGCCGGGTACAGGGCTCAGTTGATTGTGTTTGGAATCGAGGATGTAGTCGCGCGCGCCGCCGGTGCCGGGCGCGGCACTGACTTTGCCGCCCAAGGTGTAGGGCAGGCTGCGACCGCTGGCCAACGCATCGGCGATGAACAATTTCGCTTGTGCATCGGGCGTGATCTGCAAGTTGAAGACATCGGCGCTCTCGGCCGGTACGGTCATTGCCGGCGCAGCGTTCAGCGGCACGACAGTGCTGTCGTCGAATCGGGCCATTAACGCGATACGGTCGAATCGCATCTCAATGCTGCTGTAATTCTGCAAGCGCACGGTGACGTTCCAGCGCCCGTTCGCGTCCACTTGGATTTGTTGGATGCGCGCATCCGGTTCGGAGATGCGTGCGCCGCCGGTGGAAGCGCAAGCGCCGACCAAAGCCGAAAGCAAAATGATGAGCAGGGTACGTACCAAGGTCATGGGAATTGTTCCTTGAAGCTAATGAAAGGATACCGTTACGAATGGTGAAGTTGGAAGCTTGCTTCGGCTTCGAGCAAACCCCATCTTTGAGGCGATGACCTATGACTTGCAAGACATCCTGTTGTTTGACAACAGCTTTCCGAGGAAGTTGCCGAAAGATCCGGTGACCGGTCCCGGCGTACGTCAGGTGCTGGCCGCTTGGTCGGCAGTGGCGCCCGAACCTGTGTCGGCGCCACGCGTGATCGCGGTGTCGGATGACATGTTATCGGTGCTCGGGTTGCCGACAGTGATCGCGCAATCACAGCGTTTTGCTGATGTGTTCTCCGGCAATGCATTGCTCCCCAGAATGCAGCCGCATGCGACCAACTATGGCGGGCATCAATTCGGGCATTGGGCGGGTCAACTGGGCGACGGACGTGCAATCACTTTGGGCGAGGTCGTCGCAGCGGACGGCGCGCATTGGGAGTTGCAACTGAAAGGGGCAGGACGCACGCCGTATTCGCGCCATGCTGACGGGCGCGCCGTATTGCGATCGTCGGTTCGTGAGTTCCTCTGTAGCGAAGCGATGTACCACCTCGGTGTCCCGACCACACGCGCCCTGTCCTTGATGTCGACCGGTGATCCGGTCTTGCGCGATATGTTTTACGACGGTCGCCCGCGGGAAGAGCCCGGCGCAATCGTCTGTCGTGTCTCGCCATCGTTCCTGCGCTTCGGACATTTTCAATTGCCGGCATCACGCGGCGACCAAGCATTGCTGCAATCCCTGGTCGACTTTTGCATCACCCGCGATTTTCCGCAGCTGGGGCAGCCGGATCCTGATGCTTATGCGGAATGGTTCAAGGCGGTATGTGTTCGCACCGCTACGATGATTGCCGAGTGGATGCGCGTCGGCTTCGTCCACGGCGTCATGAACACCGACAACATGAGTGTGCTCGGTCTCACCATCGACTACGGTCCTTATGGGTTCCTGGACGCATTCGATCCTGATTTCACCCCTAATACCACTGACGCGCAGGGGCGCCGCTACCGATACGGCTGGCAGCCGCGCATCGCTTATTGGAACTTGCAGCAATTGGCTTCGGCCATCGCACCGTTGTTTGACGACGTAGCGCCATTGCAGGCGGGACTTGAGGCTTACGCGGCGGAATTCGATGCTCGCACACGCGAGAACACCGCACGCAAACTCGGGTTGTCGGGCTGCACGGAAGAAGACTTGCGCTTGATGGCCGATTTGCAGGTCTGGATGCATGTGGCCGAAGTCGACATGACGCTCTTCTTTAACGCACTCGGATCCGCGGACGCAGGGGCGTTGAACACGGCGCATTTTGACGAGGCGCACTACGACTTGTCCAAGCGTGCCGCCCACATGGGTGATTTTGAGAACTGGCTGTCGCGATACAAAGCACGTGTTCAAGCCGATGGCTGGGATCCCGAGCAGCGAATGGCCGTAATGCGCCAAGCCAACCCGGCGTTCATCCTGCGCAATTGGATGACGCAACGTGCCATCGAGCGCGCGGAAGCGGGCGACGAGCAAGTTATTTTGGATTTGCTTGAGGTCATTCGACGCCCTTACGAGCCGCACGCAGGATTTACCGGAGTCGCCGGAAAGCGCCCGGATTGGGCGCGCAATGCCCCCGGTTGTTCGATGCTGTCCTGCTCATCTTGAAAAGCTTTGCGCGTCGGGCTTGCCGCGACTCGGAGGTCTGGCTATACTTGGCGGCTCGCGAAAGCGACGGCTAGGTAGCTCAGTTGGTAGAGCAGGGGATTGAAAATCCCCGTGTCGGGGGTTCGATTCCCTCCCTGGCCACCATTTTTCAAGGGTCTGCAGAAATGCAGACCCTTTTTCAAAGGTGGAATGAAATTGGAAGCGCTTCTCGTCTCCACGGGCGTCGTCGCCCTCGCCGAAATCGGCGACAAGACCCAACTGCTCGCCTTCCTTCTCGCCGCGCGTTTCAAAAAACCGGTGCCCATCATTCTCGGCATCCTGGCCGCCACCGTCGTCAATCACGGCTTGGCCGGCGCACTCGGCGCTTGGATCACCGCATCGGTCAGCCCGGAAATCCTTCGCTGGGTGCTGGGCCTGTCCTTCATCGGGATGGCCATTTGGACCCTGATCCCGGACAAGATCGAAGAAGAGGAAACCCGAATCGGCAAACGCTTCGGCGTTTTCGGCGCCACCCTGGTGACCTTCTTCCTGGCTGAGATGGGCGACAAGACCCAAATCGCAACCATCGCCATGGCAGCCCATTATTCGACACCGGTCATGGTGGTGATCGGTACGACCCTCGGCATGCTGATCGCAGACGTACCCGCGGTCTTTGTCGGCGACAAGCTTGCCGCAAAAATTCCGATGAGGCTGGTGCATTCCATTGCCGCGGCGATTTTTGCGCTTTTGGGTCTGGCCACACTGTTTGGGGCCGGTGCAAAGCTCGGTTTCTGACGACGCATAAAAAACGCCCGGCGATGCATGCCGGGCGTTTTGTCTTTCACCGATCGGTCGGAACGATCAGGCGCCGTTGTTGACCGGAATCAGGCGGATTTCGACGCGACGGTTCTTGGCGCGGCCCGCATCGGTGGTGTTGTCGGCCACCGGGTATTGGTAGTTGTAGCCGTGCATTTCCATACGCACCGACTGCACACCTTGACCGGCCAGATAGTTACCGACCGCTTGTGCGCGACCTTCCGACACCTTCTGGTTGGCTGCAAGCGAACCGACGTTGTCGGTGTGTCCATTGATCTCAACGATCGTTTGGTTGTATTCCTTGATCGTGCTGGCAATGTTGTTCAGTGCCGGATAGAACTGCGGTTTCACTTCGGTCTTGTTGAAGTCGAAGGTCACGCCGTCCGGCAAGTTGAGCTTGATGACATCGCCATCGCGCTGCACGTCAACGCCGGTGCCGGCGGTCTGACGACGCAGCTCGGCTTCCTGACGATCTTGGTACGCACCGATACCCGCACCGGCGAGGCCACCGATACCGGCACCGACCATTGCGCGTTGGCGGCGCTCGGTCGCGTCTTTACCGGACAGGAGACCGGCGACTGCGCCGATGCTCGCGCCGATCAAGGCGCCGTTGCGGGTGCGGTTCGGATCATTCGGATCATTGGTCTGGCCGGTGTAGGTGGCACAGCCGGCAAGCATGGTGGCCGCAACTGCGGCGGCGATGGCGCTCTTGGTCAATACGTTCATGGGGTCCTTCCTCCTGAAAAATCGGGAACGTGCGGGAAAACTGGAGACTAGAGCCCGTTGCTTTGCCTGAACGTGAATGGTCGGCATTGGTTCAGGCAGCGGCGGCAATCGTCACGGACGCGTGAAGGACGTTTCAATACACTTGAGGACACACTTTTTGGAGTTGTCGGTGATGAACATCAAACAGCTGATGCCCATCTCGTTCGCCGCCATCGCGCTGTCATTGGGCGCTTGTGCCACCACGGGCGGTGGAAGCGATGCCAGCCACTTGGCGGCGTATACCCCTTACTTGCAGCCTGCGGTGAAGTCGATTCGCTACACCCAAGCGCGCAACTGGGAAAAAATCACCGATCAACATGTGTTGTTGGAAACGCGCCCGAATGAGCAATATCTTTTGAAGCTCGATGGTCCCTGTCTTCAATTTTCGAATGGCTCACCCAGCTTGATTGTGGATGCGCATATGACGGGCATGCTGTCTGCAGGCACTGACCGTATCGGCACGATGGATTCGCGCATTACCTGCTTGATTCGTGAGATCCGACCCCTCGATTACGCCGCGATGCAGGCCGGCAAAGGAAGCTGATCAAGCTTCCGGGGTAAAGCCTTGGGGTTTTTCCGCGCCGCCGCCAAACAGGAACTTCGTCATCTCGGCTTCGAGAAATGCGCGATGTTTCGGATCCATGGGCGACAACCGGTTTTCGTTGATCAGCATGGTTTGATGGGTCAACCACGCGGCCCACGCGGCTTTTCCGATATGGGCGAACACGCGTTTGCCCATGTCGCCCGGCCAAGGAACGAAATCCAATCCTTCGGTTTCGGTCTTCGAATATTCGCAATAGACAGTCCGGCTCATCGATCAGTCTCCAACAATTTTCTGATAGGTGCGGGCATGCCCAATGTCGAAAGTGTATCGGCATCTGCCCATGTTGACGGCAGATCTTCACGCACACGCTGGGGTTTTCGCGTCACCACGGCATGCACCGGCGTGATCTCGAGTTTGAAATGCGTGAACACGTGGCGGAAAGCGGGCAGCTCGCGTGCTTCTTGAATCCCTTGTTCGGCAAGCCATGCGTTTGCGTCGGCCACATCATCGAACTGCGGCAAGCTCCAAAGCGAACCCCAAATCCCCGTTTCAGGGCGTTTTTTCAGGAAATGTGCGCCGTCAGAATCTTGCAACCAAACCACTGCACACCGACGTTCGGGCACCGGCTTCTTAGGTTTTCTCGCGGGGATGTTTCCGGTGTTTCCGGTTTCATGCGCAACGCACAATTCATTGAGCGGGCAGGCCACACAGCGGGGTTTGCTGCGTGTGCAAAGCGTCGCGCCCAAATCCATAATCGCTTGTGTGTAATCAGCGACATCCGACGCAGGCATCAATGTCTCCGCCAACGACCATAGTCTTTTTTCCACTGCCGGCTTTCCCGGCCAATCGCGTTCGCCGATCACACGCGTAAGCACGCGCTTGACGTTGCCATCCAGGATAGGGAACGGCTGGTTGAATGCTTGCGACAAAATGGCACCGGCCGTACTGCGTCCGATGCCAGGCAAGGCGATCAACGCGGCAAAATTGTCCGGAATGGCGCCTCCGTGAATTTCCACGCAACGCTTGGCGGCCTTGTGCAAATTCCGGGCCCGGCTGTAATAACCGAGACCAGTCCACAATCCGAGGACTTGATCCTCCGGCGCATCGGCCAACGCTTGCACCGTGGGAAGCGCCGAAATAAAGCGCGAAAAATAGCCCAATACAGTGGAAACCTGGGTTTGCTGCAACATGATTTCCGACAGCCAAACATGATACGGACTGCGCGAACGCGTCCACGGCAGATCATGGCGACCGTGTTTCGCGTACCAGTCCAACAGCGCCGGCGCGAAGCGCTCGCCGATGTCGTCAGTCTTGCTCAATGTTGATCTCGACGCCTTCCAGCCGGATATCGCCGATGTCCAAACGTTTTGCCTTCAGCCGTCCTTGCAGCGGTGGAATAGGCGTACCGCGATCGGAGACATGGGTCCAAGCCACCACGTCTTGTGCACGGAAACGACCGTCGAATTGCGCGTCCGGCCGGTCCAACGTCAGAGCGAGCGGTTCGGTCAGGCGCGTGTCGCCCTCATACGCCAGCGTGAATGCCATCGGACCTGTATAGCGATTCAAAGGCGACGGCAGTGCGGGCCACGCCGAGGGCCATTGTGCGATTTGTCCGGACAGTGCCAGGTCCATCTCACTCCCGACATGCACTTTGCCGTTGGCATCGAGCTGTGGCACGCGCCCGTTGACGCGCAAAGCGACTTGCGCAGGTGAAAGTTGCAAGCCTTCGCTGTTCAACAACCAATCGCCATGAAGTCCGAGTGACATCGGTAGAACGTCGGTGCCCGTTCGATATTCGACGAAGGCGCCGAGGGTGCCGTTGCGCATGCGGACGTCACCTTTTTCGAGCGACAAGATTCCCTTCAAACGCGGGCGCGTCGCCAGCGCCCAACCGCTGGTAAGCAACGAAGCACTGCCGTTAATGCCGACGCCGGCGCCACTTGCAGGCCGTGACAGTGCAGCGCCCAAATCAAAGCGCATGCGCAAAGCATCATTGGTAAACAAACCCGCCAACGTGCCTTGTACAGGGGCTTGCATGGAAAATGCCGGCACTTGAATATCGAGGGACTCGACCCGCCAGCCGCGACCGATGACCGTTCCCCGCGTGACGGAGACGCCGCGCTTGAAATCCGGGATCTCGGATTTGGTCTTCGGGCGCGTGTCTTGCCAAGCACGAAACGCCTGCAAATCTAGTACAGGCGCATCCAATTCAACCCGATCCAACACGAGAACCTGCCCGCGCGATCGCAAGGTCACCCATGGCAAGGCGATCTTGATTCTGTCTGCGGTCAGGACCGCGGTCTTTTGCCCCGGGCTACGCGCCGAGACCTCCCGCAAAACGATATAAGGCGTTCCACGCCAGTTGATCTCGGTCTGACCTTTCGCTTGGATATCCAATCCGGTGGCTTGGCCGATCCGTTCCAGCAACAGCGGCGTGAAATTTTCCGGCTTAAGCGCCAGATAGCTGACGAACAGAACTGCGGCAATCAGGACGATGAAAACGAGTGCAAACCACTTGAGCTTGCCGAGCTTGCGTCGTTCGGCTTGCGCGGGGGCATTCACTCGCTGATCGATTCCGGCAACAGCGCATCCACAAACGCGGCAGCGTCGAACACGCGTAAATCTTCTGGTCGTTCACCGATACCGGCATACCGGATCGGGATGCCGAACTCGCGTGCCAACGCGAAGACCACGCCGCCTTTTGCGGTGCCGTCGAGTTTGGTCACCACCAAACCTGTGATCGGCACTTTCGCACTGAACGCACGGACTTGCGAAATTGCGTTCTGCCCTGTGGTGCCGTCAATCACCATCAAGGTTTCGTGCGGCACATTCGGATCTTGTTTGCCCAACACGCGAACGATCTTGGACAGTTCGTCCATCAATCCGGCTTGGGTATGCAAGCGACCGGCGGTATCGGCAATCAGGATTTGTGTGCCGCGTGACTTCGCTGCCTGATATGCGTCGAATGCCACGGCCGCGGCATCGGCATTTTGCCCTTGCGCAATCACTTGCACATTGTTGCGATCACCCCAGGCTTGCAATTGCGCCACAGCGGCGGCGCGAAATGTATCGCCCGCGGCCAACATCAGGCTACGTTGTTCATCGCGGAATTTGCGTGCCAATTTGCCGATCGTCGTGGTCTTGCCGACGCCGTTCACGCCCACCGTGACAATCACGAAAGGCTTTGCGGTGCCGTCGATCAACAAGGGCTGGGCCACCGGTGCGAGCATCTCGATCAGGGATTGTCGAAGCGCCCGGAACAGACCCGATGCGTCGGCAAATTCGCGCTTGTTCATTCGGCGGCGCAGATCTTCGACCAAAGCGGTGGTCGCCGTCACGCCCACATCCGCGGTGATCAAAGCGGTTTCGATCTCATCGAGGAGTTCTTCATCCAGGGCCGGATTGCGTTTGAACAATCCGCCCAAGCTGCGAGCGATCGCACTGCCACCCAGCCGTTCACGCCAGCCGACTTTGCCGGCCGTGGCGGCGGGCGCGGCGTTGGCGTAGTCATCGACGACGGTTTGTTCGATCATCCCCGTCGCATCGGTCGGTGCGGAAGATGCGGGAATTTCAGCAGAGGCCTGCGCTTCGATCGGCGCGGTAGTTTGGGCGATATCGGCCGTTTCAGGCTTTTTGCGGCGGAACCAACTGACCATGGGTACGCGAATGCGGGACAATGGTCTGCATGGTAACACTGGACACTGAATCGACCCCATGAAAACGAGGCAGCTCGCGCCGTCCGGACAAGTGCGGATCATCGGCGGGAAATGGCGCAACACGCGCCTGTCGGTGCCATCCGTCGACGGCTTGCGTCCGAGTTCGGACCGGATGCGGGAAACGCTCTTCAATTGGCTGCAGCCGGTCTTGCCGGGCGCCGTAGTGGTGGATGCGTTTGCGGGCACCGGCGCGCTGGGTCTGGAGGCTCTGTCACGCGGTGCCGCGTCGGTGGTCATGATCGAGCGCGATAGCGGCTTGCATGCCAATTTGAAAGCTGTGCTCGGCAAGCTCCAAGGCGGTGAGGCCGCGAAGTTGCTTTTGGGTGATGCCCTGCAGTGTCTGACCCGACAAAGTCCGGCCGCGTTTGACCTGGCTTTCATCGATCCGCCATTTGCGGCGGGCTTGTGGTCACAGCTTTGGCCGTTGCTGGACGTTTGCCTGAAACCCGACGCGTGGCTCTATGTGGAGTCGCCGCCGGATGCGGCGGATGCCGTTCCGCCTTCCCATTGGCAGCTGCATCGGGAAATGTCCACCAAGGACGCCTGCGGTCGCCTTTACCGGCGAACGGGCGCGAGTTGATACACTTGGCGCTCCATTGAAACCGGCCTTTTCACCGGTGCCAGCATGTCCATGTCGGTGACACCAAACCCGCGCGTTGCAATCTACCCGGGCACTTTCGACCCGATCACGAATGGTCATGCCGACTTGGTGCAGCGTGCCGCACCGTTGTTCGAGACCTTGATCATCGCGGTGGCCGAAAGCCCGAACAAAGGGCCGGGATTGTCATTGGCACGTCGGGTCGCGCTCGCGCAGGAATCCCTGAGCCATATTCCGAATGTTGAAGTTCGCGGCTTCGACAGCCTGCTCGCACATTTCGTTCAATCGATCGGCGCAGGTGTGCTGATTCGCGGGCTCCGCGCGGTCTCGGATTTCGAGTACGAATTCCAGTTGGCCAGCATGAATCGCCATTTGATTCCCGGTGTTGAAACCTTGTTCCTGACGCCGGCGGAAAAGTACGGCTTCATCTCGTCGTCGCTGGTGCGGGAGATTTCCCGGCTTGGTGGCGATGTCAGCAAGTTCGTCCCGCCGTGTGTGGGGCGCGCATTGGATGAGCTGCACGGTCAACAGATTGCCGAATCGCGGGCATCTTCACGGGCGAGTTGAACTGCCGTGTCCTTGAAGATCCTGGAAACCTGCATCAACTGTGATGTGTGCGAACCCGCCTGCCCGAACAAGGCAATCACCCAGGGTGAAGAGATCTACATCATTCATCCTGATCTCTGCACCGAATGTGTGGGCCACTTCGATGAGCCGCAATGCGTGGTGGTGTGCCCCGTTGAATGCATCGAACCCGATCCAAACCACGTTGAAAGCGAGTCCATGCTCTTGGCAAAGCTCGCCATGATCCAGGAGAAGTGACAGTGTTGAAACACGCTCGACGCATTTTCAGTGCCGTGCTTTTGTGTGCGCTCTACACGCCGGTGTTTGCGGCGTCCGCACCTTCAAAGAAGCCGCCGATGGTCAAGCCGCAAGGCACCGTCATCGCCTCCGCGCATGCCTTGGCGACCGACGCGGGATTCGAAGTGATTGCCAAAGGTGGCAATGCGTTCGACGCCGCCGTGGCAGTGTCCGCGGCGCTCTCAGTTGTCGAGCCGGTCAGCTCGGGACTCGGCGGGGGTGGTTTCTTTCTTTTGCACGACGCAAAGACCGGCAAAGACTATTTCATTGATGCGCGCGAAACCTCACCGGCATCCGCTACGCCGGAGAAATTTTTGGATGCAAAGGGCAACCTGGACACCGGCAAATCGCAAGACGGCCCTTGGTCGGCAGGTATTCCGGGTTTGCCCGCCGCATTGGTGTATGTGTCGCAGAAATACGGCCGGCTGCCGCTGAAAACGAGCTTGGCACCAGCCATTCGTTTGGCGCGCAACGGCTTTCCCATGTATGCCCGTTTGGCCAATGCCTTGCAGGAACGACGCGATGTGATCGGCCGGTTTCCGGGATCTCGCGCTATTTTCATGCCGGGTGGCAAATCGCTCACAACCGGCGACCTGCTGATTCAAACCGATCTCGCCGATACGCTGCAATTGATCGCTGACAAAGGATTCGACGGCTTTTACAAAGGTCGCGTTGCTCGCCAAATCCTTGATGCGGTGAAGCAAGAGGGCGGGCATTGGACAGCAGAGGAATTGTCGTCCTATCGGGTCAAAGAACGCGAGCCGATTCGTTTTAATTACCGCGGTTGGCAATTGGTGACGGCACCGCCGCCGTCATCGGGTGGCATTGCACTGGCGGAAATTCTGCAGTTGCTCGAACCATGGGATATCAAGGCAATGTCTGCGGCGAAGCGGACCCACTTGGTTGTCGAATCGATGCGTCGTGCTTATCACGATCGCACCTTCTACTTGGGTGACCCTGATTTCGTTCAAGTGCCGCAGAAGACTTTGTTGAGCCCCGATTATGCGGACGGCCTTCGCACCACGATTAATCCGTCGAAGGCGACTCCGAGCTTGTTGTTCCCCAACGAACCCACGCCGTTCGAACACGAGGAAACCACGCATTTCTCGATCATTGATGCGCAAGGCAATAAAGTCGGCGTCACGCAAACGGTCAACTTGGAGTTCGGCTCGGGATTCATTCCGCCGGGCACCGGCGTGTTGTTGAACGATGAAATGGACGACTTCGCGCTGAAAGCCGGTACGCCGAACGCGTTCGGTGTGATCGGTTATGCCGCCAATGCGCCGAAACCCGGCAAGCGCATGTTGAGCTCGATGTCTCCGACATTCATGTCCAGGCCCGGTCAGGAAGTTGTGATTGGAACGCCAGGCGGCAGCCGCATCATCACCATGGTCTTGCTCGGCATTTTGGGCTATGACGCCGGTCTGACACCCCAGCAAGTGGCTGCATTGCCGCGCTACCACCACCAATGGCTGCCCGACGAAATTTCAATTGAAAAGAATGCGTTGGATGCCGAAACCATCAAAGCCTTGGAAGCGATGGGTCACGTGGTCAAACCGCGGTCTTCGACGTGGGGCAACATGCAAACGGTGGATTGGAATACGCGCACGGGCGAAGTGCGCGGCGGTACCGATCCGCGCAATCCGGTCGGTAAAACCGCGGTGCATGGCGCATCATCACCTTGACCCGCTTTTACAACGCTGCGCGTAAACTCCAAGCATGAAACTTTGGTCGATTCTGGGTAATTCGCAACGGCTCGATGGCGGCGCGATGTTCGGCAATGCGCCGCGCGCGATGTGGCAGTCGTGGTCCGAACCCGATAGGGAAAATCGCATCGACTTGGCTTGCCGCGCCTTGCTTGCATCTCCCTTGAACGGCAAGACGGTGTTGTTTGAAACCGGTATCGGTGCGTTTTTCGAACCCAAGCTGCGTGAGCGCTATGGCGTTCAAGAATCCGATCACGTGTTGTTGGATTCGTTGGCCAAGGCGGGGTTCTCGCACGAAGACATTGACGTCGTGGTCATTTCACATTTGCACTTTGATCATGCCGGCGGCTTGCTGAAAGCTTGGTCTGAGTGCGGGGCGGCCGAGCTCTTGTTTCCAAATGCCACCTTTGTGATCGGCAAGCAGGCATGGGAACGCGCGCTTCATCCGCATCCGCGTGATCGTGCGAGTTTCATTCCCGAGCTGCAACCGCTGCTGGAAGCCAGCGGCCGTTTGCAGCTGGTGGAGGGCGATCACTGCGAAGCCTTGGGCGAATCTGTTCGCTTCCATTACAGCGACGGGCATACACCGGGACTCATGCTGGCGGAAATCGTCGGCGCCGAAGCCTCGGATGGCAGCCGTCATGGCGGTTTGGTGTTCTGTGCGGATTTGATTCCCGGTCGTCCCTGGGTGCATGTGCCGATCACCATGGGCTATGACCGCAATGCGGAGCTGCTGATTGACGAGAAACGCGCGTTTCTTGAAGACAAGCTCGCCCGAAACGTGCATTTGTTTTTCACCCATGATCCCGGCTGCGCGTTGGCGCAGGTGCAAAAGAATGACAAGGGCAAGTTCGGAACGACACACGAAGTCGCCGAATTGCACGCACGCGCACTGCAATAAAAAAAGCGCCGCTTTCGCGGCGTTTTCTTTTGGTATCAATCAAGCCGCTTTTTCGACGGCGTCCCGCGGGCCTTCGGTCAATGCTTTCTTGATCATCGCGATGACGAGATCGAGCTCGTCGGATTGCGTGTCGAATCGCGGGGTGAAGCGCAAGGAATTCACGCCGCCATGGATCACGCCGATACCACGTTCACGCATCCACTCTTCGGTGGAGCCGACGCCATAGCCTTTGAAGCCCTCGGCCAGCTCGCAAGAGAACAACAAACCGGTGCCTTGAACCTTGGTGACCAATCCGCCGGTTTCGTCTTTCAGTGCATTCAATTTCGCAATGGCTTCAAGGCCACGTTCGCGAATGTTGACGCGCAATTCCGGCGTGAGCAGGCCGAGCACGGTGCAGGCGACGTCGAGCGCACGCGGGTTCGCCGTCATCGTGTTGCCGTACAAGCCGCGTTTGTAGGCGTCGCAGGCACGTGCGTTGGCGGCCAGCACCGACAGCGGATATTGGCCGGCATTCAGCGCCTTTGAATAGGTTTCCATATCCGGCGGGTTGATGCCTTCCATGCCGGGATAGTCGACAAAAGACAAATAACCCGTGGCACGGATGCCGGCTTGGATCGAGTCGATCAACAGCAGGCTGCCGTGTGTTTCGGTCAGTTCACGTGCGGCATCGTAGAAAGCACGCGGCACCGAACGGCCCGGGTCGCCTTCACCCATCACGGGTTCAAGGAACATGGCCTCGATGAACCAGCCGTTGGCGTCGGCATCGGCAAATGCCTTTTTCAGGGCATCGATATCGTAGGGCTCGATGACGATGACACTTTTTTCGCCACGATAGCTGGCCAGGAATTGGGTGTAGTTCTTGCGGCTGGAATCCGAATACAGTGCCGGCTTGTCGGTACGTCCGTGGAAGCTGCCTTTGACCACGACGCGGTGAATCGCCTTGCCGGCGTGCCTGGCGCCCGGGTCGGTCATTTCTTTGGCGTGGGCGTCGACGATACGCGCCGCCAACGAGACCGATTCGGAACCGGAGTTCAAACACATGAATTGGCTGTAAGGGCAGCCATCAGCACGGGTTTGGCCGATTTCTTGACGCATGGCTTGGACAAAACGCATCTGCGACACGCTCGGCGTCATGATGTTGGCCATCGCCTGCGGACGTGTCATCGCTTCAATCACGGCTTTGGGCGCATGACCGAAACCGAGCATGCCGTAGCCGCCGGAATCGTGCAGCACGGCACCTTTCAGGGTGACGATCCACGGGCCACGGGCGACCAACGCCACATACGGATTGACGTTGTCCATGGAATAGAAGTTGAGGAAGCCGTTTTGCACCGCTTCGATCTGCGCTTGCTCGTCCATGTCGATGAGCTGGGGAAAATCGCGCTGGATTTGCTCAAAAGCCGGGACCGCGGCTTCAACGGCTTCAACCAGCTCCGGATGGCGGGCAGCGAAATCGAGGAGGGTGGCGTCGTCCAGGCCGGTGGTGCGTTGTTTTCCGGCCGCGCGCAGCGGCTTCAGGGTATCGAGCAAATTCATGAGACATCTCCAATTCGGCGCCGGAAAAAAGAAAATCGCGCGGCTGGGCGCGCGGTCCGGTGCAGGTGTTCATTGAGTTTAGCAAACGCCCCATGCGCCGATAACCCCCTGCGAAGGCTAGAATATCGAGCCGAGACGATCGTGGTTTCCGTTGAAAAAGTCCGATTTCCACTTTGATTTGCCGCCCGAACTGATTGCCCAAGCGCCCCTACCGGAGCGTACGGCGAGCAGGCTGCTGTGGGTGCCGCCGGTGGGCGCAGACTTCGAAGATCGCCGGTTTGCCGAACTGGAAGCCTTGCTCGCGCCTGGCGATCTGTTGGTCTTCAACGACACACGGGTGATACCCGCCCGCGTGTTCGGCAGCAAGGAAACCGGCGGCCGCGTCGAAATCATGATCGAGCGCTTGTTGCCGGCGAATGAAGCGCGCGCCCAGATCGGTGCAAGCAAATCCCCCAAGCCCGGCAGCACCATTCAATTGGATGCCGGCGGCAGCGCCGAAGTGCTCAGTCGTGACGAGGGCTTCTATCACCTGCGATTCGACGTGCCGGGAGCCTTGGAGTCGTGGCTGCAGCATTCGGGAAAGTTGCCGTTGCCGCCTTACATCACGCGCGAGGCCGATTCCGCCGACGCGCTTCGCTATCAGACGGTTTTCGCGAAAACACCGGGCGCCGTTGCGGCCCCGACTGCCGGCCTGCATTTCGATGACGCGTTGTTGGATCGCCTTCGTGCAAAAGGCGTGCAAACCGATTACGTCACCTTGCATGTGGGGGCGGGCACATTCATGCCCATGCGCGTGGAGAACGTCCAAGACCACACCATGCATCGTGAATGGTTGAACGTGGGTGCCGAACTGGTACAGCGCATTCGCCGTACGCGTGAGGCCGGCGGGCGCGTCATCGCCGTCGGCACCACCGTCGTGCGTGCGCTTGAAAGTGCGATGCGCGACGGTGAGTTGCAACCTTTCGCAGGCGAAACCCAGATTTTCATTTTCCCCGGTTATCGCATTCGTAGCGTGGATGCGTTGATCACCAATTTCCATCTGCCGGAAAGCACGTTGCTGATGCTGGTCTCCGCGTTTGCCGGCCGTGATCGCATTCTTGAAGCGTATGCGCATGCGGTGGCGCAGCGCTATCGCTTCTTCAGTTATGGCGACGCCATGATGCTTTGGCCGCAAAGTGACGCCGCTGAGGATGACGCATGAGCCGCATGACATTCGAGCGCATCACCACGGATGGCGCGGCGCGTCGGGGGAGGATCGCTTTTCCACGCGGCACCATTGAAACGCCGGCGTTCATGCCGGTCGGCACCTATGGGTCGGTCAAAGGCATTTTGCCTTCGGAGGTTGAAAACCTCGGCGCGGAAATCATTCTCGGTAATACGTTCCACTTGTACTTGCGACCGGGTTTGCAAGTCATTCGTGAGCACGGCGGCTTGCATGGGTTCGCCAAGTGGTCGAAACCAATCCTGACAGACTCCGGCGGTTTCCAAGTGTTCTCGCTGGCGCACCGGCGCAAGATCACTGAGGAGGGCGTGACCTTCGCCGCGCCGACCGACGGTAGCAAGGTGTTTCTGAGCCCTGAAGTCAGTATGGACATCCAACGCACTCTAGATTCCGACATCGTCATGATCTTTGACGAATGCACGCCGTACCCGGCGACGCACGAGGTCGCGCGCAGCTCCATGGAACTCAGCTTGCGCTGGGCGGAGCGCTCCAAGCGCGCGCACGAGGGCAACGATGCCGCGCTGTTCGGCATCGTGCAGGGGAGTGTGTACGACGATTTGCGGACCCGCTCTGCAGAAGGCCTGAAACAAATCGGCTTCGATGGCTATGCGGTGGGCGGACTGGCCGTTGGCGAGCCGGAAGAAGAGCGCAATGCGACCTTGGATTTCATCTGTCCGCAGTTGCCCGAAGACCGGCCGCGCTATCTGATGGGCGTTGGACGACCCGAGGACCTGGTCGAAGCCGTCGCGCGCGGTGTCGACATGTTCGACTGTGTGATGCCGACCCGCAACGCGCGCAATGGCCATTTCTTCACGGATTCCGGCGTGGTCCGGATTCGCAATGCACAGTACGAAAATGACCTGCGCCCGATCGAGGAAGGCTGTGATTGTCACGCCTGTGCGAACGGGTTCACCCGTTCCTATTTGCGACATTTGGACCGCTGCAATGAAATGCTGGGGCCGATGCTCGGCACCATGCACAACCTCCGCCACTACCAGCGTTTGATGGCGGGGATGCGCGGCGCGATCGAGACCGGCCGGTTTTTGGACTTCCGTGCCGATTTTTACGCCAAGAGGGGCTTGAATCCGCCTCCGCTTGGCCGCATGGCATAATCGCCTGTTGATTTTTTGAGGATGTACCTGATGAATCCGTTGGATTTCTTGATTTCGCCCGCCTACGCCCAAGCTGCCGCCGGCGGCGCCCAAGGCAGCAGCATGAGCATGTTGTTCATGATGCCGATCTTCGTGTTGCTGATGTACTTCATGGTCATCCGCCCGCAAATGAAGCGAGCCAAAGAACACCGCGCCTTGTTGGAAAAGTTGTCGAAAGGGGATGAAATCCTCACCAGCGGTGGTTTGGCCGGCACCGTCACCCAAATCGATGAAAACTTCATCTCCATGGAAGTCTCGCCGGGCGTCGTCGTCCGCGTGCAACGCGCCGCGATCAGCAGCGTTCTGCCCAAGGGCAGCCTGAAGAACTAACCTACTTAAGTGCCTGCGCATGCCGGCACCGGATTCGAACCATGCTTGAGTTTCCCCGTTGGAAGTACGTTGTCATCGTCTTGGTCTTGTTGCTCTCGACCTTGTACGCGATGCCGAACATTTATCCGCAAGACCCGTCATTGCAGATCAGTAACGGCAGCCAGCCGGTACCCGCCGACATGCAGGGCAAGGTCTCGGCAGCGCTGAAGGCCGCCAATATCACGCCGAAGTCGATTGAAACCGACGCCAGCGGCAAAGTGCTGGTGCGCATGAAGACGGCGGACGATCAAACACGTGCCAACGATGTAGTGCGTCCTTTGCTTGGCGAAGGTCAATCGGTGGCGTTGAACTTGGTGTCGACGGTTCCGCAGTGGCTGCGCAATATCTGGGCGAAACCCATGCCCTTGGGTCTCGACTTGCAAGGCGGTGTGCACTTCCTCATGCAGGTCGACCAAAAGGCTGCACTTGAAAAGCGCATGGAAGGCACGGCCGAGCGCATCCGGACCGCATTGCAAACGGAAAAAATCCCCTATGGTTCGGTCGAACGTTTGGCCGATTCCAGCGTGGCAGTGGTGCTCGATCCGTCCGCCGATGTGGGCAAGGCGCAAACCTTGATCACCAACACGTTGGCCTCCGGCCTGGCATTGGGTACCAACAACCCGTACACCGTGGTGCAGCAAGGCAGCACCTTGATGGTGCGCGTGAACGAAGCTGCGCTGCAGGCGGTATCTGCCGATGCAGTCGACCAAAACCGCAACGTGATCGCCGACCGGATCAACTCGCTGGGCGTGGCGGAACCGGTCTTGCAACGCCAAGGCACCGATCGTCTGGTGGTCGAACTGCCCGGTCTGCAAGACATGGCTGAAGCCAAGCGCCAGATCGGTGCAACCGCGACGCTCGAGTTCCGCGCTGTGACGGGTGACATGACAGCAGCGGCCGAGGCCGAGCGTAGCGGCGTGGTGCCGCCGGGTTCCAAGCTCTACCGCATGGAAAACGGTGCCCCGATCCTGCTCTCCAAGCGCGTGCTCGTTTCGGGTGATGAATTGCTGGATGCGCAAGTCACCCCGGATCCGAAGTCCGGTATGCCGTCTGTGAGCGTGACCCTGACCGGTGCCGCCGGCAAGCGCATGTTCAACCACACGGTGAACAACGTGAACAAGCAATTGGCCACGGTGTACATCGACCGCATTCCCGTCACCACCAAAGATGCGAATGGCAACGAAGTGCAGTCGTCGCGCACGCAGGAACGCGTGATCGCCGCACCGAATATCGCCGAGCCTTTCGGTGAGCGTTTCAACACCACGGGCTTGACCAACGAGCAGGCCACCGACCTTGCGAAGCAATTGAAGTCGGGTGCCTTGGCGGCGCCGATGGACTTCGTTGAGCAGGGCGTGATCGGGCCGAGCTTGGGTCGTGAAAACGTCGAGCGCGGTGTCAAGGCGGTGTTGTACTCCTTCACCTTCGCGTTGGTGTTCTTCCTCGTTTACTACCGCATGTTCGGCTTGATCACCTGTCTGGCACTGCTGCTGCAAATGGTGATGATCGTTGCCGTTATGTCGATCTTCGGCGCCACGATGTCGTTGCCGGGCTTTGCCGGCTTGGCGTTGTCGGTCGGTATGTCGGTGGACGCCAACGTCTTGATCAACGAACGCATCCGCGAAGAGCTGCGCGCGGGCGTACCGCCCAAAGCGGCCATTGCCGTGGGTTACGACCGTGCGTCCGGCACCATCTTCGACTCGAACATGACCGCCTTGCTCGCAGGTATCGCCTTGCTTGCCTTCGGTACCGGCCCGCTCAAGGGCTTTGCGATGACGATGATCATCGGCATCATGACCTCGCTGTTCTCCGCAGTGACGGTTTCGCGTGCGCTCGCCACCTTGATTTACGGCAAGCGCAAGAAACTGAAGTCGATCGCCATCTGACGGAATACAGACAATGAAACTTTTCCCGCTTCACCTCATTCCGAACGACACCCGCGTCGATTTCATGCGACTGCGCTGGGTCTCGATCGCGATCGCCGCGCTTTTGATGTTCGCCGCCATCGGTGCGATCGCGTTCAAGGGCTTCAACTTCGCGCTGGATTTCACCGGCGGCACCTTAGTGGAACTCGAGTTCCAACAAACGCCGAACATCGATACGGTTCGCAACAACTTGGACAAGGCCGGTTTCGGCAATGCCACCGTGCAAACCTATGGCGCCGGCAACAAGCTCTTGGTACGCACGGAATCCGATAGCAACGCCAAGAATGCCGACGAAGCCAGCAGCTTGGCCGCGCAACGCGTCTTGCAGGCAGTCAACCAGCCGTCGAACCCGGCCAAGGTCGGTCGTTCGACATTCTTGAATCCGCAGGTCGGCAGCGACTTGGCCAAGAACGCGGCGATGGCTTTGGCTTTCGTGATCATCGGCTTCCTCGGCTACATCGCCTTCCGCTTCGAATGGAAGTTCGCGGTCGCGGCGATCGTCGCCACCATGCACGACGTGCTGATCTGTGCCGGTTTCTTCGCGGCGACCGGTCGTGAGTTCGATCTCACGGTGTTGGCCGGTTTGCTGTCGGTGATGGGTTACTCGATCAACGACACCATCGTGGTGTTCGACCGCGTGCGGGAAAACTTCCGCAGCATGCGCGCCGATCCGCGTGAAGTGTTGAACGCGTCGGTCAATCAAACGCTTTCCCGTACGATCATCACCTCGTTCGTCGCGTTCTTGACTGTGCTGGCCTTGTACATTTACGGCGGTGGTTCGCTCGAAGGCATGGCCTTGTCGCAAATGATGGGTATCGTCATCGGCACCCTGTCGTCGATCTTCATCGCCTGTGCGTTGCTGACCATCGGGCCGTTGAAAGTCACGCGCCAGGATCTGTTGCCGCGCGCCAAGGACAACGAAGCCCTCAACCGCCGCCCCTAAAAACGGGGCAAAAAATGGGGTCAGAAGAAATTTTTCAATGAAAAATTTCTTCTGACCCCATTTTTGTTTCGCGGCTTAGCGGCGGAAGGTTGCGGCGTAGCCGGATGTGGCAATCACTTTTTGCAAGGCATCGGCGAGTTTCAAGTTGCCGGCCATGATCGTGCGGCTATCAATGCCGCGTTCGTCCAGCGGGCCCGTTTGCGCACCGTTGTAGTCACAAACGCGACCGCCGGCTTCACGGACCAGCAAAACGCCGGCAGCGATATCCCAAGGCTTCACGCCCGCTTCGAAGTAGCCGTCCAAACGGCCGGCGGCGACATAGGCCAAGTCCAGCGCGGCAGAACCCGTGCGACGGATATCTTCGGCATGGAGCAGCAGCTGGCGCGTGCATTCGAGTTGGGCCGGCGTGCGCTCGCGCTCGCGCGGGTGGAAGCCGGTGGCGATCAAGGCGCCGTTCAAATCCTTACGCTCGCCGACACGAATGCGGACGCCGTTCAACAGCGCACCGGCGCCCTTGCTGGCGGTGAACAGGTCGTTGCGCAACGGATCGTAGATGACAGCATGAATCGGTTCGCCGCGCTCCACCAGTGCGATGGAGACGCAGTAGTGGCCGAAACCGCGGATGTAGTTGCTGGTGCCGTCGAGGGGGTCGATGACCCAAACCAAGGGGCCGCCGCGACCGCGCAAACCGCCTTCTTCACCGAGAACGGCGCATTCGGGCATCGCACGCGTCAATTCGCGGATGGCCACGTCTTCGGCGTTCTTATCGACGTCGCTTGCGTAATCCAGCGTCGCCTTTTCGACGACATTGAGCTTGTCCAGACGCTGCGCACTGCGCAACAAAACATCACCGGCAGCACGTGCCGCCTTGACCATGATCGTGACCGCGGGTTTCTGCATCGCGGGAGCCCTCTGCTGGAATGAAAAAGAACAATCCGGCTCCGTGGCCGGGTCGGGAAGTTTAACATTGATGCCATGGAACCAGATCACATGTCACTTTCGCCTGCCATTCGTTTCGTTTTGGTGGGCACCCAGCACCCGGGCAACATGGGTTCGGCCGCCCGTGCCATGCGCACGATGGGCTTCACCCGGATGGTGCTGGTCGCGCCGGAAAAGGCGCCGAACCACGAGACCGATGCGATGGCGGCCGGCGCCGAGTCGCTGGTGAGGGAAGCACCGGTGTTCGCCAGCTTGGCGGAAGCCGTCGCCGATTGCGGTCTGGTTCTGGGTTGCACGGCGCGAAGCCGCCGGGTGGCGCTTGAGGAGCTGGCGCCGCCCCTGGCTGCCGAGCGTGCCCTGTCTGCAGCAGCCAAGGGCAGGGAAGTGGCCTTGGTGTTCGGTCGTGAACGCACCGGGCTCACCAACGAAGAGCTGCAGCTGTGTCACGCCGCGATCCACATTCCGTCCGACCCTGATTTCAGCTCCTTGAATCTCGCCGCCGCGGTGCAAGTGATCGCCTATGCGGTGCGCATGGGTCAACTGATGCACGGAACGGGCGTCGTGGGCACGTCGATACAAGATGCTGAAAACGAGACCGACCCGCCGGCGAGCCATCAGGATTTGGAAGGTTTCTTTGGCCAGCTCGACGCCACCTTGCATGCCATCGATTTTCACAAAGGGCGTGCGCCCGAATCGGCGATGCGCAAACTGCGCCGGATTTTCCTGCGCAATGCGCTGTCAATCAAAGAAGTCCGTCTACTGCGCGGCGTTTTGGCGGACGCGCAACGCATGGCCATGTTGGCCGGCAAGCAGGTTTAGCGATTCAGATCACGATGCGCTGCCACAGGTCGCTTAGGCGATCTTGCATGGCGGCAAAGGCTTCGATGATTTGACTGGACAGAACCACGGCTGTGCCGATCAGTGCGAAGCCGACGATCCAAGAGGCCATCATCAACCAGCCATCGCGTTCGATCATCGCCAAGGCGAACAACACCAAGGCCAGACCGAACAAATAATTGGTGCCGGGAATGGGCAGCGCCAACAGCAGCGCGAGCAGCAGCAGAATGATTCCGGTGAAGCGAAAACTCAGACCGTTTTCGAAGATCCAATCTGCGCGCGGCTTGATCAATTTGTGCAAGGGACGCAGGACCGGCGACAACCGACGGCGCAGATTGGCCAATGCACCGCGTTTGGGTCCTTTCTCGAGCGCGCGGCGTGGCAACCAAGGCTCACGCCGGCCGATGATCATTTGCAAGGCAAGCAAAGCCACTATCGGCCCTGAAAGCGCGCCACCCACGGGAATCGGAATAAAAGCCGGCAAGGTCAGGACAAACAGCATCATGCCGAAGCCGCTTTCTTCGACCGCATCAATGATTTGATGCAAGGTGATATGCGATTCGGGATCACCCTGGGCGAACCGCCCCAGCATGCCCAACAGACCTACGTCGTCCTCGTCACTCACGATCAGGGCCCGACCGGTGCTTGCTCGCTGTGCAAGGGCGTCAACAACAATTTGTCCACGCGCGGCCCGTCGAGGTCGACGATTTCATAGCGCCATTGATTCCATTCGAACGACTCGCCCACGTGCGGAATCCGACCGAACCAGGCAATCGCGAGGCCCGCAGCCGTGTGATAGTCATGTTCGTCTTCGAGTGGAAGCTTGTTCGATTCGACGATTTCCCTGACTTCGTCAATCGGCAAACTGCCATCGATCAACCAGGAACCGTCGTCGCGCTGCAACACCATGTTTTCGGCGTCGTTGTGTTCGGCCGACTGCAAACGACCGGTGACCGCGCCCATCACGTCACTGACGGTCACGAGACCGGTGACATCGCCGTATTCGTCGACAACCAACGCCAAGGATTGTTGCTCTTCGCGAAAAATTTCCAGCAACTTCATCGCCTGGGTGGATTCGCTGACGAACAGAACCTCGCGCAGTTCATCGAACAACGGCGGACGCGATTCGCCGAGATTGTCGAGCAAGGATTTGACTTCAAGTACGCCCAACACATCGGCATCGCTGCCGCGATACACGGGGTAACGTGAGAATGGTGTCTGACGCATGGTTTCGAAGTTCTCTTCGAATTCCGCTTCGCTGTCGAGCCAGACAATCCGCGTTCTCGGCGTCATCAAACTTTCCGCGGTGCGGTCGCCGAGTCTCAAAACGCGCGTCATCATGTTGCGCTCGTCGTCGTCGATGACGCCTTGTTCGTGTCCTTCCGACACCAACATTTGAATTTCTTCTTCAGTGATCTGTTGGTCGTTGACGCCGGCCAATCCGAACAACTTGATGATGCCGCGGGTGCTGACGGATAGCAGCATGACCAGCGGCTTCACGATGAGCGCAAAAAACTCCATCGGATACGCTGCTACGGAAGCGACGCGCTCCGGTGCGATGGTGCCAAGGCGCTTGGGAACCAGTTCGCCCAGCAAACCGAAGGCGAACAGCATGACGATAAAACCGACGACGATCCCGATCAGATCGGCGTGCGGCGCGAACAGCGGGACATCTTTCAAAGGCTCGGCGATTTGCGCGCCCATGGTTTCGCCGCCGAAGAAGCCGATCATCAAGCTCAACAACGTGATCCACAACTGCACCGCTGACAAAAAGCTTTCGGGATTGTTGGCCAAGTCCAGTGCTTTGGCCGCACCGCGGCTGGTCGCCGCCATCTGCTTCAACTTGCTTTTACGTGAAGTCATCACCGCCATTTCAGACATGGCGAAAAATGCATTCAGAACGATCAGGAACAGCACGATGACAAACTTCAGCATGGGCGCAACACCTGCTGTTCGTTCAGTGCGAGGTTCGGGTGCGCGATGCGCAGGGCTAAGTTAGGTTCGTCCATGTGTGATTCAATGCTCCGTCTGCATGGTAGCAGGCGACGCGAGTGAAATTGACGCGCCTGCCGGAGAAGAGATGGTGGATTCAGCCGACGAAGACAAGGTGTGGCGGGTCATACGCGCGATTCCACACGGATCGGTACGCGGATACGGCGAAGTCGGGCGCCTGGCGGGTTTTCCGGGCCGCGCGCGTTGGGTGGCCAAGTTGCTGTGGAGCAAGTCGCCGGGCGACATTCCTTGGCATCGCGTGCTGCGAAGTGACGGCCGCATCGCCTTCGCCGAAGGCAGTGCGGGTTTTAAACGCCAAGTCGCGGCCCTCAAAAGAGAGGGAGTCAGCGTGAAAGACGGCAAAGTCGCCATGAAACGCCCCAAGACTGAAGACGAGAGGTTGTGGGGACCGCCGGATTAGTCCAAACGACGCATCCAGCCCGCGATGCTGAGACGCGTCTGGTGTGACGCCAGCACTTCGTGCTCGATGTCGCTCAAGAAGCACACGGAAGTTCCCATTGTCGGTGCGATATCGGTGTGGCCGCCATCGTCCGAGTAAAGACGCAGCAGGCCGCCATCCGCGGGTTGCCAATCCGCATTCAAATAGGTGACCCAGGAAATCATGCGCGCACCACTGTCTTGCATGCGGTCTTTGTGTCGTACGTAGCGGGCCCCGGGCGGATACAGCGCGTAGTGCGCTTCCACGCCATGGATGGGCATCCGTAAGTTCGCTCTCAGTTGCTGGCTGAGTGTATGCAGCGCGGCTAAAAATTCACCGCCGTTGACACAAGCGACGTTGTCCAGCCAAAGCGTACGGTCGCCGCGTGAAGCCACGTCGGTGGTCGTCGAACCCCCGCGCCCCATGCGTGCAATCGAGAAGGCATTCGTTGCGTCCAACGTCATAGCTTCGTCGCGCAGGGCGCATGCCTGAACCTGGGGAATGAAATTCCGCACGCGACAGGCGCCGGAGCTGAACAACGCCGCTGCAATTTCGTCCGGGGCGTTGCCTTCAACGTCTATGACACGCATGTCCGTATCATATGCGCAATTGCGGAGACTCCATGATCAACAACATTCCCCCGGTCACCCGTGCCATCGCCATCACCATCGCCGTCGGATTTTTGGCGCAGATGATCGCGGGGCAGTGGTTGACACAGTTTTTTGCGCTCTGGCCGCTCTCGAACGGATTCATGCCGTGGCAACTGCTGACCCATGGCCTCCTGCATATGTCTTTCCTGCATTTGTTCTTCAACGGCTTGGCGCTGGTGATGTTCGGTGCGCAGCTCGAATACACCTGGGGTTCGCAGCGCTTCATGACGTTTGTTGCCGTCACCACCATCGGTTCCGGCCTGTGTTGGCTGCTCGTCAGCGCCCTGCTCGGCAGTGGCAGCCCGGCCATGGGCACGTCCGGTACCTTGTTCGGTATGTTGCTGGCCTACGGCATGTTGTTCCCGAACCAGCAAGTGATGATGTTGATTCCGCCGATCCCGATGAAGGCGCGTACGCTGGTCATCGTTTACGGCATTCTTGCGCTGGTCTTTGCCGGCAGCGGTTTGCAATCCCCGGTGGTGGTGATCGCGCACTTGGGCGGCATGCTCTTCGCTTGGTTGCTGATCCGCTATTGGCGCGGGCAGCCGCCGTTTGGTCGCGGCGGCAAAGGTGGGGGCAAGAAGCCGCCCACCTTGCGACGCGTGGTCTGACTCAGCGCCAGATCTTCACTTGTTGAGCCGCCGGCAACGACATCGGTGTCCCTGCCTTGCATTTGAACGCGGTGGCAAACTCCGGCATGTTGGCGAGCGGACCATTGGTGCGCCACTTGCCCGGCGAGTAGCTGCTGGTGGCCTGTTGTAGCGCGGCAGCTTCCTTGCTCATGGCCTGAGGCCACAAGCGACCCCAGCCATTGAAGAACGCGGTGGCGTTGGCGACATCCGGCGCGCCGCCTTTGGCCAATGCATCCCAAGCCAATTCCAGGCCGGCCAAATCGGCGGTGTCCTGTTCGCGCGTCAGCGCACCGTTGACTTTCGCGCCGGACAGTTCCGGATAAGGGTGGGCGCTGTATTGCGAGGCGATGGCAGTCATCTTCGAATTCCAGCCGGAAGCGTCTTGCGGCGTCCACCAGTCGCGGAGGTTGCCGCCGGCATCCACCATCCGGCCGCGATTGTCGAATCCGCGGGTCAATTCATGACCGATCAACGCGCCCAGCGCACCGTATTGCGCTGCTTGCGGTTGGGTCATGTCGATGACCGGTGCCTGCAAGATCGCGGCGGTGATGATGATGCGGTTGTGCGCCATGTCATAGCCGAGCGCCGCGTCCTGCGGCAGCACATCCCAGCGACGATCTGCATTGCCTTTACCGATCCGCTTCATTTCCTGTGCGTGGCGCCAGGTCGAAGCGATCAACATGTTGCCGCCGAAACTGCCGCGGCCCATCGGTTGGATGGTGTAATCGAGGTCGCGACGCGGCGCACCGATTTCGATGGTCGTCTTGCCGAGCTTGCTTTTCGCCTCTTGCTTGGCGGCGGCGCTCATCCAAGTGTTGCTGTCGATCCGGCGCGACAGCGCTTCGACAACATCCTTGGCCACGGACTCCGCACGTGAGGCGGCACCGGACGGGACATAGCGCGAGACATATTCACGACCCAGCATCGGACCGGCAGCCAGATTGATTGCAGCGAGCACTTGTTGCCAACGCGGTGGGGCCGTCGTTTCGTTGCGGAAAACGCGACCGAAGAATTCACCTTCGGCCTGACGGAAGCTTCGCGACAAATACGGCGCCATGGCATGCCCGATTTGATAGCGCAAATAAGTTTTCCACTGTTCGGTCGAGGTGTTCTTCACCAAGGCGTCGAGCTGCGCGAAATACTGCGGATCGACCATCGAAACCATGTCGTCCTTGACGCCTTGCGCAGCAATGAACTCCGCCAATTGCAAATTCCGGTACTGGTTTTTCAAATTGGCAATCGGCATCGCGGCATACGCGGTGCGCGGATCACGCGTCGCTTGCGCGGGCTTCGAGAATTTTGCAATGCTCGACTCGATGCCCATCACCAGATTGACATCATTGGCGACTTTGCCGGCATCGCTACCGGTCAGGGTCAGGATGTTCTTGACGTAGTCGCGATAACGCGACATGAGTGCCACCGTGTCCGCATCGTTGCGGGTATAGAACGCCGCATCCGGAAGGCCCAAACCGCCTTGCGAAAAGTAGCCGATATGGCGGTTCAGATCATTCAAGTCGACATCGGCGCTGAAATTGAAAGCGACCGGGATACCGACCTGATGCAATGCGGCGATAGCAGCGGGAATGTCTTTCGCGCGTTTGATGGAGTTCACGCGTTGAATCAGCGGCGCGATGGACTTGGACCCGTCCGTTTCGATCGAGGCTTCATCCAGACCGCTGGCCCAGAAGTCGCCCAGCAGTTTTTGGTTCTGGTTCTGCGGCGCCGTCATCGCGGCATCCAGCAATTGACGCTGTTGTTGAATGCTGTTCGCTTGCAGCACGGCCATGGCCGAATTCACGGCGGCGCCTTCGGGCGCCTTGTTGGCATTCAACCAATCCTTGTTGAGCGTGCTGTAGAAGTCGGTGCACACCTGCGGTGCAACGGTTTTGGCCACCTTTGACTTGGGTTTGGCCTTGGCCTTGGCGGGATCGGCGCCGGCAATGGAAGGCGCGAGCGCGAGTGCTGCCGAGAGGGCGATGACCAAAGTGCGTTGGATCATGAAAACTTCCGGGTTCCGAGGTTCCCGGAAGTTTATCAAGTGACGCGTTTACCAGATGACGACGCGATGCGCCTCGTCACGAACCATTGCATCTCCGGCTTTGCATTGGAATGCATTGGCAAATGCCGGCATGTTGCTGGGGGCGCCGATGGCACGGAAGTTCGCCGGTGCGTGTGAGTCCGTGTTGAGACGAACCTTGAGCTCTTCCGGACGGTGGTTCCGACGCCACACGGTTGCCCAGTTCATGAAGAAGCGCTGGTTGTAGGTGAGACCGTCGATTTTTGCGTCCGGCTTGATGCCGTCGCGCTTCATAGCCGCGTGCAAGGCGTCGAACGCCACGTTCAGGCCACCGAGGTCCGCGATGTTTTCGCCCAAGGTGAGTTGTCCCTTGACCGGCAGTCCATCCACAGAACGATAGTCGTCGAACTGTTGGACCAGTTTGTCCGTGCGCGCCGTAAAGCCCTTGCGATCCGATTCCGTCCACCAGTTCGAGAAGTTGCCGTTGGCATCGAACTGACTGCCTTTGTCGTCATAACCATGCAGCATTTCATGGCCGATGACTGCGCCGATGCCGCCGTAATTCACCGCCAGATCGGCGTTCGGATCGAAGAACGGGGGTTGCAAAATGGCGGCCGGGAAGACGATCACGTTCTTGCTGGCGTTGTAATACGCGTTCACGGTTTGCGGCGTCATGCCCCATTCACTGCGATCCGAGGGCTTTCCGATTTTCGCCATCGAATATGAGGAATTGAATTTGCGTGCGGCCAGAATGTTGCCGACGTAGTCATTGCGCTTGAACGACAGGCCTTGCCAGCTGCGCCATTTGTCGGGGTAGCCGATCATCGGTTTGAAGCTCGCCCATTTTTCCATGGCCTTCTTCTTGGTTTCCGGGCTCATCCAGTCGAGCTGATTGATGCGTGCCTTCAATGCCTGGCTCAAATCCGCCACCAGACCTTCCATGGCTTTCTTGGAAGAGGCGGGGAAATATTCCTTGACGTACAGCTGGCCGAGCGCTTCGCCGGTGCTGCCTTGAACGCTGCCAAGCACGCGTTTCCACAGATCACGTTGCTCGGGCTGTCCTTTCAAGGTCTTTCCGAAGAAGGCGAATTGCTCATCTTGGAACTTGTTTGACAGATACGGCGCCAAGCTCATCGCCGCATGGGTGCGGAAATAGGATTGCCACACGGCGACCGGCTCATTCGCGACCAGTCCGTCCAAGGCTTGGAAGAACTTGGGTTGCGACAAGGAGAATGAATCGACATTGACGCCTTGTGCCTTCCAGAAATTCGCCCAATCCAAATTCGGGTTGGCTGCCTGTGCCTCGGCCATGGACACCACGTTGTAGTTCTTTGCCGGATCCCGACGTTCAATCGGGCTCAAGGAGGCTTCGGCCAGTTTGGTTTCCAGGCTCAAGGTTTGCGCTGCTTGTTGCGCGGCCGCGTCCGGCGCAACGCCGGCATTGACCAATTGGTTCTTCAAATGACCGACAAAGGCTTCGCGAATGCGTTTGTAGCTGCCGTCTTTGCCGTCTTCAAGGTAGTAGGCGCGTTCCGGCAAAGAGAGTCCGCCTTGCATCGCGAACGCGATCACTTTGGTGGCGTCTTTGAAATCGGAACCGCCGCCAGCATTGAATGCGTCTGCCATTCCGTCATCGTTGTGAACAGCCATGTAGCGCGCGATATCCGCCGGCGTCTTCAGTGAATCGATTTCCTTGAAGACAGCGAGCAAAGGCGTCGCCCCCATCGCTTCACGTGCTTTCGTATCCATGCCGCTGGCGAACAAATCACCCACCAGCTTTTCCGCGCCGGTGGCACGGGTGTTTGCGGCGGCCTTCACGGACAGCGCATGGGTCGCTTCTTCGGATTGTTGCGCCAAACGTTCAAATGCGCCCCAGGTGGTGCGATCGGACGGAATCGGGTTGGCGGCGAGCCACTTTGAATTGACGTATTCCGACAGGTCGTCACAAACGCGCTTGCTGGTGTCCAAATCTGTCACGCGGAAACGCGGCGTAGACGGATCGTCTTTCGGCTTCGCGCCGGCAGTTTGCTTGGCGGCGATCGCCGAGCCGGCGGCCAACATCGTGACGGCAATGGCCGCGGCAAGCGCGGCGCGCTTCGGGAAAATCGATTTCATCTTCACCCCTCGAAACATGGAAACCTTCACTGTAGGCGAAAGCGACGTACCGACAGGGGTGCTGGAAGTCACGCCCCGACAGTATTCTTAAATGACGGACCGGCATCCGGTAGAGGAGTGTGAACGTGCAGGTGGAATTTCATGGCGCAGCAGGTGAGGTCACGGGTTCGATGCATCTGGTGGAAGTCGGAGGCAAACGAATTCTGCTGGATTGCGGGCTGATGCAGGGGAGCCGGGAGGCTGAACAACGCAATTTCGAGCCGTTTCCGTTTGATCCGGCGACCATTGATGCCGTGCTTCTGAGCCACGCCCATATCGATCACGTCGGGCGCCTGCCGCTATTGACCGACCGCGGCTTCAAAGGGCCGATTCTGGCGCAAGAAGCCACGGCGGAACTGTTGCCGATCATGCTGATGGATTCGGCGTCATTACAGGAGAGCGATGCCGAGCGAAGCAACCGCAAACGCAAGCCGGGCGCGCCGGAAATCAAACCGCTCTACGGCAGAGAGTCGGTTGCGCGGGCGATGACCCAAGTTCGCACGCTCAAATACGATTTGCGCATATCGATCTTCCCCGGTGTTGATTTGCAGTTCCGTGATGCCGGACACATCCTGGGCTCGAGCACCGTTGAGCTGCAGGGAGATGGAAAAATCCTCGTGTTCTCGGGCGATATCGGACAGAAGAACACGCCGATCCTGCGCGATCCCGAACCCGTGCCGGCCGCCGACTTGCTGCTGATGGAATCCACTTACGGAAACCGATTGCACAAAGACCGTGAGACCACAGTGGCGGAGCTTGGGCGAATTTTCGAGGCCGCATGGAAAAACGGCGGCAATGTGTTGATTCCGGCATTCGCCGTGGGACGCTCGCAAGAGTTGTTGTATTGGTTTGCGCAGCACTGGGACGCGTGGAACATGTCGCGCTGGAAAATCGTTTTGGATTCTCCGATGGCGGCGAAAGTCGTGCGCGTTTACGACAAGTACCACGCGATCTTCGACGAGGCGGCGCAAAAAGTCATGCAGGGGACGCAAAACCCGTTTCGCCTGCCGAATCTTTTGATCACGCAGTCGGTTGAGGAATCGAAATCGGTCAACGCACTTAGTAGCGGTGCCATCATCATTGCCGGCAATGGCATGGCCAGTGGCGGCCGCATCATCCATCACTTGAAACAGCATCTGGAGCGGCCGCAGTCACATGTGGTGTTTGTCGGCTATCAAGCCAATGGCACATTGGGAAGGCGTCTGGTGGATGGCGCGCAATGGGTGCGCATTGATCGCGCCAACGTTCGCGTGAATGCGCGCGTACATACCGTCGGCGGATTGTCGGCACATGCCGATCAGGCAGGGCTTTTGGATTGGTATTCGGGGTTCAAGGTGTCGCCGCGCGTGATGTTGGTGCATGGCGAGGACATTGCGCGTGAGGCGCTGGCAGGGGAACTGGCCCTGAGATATGGCGTGGATGTGGATTTGGCGTATCCGGGGGATGTTGTGGCGGTTTGAGGAGCGCCTCATCCGGCGCTGCGCGCCACCTTCTCCACTGCGCGGAGAAGGAATTAGTCCCCTCTCCATCTTCGATGGAGAGGGTGCCCCGAACGGGGCGGGTGAGGCGCTCTTCAGATCACCTTCAAATCTTCATCCCCGAGCGCCTTCAAAACCCCCGGATCGGCATCCATGCGGGCTTTGAATGCCTGAAGGTGCTTCAGCGCGCTCAAATCAATCTTCATCGCATTCGCCCAACGCACCGTTATATATAGATAAGCGTCAGCGGCACTTCTGAATCCGGCCAACCACTCGACTTCGCCGAGGCGCTGGTCGGCCAGTTCAAAGATCGATTGCACGCGACGAATCGCGCGTGCCTTCACGGCATCGAATTGCGCGTCGTCGTCAATAAACAGGCTCGGACCGAAAATCGGTTTGAACGCGGGGTGCACGTCAGAGTTCACATATGCCAACCAGCGCGTGGCTTCTGCGCGGTTCTGACGGCCGTTGTCGCCGAACAAACCCGATTCGGGTGCGCCATCGGCGATATAGGCCATGATCGCGGCGTTCTGCGTGAGCGTGAAGTCACCATCGGTGATGACCGGAACCGCGCCGACGGGATTCATCGCGCGGAATTCCGGCGACTTCATCGTCGCCGCATCAACCACTTCAAATTCATAAGGCTTGCCGGCCCATTCGCACACAATATGGACGGCGGTGGAGCAGGCACCCGGTTTCGTATAGAGCTTCATAGCGACCTTCATCAGGGTTGAAAGTCGACTAGTGTGCCCGGGCGGGTGTTAGCTTCCGGTTGCGGTGCGACGGTAGGGCGAGCGAACGCGATCGACTTCAAAGAAGGTGTGGTCGCCGATCGTGGCAACGCGATAGGCGTTCCGCCAGCTGGGCTGCGCCAAATCAAGCGCGGCAAAATGCGTGGCGCCGGGCACGACTTCCTTGCGACGACCGACCGGCAGCGCCCAGTTCTGTTCAGCCTCAAGAGCGACATTGACGGCGGCGCCCCAAGCGTCGGGATTGCCGAGGTCATATTGCGGCGACACGAGCGTGGGTGCGAACTGCTTGCGCGCGGTCACGACCGAACACATGGAATCGCCCCATTGACCACTTTCTTGGCGACGTAGCGCCACTTCGGCGACGGCGCGCTGACCCATGACGGGCTGGTCGCGCGCTTCGAGATAAACGGTGGTGCTCAAACAAAGTGAATCGGATGCCTGGGGCGGTAACACCGAGGCCAACCACAACAACCATGCCAATTTCATACAGCGACTCCTTGCGCGTTGCCCCAGCGTCCGTCACGCTGGATTGCGCGACATTCGATGTTCTGGCGTTTTGGGGAGGGCGCCGATCTCTGCCGGCGTTTTGCCCTGTAGGCATCCATCAAATGGGACGGACTGGCCTGTTGAATTCCAACTCGTTCAGCTTTCTGTTCAGCGATGAGTGGATGGGGGAAAGTGCGCGAACCTTAAAAGGTCGAACCCCAACCCATCCTGAATGGCCGATTTGCCCAAGGATTCGTATTTATGCTTGGATGACGTGCGCGATTCGCGCCGGCGCGGGGAGTCGAGATTCCGATTCCTAGACAGGTTTTCCCGAAAAAAGTTCCTGAACACGCGATTCAAACTAGGCGCAAATTCAGCATATCGTTATGGTATCGTTAACGCGGTCTTCACGGCTGGGTTTTTAAGGTTGCCCATGTCGGCAAACGGCTAAGTTTTATTACAGATTTCGTTTTACCTCTGTTCCATATGTCGCAAGACTTTTATTTCAATAGTTCAAGGAGCTCACGATGAACAAGAAACTCCTCTGCGCCGCCCTCTTGTGCGGTATGGGCGTGGCGCAAGCCGCTTCTGCCCAGGAGTTCGACGACCGCTGGTATGTTTCGGGCAGCACCGGTGTCAACTTCCAGGATAATGATCGCGGTACTGAGGATGCGCTGTTCGGCACCTTGGGCTTCGGTAAGTTCTGGACCCCGAACTGGTCGGTGGATTTGGAAGCCAACTACCAAAACCCGGACAAGACCTCGAACCCGAACCTGTGGTGGACCCAGTACGGTCTGTCCGTTGACGCGCGTTACCACTTCCGCAATGCGGACAGCAAGTGGTGGCCGTACGTGAAGTTCGGTCTCGGCATGCAACGTCACGAAGAAGAATTCGCAGCCATCTGCGGTCCGGCTTCGGGCATCCCGATGCAAGCTGATTGCCCGGCGCAACACGAAGACAACAACGCAGCTGCCAACCTCGGCGTCGGCCTGCAATTCGACTTCGGCCGCGTTGACCTCCGCACCGAACTCGGCGCACGCGTCGATTTCGACAAGGAACAAGCACGTCGTCCGCAAGACCAACAATCGCAATTCACCGACCTGCTCGCATCGGTTGGCCTGACCGTGGCTTTGGGCCCGGACCGCATGGCTCCGGTTGTTGAAGCTCCGGTTGTCGACAACTGCGCCGACAAAGACGGCGACGGCGACGGCGTGAACGATTGCAACGACAAGTGCCCGGCTTCGACCGCTGGCCAAGCCGTTGGTCCGGACGGTTGCCCGGTTCCGTTGACGATCGACCTGAAGGGTGTCAACTTCGACTTCGATAAGTCCAAGCTGCGTCCCGACGCGATCGCCATCTTGAACGAAGGCATCGAAATCCTGAAGCGTTACCCCGACCTGCGCGTTGAAGTTGCCGGCCACACCGACTTGTGCGGTTCCGACACCTACAACCAAGCTCTGTCGGAACGTCGTGCACGCGCTGTGTATGACTACCTGACCGCTAATGGCATCGACGCTGGCCGTATGGTCGGTCCGGTCGGCTACGGCGAAAGCCGTCCGCTGGTCAACACCGCTCAAACCAAGCCGGATTGCAAGAACGAAACCAACCGTCGTACCGAACTCAACGTCCAAAACTAATTGGTCGTTGCTTTCGCAAAGCGGAAGTTTCAGCAAGACAAAGAAGCCCGGCAATGCCGGGCTTCTTTTTTTTCACCCGTCATCGGCGATACACTGTCGACAGACCGAAGAGGAAATCATGATGCGTCGTCTGCTCGCTGTTGCATTGATCGCTTGCTGTGGAACTGCTGCGGCACAATCACAAAACTGTGCGAATGTTCCGCGCTCGTTGCCGGCGAATACGGATTTGCTGGCGCCCGTCGCGCCCGAGCTTTCCGCCATCAATTCCCAACTGGGTAGACCTGCCGGCGTATTGGCGCAGGCTTACGGCGATGCCATTTCGGTGGACGCCGTCATCACCCGGATCCGCATCGAGAACTGCAAGAGCGTCGCCAGCGCGATTCCGGCGCCGTCCGCCGCGAAGCCCAACGATCCTGCGGCCTATCAGAAGCGCTCGGAGTTCGACAACGGCCCTTGGCGTTTTGACATGACGCAAGGCGGCAAACGTATGACCGCCGACGAATTCGATGCATGGATGAAGTCTCGCGGCGTGCGCGTCGCGCGTGGCACCGCGCCGGTTGCACCTTCGACGAGTCAACCATCGGCACCGGCAGGTACCAAGGCGCCGGTTGCGCCGGAAAACCCCGCGCCGAAGAAAAAGTAATCCGTCATGGTCCTTAAGCGTGCGCCGAAGTTCGGACTCGCACGCGTGATGTCCAAACGCGGCATGTGTTCGCGCACTCAAGCCGCGGCGCTCATTTCCGAGGGCCGCGTTTTGCTTGGCGGTGTTTGCGTCCGGGATCCCGAACACCCGACCGATCCGGAGACCGCAGTGATCGACATTGCCGGTCAAGAAGGCGCGTCTTCGAATCCGACCTATTTGGTGTTGAACAAACCGCGCGGCTTGGTCACGACCGCCAAAGACGAGCAGGGTAGGGAGACGGTGTACAAATGCCTGGCGGGGGCGGATTTGCCATGGGTGGCGCCTGTAGGGCGTTTGGACAAGGCCAGTGAAGGCATGCTGCTCTTCAGCAATGACCCGGCATGGGCGGCAAGAATCACCTCGCCTGAAACAGGGCCCTCAAAGACCTATCACGTGCAGGTGGACTGCATTCCCGATATCGACACCATCGTGAACCTCATGCAGGGGATTGAAGTCGAGTGGGAGCATCTGAGGGCAAGTTCCGTGATTGTCTTGCGTGAAGGCACCAAGAATGCGTGGTTGGAAATCGTTTTGGATGAAGGCAAGAACCGCCAAATCCGGCGCTTGCTTGCCGCCTTCGATATCGCCGTCCTACGTTTGATCCGGATTGCCATTGGTGAGCTCAGTTTGGGCGAACTCGCGAAAGGCGAATGGCGTGCGCTGACGCCCGCAGAGATCAAGTCACTCGCCTGAGCGTGATTCGTCCGGTTAACGGATGACGCCCAATTCCTTGCCGATACGCGTAAATGCATCGATGGCGCGATCCAGATGTTCGCGGGTATGCGCGGCGCTCATTTGCGTGCGGATGCGCGCCTGGCCTTTGGGAACCACCGGGAAGAAGAAACCGATCGCATAAATGCCTTCCTCAAGAAGGCGTGCGGCAAACTTCTGTGCCAAGGGGGCATCATGCAGCATGACCGGGCTGATCGGATGCACGCCCGGACGAATTTCGAAACCGCGGGCCGTCATTTGCTCGCGGAAATAGCGTGTGTTTTCGGCCAATTGTTCACGCAACTCACCAGCCGATGCCAGCATGTCGAACGCTTTGATGCCGGCGGCAACAACATGTGGCGGCAGGGAATTGGAGAACAAATACGGACGCGAGCGTTGGCGCAACAATTCGATCACTTCGCGCTTGCCGGTGGTGAATCCGCCGAGCGCCCCGCCCATGGCCTTACCCAAGGTGCCGGTGAAAATATCGATCTTGTCCATGACACCTTTGACTTCTGCTGAGCCGCGACCGGTGGCGCCAAGGAATCCGGTCGCGTGGCATTCGTCGATATGCACCAACGCACCGTATTTCTCGGCGAGCGCAGTGATTTCGTCCAGCGGCGCGATGAATCCGTCCATCGAGAAGACACCATCGGTGGTGATCATGATGCTGCGCGCGCCATCGGCCTTGGCTTGCTTCAATTGCGTTTCCAAGTCGCTCATGTCGCAATTGGCATAGCGATAGCGCTTGGCCTTGCACAAGCGGACACCGTCGATGATCGAGGCGTGATTCAAGGCATCCGAGATAATCGCATCGTTTTCATCCAGCAGCGGCTCAAACAGTCCGCCGTTGGCATCAAAACATGCGGCATACAGAATGGTGTCCTCGGTGCCGAAGAACGAGGCGATCTTGGCTTCGAGCGCCTTATGCAAATCTTGCGTGCCACAGATAAAACGCACGGAGGCCATGCCGAAGCCGTGGCTGTCCAGCGCATCCTTCGCGACTTGAATGATGTCGGGATGATCTGCCAAACCCAGATAGTTGTTGGCGCAGAAATTCAAAACTTTGCGGCCGTCTTCCAGTTCGATTTCAGCGGACTGGGGACTCGCAATCACGCGTTCTGATTTGAACAACCCCGCGTCGCGAATTTCTTCGAGGGTGTGCTTGTAGCGTTCGGTCAACGACATTGCCATTCCTTTTGGGGTGCGCCCGATCAGTTCCAACTCAAAACGACTTTGCCCGATTTGCCGCCTTCCATGAGCTCAAAGCCTTTCTGGAATTCGTCAATGGACAACTGGTGGGTCAACACTTTTCCAAGCGGGAAGCCCGAGAGCACGAGTTGGGTCATCTTGTACCAGGTTTCATACATCTTGCGGCCGTAGATGCCGTGCAAGGTCAGTCCCTTGAAAATCACCTTGTCCCAATCAATGCCGGCGCCATTCGGCATGATGCCCAACATGGCGATTTTCCCGCCGTGATACATGCAATCCAACATGTCGCCGAAAGCGCGGGGGTTGCCGCTCATTTCAAGGCCCACGTCAAACCCTTCCATGTGCAGGTCGGCCATCACATCTTTCAGCGACGTGTTGGCGACGTTGACCACGCGCGTCGCGCCCATGTCGGCCGCGAGCTTCAAGCGGTAGTCGTTCACATCGGTGACGACGACATTGCGCGCGCCGATATGTTTGCAAATGCCCGCCGCAATGATGCCGATCGGGCCGGCGCCGGTGATGAGCACGTCTTCACCGACGACATCGAATTCCAATGCACAGTGGGCGGCATTGCCATAGGGATCGAAGAACGCAGCGAGTTCGCTGGGAATCTGGTCGGGAATCGGCCAAAGGTTGGTCGCGGGCATGACGATGTATTCGGCAAAAGCGCCGTTGCGGTTCACACCAATCCCGACGGTGTTGGGGCACAGATGCTGGCGGCCGGCCCGGCAGTTGCGGCAATGGCCGCAGACGATATGGCCTTCCGCGCTCACGCGTTGACCCACTTCGTAGCCGCTGACACCTGCGCCGAGTTCCACGATCCGGCCGACAAATTCGTGGCCGATTACGAGGCCGGGTTTGATGGTGCGTTGACTCCACTCATCCCACAGGTAGATATGCAGATCGGTGCCGCAAATCGCGGTTTTCTCAAGCTTGATCAGCACTTCATTCGCGCCCGGGGCCGGAACCGGGACCTGATCCATCCAAATGCCCTTGCCGACTTCCTTTTTGACCAAGGCTTTCATCATCTGCGTCATGCACGGCTCCGAATGGATTTCAATGCACCATTTTAGCGCCGGAGCATGACGCGTACCCGAGAAAAAACGCGACGCACATGCTGTAATGGGAGGTCACTCGAAAGGAAATGTGAATATGCGCAAGAAAATCCTGGCGGGCGTTGTCGCCGGCATGGTGGTCGCTCCGGCGGCATGGTCGGACGAGGGCATGTGGTTGCCTTCGCAATTGCCGGGAATTCAAGCGCAAATCAAGGCCGCAGGTTACAAAGGTGACGTCAATGCGCTGGCGGATGTTACCAAGCCGCCGCTGTCGGCAGTGGCGAAAGTGGGCGGCGCGACGGGTGCCTTCGTTTCCAAAGACGGACTGGTGTTGACCAATCATCACGTGGCCTTCGGCGTCATCCAATACAACAGCTCGAAAGAGCGCGATTTGATCAAAAACGGCTTTGTGGCTGAAAACCGTGAAGCCGAATTGCCGGCAAATCCGGATTACCGCGTACTGGTCACCACCGGTTTCGATCGGATCACCGATCGCATTTTGAAGGCCGCCGCAGGCAAGACCGGCCGTGCCTATTACGAAGCGATTGATTTGGCCGGCAAAGCCGAAGTCAAGGCCTGCGAGCAAGATCCCGGATACCGCTGCAGTGTCGTCAACATGCACTACGGCAGCGATTTTTATCTGATCAAGCAATTGGAGTTGAAAGATATCCGTCTGGTCTATGCGCCGCCGGAAGCGATCGGCAATTACGGCGATGAAATCGACAACTTCATGTGGCCGCGCCATAGCGGTGACTTCACCGTGTTGCGTGCGTATGTGGGCAAGGACGGTCGACCGGCGCCGTATAGCAAGGACAATGTGCCGTACACGCCGCCTGCGTTCTTGCAAATCAGCACCACGCCGATCAAGGACGGCGACTACGCCATGTTGGCGGGCTACCCCGGAACCACCTATCGCAATCGCACGGCGGGTGAGTTTGCCGACCAAATGCGTTGGCAATTGCCGACACGTGTCGAGCTCTACGGCAGCATCCTGAAAGACATTGCGGCTGCCGCGCCGGCGGGAACCGAAGCGGCGGTGAAATATGCCGCGCAAGTCCAAAGTGCGAAAAACACGCTGAAGCGTGCGCAAGGTGAGCTGGAAGGCATGACGCGCAGCAATGCCGATACGGTTCGCAAAGAAGACGAACAAGCCATGTTGGTATGGCTGAAAAAACAACCGAATGCGCAGGCGGCCCTTCGCGACATGGATGCCGTCGAGAAGTTGCTGGCCGATGGGCGTGCCACACGTGACGCCGATCAATTGTTCATGTTGATGCGTTCTCAAACGCAAGTGCTGCGTGCGGCGATTCAGTTGCAACGCTTTGCGATCGAGAAAAAGAAACCGGACGCGGAACGTGAAAGCGGCTACCAGCAACGTGACGAATCCTTGATTGAAGGCAATTTGAAACAGGTCCAGCGCCGTTATGATCCGGCGGTTGAGAAGGCGATCCTGGCTGATTTGTTGGCACGCTATTACGGATTGCCGGCAAATCAGCGCATTCAAGAGATTGACGCCGTGTTTGGAAAAGACATGGCAGGCGCGCGCAAAACACTCGACAGCCTCTATGCCACCACGCGCTTGGGCGAAGAGTCGGAACGCCTGCGTTTGATGAAGGCCGATTCCGCCGAAGTGGCCGGCTCGACCGATCCGGTCATGGTGGCCGCAGCCAAATTGATGCGTGCGATTCTTGCGGGTGAGCAAAAAGCCAAGGAACGTGACGGTGAATTGCTTCGCTTGCGTCCTGCCTACATGCGCACGCTGGCCGGCTTCCGCCAAAGCCAGGGCCGCGCCATGTATCCGGATGCCAACAGCACGCTTCGGGTCAGCTTCGGCAAAGTCACCGGTATGCACGTCAAAGACGGCATGGAATACACGCCCGTGACCACGGTAGCCGGTATCACTGAAAAGCACACCGGGAAGTTCCCCTTCGATGCGCCGGAAGCACTGCGCAAAGCCATCGCCAAAGGGGATTTCGGCAGCACTAAAGATCCGGTCTTGAAATCGCAAAGCGTGAATTTCATGACCAATCTCGACACGACGGGGGGTAACTCGGGTTCACCGGTCATGGACGCAGATGGAAAACTGATCGGCCTCAACTTCGACAGCAACTGGGAAGCCGTGAGTGCCAGCTGGATGTACGACCCGCGTTACAAGCGCGCCATCCACGTCGATTTGCGTTACATGCGTTGGTTGATGGCCAAGGTCTATCCGGCGCCTTGGTTGTTGAAAGAATTGAATGTCCCGGCCGAATAAAGAGGAAGGAAGATGAAGAACACATTGAAATGGACAGCATTGGCGATGGCCATCACGACCACCTCCGCGGCCGTCGCGGGTGAGGGGATGTGGGTGCCACAACAACTGCCGGAGATCTCCGCTCAGTTGAAGAAAGCCGGATTGAAACTTGATCCGAAGCAGATGGCAAACCTCACCGGCGATCCTTTGGGCGCGATCGTTTCGTTGGGGGGTTGCACGGCAAGCTTCGTGTCGCCGGATGGCCTTGTGGCGACCAACCATCACTGCGCTTACGGTGCGATCCAATTGAACTCCACCGCTCAGAACAACCTGATTGCCAAGGGTTTCAATGCCGCCAAGATGGGCGATGAGTTGTCGGCAGGTCCGAGCAGCCGCATCTATGTGCTGGAACAAATCGATGACGTGACCGCGCAATTCAAGTCGGCTATTGCTTCCGCCTCGGCACCTGCAGATCGCACGCGTGCTGTCGAAAAGCTGGAAAAAGATATCGTTTCGAAATGCGAAGCGCCCGGCGGCTATCGCTGCAGCGTCTCGAGCTTTTTCGGTGGCAATACCTATCGTCTGTTCCGTGCCATTGAAATCAAGGACGTGCGCTTGGTTTACGCGCCCCCGGGTTCGATCGGCAATTACGGCGGTGAAATCGACAACTGGATGTGGCCGCGCCATACCGGCGATTTCTCGTTCATCCGTGCCTATGTGGGTCGTGACGGCAAGCCTGCCGCCTACAGCAAAGACAACGTGCCGTACAAACCCAAGCATTGGTTGAAGTTTGCCGACAAGCCGCTTGCGGCAGGTGACTTCGTGATGGTGGCCGGCTACCCGGGCTCCACCAACCGCTATGCCTTGGTCGATGAATTCCAGAGCACGCAAGATTGGGTCTATCCGAATGTGGTTCAAAACTACAAGGATTTGACCAATCTCGTGCTGTCTGCCGGCAAGAAAAATCCGGACGTTCAAGTCAAATATGCCAACACCGTTCGGGGTTGGGAAAATACGATGAAGAACTTCGAAGGTCAGCTGGCCGGTTTCAAACGCACCAACGCGTTGGCCACGAAGCAAGCGGAAGAAGCCGCCGTGATCGCGTGGTTGAAAAAGAACGGCAAGTCCGGCCAAGCGGCGCTGGATGCGCATGATCGGGTGATCGCCCTCAACGCGGAAGGCCGAAAAACGCGCGAGCGCGATTTGGTGATGAACAACCTGGGTGGCGCATTGGGATCGGTCGCGATGCAGTTGTACCGCGCGTCGATCGAACGCGAGAAACCCAATGCGGAACGTGAAAAGGGCTACCAGGATCGTGATTACCCGGCGATTGAAGGTGCGCTGAAACAAATGGATCGGCGCTATGAAGCCGGCATGGATAGCGACATCCAGCGCTATTGGTTGAACAAGTACGTCAAGTTGGATGCATCGCAACGCATTGCTCCGCTGGACGCTTGGATGGGCGGCGCCGAAGCGAAAAATGTGGATACGGCGATCAAGAACATGCACAAGAGCGAACTGGGCAAGGAATCTGCGCGCCTGAAGTGGTTGAAGGCCGATCGCAAGGCCTTCGAATCCAGCAAGGATCCTGCCATTCGCTATGCCGTGGCGTTGATGCCGACCATGCTCAAAGTGGAAGACGAACGCAAGGATCGAGCGGGAGAAATGATGGTCAATCGACCGCTGTATCTGCAAGCAGTGGCTGACTACAAACGTTCGAAGAAGCAGGGTGTCTATCCGGATGCCAACTCAACGCTTCGCCTGACCTTCGGCAAAGTGCGCGGGTACACCAAGCTGGACGGCAAGGTGCAGACGCCGTTCACCAAGCTTGAGGAAGTCGCCGCGAAAGCGACGAAAGAAGAGCCGTTCAATGCACCGCCGGAATTGCTCGCCGCCATTGCAGCGAAAAAATACGGCGGATTGGAAGACAAGAAGCTCGGAACCGTACCGGTCAATTTCCTGTCCGATCTGGACATCACGGGTGGCAACTCGGGTTCACCGGTCTTGGATGCCAATGGCAAGTTGGTCGGTCTCGCCTTTGACGGCAATTGGGAATCGGTGGCGTCCAATTGGGTGTTCGACCCCGTCATGACGCGGATGATTTCGGTGGATCAGCGTTACATGCGTTGGATCATGCAAGAGGTCTATCCGGCGCCGCGTCTGTTGCAAGAAATGGGCGTCGCGAAGCCTTGAGCGAGACCGCACTGAATGCATGGCTTCGCAAAATCGAAGCCATGCATCCCGCGTCCATCGAACTCGGTTTGGATCGTGTGAAACACGTGGCAGGCTTGCTAGGTTTGGGCAAGCCTGCCTCGTGTGTGATCTCTGTTGCAGGTACGAATGGCAAGGGCTCGACGGTTGCATTTGTCGAGTCCATTGCGCGTGCAGCCGGATTGCGCGTCGGTGCTTACACGTCGCCGCATATTCTTGCGTTCAACGAACGTATTCGCATCGATGGCCAAGATGTTGACGATGCGACCTTGGTCCGGGCATTCGAACGAATTGATGCAGCACGTCAAGACACGGCGCTGACGTACTTTGAGTTCACCACGCTGGCGGCGCTGTGCGTGTTTGAAGACGCGACATTGGATCTTGCCGTTTTGGAAGTCGGCTTGGGTGGGCGCTTGGACGCGGTGAACCTGGTCGATGCCGATGTCGCCATCGTGACGACGGTGGATATCGATCACACCGACTGGCTCGGCACGGATCGCGAGGCCATCGGCGCTGAGAAGATCGGCATCGCGCGCGCGGGTAAGCCGGTCGTGATCGGTGATGATGATCCGCCGTCCAGTGTGTTGCGCCGTGCTTACACCTTGGGTGCCCCGGCGATTCGCATCAACTGCGATTTCTTCTTCGGACGGAACACCGCGTCGACATGGCTATGGCGAACCCTGGGCGGGGAGCGCGAATTGCCGATGCCGCGTCTCACGGCGCCGGTTCAGTTACGCAATGCGGCGATGGCTGTCGCGGCATTGGAGGCTTCACCACTTTCCATTCCGGAGAGTGCCTATGCAGCGGGCGTCGCGTCAGCCCATGTCGCCGGTCGTTTGCAATATCGTCAGGTGGACGGCATCCCGCTCTATATCGACGTTGCCCACAATGCCCAAGCCGCTGCGGCGCTTGAGCAGTGGCTGGCGGCCAACCCGATTGCCGGCAGCACACGTGCAGTGCTCGCGATGTTGGCTGACAAAGACGCGGCAGCGGTGTTCGAGGCGCTCGATGCCGAAATCGCGCAGTGGTATTTGGCCGCACTCGGCGGTGCGCGCGGTCAAACCGCTGAATCACTGGCAGCGAAGGGCAAACGGGATGCGTCCGACTACCGGACACATGAAACGGTCGCGCAGGCACTCGACGCGGCAATCGCTGCGTCCTCCAGCGCAGATCGCATTATCGTGCTCGGTTCGTTTCATACCGTTGCGGAAGCGTTCACGCATCTCGCGAAACGCGAGGGCGAGGGCGCTAGGTCGGGCGTATAATTCACGGGCTTCCAGAAACCGGTCGAATACGCATGGATCGAGCTACCACCCAGCGCCTATGGGGCGCCGCCGTGTTGATTGCCATTGCGGTCATTTTCCTGCCCATGTTGGTGAAAGGACCTGCACCGGATAGCGGCGTGCGCGATGTTCCGCTCGATATTCCGAAAGCCTCAGAGCAGCCGCAGTCCAACATTCAAGAGCTCCCTTTGGGTGAGCCGGGCGCACTGCCTGCCAGCGGCGCAACCGGCTTTGACGACACCACCGCCACAGTGGATGCGCAAGACGTCGCTCCGGCCGCGGTGGCTGCTGGCGACTATGCCATCAATTTCGGTAACTACGGCTCCGCCGGTGATGCCCAAAAGGTGATCGCCGCGCTGGAAAAATCTGGTTTGCGTGCCTACAGCGATGCGGTGAATGCGGGGAACAAACCCGCCTTTCGCGTGCGTATCGGTCCGTATGCGTCCCGCGAAGCGGCGGAGGCTGCGCGTATTGATGCTGCTCGCGTGAATCCGAGCGTCAAGACCGAAGTCGTCGCCTTGAATGCCGTGGCGACCGAATCGATCAAACCGGCCTCGGCCCCGGCCGCGTCCACGCCGCCGGTGGTTGCTGCCGTTGCGGAATCGCCAAAAGCAAAACCCGTAGTCGCTGAAGTTCCGAAACCTGCACCGGCCAAGACCGAAACGGTCAAGCCTCAGGTAACAAAGCCGGCGGCTTCGGAAACGAAGACACAAACCGCAGTGGTTGAGAAACCGCCGGTTGCAAAGCCCGTGGAAAAACCGGCGGCCTCGAGCACCGGATTCGCAGTGCAACTGGGTGCGTTCGCCAATCCGGACGAGGCGCAGAAGCTGCGTGATCGCGCACGTGCGGCCGGCTTTAGCGCCACGACCGAGTCCGTCAAGACGGATAAAGGTGTGCTCACCCGGGTCAAATTGGGTCCGACCACCACCCGTCAATCCGCGGACGCCATGCGCGCTTCCGCGCAATCCAAGCTCGGCGTCGCAGGCGTCGTGCGTTCGCAACCCTGATCCGGAGTTCGCATGTGCGGAATTGTTGGCATTGTTGGTATCCACGACGTCGCTGCGCGTCTGTATGACGGCCTGACCGTCTTGCAGCATCGCGGCCAGGATGCCGCAGGCATTGCCACGAGCAATGGACGCCAGATGCGAGTGGAGAAAGGCAACGGTCTCGTCAGTGATGTGTTCGACGAGAATTCGATGTCGCTCTTGCACGGCAACATCGGGATTGCGCATTGCCGGTATCCCACGGCGGGCAGCGAAGGCTCGGACGAAGCCCAGCCGTTTTACGTCAATTCCCCTTATGGCATTGCACTCGCGCATAACGGCAACCTCATCAACACCGAGACCTTGCGCAAAGAGGTCTTCGAGCAAGACCGCCGCAGCGTCAACACGCAATCGGATTCGGAAGTGCTGCTGAACGTGTTCGCGCACGAACTCGCGATCCAGTCAGAACTGAGTCCGGAAGCGGCGTTTCGTGCCGTGGAAGGTGTGAACAAGCGCGCCAAAGGCGGCTATGCCGTTATTTGCATGGTGATGGGTTTGGGTTTGGTCGCGTTTCGCGATCCGAATGCGATCCGTCCCCTGGTGTTGGGTCGCCGCGAACTGGAAGGCCAGTTTGAATATGCCGTGGCATCAGAGTCGGTGGCGCTCGATGTGCTCGGCTTCGAACGCATGCGGGATATCGAGCCCGGCGAAGCAGTGGTGATCACGAATGACGGGCGCTTGCTGCATCAGCATTGCGCGGCACAAGGACTGATGCGTCCGTGCATTTTCGAATACGTGTATTTCGCCCGTCCCGATTCGATGATGGACAACATCTCCGTGCACAAGGCGCGCATGCGCATGGGTGTCACGCTCGGTGAAAAAATCCTGCGCGAACGCCCCGATCACGACATCGACGTGGTCATTCCGATTCCGGACACTTCGCGTGACGCCGCATTGGAAATTGCCAACGTGCTGGGTGTGAAGTATCGGGAAGGATTCATCAAGAATCGCTACGTCGGCCGCACCTTCATCATGCCGGGGCAGCAAGAGCGCTCCAAGTCTGTGCGCAGGAAATTGAACCCGATTCCCTTGGAGTTCAAGGGCAGGGTGGTGCTCTTGGTGGATGACTCGATCGTTCGCGGCACGACCAGCAAACAAATCGTACAAATGGCGCGCGATGCCGGCGCGAAAAAAGTGTATTTGGCCTCTGCGGCGCCGCCGGTGCGTTACCCGAACATCTATGGCATCGATATGCCCACGCCGACTGAATTGATTGCGCATGATCGCAGCGAAGCGGAAGTGGAAAGACTCATCGGCTGCGATTGGTTGATCTATCAGGATTTGGCAGATATGGAAGTCGCAGTCGCAGGTCCGAAGCACCCCGGCATGAAGTTCGACACCTCCTGCTTCTCCGGTGAATACGTGACCGGCGTGGGCGAGGGTTACTTCGAACAATTGCAGTCACAGCGCTCCGACGACGCGAAGACCAAACGTCGCGCCTGAGCGTGATGGACGCACTGACGTCAGGAAATGTGTTTGACGCTGCTGCAGCCTGCCTCGCAGAGGGAAGAGTGGAGGCCAAGCCGGTCCTGACGCGGGAAATGGCTGCGGCGTTTCAAGATGGCTCGCTGGCAATTCCTGCTACGCGGGGCACGCCATTGCCGATTCGGATGCCCGGACGCCCGACCAAACCCGAGTTGGTCGAACCACGCTTGCTGCGCAAACGCGGCTTTGGGAGTACCGAGGGGCTGGCGTCTTTCATTCACGCTGTGGCTCACATCGAATTCAACGCAATCGATCTGGCTTGGGATGCGGTCTATCGCTTTCGCGACATGCCGGAAGACTATTACCGCGATTGGATCAAAGTGGCGGACGACGAGGCGCGTCATTTCACCTTATTGCGTGCGCGGCTGAAGTCCCTCGGCTATGACTATGGTGACTTTCCTGCCCATAACGGTTTGTGGGAAATGGCGGAAAAAACAGCCCATTCGGGCTTGGCACGCATGGCGCTTGTGCCGCGTGTGTTGGAAGCGCGAGGTTTGGATGTCACGCCGAGCATGATCGAGCGACTCAAGAGTTTGGGCGACCGCGAGACCGTAGCTATTCTCGAAATTATTCTCGCTGAAGAGGTCTCGCACGTTGCCTGCGGTTCGCGTTGGTTCCGTTGGCTGTGCGCACGGGAGGTCGTCGAGCCTAGGGAAACGTTCAAGCATTTGCTCGAAGCCTATGCAAAATCCGTGCTGCACGGCCCCTACAACCGTGAGGCTAGATTGGCTGCGGGCTTTGATCTTGAAGAGTTGGAAGATCTGTTTCTGGTAGAACGAATCGCCTCACTTTAGGGGATCAACGCAGCAATGGCGGGCTAGGTGCCCTTGGGATGAATCAATGTGATTTGCCCGGCATCCGCACGCGCAATCGTCCCCACGCCGTACCAGTCGCCCAGCACAATGCGTTCGCCGCCTTCGTTGTCATGGACAGCCGGTCGGTGGGTATGACCGTGAACCATCCGCTTCACGCCGAAACGGGCAAACGTCTCGCGTACCGTTTCTGATGAGACGTCGCCAATTTGTTCTTGCGTTCCTTGGGCTTTCAGTTCGCCGTAGCGCGCTTTGCTGGCGGCGCGCGCCTGTTCGGCAAAGGCCAACCGGGCGGCGAGCGGCTGCGACAGAAATTGCGCTTGCCATGTCGGGTTGCGCGTCATCGCCCTGAACTGCTGGTAGGCAAGATCATCTGTGCAGAGCAAATCGCCATGTCCGATCAAAAGCGGTTCGCCATCGAGCATCACCACGCTTGGGTCGGGCAGCAATTGCATGCCACAACGCGCGGCATAGTCGCGTCCCAACAGGAAGTCCCGATTGCCGTGGATGAAGTACACCGCCGTGCCGCTATCCGAGAGTTGGCGAATGGCTTCTGCTGTGCGCGCCCCGATTTCACTCGGGTCGTCGTCACCTACCCATGCTTCGAACAAGTCCCCCAAGATGTACAACGCCGACGCGCCACGCACTTCGTCTCGAAGGAAATGCTCGAAACGGGCGGTATTGTCCAGGGCGTCGTCTTCCAGATGCGTGTCGGAAACGAAAAAAGTGGTCATGAACGCATTGTAGGGGGCATCCGGAGCAGACATTCGAGAGACGCTAAAATAGTGCCTTTCCGCATTGCTTTCCGACCATGACCGTCCGCACGCGCTTCGCGCCCAGTCCTACCGGCTACCTCCACATCGGCGGCGCCCGCACCGCACTTTACTGCTGGTTGGCCTCGCGCCACGCCGGCGGTGAGTTTGTCCTTCGAATTGAAGACACCGATCGCGAACGCAGCACCCAAGAAGCGATCGATGCGATTTTGCAGGCGATGGATTGGCTCGGTTTGAATTACGAGGAAGGTCCGATCTACCAGACTGCGCGGCTGCCCCGTTACAAGGAAGTTGCAGAACGCATGGTCGCTGACGGCACGGCGTATTACGCCTACGAAAGCAAAGAAGAACTCGAAGCGATGCGCAATGCCGCATTAGAGATGAACGAGAAGCCGCGTTACAACGGCGCGTATCGTGATGCGAATGCGGGCTTCAAAGAAGACCCCTACCGCGTCATCCGCTTCAAGAATCCGACCGATGGCAGTGTGGTGTTCGACGATTTGGTCAAAGGCCGGATCGAGTGGCAAAACACCGAGCTCGACGATCTTGTCATCTTCCGCTCCGATGGCTATCCCACTTACAACTTCGCCGTGGTGGTGGACGACATGGACATGGGCATCACTGACGTGGTGCGCGGCGACGACCACGTCAACAACACCCCGCGCCAAATCAACATCTATCGTGCATTGGGTGTTGAACCGCCACGTTTTGCCCACTTGCCGATGATTCTGGATCCCGACGGCGCGAAGTTGTCCAAGCGCACCGGCGCGGCCGATGTCATGCAGTATCGGGATGCCGGCTATTTGCCGCATGCGCTTTTGAATTACTTGGCGCGTCTGGGTTGGTCACATGGTGATCAGGAGATTTTCTCGATCCGAGAAATGATCGACCTGTTCGAACTCAAAGACGTCAATGCGAAAGCGTCGCGTCTGGACATGGCCAAGCTGGGTTGGTTGAACCAGCACTATCTGAAGACCGACGCGCCGGAAGAAGTGGCCAAGCATTTGCAGTGGCATTTGCTGCATCAAGGCTATGACCTCGGCGAAGGTCCCGCACCTGCCGATGTGGTCGTCGCTCTCCGCGATCGCGCACAGACTTTGAGAGAAATGGCTGAAAAAGCGGCGCCGTGGTATCAGCCGCAAGTCAGCTATGACGACGCGGCAGTGGCCAAGCAACTCACGGAAGCCGCACGCGCGCCGCTGACGGCGGTTCACTCGGCGCTGGAGCGCTTGGAGACTTGGAACGTGGAAGCGATCTCCGCTGCATTCCACGACGTGCTCGAACAATTGGGGCTGGGCATGGGCAAGGTTGCGCCCGCACTTCGCGTTGCCTTGGTCGGCAACACAGTGAGCCCCGACATCTCTCACACCATCTATTTGACTGGGCGTGAACGTGCCTTGGCGCGCATCGAGGCCGCCGTGGGAATGATTCCGGCTTGAAGCCGGGGGCATTCGCCACCACTATGGAAGGATGAAACCCGCGCACTGCACCCATCCGAAAGAGCATGTCCACGGCGCCGGCGATTTTGTCGCCGCCGTCGAACGGGCCTGCGCGGCGCGCGGACTCAGACTGACGCCGATTCGGGCGCATGTGCTCGGCTTGATTGCCGAGGTCGCGCAACCGATCAAGGCCTACGACTTGCTCGAGCGTGTTCGTGAGGGCGACGGCCCCGGGGCGGCGGCGCCGCCGACGGTCTACCGGGCCCTCGACTTTCTCTTGGCGAATGGATTCATCCACAAATTGGAATCCGTCAACGCCTTCGTGGCCTGCCATCACCCGAACGCGGACAAGCATTCGGTGCCATTTTTGATTTGTACGCGCTGCCACCAGGCCGTCGAGCTGGAGGATCAGGCCGTGGTCGAAAACTTGGATAGGCAGGCGAGGGCGCTGGGATTCAGCCCGCAAACCCAGACGCTGGAAGTCCATGGGATTTGTGCATCGTGCAGTGGGGACCAGCGTTAGCGCGCAGTCGTCGTTTTTGTTATATCATTACAAAATGCAAAACGACTCGTGGCTCGATCGGATCGGCGCAACCGGCTCCTTACTGTGTGCAGTTCACTGCGCCATCGGACCGGTGTTGATCGCACTGCTGCCGACGCTCGGCCTCAGCTGGTTTGATCCGCGACTAGAGTTTTCGATCGCTACCTTTGTCACGATTTTGGGCTTGGGGAGCGTTTACCTAGGCTGGCGCCGACACCGGGCAACGCGGGCATTGAGTTTCATGCTGCCGGGCCTTGCCTTGATTTGGCTCACTTTGCTCCTGCCTTACCTGCATGAAAACGTCGTTCGCCATGCCGCCGTCATGGCAATGGGCGGCACCTTGGTTGCGGCAGCGCACCTGATCAATCTGAAGCTGAACCACGGCCACGTGCACGACGCGAGCTGCAGTCACTGAAATTTGTTAGAATTGCAGGTCTTTCACACGCCAATGGCCGCCTCGGCCGTGGCACGAACTTATTAGATTTGGAGCAGGATTCACATGGGCAAGGGCGACCGTCGTACCACCAAAGGCAAGCGTTACAACTCGAGCTACGGCAATGCACGCGGCCGCGGCATCTTGAAGGCCACCGGTGACGCAGCAGCTCCCGTTGTGAAGTCCGCTGCAAAGGCCACCAAGAAAGTGGTCGCTAAGAAAGCCGCTGCCAAGTAATTCCAGCGCTTCACCGCTGTAATAAAACGCCCTGCCATGCAGGGCGTTTTTGCGTCCGGACGTCGGACTTATTCGATTTCCAAGCGAACGCCGGCCTTGAAGGTCGCGGCGCACAAACGACCACCCAACCAATAGGCCAGTTCCGCCGGGTGATGGGCGCGCCAGCAACTGAAATCGGCACGCAGCCCTTCCACTAAACGACCGCGATCCTCCAGACCCAAGGCGCGCGCGGCGTTGACCGTGGCACCGCGCAAGACTTCTTCGGGCGTCATGTTGAAATGCGTGCAAGCCAGTTGCATGGCTTGCCGCATTGAACGCAGCGGCGAGGTGCCCGGATTCAGGTCAGTAGCGATTGCCATCGGCACTTTGTGTTTGCGCAACAGATCGATGGGCGGCAGTTGTGTTTCGCGCAGGACATGAAATGCCCCAGGCAAAAGCACGGCAACGGTGCCGGCCTCTTTCATGGCCAATACACCGCTCTCCGAGGTGTATTCAATGTGGTCTGCCGATAGGGCACCGAACTTGGCCGCCAAAGCGGCGCCGTTGCCGTCGCTGAGTTGGTCGGCATGCAGTTTCACCGGAAGTCCCAAGGTGCGCGCCGCTGACAACATGCGTTCGCCTTGTGCGGGCGTGAAGCCGATGCGCTCGACAAATGCGTCCACCGCATCAATCAGACCTTCGGCATGCAGCTCCAACATCCAGGAGATGGCGGCTTCAATGTAGTCATCGGCCCGTCCGGCGAACGCTTCGGGCAGGGCATGCGCCGCAAGAAAGGTCGTTTTCACCGTTGCGCCGGTTCGCTTGGCGATGGCGCGCGCACAGCGCAGCATTTTTCGTTCGTTCTCAAGATCCAATCCGTAGCCGGATTTGATTTCGAGTGTGGTCACGCCATCGGCAATCAAGTCGTAAACGCGCGGCAGGGATTGCTCGAGCAGTTCTTCATAGGACGCCGCGTGTAGCGCTTTCACCGACGAGACGATGCCACCACCCGCTTGCGCGACTTCTTCATAGCTTGCGCCTTTCAAGCGCAGTTCGAATTCGTGCGCGCGATTGGCTGCGAAGACCGCATGGGTATGGCAGTCGATCAGGCCAGGCGTAATCAAGCCGTTGAACTCGATCTGACGCACAGCGTGTTGTGCACTGTCGGGCAGCCCGTCACGTGGGCCGACGTAAGCAATGCGGCCGTCTTTCCAAGCCAGCGCACTGTTCTCGATGCGCCCGAAGCCTTCGTCTTTCGAGAAGGTGACCAACGTCGCGCCAAAGATCACGCCATCCATTCTGCAACCCGCCCCTTGCTACGTCACAATTGACCGGATGATGACATACCCAAGCCCGGTCAAGGCATTCGGCAACGGCGATTGGTCGCTGCCCGGCATTGCCAATTTGCATTCCCATGCCTTTCAACGCGCGATGGCGGGTCTCGCCGAGCACCAGACCGATCCGGCGGATTCGTTCTGGACCTGGCGTGAAGTCATGTACGGATTGGCGCAGAAATTCACGCCTGAGCTGTTGCATGCCGTTGCCAGCCAGTTGTATGTGGAAATGCTCGAATCGGGCTATACGCATGTGTGCGAATTCCATTATTTGCATCACGAAGCGGACGGTCGACCGCACGCCAACGCGTCCGCGATGTCCGACGTCTTGATTCAAGCGGCACGCGAAACCGGCATCGGCATGACCCTGTTGCCTGTGCTTTACATGCAAGGCGGATTCGATGGGCGCGCCTTGAACGCGCGGCAAGCACGTTTCGGACACAGCGTGGATGCCTATTTGAAGTTGCTGCAGAATTTGCGCGTGCACGAAACCGACAATGTGCGAATCGGTTGCGCGTTGCACAGTTTGCGCGCGGTGCCCGAAGCGGCGATGCGCGAAGTGGTGGCGGCGCTTCCTGACAACGCCCCGATCCACATCCATATCTCGGAACAGTTGCCAGAGGTGGAAGAGTGCGTGGCGCTGCGCGGTGCCCGTCCCGTTGCATGGTTGTTGGATCATGCGGAGGTCAACCCTCGCTGGACGCTCGTTCATGCCACGCATTTGGACGACTCGGAAATCCAAGGTGTGGCCCGTTCGGGCGCCACGGTTGCCATCTGCACCACCACCGAAGGCAATTTGGGTGACGGACTCTTTCCATTCGGCGCCTACGTCTCGGCGGGCGGCGCCTGGGGCGTGGGTTCGGACTCGCATATCTCCGTGTCACCTGTGGAAGAACTGCGTTGGCTCGAATACGGCCAACGCTTGATCACGCACCGTCGCAATGTCGCGAGCCAGGCGGGCGCTCCGAGCACCGGTCTCAATCTGTTGGGGGCAACCTATGCCAGTGCGGCGGCCTCCACCGGATTCCCGGAGAATCGTGCGGAAGTGATTTTGTCGGGCGATCTGCCGACCTTGGTGGGTGCCACGGAAGAGAACGTGGTTGATCGATGGATCTTCTCCGGCAATGTGCCCTGCGTCCGGGAGGTCGTGGTGGATGGCGTCCGCTGGGTGGAATCGGGGCGTCACCGAAACCACGACAGCGTCGCCGCCGGCTACAACCAGGCCATCAAGACCCTGCTTGCCTGAACCCGATGACCGCGGTTCACCCGCCGTGGCGCAATCGCAGTATCATGTGCGCATGCGTACCGTGAGTTTCCATTCCTTTGCTTGTTCCGCTGCCATGGCCAGCGGCATGACCTCGCGCGCCCGTACCTGCTTGCCCGACTGAAGCCGGCTCGCATTCTGCTGTTCGCGAAAAAGCCCGGCTGCCATGCCGGGCTTTTTTATTTCCGTCACTTTCATCCGCTTGAATACTTTCATGAAGCATTTTCTCAATACCCAAGACTGGTCCCGTCCGGACATTGATGCCCTGTTGCGCGACGCGGCAAACTTCAAGCGCCACAAGCTCGGTGACGCGTTGAAGGGCCGAAGTGTCGCATTGGTTTTCTTCAATCCGTCATTGCGAACACGCACGAGTTTCGAGCTCGGCACCTTTCAGTTGGGCGGGCATGCCGTTGTGTTGTCGCCGGGCAAGGATGCATGGCCGATCGAGTTCGATTTCGGCACGGTGATGGACGGTGAAGCCGAAGAGCACATTGCGGAAGTGGCGCGCGTGTTGGGCCGCTATGCCGATTTGATCGGCGTGCGCGCATTCCCGAAATTCGTTGATTGGGCACAAGACCGCGAAGATCGCGTGTTGAAGGGATTCGCCAAATATGCAGGCGTACCGGTCATCAACATGGAAACCATCACCCATCCCTGTCAGGAATTGGCACACGTGCTGGCCCTGCAAGAGCGTTTCGGGACAGAGGACTTGCGCGGCAAGAAGTATGTGCTCACCTGGACTTACCACCCGAAGGCGCTGAACACTGCCGTCGCTAACTCCGCGTTGACGATTGCCACGCGCATGGGCATGGACGTGACCTTGCTGTGTCCGACACCTGACTACGTCCTCGATGAGCGTTACATGGGATGGGCAGCGCAAAACGTGTCGGAGAACGGCGGCTCACTGACGGTCAGTCACGATATCGAAAGCGCTTACACCGACGCAGACGTGGTGTATGCGAAGAGCTGGGGTGCGCTGCCTTATTTCGGTCGTTGGCAAGATGAAAAACCGATTCGGGATCAGTACAAACATTTCATCGTCGACGAAGCAAAGATGGCATTGACACGTGAAGCGGCGTTTTCGCATTGCTTGCCGCTGCGCCGGAATGTCAAAGCCACCGATGCCGTCATGGATTCGCCCGCGTGCATCGCCATCGAAGAAGCCGAGAACCGGCTGCACGTTCAAAAGGCCATCATGGCCGCACTCATCGCGCAATAAGGATTTGCCAATGTCAGTCAATGATTCCAAAGACATCGTGCTCGCGTTTTCCGGCGGGCTGGATACCAGTTTCTGTGTGCCATATTTGAAAGAGCGCGGCTGGAATGTCCACACCGTTTTTGCGGATACCGGCGGCGTCGATGCCGACGAACGCGCCTATATCGAGCAGCGCGCGGCGGAGTTGGGCGTGGCCAGTCACGTCACCGTGGACGGCGGTCCGGCCATTTGGGAAGGGTTCGTCAAGCCCTTCGTCTGGGCGGGCGAAGGCTATCAAGCGCAGTATCCGCTGCTCGTCTCAGATCGCTATTTGATTGTGGACGCTGCGTTGGCACGCGCGCAGGCTTTGGGTACCAATGCGATTGCCCACGGATGTACCGGCATGGGTAACGATCAAGTGCGTTTTGATTTGGCCGTCAAAGCCAGTGGCGACTATCGCATCGTTGCACCGATTCGCGAAATTCAGAAAGAACACACGCAGACCCGCGCTTACGAGCAAGCTTTCTTGGATGCACGCGGCTTCGGCGTCAGGAGCAAGCAACAGCAGTACACCATCAACGAAAACGTTCTGGGCGTCACCCTGTCTGGCGCGGAAATCGACGAGTGGAAAGCCCCGGGTGAGAACGCGCGCGGTTGGTGCAAGCCGCGGGGGGAGTGGCCTGCCGAATCTTTGGAGGTGCGTTTGACCTTCGTCCAGGGTGAAGCGGTCGCCATCAATGGTGCGTCGCTGGCCGGAGACAAGCTCCTGCAACAATTGAACGCCATGTTCGCCGAATACGGCGTCGGCCGCGGCATGTACACGGGTGACACCACCATCGGGTTGAAAGGGCGGATTGTGTATGAAGCGCCGGGTCTGACCGCGCTGCTGGTCGCCCATCGCGCGTTGGAAGAAGCCGTCCTCAGCAAACAACAGAATCGATTCAAGCCGGAGCTCGCCCGCAAGTGGGTCGAATTGGTCTACGAAGGATTCTTCCACGATCCGCTGAAGACCGATATCGAAAGCTTCCTGAAATCCAGCCAGCGGATGGTGAACGGTGACGTCGTGCTCCAGACCAGTGGCGCGCATGTGGACGCGGTTGCCGTGACTTCGCCGCATTTGCTGCAGTCGAAGGGCGCCACTTATGCACAGAGTGCTGACTGGGGCGTGGAAGAAGCCGAGGGATTCATCAAGCTGTTCGGCATGAGCAGCACTTTGTGGGCCGAAGTAAATGCCGACGCCAATGGCTGATATCGATCTCATGCCTGACGTGGTTGCTCATTTGCGGGCACTGGTGTCGTTCGATACGCGCAATCCGCCGCGTTTGTTCGATGAGGCCGGCATTTTTGCGTATGTCCGTGCGCAATTGCCGGATTTCGACATCGAAGTGCGCGACTTGGGTGCCGGTGCTGTGTATTTGTACGCGAAGCGCGGAGCGCCTGCTGTTCTGTTCAACGTGCATTTGGACACCGTCCCCGATTCCCCTGCGTGGTCACAAGATCCATTCGTGCTGACTGTGGGTGAAGACCGCGCGGTGGGGCTCGGCGCTTGTGATATCAAAGGTGCGGCCGCGGCGTTGATTGCGGCGTCGCGGGCGGTGAAGGGCGACGTCGCTTTCCTTTTCAGCAGTGATGAAGAGGCGAACGACGCACGCTGCATCGCAGATTTCCTGCAACGCAATGAATCGTTCGAGGCTGTGCTCGTCGCCGAGCCGACCGGTTGCGAGGCCGTTGCGGTACACCGCGGGATTTCGTCGGTGCGTGTCGAATTCCATGGCGAAGCCGGCCACGCTTCAAACGCACACAATCCAAGTGCGGTCCACAAAGCGATTCGTTGGGGCGCTGCCTGTCTTGACTTGATTGAAGCCAAGGCCGAAGAGGAGTTCGCGGGTTTGCGCGGTACGCGCTTCAATATCGGCAAAGTGCAAGGCGGCATCAAAGGCAATGTGATCGCCCCTTCGGCGGAGTGCCGCTTCGGCTTCCGTCCGCTGCCCTCACAAGACATGGATGCCTTGCACGCGCAGTTCCGTGCCGCAGCCGGCGAGGGCGCATCATACGAGGAATTGTTTCGCGGCCCTTCTTTGCCGGTCGGGCCTGACAGCGACGTCCGGCGTGAACGCGCCGAAGCGGTAGCAAAGCGATTCGGGATTCCGGTTCGGGCCCCCGTGGACTTCTGGACCGAGGCTTCCCTGTTTTCGCAGGCGGGCTACGACACCTTGGTGTTCGGTCCGGGGGACATTGCACAAGCACACAGCGCCGACGAATGGGTCGCGCTGTCCGATCTTGCGCGGTATTCGCAACACGTCGTACGTATCATCGGAGCACAGCAGGCATGACGCCGTTGAATCAACAAGCCGCCGTCCACGATCCGCAAACACGCCAGACGATTGTGCGGCTGCTGTCCAGCATGGGCAGCGCCAAAGAGATCACTCAGTATCTCAAGCGCTATTCGCAGCTTGAAGCCGCGCGCTTTGCCGTGGTGAAAGTTGGCGGCGCAGTGTTGCGTGACGATTTGGAAGCGCTGTCCAGCGCCTTGGCGTTTTTGCAGGATGTGGGACTTACACCCATCGTGATTCACGGCGCCGGACCCCAGCTCGATGCGGCCTTGGCAGATCTTGGCATTGAGAAGCAGATCAAGAACGGCCTGCGTGTGACCACGCCTGAGGTTTTGGCGGTCGTACGCAAGGTGCTTCATGCGCAAAATTTGGCCTTGGTGGAAGACTTGCAAGCGCGCGATGCGCGGGCAACATCCATTGTTTCCGGCGTGTTCGAAGCGCAGCTGCTGGATGCCGACGAATACGGTTTGGTAGGCGAGGTATCGGATGTCGAGCTGGGCCCGATTCGCGCAAGTTTGAAGGCCGGATCCATTCCCGTGCTCGCATGCCTTGGTGAAACGGCGAGCGGTCAGATCGTCAATATCAACGCGGATTTCGCCGCCAATGCGTTGGTGGCCAAACTCCAGCCGGACAAAATCGTTTTCCTCACCGAAACCGGCGGCCTGTTGAATGCCGAAGGCGAGATCATTGATTCGATCAATCTCTCCTCGGAGTACGAAGAATTGATGGCGGCCGATTGGATCAATGGCGGCATGCGGGTGAAAATCCAGCAAATCAAAGCGCTGTTGGATAGCGTGCCCCTGTCTTCCTCCGTGTCGATCACCAAGCCGGCTGAACTTGCCAAGGAATTGTTCACCCATCGCGGGTCGGGCACCTTGGTGCGTCGCGGTGAGCGCGTGCTTGTCGCATCGCGATGGGACGCGTTTGACATCCCGCGGCTGCGCGAGTTGATTGAGTCCGCCTTCGGTCGAAAATTGACCGCCGACTATTTTGACGAGGCGCGGTTGCTCAAGGCCTACGTCAGTGAAAACTACCGGGCGGCACTGATTTTGACGCAAGGCGCCGAGGGCGTTCCTTATCTGGATAAATTTGCTGTCTTGGACGACGCCCAGGGAGAAGGGTTGGGGCGTGCGGTTTGGCACGTCATGCGTGGCGAGACGCCAAGCTTGTACTGGCGTTCGCGGCGAGCGAATCCGGTGAATGTGTTCTACGACGCGGAAGCGGACGGAAGCTACAAACGCGATCCATGGACGGCATTTTGGTTTGGCGTCGAAGCGTTCGACAAAATCGAGCGTTTGGTTCGCGATGCGTTGTCGAGGCCGGCCACCTTGGAGGCGGTATGACGCTGAAAATCGGCTTAGTGGGCGCGCGCGGGCATGTCGGCGAAGCGCTGATCCGCATCATCGACGCGCATCCGGATCTCTCCTTGGGATTCGTTTCGTCAAGAGAGCGGGTCGGCAAGCCATTGTCGGATTTTTTTCCCGGCTTGAAGCAGGATCTGGTTTATAGCCAAGTCGCCTTTGACGAGGTGGGTCGACAGCCCGTTGATGTGTTCGTGCTTGCGCTACCCAATGGCATGGCCGCGGACTGCGTGTCTTCCATAGAACGCTTTCACCCTGACGCGCTGGTGGTAGACCTGTCGGCCGATTACCGGTTTGATTCGGCGTGGTATTACGGCTTGCCCGAACTGACGCGCACGCACGCGGCGGGTGCGCGTCGGATCAGCAACCCGGGCTGCTATGCGAGCGCGATGCAGTTGGCCATCCACCCCATGCGCGACGCGTTGGACGGTGCCGTGCAGTGTTTCGGCGTGTCCGGCTACTCCGGCGCCGGCACGACGCCAAGCGATAAGAATGACCTCCGCAAATTGGCTGACAATCTAATGCCCTATGCGTTGGTCAATCACATTCACGAGCGTGAGGTGGCCAGGCATTGCGCGCCGGTTGAATTCATACCGCATGTCGCGCCGCATTTCCGCGGCATCACCATGACATGCAATTTGCATCTGTCGCGGGGATTCGAGGCCTCGGAAGTTCGCGAGAGATTTGAATCGGCGTATGCGAACGAGCCTTTGATTCACCTGCAGTCCGATCCGCCATGGGTCAGTGACATCGCCGGCAAGCATGGCGTCCGCATCGGCGGCTTTACGTTGGACGCATCCGGCAGGCGACTGGTCGTCGTATCGGTGCTCGACAACTTGCTCAAAGGCGCGGCGACCCAAGCCATGCAAAACATCAACATTGCCTTGGGGATCGATGAATTCACGGGCTTGGAACTGGAGAAGACAGCATGAGCGATTTGTTATGGCAAAAATCGGGTGTTGTCATTGATGAGTCGATCCAGAACTTCTTGGCCGGTGACGACGTACTGTTGGATCGCGAGTTCATCCGCTTCGACATCGAAGCAAGTCTCGCGCACGCGAGCGGTCTTCAACGCATTGGTGTGCTGACGGAAAACGAATCTCTGGCCATTCGCCAAGCCTTGTTGGCGCTGGACGCCGATATCGTCGAAGGCCGGTTTGTCCTCGATGCGCGCTATGAAGACATGCATTCTGCGATTGAGGCACGCCTGATCGAGCAATTGGGTGAGACCGGCAAAAAAATCCACACCGGGCGCAGCCGCAATGATCAAGTGTTGGTCGCGACGCGATTGTGGTTGAAGGCGCGACTGACGACATTGCAGCGCCTCTGCGTCGAGGTCGCCGACGTGGCACTTTCGCGCGCCGAATCCGAACAATGGCCCCTGCCCGGATACACACACATGCAGCGCGCCATGGTGTCTTCTACGGCGATGTGGTGGAGCGCGTGGGCGGAGTCCTTCCTCGATTCGGCGCAACGTGCGGGGGATACGCGTGCCTTGATCGATGCGAATCCGCTGGGCACGGCCGCCGGCTACGGGGTGAATTTGCCCTTGGATCGTGCGCACGTGACGGAGGTCTTGGGCTTTGCACGCATGCAGATCTCGCCGATCGCAACGCAATTGTCACGCGGTAAATATGAGCTTGCGGCGCTCGAAGCTTTGGGCAGCGCGACGCTGGACTTGCGCCGTTTGGCCTGGGATTTGAGTCTCTTCACCAGCGCCGAGTTCGGCTTTGTCGGCTTACCCGCGCAATACACCACAGGCAGTTCCTTGATGCCGAACAAGCGCAATCCGGATGTGGTCGAGCTGATGCGTGCCAGCCACGCCAGCGTCGCTGCCGCACGGACCGAAATCGAGCAGCTGTTATCTCTGCCGACGGGCTACCACCGCGATCTGCAGTCGAGCAAAGGGGCGATTTTCCATGGATTCGGTCGTGGCTTGGCAGCGCTCAATCTCTTGCCGGCGTTGCTCCGCGCGCTTGAATGGAAGCCCGAGGCCATGCGCGCGGCGTTGGAGCCGTCGATGTATGCCACCGACCTTGCCATTGAACTGGCGGCAAAGGGCATGCCTTTCCGGGATGCCTATGTTGAAGTCGCGAATCCGCAACGCTGGGAAGCGGGCGATCCCGAGGTCAGTTTGTCAGCGCGCGTGTCACCCGGGGGGCATGGTGCACTTTCACTTGAAGCGTTGCGTGCGCGTTTGACCTCACTCCAAGCGGAAGGCGTCTGAACTGTGGTCGGACGATTCGAGATTCAGCAAAAACACTTTGGTCGGCAATCCGCCGCCGAATCCGGTGAGTGCGCCATTGGCACCGATCACCCGATGGCAAGGCACCACAATCGGGAGTGGATTTCGACCGTTTGCGGCACCGACGGCCCGTGTCGCTGAAGACTTGCCAATGCTGCGCGCGATGTCGAGATAACTGCAGGTTGCCCCATAGGGGATGTCGCGCAAAGCGTTCCATACGTGAAGTTGGAAAGCCGTGCCGCGCGGCGCCAAAGGCAAGTCGAACGCGCGTCGTTTGCCGTCGAAGTAGTCCGAGAGTTGTTGCATGGTGGCATCCAACACGCGGTGCGAACCGGATTGCCATTCCTCACGACCCTTGACCTGATGGCGGTTCTCGGGAAATTCGATGGTGTGCAAGCCCTCATCGCCCGCGACGAGCGTGAGCGTGCCCACGGGACTTTCAAACGTATTGACGAACAATGGGGTCATGGGCTTGTGCCTGTTTCGGGTAGCGCAGCGCGCCATAAATGAAGGGCGGCATAGGCGCGCCAAGGTTGCCAGTCTTTCGACCGCTGTCGAAGTGTCGCTTCGGACACGAGAGTCCCAGGTTGAAGCTGTTGTCGCAGCACCAAGTCACCTGCAGGAAACGCGTCCGGATGACCCAAAGCGCGCAAGGCCAAATAGTGGGCCGTCCACTCGCCAATACCCGGCAACGCACACCAGCGTTCGATGAAATCGTTCAAGGGCAGGTGCGCGTCGAACGTCGCGTCTCCGCGTGCCACTGCGGAAGCCATGGTTTGGAGTGTTGCGACACGGCGTCCGGTCAGACCCATGCCGTCCAAATTTGCCGCTGCGAGTGTCTCGGCGGTCGGGAAGATCCATTCAAGGCCTTCGACCGGACTGTCGGTCAAACGCGTGCCCGTTCGCTGCAAGAGTCGCGTCGCCAAGGTACGTGCGGCGGCCACACTGACTTGCTGGCCGACGATGGCGCGGGTAGCCATTTCCAAGCCGTCCCAGCCGCCTGCCAGCCTCAAGCCGGGGTGGCGGGTAACCGTGGTGGCAAGGCGTGGATCGTTCCTCAGCACGTCATGTACGGCGCGCATATCGGCATCCAAGTCGAACATTCTCCGCACCCGCTGCACCAACTCCGGAATCGCGTGCGCCCGTACACCATGCAATGTGAGGCGCAAAGCCGATTCATTGCGTCCCCATTCCGACACAGATAACCAAGCGCCGCGATCATCGATCAATCGTCGATACGTTCTTGCTTCAACATCCACGTGCTCCAAACCTGCGAGTGCACGCGTCGACAAGAAGGCGAGGGTGGTGCCGAACTCAAACGGCGGGCGATAGACCAAACGCAAATTGAGCGCCGAACCATCGGCGGTGTGCCCGGTGGTTTTGCGCAGTCTGCTCGGCGCGAGTCCGTAGGCACTCAAGAACGCGTCATTGAAACGACGAAGGCTTTGAAAACCGGAGGCCAATGCAATTTCAGTGACGGGCAGTGCGGTCTCGGTCAGCAATTGTTTGGCGAAAAGCAGGCGCTTTGTGGCTTGGACTTGTTTGGGCGACGTGCCCAGGCGCGAGACGAACAATCGACGCAAATGGCGTTCACCGACATGCATGCGGTCGGCCAATTGCGCGAGAGAGGCCGTGTCCAACATGCCCGCCTCGACCAGACGGACAGCGCGCGCGACGACGTCGTCGCCGCGCCGCCATCCGCCGTCTGCGGGAGACAGCTCCGGACGGCAGCGCAAACACGGCCGGAAGCCCGCTGCCTCGGCGCTGGCCGCGCTGGGGTAGTAATCAACATTGCCGGCCTTGGGCGTTGGCGCCGGACAGACCGGCCGGCAATAAATACCCGTGGTCTTGACTGCCGTGAAAAAAAGCCCGTCAAAGCGTGCGTCTTTCGATTGCCGCGCGGCATCACAGGCGTCACGGCTCGGCATATGCGGCGCGACGACATCGTCAGGTTTGCGATGGGCGGAAAGCGAAGGCATGGGGTCAGTATCAGGCGAGCCTTGCGATCATTCTCGCCATTTTCGGACATCAATGTCGGGCGTGTCGGCCGGCGTCCAATAAGTCGTCGAAACGATGCGGGTTGCCGTCGCTTCGCGCCGGCGGCAAGGCGACCAGTCGGCGCAGAAGGCCATAGACGTCGACGTTGTCGAAATCGGCCAGGGTGATCCCGGCGGGAAATGCGGGGCCGCGGGCGATAAACAGCGCGCGCATCGCCGGCAAATCCGGATCGTAACCATGCGATCCGCGAGTCGATGCGGGATGCGTCCGTGCTTTCGCCAGTGAAGCAGGATAAAGGGCATCCCAGCCCGGTTTCATTTGACAGACGATGGGCGGAATGCGCGGGTTGCGACCGGAGTGCCAACGTTCGGGAAGCGAGTCCTTCGTAAAACACGTCGCATGCGGCAACGGATTGCTGATGGCCTTCCGCACTTGATCGGATTGCCCTTGCCGCGGAACGAAGCCGATGACTTGTCCTTCGCTGATCGGTGTCGCCAACGTCGTTGGAAGCAGATCGCTGGTGGAAATTTGCTGGCCGATTGGCACGGTCTCAAAGCCATGGTCGGAAACGACGACCAGATTCACCGCCAGTCCATCGGCGGCCAACGCATCCATGAGTGTCCCGATCGCGGCATCCACTTCGCCTCGCGCCGCGCGCGCCTCGGGCGAGTCGGGGCCATGGTCATGAGAGGCTTTGTCGACTTGGCTGAAGTACATGGTCGACAGTCTTGCCAACGGCGCGTGTTTGTCGCGTATCCATGACAGCAACCGTTCGACTTGCGCCCTCGGCGAGAGGGTGTCGTCATAGCGCAGCCAGCGACGCGGACGCACGCCTTGAATCGGTGCTTCACTGCCGGGCCAAAACAACGTGTCGGCTTGTGCGCCAGCACGGATCACGCCGACCCACAAAGGCTCTCCACCCCACCACGCAGGATTGCCGACGGCATTGCCGTCTTTCACCTGAAACTCGCCCAAGGCCGCGTCACGCATTTGGTTGTGCACGATGCCGTGGACGTCCGGCCTCAGGCCGGTCACCAAGGTGTAGTGATTGGGGAATGTCAGACTCGGATACGAGGGTCGCATCCGTGCGCGCACCCCTTCACGACCGAAGCGCGTCAAGCGCGGCATCTGCGCGGCGTTGACGTCGTCTGGACGCAATCCATCCACCGAAATAAGAATGAGCGGCGCAACCGCCTGATGCGTTGGCGGGAGGTGGGCGCAGGCCGCCAGCAGTGCCACAAGAAATAGGGAAACGACAATACGCATCCGTCCAGAGTGCCACGCCAATATGACCTTTGCAGCATCGTCAGAAAAAATGGGCGTAAATGCGATAATTGGCTTCTTTCACCCCGGAGTTTGCATGGAAGGCACGGTACGCCCCTCACGCCACGATCCCTCGCGCAGCATTCGCGCGCCGCGCGGTGCGACGCTCTCCTGCAAAAGCTGGCTGACGGAAGCACCGTTTCGCATGCTTCAAAACAATCTCGATGCGGAGGTTGCCGAGCGTCCTGAAGACTTGGTGGTCTACGGCGGCATCGGTCGGGCGGCGCGCGATTGGGCGAGCTACGACAAAATTCTTGAGGTATTGCAGCGTTTGGAAGATACCGAAACGCTGTTGGTGCAATCCGGCAAACCGGTCGGTGTCTTCAAGACGCACGCCGATGCACCGCGCGTGTTGATTGCCAATTCAAACCTAGTGCCGCATTGGGCCACGTGGGAGCACTTCAACGAACTCGATCGCGGCGGCTTGATGATGTACGGTCAAATGACCGCCGGCTCGTGGATCTACATCGGGTCACAAGGCATCGTTCAAGGCACCTACGAAACCTTCGTCGAAATGGGGCGTCAACATTACGGCGGCAGCCTCAAAGGCAAATGGATTCTCACCGCCGGTTTGGGCGGGATGGGTGGCGCGCAACCTTTGGCAGCATCACTGGCGGGTGCCTGTTCGCTCAACATCGAATGTCGCCAATCGAGCATCGATTTCCGTTTGAAGACACGCTATGTCGATGAGCAGGCGACCGATATCGACGATGCACTGGCGCGTATCGCCAAATACACGGCCGCCGGTGAAGCCAAGTCCATTGCGCTGCTTGGCAATGCCGCGGAAATCTTGCCGGAATTGGTGAAGCGTGGCGTGCGGCCGGATTGCGTGACCGATCAAACGTCAGCGCATGATCCGGTCCATGGCTATTTGCCGATCGGCTGGACGGTGGCCGAGTGGGAGGCGAAACAAGCCTCTGAGCCGGAAGCTGTCCGTGACGCAGCCAAACAGTCCATGCGTGTCCATGTGGAAGCCATGCTGGCGTTCCATGCGCAAGGCATCCCGACAGTCGACTACGGCAACAACATCCGGCAAATGGCCTTCGATGTCGGTTGCAAGAATGCCTTTGATTTCCCGGGTTTCGTACCGGCGTATGTGCGTCCTTTGTTTTGTCGCGGTGTCGGCCCGTTCCGCTGGGTTGCCCTGTCCGGAGATCCGGAAGACATTTACAAAACCGACGCGAAAGTCAAAGAGATCATCGCCGACGATCCACATCTGCACCGTTGGTTGGACATGGCGCGCGAACGCATCAGCTTCCAAGGTTTGCCCGCGCGCATCTGTTGGGTCGGTCTGGGATTGCGCCACAAGTTGGGCCTCGCCTTCAATGAAATGGTGCGCAATGGCGAACTGAAAGCACCGGTTGTCATCGGTCGCGACCATCTCGATTCGGGCAGTGTGGCAAGCCCGAACCGTGAAACCGAATCGATGATCGATGGCAGTGACGCCGTCAGCGATTGGCCTTTGTTGAACGCCATGCTCAACGTCGCCGGCGGCGCGACCTGGGTGTCACTGCACCACGGTGGCGGTGTCGGCATGGGCTACTCGCAGCACAGCGGTGTGGTGATCGTCTGCGACGGCAGCGAAGCCGCCGACCAACGCATCGAACGCGTACTCTGGAACGACCCCGGCACAGGCGTCATGCGCCACGCCGACGCCGGCTACGACATCGCCAAGACCTGCGCCAAAGAACAAGGCCTAGACCTCCCCATGCTCTAACCCTTTTTCAAGAAAGTGGAGAAGGTGGCGCGAAGCGCCGGATGAGGCGCTCTTAAACCGCTGCAAAAAAACCGCCTCACCCGCCCCCTTTCGGGGGCACCCTCTCCATCGCAGATGGAGAGGGGGAGGGGATCGTGGAGGAGAGTCGGATCAGAGGCGATGGACGCGCAATTTCCGGCCTTTGATCTTGCCGTTGCGAAGTTTCTCGAGCGTTTGGCCGGCCTGCGGGTGGGCGATGGCCACATAGCTTCTCGTTGCAAACACATCAATCTTGCCGATGGCTTCTTTCTTCAAGCCAACATCACCGGTCAAGGCACCGACGATGTCACCGGGCCTCAACTTGTCAGTGCGACCGGCATCGATTCTCAAGGTCACCATCGGCGCCTGCGGCACGGCACGCGGGCGTCCTTCGATGGCGGCCACCGTCTCCCAAGGAGTCGCTTTGCCCAAGTGCAAGTCGATGACCCGTGCGCGGCCATCTTCGCTGTCGGCGACCAGGCTCAAGGCGAGTCCGGCGCGCCCGGCGCGTCCCGTGCGTCCGATGCGGTGCAAGTAAGTGTCGGCATCGGTCGGCAGTTCGTAATTGATCACCGCGTCAATGCCGTCGATGTCCAGACCGCGCGCGGCGACATCGCTCGCGACCAAGACCGAACAGCTCCGATTCGCGAAGCGCACCAAAACTTCCTCGCGATCGCGCTGTTCCATATCGCCGTGCAAACTCAAGGCACTGAAACCGTAATGCGACAGGGACTGTTCGACCTCCACCGTATCGCGGCGCATGTTGCAGAAAACGACGGTGGATTGCGGTCGATACTGCATCAACAGGGCCGCCAGCTGCTGCACACGCTTCGCCGGATCGGTATGGATGAATCGTGCCGTGATGTCCGGCCGGTGTTCAATGGCATCCACAGCGACTTCCACCGGATCGCGTAACAAAGCCGTGCCCAATGCACGAATCGCGTCCGGGAATGTCGCGGAAAACAACAGGCCCATGCGTTGCTTCGGCATCCGCTTGGACAAAGCACGGATATCTTCCTCGAAACCCATATCCAGCATGCGATCAGCTTCGTCGAGCACGAACACCGAGACGGCGGATAGGTCCAGTGCACCTTTTTCGGTCAGCTCAAGCACGCGCCCCGGTGTGCCGACCACGATGTGCGGTGCATGGGTCAAAGAAGCCAATTGCGGTGCCAGAGGAATGCCGCCGCACAAAATGGACAGTTTGAGGTTGGGAATGCCGATGGCCAATTTTCGCAACTGCTTGCCGACCTGATCGGCCAACTCACGGGTCGGGCAGAGCACCAACGCCTGGGTTCCACTGCGTCCGGCATCCATTTGCTGAAGCAAGCCCAAGCCAAACGCAGCCGTTTTACCGCTGCCGGTTGGGGCTTGGGCAATCAGGTCGCGCCCGGCCAGAATGGACGGCAGCGAAAGCGCTTGGACCGCGGTCATTTTGCTGTAGCCCAGCGCATCAAGGCCGGACTTCAGCTGTGGTGAAAGGGCAAGGGTCGAGAAATCAGAGGTGTCATCCATCTGCGTATGATCGCAGGAAGCGCGGGGGTGTGTCCTGCACGCGTCGGTCATTCCGGGTGCGCTAGGCTGTTGCAATGAATACTGCAGCCCCACTTCGTATCGATTTCGTCTCGGACGTCGTCTGCCCTTGGTGCGCGATCGGCCTCGCCTCGTTGGAACAGGCACTTGCGAAGATAGAGGACGAGATTGCAACCCAAATCCATTTCCAGCCCTTCGAGCTCAACGCCCAGTTTGGGCCTGAGGGCGAAGATGTGGTCGAGCATTTGCAGAAGAAGTACGGCTTGAGCGCTGAACAGGTGGCGGACAATCAAGAGAACATCCGTGAGCGAGGCGCCGCACTAGGCTTCGTTTTTGATTGGCAGCGCCGCCAGCGCACTTGGAATACGTTCGATGCCCACCGCCTTTTACATTGGGCGGCGTTGGAGGGCAAACAACTCGAACTCAAGCGCGCGTTGCTCAAGGCCAACTTCACCGAAGGGCGAAACGTCTCCGACGTCGACACATTGGTGGATGTTGCGGTTTCTGTCGGTCTGCCGGAAGAGGCCGCACGTGCCGTGCTGCTTGAGGGCCAATATTCCGATGAAGTGCGTGCCGCGGAGCAATTCTTTCAGCGAAACGGCATTTCCTCTGTCCCTGCGATCATCATCAATCAGCGCCACCTGATTTCGGGCGGGCAGCCGCCGGAAATCTTCGAAAAAGCACTCCGCGACATCGCCGCCGACAAACCCGCCTGAGTGCGCTAACCTCAATAACGCCCGCTCCGGGCCTAATGGGGAAATTGCATGGATACGTTGACGACGCCGCGAACCGGCACATTTCGTCTGGTGGCCATCATGGCACTGGCTTGGAACTTGATGGGACTTGCAATGTTCTGGATGCAATGGAACATCACACCTGAGCAATTGGCACAACTTCCCGAGGGCCAGCGCGCGGTGCATGAAGCCATGCCGCAGTGGGTCTGGATCGCCAACGGCGTCGCCGTGGTTGCGGGCGTGGTGGCATCTTTCTTACTGATCATGCGCAAGAAACTGTCCGTGCCGTTTTATTGGCTCTCGTTGATCGCCATTGTCGTGATGTTCGGCTACAGCTTTCTGATGTCCGACATGATCGGAAAAGTCGGTGCGGCACAGGCCCTGACAATGCCGATCGTGGTCACCGTGATTGCCGTGGCCTTGCTTTGGTATGCGCGTCGCGCGCAAAGCCGGGGTTGGCTGAGCTGATCATTCGGCGTTGATGGATACGCGCGCGCTCGATAATCCGTTTTGGTCGGCGTTGGACTCGATCCACGCCGGCCTGGCAGTGCGCGCCGGAGATGCGGCGGTTTTCCCCGCCGATGTTGCGCCGTTTCTCGGATTGGCGCATCCGGGCGCGGCAACGCGGGCGACGCTCGAGGCGCTCATGCAGCCCGGTGAAACGCGTTTGGTGCTCGGTTTGTTGCCGGAGGCCGTCCCGGAAGGCTTCACGCTGACACCACTGGAAACGCTTTGGCAGATGGTGTGCGATGTGCCGATGCCCGCCTGCGCAGATGACGACATCATCGCCCTCGATGCGACACGCCAATCCGACATTTTGGGATTGACCGCCTTGGTCTATCCGCATTACTTCCGATCCCGCACAACATGCATGGGGCGATACTTCGGCATTGACCGGCAAGGCCAATTGGCGGCGATGGCCGGCGAACGTCTGGGAGCACCGGGATTTCGTGAGATCAGTGCGATCTGCACGCATCCGGATCATCTGGGCAAGGGATTAGCAGGGCGACTCACCACATGGTTGACGCGCGACACGCTGACGCGTGGGGATGTTGCTTTCTTGCAAGTGAGTCCGGCCAATACGCGTGCGCATGCCCTTTATGAGCGGCTGGGCTATCGCATCCGCGCACACTTGCCGTTTGCTCGTATCGACCGCCTCTAGCACTTTTGGCCCGGTTACTGATGGCACGGGTTTGTTACATTCGATGGAAGTCCAACGGATCAGATCCCATGCGTTTGAAACCCCTTGCCGCAGGTTTGCTACTGGTTACCGCTTCCGCCTTCGCCGCGCCCCCGCAGCAAGATGCCGCCATCGCCGCAGCGAAGCCCCATGTCGCGCGCGCGGACCCGGATTGGGCGGCTTTCGACGCCTACGTTGATGCGGTACGCAAGCGCTTTGATGTGCCGGGCATCGCCGTAGCCATCGTCAAAGATGGCAAGGTCGTGCTCGAACGCGGTTACGGTGATCGCGAAATGGGCAAGCCCGGCAAGGTGGATGAGCACACCATGTTCGCCATTGCTTCCAACACCAAAGCATTCACGGCTGCAGCCCTGCAAATCCTTGCCGACGAAAAGAAGCTGTCGATGGACGATCGCGTCATCGACCATTTGCCATGGTTCCGCATGTCGGATCCCTACATCACCCACGATATGCGCATACGTGACCTGCTTGCGCATCGCAGCGGTCTCGGGCTGGGCGCGGGCGACCTGTTGTATTGGCCCACCACGTCCTATTCGACCAAAGAAGTGGCACAGCGTTTGAAAGATGTGCCGATTACCGGCTCATTCCGCGCGCGCTATGCCTACGACAACATCTTGTTTGGCGTTGCCTCGCTGGTCATTGAAGAAGCCTCGGGCATGTCGTTCAAACAATTCCTGAGCACGCGTTTCTTCACACCGCTCGGCATGACCGAGACACGCTATAACGCCGACGATCTGAAGGCGGGCGACAACGTCGCCACCGGACACGCCAAATTCAATTTCACCGAGTTGAAACCGGTTGGGACCCTGACCTGGTCGAATGCGCCGGGCGCCGGCGGGCTCTACTCCAGCGTGCATGACCTGACGCGTTGGATGAATACCATGCTGGCCGGTGGCAAGGTAAATGGTGAAGCCAACGGCAAAGCCTTGTTTAGTGAGCGCGCCGCGCGTGATCTTTGGAACGTCTTGACGCCGATGCCGGTGGGCAAACCGTCGATTCCCGAACTGGCCCCGGCCGTCCCCAACATGATGGGCTACGCCCAAGGTTGGAACGTGGGCGACTATCAGGGCAACAAACTGGTTTGGCATACCGGTGGCTGGCCGGGACAAGTTTCCCGCCTCACTTTGATGCCGAACAGCAAAATCGGCGTCGTGGTGCTGACCAACCAAGAGGTCGGCGTCGCGTTCAATGCCGTCACCTTCAAGGCATTGGATCTCATGTTGAACGGCGGCAGCGGGAATGATTGGCTCGCGGCCTATGGCAAGTCATTCGACAAGGCGCAATCGGATGCCGATACCAGTTGGGAAAAACACGTGGCCGCACGCAAAGCCGGCAAGCCGCAATTGCCGCTGTCAGGCTATGCAGGGGTGTGGCGGGATCCTTGGTATGGCGACGTCTCCTTGTCAGAGGCGGGCGGCGCACTGAACATCCAATTCCTCAAGACGGCGCAGCTGAAGGGCAGACTCGAGCATTGGCAAGGTGAAACATTCATCATCCGTTGGGACGACCGCTCGCTCAATGCGGATGCCTTCATCACCTTCCAGCTCGATCCTGATGGCAAGCCGGTCGGGGCGCGTATGGAATCGATCTCCCCGTTGACCGATTTCAGCTTCGATTTCCAAGACCTCCGTCTCGCTCCCGTGAATCCCGTCAAAGGCGCGTAGTCACCCTAAGACTTTTTCGCGGTAACCTGCAATGGAGATTTCTTTGGCTTTTGGTCACGAATGCTGGAAGAGCGTGAAATTCCTGTTCAGTCTCTCGAGCTCGGCATGTGGGTATGCCGGCTCGACAGGCCGTGGGCGGGGACACCGTTCTTGTTGCAGGGGCTGCTGATCGAGACGCCGGCCGACGTCAAAATGTTGGCCGAGTACTGCAAAACCGTGTTCGTCGACGTCGATTTGAGCAAGCCCGAAATCGCTGCCAAGCTGCGTGCATTGCCGCGCCCGGCCAACGGCGCCAAATCACCTTTCTCCGCTAGTGGCGCGGTGCAGGCGGCCATGCCGCCGCCGCAGGTGCCCGCGCCACACAAGACCGGGCGAATGCCCACGCCGGACGATCTTGATACGGCCCGCGCTGCCATCGCGACCTTGGTCGACCGCACTAACCATTTGTTCGAGTCTTTGCGCGAGGGGCGGCTCGTCACGCGAGAAGCCATCGAACAAGCCGCGGAACCGGTGGTCCGCAATGTCACCCAGAATCAGGATGCGTTCCTATGGTTGATGGCGTTGAAACGCCACTCGAACTATGAGTACTTGCACGCGATGAATTGCTGCGCGTTGTCGGCCGCATTCGCGCACGAACTCGCACTGCCGCCGGATCGAATCAATGCGATTGCGGTAGGCGGGCTCATCATGAACATCGGCATGGTCGACGTGCCAGACGACATTCTCAGCGTGCGCCGGGAACTTCGTAGCGATGAGCGGGCAATTGTGCAAACGCATGTGGCGCACGGCATTCGACGCGTTGAAGCGATGGGCTTCAGCGACGTCGACACCTTGGCGATGGTCAGGTGCCACCATGAGCGCTACGACGGAACCGGCTATCCGTCCGGATTGCAAGGCGCGGGGATTCCGATGGCCGGTCGCTTGGCCGCCATCGTCGATGCATTCGACGCCATGACGGCGGATCGCCCGCATCGATTTGCCATTTCGCGGTCGGAATCCCTGCACGAACTTTATTGCCAGCGCGGCAAGCATTTCCACAGCGAGCTCGTCGAAGAGTTCGTGAAGTGCTTGGGCATCTATCCCGTGGGATCCCTTGTCGAGCTCAATACCGGTGAAGTCGCGATTGTGATGGTACAAAACGCCTTGTTGCGGTTGCGCCCCAGAATCATGGTCTTGACCAACGAACTCAAGCAAACCTTGGGTCACTTTCATTCTATGGATCTCTCTGAAACGCGCGAGGATGCCAGCGTTCATATCTTGCGCACTTTGGGACCCGGTGCTTTCGGATTGGATCCGTCGGAGTTGTTTCTTTGATCGGTTTGCTTGCACTGCGTCAAGAATTTGATCGCGCGATTCAAGGCGAAAACGGCGATGTCGCGCCGGTCGGTTTGGTGGTCGCAAGACTTCAGCGTCTTCGTGACCTCGAGCTCTTGTACGGGCACGAGCTCGGCGATGCTCTGTTTCACGCCATGCCCGAACGCGTTCGCGAAGCGCTGCGGCCGGGCGACAAGCTGGTGCGGATTGGTGAGGCTGATTGCGCCGTGATCTTCTGTAATCTGCGCAGCCGCAATCACCTTGAATTGGCTGCCGGTCGCATCGCGCGTTCGTTCTCTGACCCGGTGGAAATCGGCGAGCGCAAATTCCGTGTTCGCGTGGCCGTCGGTGCCGCCTACTTTCCCGATGACGCACACGACTTCGACGCCTTGCTGATGGCGGCCGATCGCGCCTGCTCGCGGGCGGTCAACAACCAATACAGTTACGAGATGCATCGTAGCGATGCCTCTGCGACCCAATACGAGCACGAACGCTTGGTTCAAGCCATTCGTCAAAACGAATTGCAGCTGTATTTACAGCCGATTCATTCGGCGCGCTCTCCGGAAAAGATCGTCGCGTTCGAATCGCTGGCCCGTTGGCCTTGCGAAGGCGGCTTCGTGCCCCCGAATGTTTTTATTCCGATGGCAGAGCGCGGCGGACTGATCCAGGACCTCACCATGTGGAGTCTGCATTCGTCATTGCGCTTGCTCTCGCAATGGTTGGAGTTCGCGCCCGATATCAGTGTCTCGGTCAATATCTCGCCCCTTTTTGCCGCCGATCCGGTTTTCCCCGATCTTGTCCAGCGCGCGATGGGTATATGGAATGTTCCGCCGGAGCGACTGATACTGGAAATCACCGAAACAGCCTTTGCGGAAAACGCCGACGCCGTCATTGACGGCATGATGGCCTTGAAACGCAGCGGCGTCTCGATCGCCATCGATGATTTCGGCACCGGCTACGCGTCGTTCGCCTACCTGAAAGATTTCCCGGTATCCGAACTGAAAATCGACCAAGTGTTCATTCGAACCTTGTTGCACCGTCAACGCCTGCAACATCTTGTCGCATCGATGATTGATATGTCCCATCGTCTGGGCATCACTGCTGTGGCGGAAGGCGTGGAAGACCAGAAGACGCTGGAAGTACTGGCGTCATTGGGATGCGACTTCGTGCAAGGCTATCATTTGGGGCGGCCCATGTTGGGCGAAACCGCCGTTGCAGAGTTGCAAGCGCAATTCATCGACGCTTGAGGCGGCTTCACCGGCCTTCGAGCACAATGACGAATGATATTCAAATGGTTCGAATCGCGAATTGACCCGTTCCGGCCGGTGGCCAACGTCACCCCGCCGACATCGTTGTGGCGATTTTATTTGCATTACTTGAAGCAGGCCAAGGGCGTCTTGTTTTGCACAGCGATTCTCGGTTTTCTGGTCGCGCTGGTTGAAGTCTCCCTGTTTTCATTTGTCGGACGCATTGTCGACCTGGCACAAGGGTTGCCGGCGCGCGATTTCTTGACCATCCACGGGCGCGAGCTTATTTGGATGGCTGTCATCGTGTTGCTTGTACGGCCTTTGCTGCTCTTTGCGCACGATTTGTTGATCAATCAGGCGATGCTGCCATCTTTCACCGCTTTGGTCCGCTGGCAGCAACACCGCCATGTGTCAATGCAAAGCCTGGCATTTTTCAATAATGATTTCGCCGGACGGATCGCCAATCGCATCATGCAGACTGGCGCAAGTTTGCGAGAATCGGCGCTACAGATCGTCGACGCGGTTTGGTATGTCGTCATTTACACAGTGACTGCGCTGGTCCTCTTTGCAAAGGCCGATCCGAAACTGAGTCTGCCGCTGGCGATCTGGCTGGTCGGCTACATCGTGTTGTTGGTGGTGTTTGTCCCGAGAACGAAAGTTAGGTCTTTGGCCGCCTCAACGGCGAAATCCAAATTTATGGGGCGGGTGGTCGACGGCTACACCAATGCCAGCGCGCTGAAGCTGTTCCCGCACAGCGCACGTGAGGACGAATACGTACGTGAGTCGGTGCAGGAGAACGTCGATAAAGTCCGTGCGATGACGCGCCTGACAACGCTCATGGATCTCAGCATCACGTTCTGGAACGGATTGTTGATTGCTGCTACAGGTGCGCTCGGTATCTGGCTGTGGTCAGGCGGACATATCACGGCGGGTGCGATTGCCTTGTCGACGGGACTCGTGATCCGGATCAACAACATGTCGGGTTGGATCATGTGGGTGATCAACGGGATTTTCGAATCGATCGGTACTGTGCAAGACGGCATGGAAACCGTCGCGAAACCGCTCACCGTCACCGACAAGCCGGATGCGAAGCCGTTGCATGTGCGGGCCGGCGCCATCCATTTCGACAATATCCATTTCCATTACGGAAAAGGTAGCGGCGTCATCAGCGGTTTGGACTTGCGCATCGCGCCAGGCGAACGCGTCGGGTTGGTCGGACCTTCGGGCGCAGGCAAGACCACGCTGATGAACTTGTTGCTGCGCTTCTATGATCTCGAAGCGGGTCGGATTTTGATCGACGATCAAGACATCGCGGAGGTCGCCCAAGAGAGTCTGCGACAAGCGATCGGCGTCGTCACGCAGGAGCCTTCGCTGTTGCATCGCTCAATTCGCGAGAACCTGTTGATCGCGAAAGCCGACGCATCGGAAGATGCCATACAAGCGGCACTCGTAGCTGCGCGCGCGGACGGATTTGTACCCGACTTGTCAGACAGCGAAGGGCGCCGGGGTTTGGATGCCCACGTGGGCGAGCGCGGCGTCAAGCTCTCCGGCGGTCAGCGCCAGCGCATTGCCATTGCGCGTGTGTTGTTGAAAGACGCGCCCATATTGGTGCTGGACGAGGCGACCTCCGCATTGGACTCGGAAGTGGAGGCGGTCATTCAAGAGTCGCTGGCAACGCTGATGGAAGGCAAGACCGTCATTGCGATTGCGCATCGTCTGTCCACCATCGCGCGAATGGATCGCTTGATCGTGATGGATCAAGGCCGAATCGTGGAAAGTGGCAGCCATGCCGAACTTCTGGCTTCGGGTGGCCTGTACGCCCGATTGTGGGAACGGCAAACCGGCGGATTCGTCTCCGCCGGTATGGAAGAAACGACGCCGGATTAGCGTGCGACGCGGGCCAGTGATTCCAGACGCATGGCACGGAACGCGCCACCGACCATGGTCGCCAAAGCGACGATGACCGCCGACAGCCAAGGATTGGCAATGCCCGACACCGGCATGCTGATCAGGGCCAATGCCGCAAGCCCGAGGGCAAGAAACAAGACGAAGGCCAAAATCACCGCGAACGGCCGTTTGAACATCGTCTTCAAACCCTGCGCCACACTACTGCGAATTCGCGGGCTTGTCTGATGCGCGTTGGCCAGGTTGGCACGTGCCATTTCCAGCCATAGGGCGAACAAGAACAAACACAGCAGGGCAACGAGATAGAACACCAGATTGGCCTGTTCAACCTGCGCTGCCGCAATCGCCGTTTTACGGACACCTTGCACCCATTTGAAGGTGAAGAAGACCGGCAACGCAAACAAGACGAAAACGACCACAAACAAGAGATTTTGTTTCAGCTGCGGCCAAAACCCCGCATTGGAAATCCGAATCAGTTCGCGATAGCCGAGACCGCGGCCACTGCGAACGCTGCCGACCAAGCCGCTGGCGAGCCAGGTTTTCAGCAACCACGCGACGATGACGCAACACAGTACCCCGGTGACAAACTGCGCCATGCCTTCTGCGTTTCCGGCAAGCGAACGCAGGGTTTCGACCCACGCTTGGATGCGGTCGCCCGAGTCAGTTGAAGCGCCGGCAGGGTTGAAGCCCAGGCTGGCTTTCAATTGGCGCGTCAATGGGAGCGATGCGATACCGCCGAGCAGCAGTGCGAAAACCGCAGACAGCGACAGCCAGCGCCAATGTTTGATGCCGGCGCGGAATCCTTGGCCGATGGCTTGGAGTGCGCCAACGCGCGATTGAGTAGCATGAGTCGTCATAGTGCGAACATCCAGCCGAATGCGGTTTGGAATGCGGCGCGGGCCCAGGTGGTGTAGCTCCCGGTCTCTACTGCAGCAACCGTTCGTGCGTTGTCGTTGAGATTGATATCAAGGTAGTTGCCACCCGAGGGATCGAGCGCGGCGGAGACGGCAGGCGAAGTGCTTGTGAACACCAAGTTTTGCGCGGCTTTTGCGTCGGTGATCAGACGCGTTTGTCGGCTGCCGTCCTTAAAGGTGACAACGAGCGAGCGCGGCAATGCCACGCCGCTGCGACGCAGATCCACACGCGTTTCGAATCCGCTGGCTGCCGCGGCAGTCGACACGCTGGCGATCCGGTCATTCAAACGCTTGGCGCCGTAAATCTGTGCGGCGAAGTAGGGCTTGATGATGTCGGGGCGCCCGGTGCCGTCGATCAGTGCTTGTTCCAAATCAGCGATGGACGGGTGACGGAACTTCCAGCGGTCGTAATACAGCTTCACGGCGCGCTCCATCGACTCGCGACCCACGGCGACTTCGATGTCGTGCATCACGGTGGAAGTGCCCTGGTACACACGCGTGTAACTTTGGCTGGACTTGCGGTTCCACGCGCTGTTTCCGAGCGGGTCTTCCGGTTTGTCGGGGCGCGACATCACACGCTCGACCGCAAATGCGTTGAACGGCACAAAACCTTTCTTGTCGAAGCGCTCGATCTTCGGACCGCGGTTCAAATCACGCACCATGCGCATGTCCCAATATTCGTTCATGCCTTCGTCGAGCATCGGCTCTTCGAATTCATTCGAGGCGAGAATGCCGTAGAAGTAGCCGTGCCCGAACTCATGGATGGTGACGAAATCCAACATCAGATCCGGCACGCCATAACCCTTCTTGCTGGGCTCGGTCAGAGTCGCGGTGAAGAATGTCGGATATTCCATGCCGCCCGCTTCGTCCGCGTTGTAAGCGGGGACTACCGCAGTCACGGTCTTATACGGATAGGCGCCCAAGGTCTTTGAAAAATAATCGAGCGAGTCGACGGTCGATTTCATGACGAACTTGCCGCTGGCCTCATAACCCTTGGGGTACAAGACGCGCACTTTCACATCATGGCCTGCCGGACTGCGCCAAGTGGATTCCAAAGGTGTGCCGTACTTGTCGTACGCGGTCCATGCAAAGTCGTGGACGTCGTCTTGGGCATAGTGATGGGTGGTCCAACCGTTCTTGCGGACAGGCGCACCTTGCAGCGCACCGGTGGCGCCCACGATGTAGTTGTCCGGCACTGTCAGCTTGACGTCGTAGCTACCGAAGTCGGCATAGAACTCGCTATGCAAATGCATTTCGTGGGCATTCCAGCGTGGCGCGCTGGCGCCGCGTTCACCGGGCAATTCAAGGACACCGATCTTCGGGAACCATTGGCCCACCAGATGGAAGGTGTCGAAATAGCCGGTCCGTGCCACCACGCGTGGCAATTTGTTTTCAAAGGCGATATCAAGCTGGGTGGTCGCGCCCGCGGCCACGGGCATGGGCAGATCAAGCCGTACAACCGTTTGGTCCGTCTTCGGGCCGCCGTCGGGTTGGACAAACTGCCATTTCACCGCCTGACCGTTCTGCAAAACGCTCAGCAGTTTGGCGTCTCCCGCCTCTTTTTCATCAGAGGTCACGCCGGAGCGGAATTTGAAGCCTTTTTCTTGTTCTGTACGGAAGGTACTGCCCTTCTTGAATGCATTCAAATACAGATGCAGATAAACGCTGCAGACGGGCTGCGCACTGCGATTGCGCCAGCCCAACTGTTGCTGGCCTTTCACCGTGTGTTTGACCGGATCAAGCGTTGCATCGATCTTGTAGCTCACGACGCGATCGGACAACGTGCCGCTATCTGCGGCGCGCTCGCCACCCCAAGCCGATGCGCTGCTGGGGGTGGTCACCATGCCGGCATTTTTGCCAGCGAGGGGAATGCTTGCGCAGCCAGCGGGGGAAGGTGCAGCGTTTTGCGTGACTGCGGCGGTTGGCGTGGGTTGCACTGAGGCGAAAACCGCCGCCGCGCACGCCAGCGCGGAAGCCCCCAAGATCATTTTTTTCATTCGTCGTCCACTGATTCGAACTCGACCAACATGTCGAGGTCGTAGGCCAATGCATCCATCGCTTCTTGAACTTTTTGCGCCGTGGAACGATTGGAGATTTCCACCTCCACTTCGTGCGCATCCGGCCCCAATTCATCGCTCAAGCCCGATGAGCTTGAGTCCGGGTCATCCATGTGCGGCATCAAGTCCGCCACTTCTTCAACGGAGTGGACGCCGTCCATCCCTTCCAACAAATTCATCATCGTCCGGATTTGACTCTCGTCGCCGGTCATACGCACGCGCAACATCATCATGATGATCTCCAGGTTTTAATGCGAACCCCAAGCTTACTTGGGCGTACGTACCACAGGTGCAACACTACAAATACCAATATGGTTGGCGGGGCGCTTGTACCATTCGTCACGTCGGTTGCGCCGCGCTTCAATGGCGCGGTCGAACCAGACGGTGTCTGTACGGAAGACCTGCAAGGGCGTCCTCTCTGCAACGGGTACATCCGCCTCCAAACGAATGGATTTGATCGGAACGCGCTTGGCAGGATCTTCGAAGAAACCCATCGGTGCCGGGCCGCGCGGAATCACGCTTAAGTTTTCCATGCCTTGCAGCACGCGACCCACGACGGTGATGTTGCGATCGAGGCCGCGCGGTGCATCACCGATGATCACGTAGAGTTCCGCGCCGGTTGAGCTGTCGGCTTCATTGCCGCGTCCGGCGCCCAACGTGCCGTAGCAATGCGTCATCCACGCGGTTTGGGTGGCCGGATCACGTGCCGCCGGAAATCCATTGGAAAAGCCGGTTTCCGGTGCCCAGCCATCCACGTCTTTCAAACGGTGGAAGGGCAATTGCTTGCTGCTGCGTTCAAATTCGGCAACCAGCTTCGGCTTGGCGCCGGCCGACAATGGCTTTGCCTTTGTTGCGTCGTCGGCGTCCGGATCTCCGAACTGCACGACGTAATTGTCCTGTGAGCGGTAGATGGAAAGGCCGTCCCAGAATCCGCCGTGTGCCAAGGCTTGGATGTTGGCGACATGTTGCGGTGCGAAATGCGGGGCCAGCTCGATGATGACCCGCTTGCCATCCGCCAGATCCATATAAAGAACCTGTGACGGGTCGGGGGTTCGCCACGCAGTCGCGGGCGCGGCATCAATGATCTGGTTGGCGGATTGATAAGTCGGCTTGTTGCCCTCAGCCCGCAAGCCGCCGGCCCAAAGTGCGGTGGCGAACAGGGCTGCGAAACCCGTGACTCGTGCGATGTGTCGATTCATGCAACGCCCCTCAAAAGACTCGTTGCAGAATAGCTCGATTTTCAGTTGCGTTCGCGCGCGATGAAATCCCGGACCTGCGGATAAACCTGCGTACGCCAGCGTCGGCCACTAAAGATGCCATAGTGCCCGGCACCTTCCACCACCAGCTTCTCGCGATCTTTTTCCGCCACATTGGTGCAAAGGTCGTGCGCGGCACTGGTTTGGCCGACACCCGAAATATCGTCGAGCTCGCCTTCGATCGTCATGATCGCCGAGCTGATTTTTGCCGGGTCAACACGCTCACCGGCAACATGCCATTGGCCGCGTGGCAACAAGTGTTCTTGGAACACGATGCGAATGCAGTCCAAATAATATTCGGCAGGCATGTCGAGCACGGCATTGTATTCATCATAGAAACGCCGGTGGGCTTGCGCGGTTTCCATGTCACCCTTCACCAAGTCGCGGTAGAAGTCCCAATGCGAAACCGCATGGCGTTCTGGGTTCATGGCAATGAATCCCATGTGCTGCAAAAAGCCCGGGTAAACGCGACGACCGGCGCCGGGGTAATTCGCGGGGACGACATGGATGACGTTTTGTTCAAACCAACTGAAGGGATGGCGCGTTGCCAAATTGTTGACCGACGTCGGCGAGCGGCGTGTATCAATCGGGCCGCCCATCATGATCAATGAATTCGGCGTGTCCTCACCGCGCGCCGCCATCAGCGATACGGCGGCGAGTGTCGGCACCGTCGGTTGGCAGACACTGATGACATGCAGGTCGTCAGCACCGATGACGCGAATGAATTCCTCGACATACTTCACATAGTCGTCGAGCGAGAACTCACCTTCACCGACGGGAACCATGCGTGCATCAACCCAGTCGGTGATGAACACGTTGTGGTCCTGCAGCAAGCTGCGCACGGTGTCGCGCAACAACGTGGCGTGGTGGCCTGAGAGCGGTGCAACCAACAACACGTTGGGGGAGTTCATCAAACGCTCGACCGTTTGCGCATCGTCTGACAGTCGGTTGAAATGCTCGAGTTTGCAAAACGGTTTCGAGGCGACCGTGCGCTGCAGGACAGCGCACTCCCGGCCGTTGACTTCAACGCGGTCGATGTCGAAGCGCGGCTTTTCGTAATCCTTGGCCAAGCGGTGAAACAGTTCGAACCCTGCGGCGGTGCGGTCGGCCCACGGCAGTTGCGACATCCAACTCCCTTGTGAGGAATACATTTGTGCGCCGGCATCCGCGAGGAAAGTCCACGGTTGCAACCAAGCGCGGGTGTATTCGTTCAATTGATAAAACATGCAGTTCTCCGCTTGTGCAATGCAGCATAACGCACTGGGATGAAGGTTTTCGTGCGCGGATTCACCGTTTTTCCAGTCCGGTCAGCGGATGGTCGGCATGAATCCAACAATGTGCCCCGAGCGATTGCATGCCCAGTGCCGTCAGCCGGCGGGTGTAGAACGCCGCGGGTCGCTGATAGAAATCGTGGAAGTCGCCTTCCACCGCATCGCCGCGCACAAAGGTCGGCAGGCATAGGATGCCGCCGGTCAATTCGACCAGCCCCGGTAGGCCGCGGTCGATTTCTCGCGGAGTCAAATAGTGCAGGACGTCGGAGCACACCACCAGATCCGCGGGCGGGCAGGGCCGCAACAGTTCGAAGTCACCGAACCGGGCAAAGTGGATATTCCTGCGGGCACCGAAGGTTTGTACGGCGTACTCACTGGCATCAAATCCCAAATAGTCCGCCTTCGGCCGCAGACGCTTCACGATCGGCTGCCAAGGGGCCTCGCCACAACCGATGTCCAAGACGCTGCGCAGCGGTCGTTCCAGATGGTATTCGGCCATCGCCACTGCCAAGGCGACCAGGCGCGCCACTTCCGCACGTGCGCCGATATCGCTTTTGCGATACCAGCGGTCGAAGTATTTCTTGTCGTAAATTTTGGGGGACTTGCGCATGCAGCCTATGATGTCCACTTCTCTTCGGAAGAATAGTTTATGGCGACGTCCTATCTCTTGATCAAAACCGCCCACTTGGTCTTCGTGATCGCCTTCATGTCTTGCGTCTTTTACCTGCCGCGCATCTTGGTCAATATCGCGGAAGCGGGAGATGCACCGGCCGTGCGCGAGCGCTTGGTATTGATGGGGCGTCGCTTGTACCGGTTCGGACACCATATGTTCGGCATCATGGTGTTGCTCGGGCTGTGGCTGTGGTTCGGCTACAAGATCCAAGGCGGTTGGCTGCATGCCAAGTTGGTGTTGGTCGCAGTGATGCTCGCTTATTTCATTTGGGCCGGCCGACTCGTCAAGCGTGCTGCCAGCGGCGGTGCATTGCCCTCCGCGAAGACCCTGCGTTGGATCAACGAGCTACCGGTCCTCATCTTGGTGGGCATCGTGTGGCTGGTGCTCGCCAAGCCGTTCTGACCCTCAAACCAGCTTGACTTGGGGTTGTTCCGCCATGCGATGCACATCGTGCACCGCATAGCCTTTGCGGCGATCCGGAAGCTTCAAGAACTCGGGGTGTTCCAAGGTCATCCGCGTATCGCGCAAACCGCTCTCCCAGTGCTCGTGCATTGCAAATCTGCCAAACGCATAGTCCTTGAAGTTTTCCTCATGTGACTTCGCCTGATAGATGAAATGCACGATGTTGAAAACCCGATCGTCCAGCCAAGGTGCCAAGGCATCTTTCAATTCATCAGGGACTTTTCGGTCGGGCAATCGCTGGATCAAATCGCCCAGTGCCGTGCGCAGATGTTGGGTGCGCGCGACCATGTCAGTGCCATGACGCGTTCTGCTGGAATACTGAATATCCTTCTGGCGCTCGAGGACTTCCAGCATGGTGGTCGGCATCGGTCCGCGTGCGCTCCAAAGATCGACCTGCAAGGCGAGCGTGTCCTCGCGCGGCCATAGATCCAACACATATTCGAGCGGGGTATTGGAAATCAACCCGCCGTCCCAATAAGCGACCCCATCGATTTCAATGGCGGGAAATGCCGGCGGCAACGCACCCGACGCCATGATGTGCTCCGGGGTCATGCGCGTTTTGCGACTGTCGAAATAGCGGAAATTGCCGGTAGTGACTTCGGCTGCGCCGACGGTCAACCGACAGCTGTCTTTGTGATTGATGCGGTCGAAGTCGACGCAGCGTTCAAGCGTTAGCTTCAAACTCGATGTGTCGTAAAAGCTGGTGGCTGCCTCGCCGCCACTCAAACTCAAGAACGGGGAAATAGGCCGCGATTCAAAGAACCCCGACTGACCGTTCAACATTGCCGCGCCGGCACTCAAGGCGGCCGCCCAAGCGTGGGTGAAATCAGTCTGAGGCATGGCCGACAACAGACTCCGGATATAGGTGGCCGGCATGGCGAGTGCCTCACCGGGCTGGCTGACCTGTTCCCAAAAACGTCTGAGTTGCGGGATCCGTTCTTCGGCGGGGTTGCCCGCGATGATTGCCGCATTGATGGCGCCGATGGAAATGCCGGCCAGCCAATTCGGCATCACGCCGGCCTCGGCCAAACCCTCGTAAACGCCGCACTGGTAGGCTCCCAGCGCGCCGCCGCCTTGCAGCACCAATGCAATGGTCGGGTAATCGGCGGCAGCCGCGCGAATGCGCTGCAGCCGCTCCTCGTGCTTAGTTGATGTGCCAGCCATGGCTGACGATGATGCTTTGTCCGGTCAGCGCATTGGTTTCGAACGCTGCCAGGAACAATGCGACATTCGCGACGTCATCGACCGTGGTGAATTCACCGTCGACGGTTTCCTTCAGCATGACGTTCTTAATGACTTCTTCTTCGCTGATGCCGAGCTCTTTCGCCTGTTCCGGAATCTGTTTGTCGACCAAGGGCGTGCGCACGAATCCCGGGCAAATTACATTGGAACGGATCCCGAGCTTGCCGCCTTCTTTGGCGATCACGCGGGCGAGACCGAGCAGGCCGTGTTTGGCAGTGACATAAGGTGCCTTCAGCGGCGAGGCTTCGTGCGAGTGCACCGATCCCATCATGATGATCGCGCCACCAGCCTTGCGCCGTTCCATGTCGCGCATGCATTCACGCGCTGTCAGGAATGCGCCGTCGCAATGGATGGCCAACATCTTTTTCCAATCGTCGAAGGCGAAGTCGGTGATCTTGTTAATGATCTGGATGCCCGCATTCGACACCAACACGTCGACTTTTTTCCATTGGGCAACGACTTTCGCGATGCCGTCGATGACTTCCTGTTCCTGGGTGACGTCCATCGCAACCGCCAAGGCTTCGCCGCCGGCAGTGCGAATTTCTTGTGCAGTGGCTTCGGCGGCTTCGATCTTGAGATCGGCAATGGCAACGCGCGCGCCTGCAGCGGCATAGACCTCGGCTATGCGTTTGCCGATACCGCTAGCCGCACCGGTCACCACGCAGACCTTGTCCTTCAATGATGTGTTCATGAGTGCTCCTTGCGAATCCTCTATTTTCCGTGCCGCACTGGAAGCGGGATGTGAAGTGATCAGCGCTTGACCGGCGTCTCGAATACCTTTGGATCGGGCAACGCAACCGGCACACCTTGAACACAGGCCGTCTTCGCGCACAAGGCGGCACGCAAGCGCGGATTTGCTTGCAGGAGCAAATGGAAGATCGTGTTCTCTTCGATGTTGCCGCGAACCGCCGACGCTTGCGCGCCCCACGCCCAGACGCCGACGTCATCGCCGCCGTGTGTTTCGGCACTCATCGGGACCAATGCCTCCTGCATGTAGTCAGGATCTTCGGTATTGACCGACTCCAGATTCGGCCGCGCAGCCACCGGCCGTTGATAGCCGCTGGCATAGTGCTCGAACTTCTTCGGCCCTTCCGGTTGTTGATCGGTGGCGCCGACATTGCCCGGGCCGTTCGCGTACACCAAGGTGGTGTAGGTCAGGCCGGTGGCATCGCGCGCGAATTGTGCGGGATCGCCGCCTTCGCCGCTGCCGCCTTTGACTTTGCCCAGGATGGGATTGCCGCGGGTCGGGTAGCCGACAAAGCTCAGCGAATGCGAGTGGTCGGCGGTGACAATCATCAACGTGTCTTCGGGATCCGACATGGCCTGAGCGGCCCAAACGGCATCCGACAACGCGACGGTATCGGACAATGCGCGGTACGCGTTGCCGGCGTGGTTGGCGTGATCGATGCGACCGCCTTCGACGAGGAGAACGAAGCCATTGGGGTTGTTCTTCAGACGTGTAATCGCCGCACGCGTCATCTCTGCCAGTGAAGGTTCACCGGCGCCATCCTGTTTGCGGTCATGTTCGTACTGCATGTGGCTTGGCTCGAACAGCGCGAGCAGTGCGCCGGTCTTCGGGGCGTCTTGCAATTGTTTTTCATTCCAGACGAAGTTGCCGTCGGGGTGGCGCGCTTTCCATTCGGCGATCAAATCTCGTCCATCCAGACGGGCGCCCACTTTGTCGTCGTACTCGGGATCAGTTTGTTGCGCGGGCATGAACTGTGCACGGCCACCGCCCATCAAGACGTCCGGTCCGTTGCCGAAATCCGTTTCCACCATTTGCCGGGCGATATCCACGCAACCGGCCTCACGGGCATCGCCCTTCAGATCGGTATCGTCTTCCCAGTTGCGATCCGCGCTGTGGCTGAAGGTCGCGCCGGGCGTCGCATGCGTCACGCGTGTGGTTGTGACGACCCCCGTCGCCAAGCCACTTGCGGCAGCCAGCTCCCAAAGCGTCAAGAGCGGCGCCTTGCGTGCCGCGCTGCAGTCACCGCGCGCCGCGGATTGTCCGATGCTCAACACGCCGAGTCGCGTCTTGGCACCCGTTGCCATGGCCGACATCGTGCCGGCGGAGTCGGGTGTCTGCGAGTCGGTGTTGTAGGTGCGACTCAAGCCGGTGTTGGACCAGTTCTCCCAACTCAGGCGGTTCTCTTCGCCGCTGCCGCCTTTGCGTTGACCTTCAAAAATTCTTGCTGCGGCGACAGTGGTCAAACTCATACCATCGCCAATAAACAGGATCAGGTTCTTGGCTTTGCCGCGCGATGCGCCCAAACGGGCCGCTTCAGCAGCACCATTGTTGAACCACCAAGCCGCGCTTTCACCGGCAGGACGCTCAATCACCGGCACTGCGATCTCGACCGCCGCGCCGGTGGAAGCGGTTCCCGAAGTCGCGGTTGTGGCGCAAGCGCCCAGCAGGGTGGACAGGCAGGCAAGTGTGATGGGTTTCAAAAGATTCATCGCTGTCAACCGTCTGGAATGCCTCCATTATCACGATTTGCCGTGTCGATCGCCTGCGTGATGATTCGTTCAATGCAGGTTGCCCCGGTCTCCGCTATTGTTTGACTTTCCGTTTTCGCAAGGCGCCGTCCGATGGCTTGGTGGTTCCGAATTCCGTTTTGGCAGCGCGTGGTTGCCGGTTTTGTCTTGGGCATGTTGGCGGGTTGGGCGTTCGGCGAAAACGCCGTTACTTGGTTTGGGCCGCTGGGCGATGTCTACGTCAACCTGATCAAAATGATCGCCATCCCGCTGGTGTTCTTTGCGGTGGTCAGTGCGGTCAGTTCCCTGCATGGTCAAAAATCCATCGCTGCTTTGGGCGGGCGAACGTTCTTGTGGTTCGCGATCACGGCCGTCCTGGCCGTCACCGTCGGATTGGTGTTCGGTTGGATTTTGAAGCCCGGGGTTGGCGTCGACGTGGCCAGCCTGCAGGTGGCCGCAGACTACAAACCGAAAAACGTGCCGGGTCCGCTTCAAGTGCTGTTGAATTTGGTGCCAGAGAATCCCTTCCGGGCGATGGCGGCGTTGGGGTCGGGTAAGACCGCGGATGGTCAATCGATCATCGTGCCGAGCAACTTCACGGTCCTGCAAGTGATTTTCTTTGCGGGATTGATCGGTTTCGCCTTTGTGAAACTGGGTGCGAAGACGGCCGGCGTGCGCGACATCTTCAAACAATCCAGCGAAGTGATGATTCAAGTCACGCGCTTTGTCCTTGAGTTCACGCCCATCGGTACCTTCGGTTTGATCGCGGCGTTGGTCGGCGGTTATGGCTTTGAACAACTGATCCCGCTGGGCAAGTTCGTGATTGCCTTGTATGCCGCCTGCGCGTTCCACATTGTTTTTGTCTACACCGGTCTGTTGATCGCGCACGGCTTGAATCCTTGGAAGTTCTTCAAGGGCGCTGCGCCGGCCATGCAAGTCGCTTTTGTGGCGTCCAGCAGTTTCGCTGCGTTGCCGATGTCCTTGCGTTCCGCCACTGACAACCTGGGCGTCAACAAGGACTATGCGAGCTTTGCGGTGCCGCTCGGCGCGAGCATCAAGATGGACGGTTGTGGCGCCATCTATCCGGCGTTGTCGGCGGTGTTCATTGCCCAATACATGGGCATCGATTTGTCGCCGGGCCAATACTTCATCATTGCCTTGGCATCGGTGTTGGGTAGTTTCGGGACGGCAGGTGTGCCGGGTACTGCGGTGATCATGGCGACGGTGGTCTTGAGCTCGGCCGGCTTGCCCTTGCACGCTATCGGCATCTTGTATGCCATCGACCGCATCCTGGACATGATGCGCACGATGACCAACGTCACCGGTCAGGTGTTGATTCCGGTCCTGGTGGCGAAAGAAACCGGATTGCTCGATCAAGCGGTGTACGATTCGGCGCATGTGCACGTCGGGATGGAAGAACAAGAAGGCGCCTGAAACAGGCGCGGTGTAACGGAGAAACAAGATGGCCACCGGTTGGGCAGGCGACGGCGCCGTTCAAGACCAAATTGATGCGACGGTGAAAGACGCGATCAAACGCGCGCGTCAGCAATTGCCCACCGGTCCCGGTCTCGAGCACTGCGAATCGTGTGATGCGCCAATTCCGGAAGCGCGACGCAAAGCCATTCCCGGCGTGCGCTTATGCGTGCCTTGCCAGGAAACGGTTGATTTGGAAAACGCCACCGACGGCGGCTACAACCGTCGCGGCAGCAAAGACAGTCAGTTGCGCTGATTCAAGAAATACGCAGCAGGGTGAGCAAGCCCTGCGCTTGTTTCATTCGGCTGGCAAAGTCGGGCAGGTCGGCGTCCACAATACGCAGTTTTTGCGGGCCGTCCATGCGATAGCGGTTGGGTTGCGTTTGAATCAACTTGATCAATGCCATCGGATCGATGTCAGGCTTTTCAACAAATTGAACGCGTCCGCCGTTTTCGCCCAACACCAGTTTCTTGATGCCCATGCGCGTGGCTTCAAGCTTGAGCTCGGCCACGGCGAACAGATGTTTGACGGGGTCAGGTAGCAATCCGAAGCGATCGATGAGCTCGATCTGCAAATCACGCAAGGCGGATTCGGTGCGCGCGGCACTGATGCGCTTGTACAAGGTCAGCCGCGTGTGCACGTCCGGCAAGTAGTCGTCCGGAATCAACGCCGGCACATGCAGTTCGACCTCGGCACCGCGCGCCGCGTCAGCGTCGTATTCCGGCAATTTGCCTTCCTTGATGCTGCGAACGGCACGCTCAAGAAGTTCCGTATACAGGCTGAAACCGACTTCGGTCATTTGACCGCTCTGGTCTTCACCGAGTAATTCGCCTGCACCGCGAATCTCAAGATCATGGGTCGCAAGCAGGAAGCCTGCGCCCAGTTCGTCCATCGAGCTGATCGCTTCCAACCGCTTGCGCGCATCAGACGTGATGGAACGGTCGTCGGGGATCAACAAATAGGCATAGGCGCGATGATGCGAACGGCCGACGCGCCCGCGCAGTTGGTGCAATTGCGCCAGGCCGAACATGTCCGCGCGATTGATGATCATCGTGTTGGCATTCGGAATGTCGATGCCAGACTCAACGATAGTGGAACACAGCAAAACGTTCACACGTTGCTTCTGGAAGTCGAGCATCACTTGCTCGAGCTCGCGTTCGGGCATCTGGCCGTGCGCGACACCGATGCGTGCTTCCGGAATCAGTTCTTCGAGTGTTGTCTTCATGCGCTCGATGCTGTCCAGATCGTTATGCAGGAAGTACACCTGACCCCCGCGACCAAGCTCACGCTGGAACGCTTCTCTGAGCAACGCTGTATCCCACGGGGCCACAAAGGTTTGCACGGCGAGGCGATTGGTCGGGGCAGTGGCGATGATGGACAAGTCGCGCAAGCCGGCCATGGCCATGTTCAAGGTGCGCGGAATCGGCGTGGCGGTCAGCGTCAGCAGATGGACGTTTGCGCGCAAAGCTTTGAGGGCCTCTTTTTGACGCACGCCGAAGCGTTGCTCTTCATCCACGATCACCAGCCCCAAGTCCTTGAAGCGGATATCGGGGCTCAGCAATTTGTGGGTGCCGACAATAACGTCGATGTCGCCGCGCTCCAGCCGTTCCAACGCGAGTTTGGTTTCCTTGGCGGTTTTGAAGCGCGAAAGCACTTCGACTTTCAGCGGCCAATCGGCGAAACGATCGCGGAAGTTGCGGTAATGCTGTTCTGCAAGCAGGGTCGTGGGTACCAGCACTGCCACCTGTTTGCCGGCGGATGCCGCGGCAAATGCCGCGCGCACAGCGACCTCGGTTTTGCCAAACCCAACGTCGCCGCAGACCACCCGGTCCATCGGTTGGGAAGAGGCGAGATCCCGCAACACTGACTCGATTGCCGCGTATTGGTCAGGGGTTTCCTCGAAGGGGAAACTGGCGGCGAAAGGCTCGTACAAAGCGCGATCGGTTTCCAGTGAGATCCCTGCGCGTGCCTGACGTCTGGCTTGGATATCCAAAAGCTCTGCGGCGACGTCGCGGACTTTTTCGGCGGCCTTCTGCTTGGCTTTGGTCCAACGCTCGCCACCCAGCGAATGCAGCGGCGCGGTTTCCGGCGATGCGCCGGAATAGCGTGACACCAAATCCAATTGCGACACCGGCACATACAAGCGGTCGCCTTTCGCATATTCGATGTCGAGGTATTCGCCTTTTTCGCCATCGGTGACCAGCGTGATCAGTCCGCGATAGCGGCCGACACCGTGGTCTTCGTGAACGATCGGCGCACCTTCCGTGAGTTCACCCAGATCGCGAATGATCGCTTCCGGTTCGCGCGCGGCTTTGCGCGAGCGCCGCACATGTGCCGCGCGTTCGGGGAAGAATTGTTGCTCGGTCAGTACGGCGACGAGCGGATCGTCAAGCGCGAAACCATCCGATAGCGGGGCAACACAAATGCTGATGTGCTTGGGTTGTACGGCATCACCCAGAGCAAGCGTCGTGCGAATATCCGGTGCGATTCCGGCGGCACGGAACACGTCGAGCAATGCCTCGCGGCGGCCGGCGGATTCCGCCGCAATGCGGATTTCGCCGGGATACGCGGCGGCAAATTGCTTGAAGGCTGCGGCAGGGGTCTCGGAATGGCTGGCTAACGGCAATGGCGGAACCGGTTGGACTCCCAACGGCGTGGCGTCAGCAAAACGCGGATGCGCGCTCCCGCACACCTCCACCCGGAGGCCCTGATTCAAACGTTCGCGCAACTGATCGGGCGTCAGATACAGCTCGGCCGGCGGCAGAATCGGCCGCTCGGGATCATAGCGGCGTTGTTCGTAGCGATTACCGGTCTGTTGCCAGAATCGATCCAAATTCGCGCCGATGTCTTCGCACAACACCGGCAAGGTGCTGGCGGGCAAATAGTCAAACAGCGTCGACGTTTTCGAATTGCCCGACGCATCGGTGAAGAACAAAGGCAGCCAAGCTTCGATGCCCGCGGGCAGCAAGCCTGACTTCAAATCTTTGTAAAGCGCGCTTTGGCGCGTATCGATCTCGAAGCGGTCACGCAAAATACGCATGACGTTCTCGAAAGGTTGGTCACCGACCGGGACTTCACGACCGGGCAATAGGCGAACGTGTTCGACATGGTCCTGCGAACGCTGTGTCTCAGGGTCGAATGCCCTGAGTGTGTCGATCTCGTCGTCGAACAATTCGATCCGGTAAGGCGTGACCGTACCCATAGGGAAAACGTCAAGTAAACCGCCGCGCACTGCAAAATCACCGGGGTCGAGTACTTGTGGGACGTTTCGATAGCCGGCCGATTCCAGTCGACGCTTCTCGGCATCGAGATCGAGTTTTTCGCCACGAGCGTAATTGAAACTCCCGCCGACAATGTGGGCGAGGGGGGCGAGCCGCTGTACCAGTGTTTGCACCGGAACAACCACCACGCCTTTGTGGATCTGTGGCAACCGGTGCAAGGTTGCCAGGCGTTGCGAGGTGATTTCAGGATGCGGACTGAAACTGTCGTAGGGCAGAGTTTCCCAGTCGGGAAACGGCAAGATATCCAAGCCGGAATCGCTGCCTGCCAGTACGCGCAAATCGTTTTCGAGTTGGTGCGCCTGTTGATTGTCCGGCGTCACGGCCAGCAACGGCCCCTCATGTGCGATGGCCGCACGAAGAATGGCCCAAGCGAGTCCGCTGGGAGTGCCGGGCGCACGCCACCACGCGCGCTGCTGACCAGCGCGCGGAAGCGGTGGGGAACTCGAAGCCTTGGAACTCATGTGAACGCGCATTTTAGCGGACGCGCGTCACGCCGCGGAGACTCAACGCGGGGCTTCGGCCTCGGCACTTGCGCCGCCATCCAGTACCACCCGCACCAATCCGGATTCTTCACTTTCGCTCTGACGTTGAAAACCGAGTGAGTCGGCATGATCGAGAATCGGGCTGTTTTCCTGCGGCAGATCGCCAACCATGCGGCTGATGCCGCGGCCTTTGGTCCAGCGCGACAAGCGCGACAACAGGTGGCGACCCAATCCGAGGTTCAACACATTGCGACCGACCAACACATGGAATTCGGCTTCGTCCGAGCCTTCCTCCGTCTTGCCGCGGACCATGGCGAAAATCATCGCTTCACCGGGCTCGTAGGGCTCGGTGGCCACCAGGACGAATTCGTTCTTAGGGTCGGGCTGGGCCAAACGTGCCGCATCGTCGACACCGAGTTCGGCGTCGCTCGATTGGAAGGTCTTGGCGACCGATTGCGGTTCGAACAACGGAAAGGTTGCCCTGAGGATGGTCGCGTCTTCCGGACGAACGGGTCGGATCAACACTTCGCGGCCGTTCGCCAAGTGCATTTTTTCGTGCCAAGGCGGCAGTTGATTACGGATAGCCATAGGCACATCCTGCCACGATTTGCATGAAATTTTCGTTGGGCTGAATCGGGGTTACGCCGCCGTTTTGGTAGACTGGCGCACGTTTTCGCAGACAGGAAGTTCCGATGTCAGGTGGTGGAGATTCGACCCGCGCCATTCTGTTCGCCCTGGGGGCGAATTTTGCAATCGCGTGCGCCAAGGGGGTTGCGGCGTTTTTCACCGGCTCGAGTGCCATGTTGGCCGAGACAGTCCATTCGCTAGCGGATTGCGGCAACCAATTGCTGCTGATTTTGGGCGTGAAGCAATCCAAGCGGCCCGCGACCGATGAGTATCCATTGGGCTATGGCAAAGCGATTTACTTCTGGTCATTCCTTGTCGCGGTGATGTTGTTCACCGTGGGCGGGATGTACTCGCTCTACGAAGGTTGGCACAAATTGCACGAGCTGCATGCGCCAGAAACCGGCAAATTGTGGTGGGCAGTCGGCGTGCTCGTGTTCGCGATTATCGCGGAAGGCATGTCGATGCGTGCCTGCCTGCAGGAAGTTGCCAAGGCGCGCGGCGGGCGCAGCATCTGGCAGTGGTTCCGGACCAGTCGTCAAGCGGAACTGATTGTAATTTTCGGCGAGGACTTGGCGGCATTGACTGGTCTGGTCCTGGCTTTGGCGGCCGTTCTGATGACCATCGTCACCGGCAATCCGGTATGGGATGCCCTGGGCACATTGGCGATTGGCTTGTTGCTGATTGTGGTTGCTGTGTTCGTGGCCATCGAAGTCAAAGCAATGTTGATCGGCCAGCGCATGGACCCGGACCGGGAGGATGCCCTCCGTGAGTTCATCCAAGCACAACCTGAAGTGGACCGCGTTATCAGCTTGATCACCTTGCAGTTGGGCAACGAAGTGATGATGTCGGTGCAAGCAGTGATGACCGAGAAAGAAGACGTGGCCGGATTCATCCAGCAAATCACGACGGTTGAACGACGCATCAAGGCCGAGTTCAAAGAAGTGCGTTGGAGCTTTTTCGAGCCGGAGCTTCCGCGGGCAAACGCCCGCTGAGAAAGGTCAGTCGGCCTTTTTCAGCCAAGTGGCGCGGGCATTGGGCTGCGCCTCGGCCAATAGGCTGCCCAGCTCCGCCAATGCGGGGTCAAGTCGGGCGTCGAATTGGTATGGCGCGTTCCAAATGAAGAGCCCGCTGCCGTTCATGCGCAACGGGCTATCGTCGTCACGCACGATCAACTCCACCGACAACAAGGATTTGGCGGGAAGCGCCGCCGCGTCCCGATAAATTCGGGCAAGGTCCCGACGTCGCTTGATCGGATACCAAAGTACGAAAGTGCCTTGTGCCCAGCGCTCGATCGCCGCCGACACCGTTTGAAATGCGGCATCAAACTCGGCCAGTTGTGCCTCGTACGGCGGATCCAGCAAGACGATGCCACGATTCAGACGCGCGGCACCGCTTTTGGGTGGCAGCAATGCGCGCACCTTCCCATAGCCATCGGCGGACTGGACGGAGACACGCGTATCGCCGCGCATCGTTTCGCGAAGCAAGGCGACGACATCCGGTTGGAGCTCCGTGCAAATCAGCCGATCATCGGTGCGCATGCGCGCCTGTATCAACCAAGGGGAGCCCGGATAGGCAGATTCACCCCATTGCTGACGGCACAAGTCGATCGCGGCGAGATAGCTTTGCAAGAGAGACGCGTCAGGCGCACAAACTTTGGCGATGCCCTCATGAAACTCAGCGGTTTTGCCCGCCTCTTCTCCGGCCAGGTCGTAGACACCCGCGCCTGCGTGCACATCCCAAAAAAACATCGGCGTAGGTTTCGCCATCAAGGCGTCGCACAGACCGAGCAGCACGACATGTTTCAAAACGTCGGCGTGATTTCCCGCGTGGAAGGCATGGCGATAATTCATCGCCGCATGTTAAGGCATCACGGTGAGCGCGGGTCTTACTGCAACAGACTGGCTCCGGGAACCATCCAAAGGGAAAGGCTTGCCAGCAAGCTGCCGATCACCGTTGCGGCAGCCACGTCACTGGGATAGTGCAAGCCCAAGATGACGCGCGACAGCGCCACGCTGGCCGTGAACGGGATGAGCAACCAACCCGACATCGGAAAATAGGCCATGGCCAGCAGCGTGAATGTCACGGCATGCAAGGTGTGACCGGAAGGAAAGCTGAACTCATCCAGCGGGGCGATCCAGGCTTTGATGGAAATATCCGAAGCAAAGGGACGGGGTCGACGTGTCCAATGTTTCAGTCCTTTGTAGAGCAGAAGCGAGACGATGCCGGTGGCCGCCAGATGGACGGCGGCTTTGGCACCGGCGGCACCGAAGAACACGCTGAAGACCACCATCAAGCCATACCAGAAAACGCCGTCGCCCAATCGACTGATCGTCGAGAAGTAGCGCAAAACCAGGGATTGCCGCCCTAGGGCGTTGGCACGCTTGCACCAACCCCGGTCTTGGGTGAACCAATGATTACGCGACAGCAGAGAGTTCATGTGGGCTCCTCTCACGGATCATTCGCATCAGGATGTCGTCCAAGTCGGACGCGACTTGGGCAGGCTGCAAACGCGCCACCGATTCACGCGCGTTGACGCGCATGGAAGCGCGAAGCTCGGCATCGGTCGCGAGGCGGATTGCGGCGTCCACAAAGTTGTCTTCGCCTTTTCCCTCAACAGCAAAGCCGTCAATGCCGTCGCGAAGGTGTTCCTTGGCCGCACCATAGCGATAGGCCACCGGCGGAACGCCACTGGCCATCGATTCGATCGTGACGTTGCCGAATGTTTCGGAGTGGCTCGGAAACACAAACATATCGGCGGTGGCAAAGTGCCTGGCCAAGTCGTCTCCGCGCCGCAGTCCGGCAAACACGAAGTCGGGATTGGCGCGTTCGATGTTTTCCGCTTCCGGACCGACGCCGACCCAAATGAATTTGGCCGTCGGCTGGCGCCGTTGGATTTCGCGGAAAGTGCGCACGGCCAGCGGTAGATTCTTCTCGGCGGCAATGCGCCCCAGATAAATGACCGCAAGGTCGTCCGGGCCCAAGCCCCACGAGGCACGCAAGGTATGGTCGCGCTTGTCGGGACTGAAACGTGCGGTGTCGACCGCCCGCGGTAAATGCGAGACTTTGTCAAAGCCCATGGAAATCAGAAAGTCGGCCAATTCACAGGTCGGTACAAGCGTCGCGTCGGAGGCATTGTGGAAGTGCCGCATCCAACGCAGCGCAAGGGGCTGCAGGAAGGGCACACCGTAGTCCCGCATGTATTGGTCGAAACGCGTGTGAAAACCCGTGGCAAACGGGATGCCGAGTTTCACGGCCGCGCGTACAGCGGAATAGCCGAGCGGTCCTTCGGTCGCGATGTACAGGGCATCGGGTCGAGACTTCTGCCAACGCTTGCGCAAGGTGCTACCGGCCGGATGCCCGAAGCGCATGCCGGGATAGCGCGGAATCTCGGAGCTGCGCATCAGCAGTTCGTGCGGCTGACCGGTGGTGTCTTCACCCTGTCGCGGTCGGATGACATCGACCGCATGCCCGCGTGCGCGCAGTCCTTTTTCCAAATCTTGCACGGTCAGGGCGACGCCGTTGACTTCCGGCGGGTATGTCTCGGTGACGATCGTGTAATGCATGCCCGTAACCCTTGTCTGCTCGGATCATGCTGAATGCCGGGGATGACGGCGGCTTGTCAGACGGGTGACAACACCGTGACAGGCCTACGTTTGTTTGATGTTGAGTTTGATGCCGAGGCCCTTGAGGTCATCGGGTTCGCTCTCCAGATCGGTCTTGAGTAGAGGGCGGTTGTCCAACCACTTGCGGCTGAGTTCCAAGGTAAGTGTGGTGCCCTTCGCGGTCGCCTTCTTTCGTCTGATGATTTCCGCATCGTGCGAACGATGCAACAAAACCGCAAGACGCAAAAGCAGCACCAACCGTTTGGTCGACAAACGAACGCGATCGGGCAGGGCGGCCAAACTCGAACGACTGATAGAGCGCCGCTGGTTCCGGACAATGCAAGCCAGTTGTTGCTGCTCTTGATAGGTGAAGCCAGAAATGTCCGAGTTTTGCACGATGTAGGCACCGTGTATCTGGTACTGGCTATGCGCGATGGCGAGGCCGGACTCATGAATTCTCGCGGCCCAAGAAAGCAGGGCTTGTTCGTCGGGTCCCAGTTTCCAGGCTTTGGCGACTTGTCGGAACAGGGCCAGTGCCGTGCGTTCGACGCGCGCTGCCTGGGCCTTGTCGACCCCGTAACGCTCCATGAGCGCGTCGATGGACAATTCACGCGGATCCACACCGCCGAGACGTCCGGCCATGTCGTAAAGAATGCCTTCGCGCATCGCATCCTTGCTGACACGCATTTCGCGGATACCCAAGGCCGAAAACGCCGCCTCCAGCACCAAAATGCCGCCGGCGATGACGGGCTTTCGGTCGGCGTTCAAATCGGGTAGATCGATAGCCTCAATGGACCCGAACGACAAAACGCGATCGCGCAGTGTCCAAAGCGCCACCGGCGTGATTTCGCCGTTGGTCAACTTCATTTCTTTGCAGACTTTGCCAATCGCCTTGATCGTGCCGGAAGATCCAATAGCTTCGTTCCAGCCCAACTGGCGATAGGCGGTGGCGAACTGTTGGAACTCCGCGGCCACTTCGATCAAACCTTGACGCCATTTTTTGCGTGTCAACTTGCCGTTATTGAAAAATCTACGGGTGGTCGCCACGCAACCCACTTGCAAGCTTTCGCGCTCAATCGGCTCAAGGCCTCGCCCGATGATGGTTTCAGTTGAACCACCGCCGATATCCATGACCATACGCAGGCTGTTATCGCGCGTCGGATTGGCCTGAGCCACGCCCAAGTACACGAGACGCGCTTCCTCACGTCCGGCCACCACTTCAATCCGGTGTCCGAGCGCCGCCTCTGCGCGCACCAAGAAGGCCTGCGGATCGGCGAGGGCACGCACTGAGTTTGTGGCGAGGGCGCGCACCTGCGTTGCCGGTATGCCTCGAATCCGTTGTCCGAAGCGCTCGAGACAGGCAATTGCCCGATCTTCCACTTTGCGGTCCAGATTGCCTTTCGCATCCAGACCTTCGGCCATGCGTACCATCTCGCGAATGCGATCGATGATGCGAAGCTGGCCGAGCTGTTGCTGCGCGACCACCATGTGGAAACTGTTCGAGCCCAAATCCACGGCCGCCAGCATGTCGCCATTTTTCAAAAGCGGTGTGCTCAAAATGTCATTCCGCGTGTGGTTTTATTTTTGCGACTTGGCGAGTAATGCGCCTTGCGCGGAGTGCGGCACTTCGCCCGGTCCGGGTGTGCGGCGAACATAGTGGCCATCCGGCATCAGCTCCCAAGCTTGCGTGTTGTCTGCAAGATAGTTTGCCAGTGTCTCGTCAAAAACGCGTTTGGCCAGTTGCGGATCCAAGATCGGAAAGCAGGTTTCCACGCGCCGCAAAAGGTTTCGTTCCAGCCAGTCGGCGCTGGAGCAAAAGATCTCCGGCTGATCATCATTGGCGAACCAATAGACCCGATGGTGCTCCAGGAAGCGACCGATGATCGAACGCACCGTGATGTTTTCCGATACGCCTTTGATGCCCGGACGCAAAGTGCAAGCGCCGCGCACGATCAGTTCGATCTTCACACCGGCCTGAGAAGCGCGATAAAGCGCGCGAATCACATTCGGTTCGTTCAACGCATTCATTTTGGCAATGACGTGGCCTCGCTTGCCCGCCTTGGCGTTTTCGGCCTCGCGTTCGATACGCTCCAAAAGACCGCTGTGCAGGCTGAAAGGCGATTGCAGCAACTTGCGCAATTTGACTTCCGAAGCGAGCCCTGACATCTGTTGGAAAATCTGGTGCACGTCTTCGGCGATGTCCGGATGGCAGGTCATCAGCCCGATGTCCGTGTAAAGGCGCGCTGTCCCGGCATGATAGTTACCCGTCCCCAAGTGCACATAGCGGTTGAGTTTGCCGTTTTCGCGGCGCACGACCAGCATCATTTTTGCGTGCGTCTTGTAACCGACCACGCCGTAGACGACTTGCACGCCGGCCTCTTGCAAGCGGTCGGCAAATCCCAGATTCGCCTCCTCATCGAAACGCGCAAGCAGCTCGACCACCACGGTCACGTCCTTGCCGTTGCGTGCGGCATGGATCAACGCATCAACGATGGGCGAGTCCTTGCCTGTCCGATAAAGCGTTTGCTTGATGGCCAACACATCAGGGTCGATCGCGGCTTGACGCACCATCTCGGGCACTGGGCTGAACGAATCGAACGGGTGATGCAGCAGCACATCGCCCTTTCGCAATGTCTCGAAAATGTTGGTGGTGTCCATCTGCCGCGGCTGCATCGGCGGGAACTTCAATTCCGGACGGTTGACCAGGTCATACACTTGTCCGACGCGATTCAAGTTGACGGGGCCATTGATGCGGTACACCGCATTGTCCGTCAGCTCAAAATTTTGCAGCAGCATCCGGGTGATATCTTCAGGACAGCCTTCCTCAAGTTCCAGCCGCACGGCGCGCAGATACCCGCGTCCGACCAACTCGTCTCGCAATGCGTGGGCGAGATTGTCGACATCGTCATCGTCCATGATCAATTCCGAGTTTCGCGTCACACGGAACTGATAGGCACCCTTGACCGTCATCCCCGGAAACATTTCGTCAACAAAGGCGGACAGGACCGAAGACAGAAAAACGAAATCGTGGAAGGACTCGCCATCGCCATCGGCGTCCGGCATCCGGATGATGCGAGGCAGTGAGCGCGGCGCGCGCACCACAGCCAAGTGGCCTTCGCGCCCGAACGCATCGCGGCCCTCAAGCACCACGACGACGTTCAAGGTCTTGTTGAGAATCTTCGGGAAGGGGTGTGCAGGATCCAAGCCGAGCGGTGAAAGCACCGGCATGATCTGTTCGCGAAAATACGCGCGAAGCCATTCGCGCTGCGCCTCGGTCCACTGGTTTTGTTCCGGCAAATTGATGCCGGCGTCAGAAAGGGCGGGCTTCAACGCGTTGTAAAAGCAATCGTACTGATCGTGAACCAGCTCGGCGGCGCGCGCATGGATTTGTTTGATCAGGGTCGAATAGGCGCGACCATCGCTACCTGCGGCCAAATCCAACTGTTCCGCATGCCGCACGCGGCCCGCGCGAATCTCGAAAAACTCGTCCAGATTCGTGCAGGAAATGCACATGTATCGAAGGCGCTCCAGAAGCGGAACGTCGGTGTTGTAAGCCTGATCCAAGACGCGGAAGTTAAAGTCGAGCTGGGACAGCTCGCGGTTCGCATACAAGCCGCTGTCATGCAGTGCGCGCGGGTCGGATTCCGTCACGGCCCGATTCTCTACACCGGTGAGATGGTGTGGACTTGGCGCGGCACCACGCGATTTGCGTTCAGATGACATGTAAACCTGCTCCCTTTGCCGACGTCACTTTCGATTTCCAATGTGGCGTCATGATGGTTCAAAACGTGTTTGACGATGGACAAGCCCAAACCGGTGCCGCCCGATTCCCGTGATCGGCTGTTCGATACACGGTAGAAACGTTCGGTGATGCGCGGAATCTGCGCTTCCGGAATACCGTAGCCGCTGTCTATGACACTGAGTGCCACGCCTTCGCCATCGCGATTGAACTCGATGTCGATCTCGCCCCCGACTGGGGTATATCGCACCGCGTTACTGACGAGGTTCGAAAATGCGCTGTGCAATTCCTTGTTCGAACCCCATAGGTCCACTTCGGCATTGTCCACCACGCGTATCTTGTGCCGTCCGCGGCTCAAGGCTTCCGCTTCGCGCCGCAGCGCCGCGAGCATGAAAGGCATGGAAACAACGTCCTCGTCCGAATGCTCTTGGGCTTCGAGACGTGAAAGTGTCAGCAGATCTTCGACCAATTGGTTCATGCGCTGGGATTGCTGGCGCATCTCGGCAAACATGCGCGCGCTCTCCGGGTCATCCTCGCCGTCAAGCATGTCGAGATAGCCGTGCAACACGGTCAAAGGCGTTCGCAGCTCATGCGACACATTGGCCACGAAATCCTGGCGCATTTGTTCGAGATGCATCAGTTTGCTGACGTCGCGCGCGATCAGAATGCGCGCATCGTCTGCGTAAGGAATGATCTTCATCGCCAAGTGGACGCTGGAGTTCACCGGAGAAATTTCGTCCAGCAACGGCTCCGGATTTTGATTGACGTCGAGCCAGTCGGGCACGCTCAAATAACGCAAGTGCGCTTCCAGCGACGAACCGATGTCACGCGGATAGACAAGTCCCAGGAGCTCGGTCGCCGCTTGGTTGAACCATTCGATCTCATTGCGCTTGCGCGAAATGATCACGACGGCATCAGGCAGTGCGGCACCGGCCTTGCCGTAAGCGCGCAACATGGACACCAAGCGTTTTTTGCGGGAGCGCACTTCCTGATGGTGGCGCGCAAGCAAGCGCAGCAACTCGTTCCAAACACCACCGCCCACCGGTGCACGGGTGATGGCCCGTGCGTTGAGGTGATGAAGAATGGCGCGCAACTGCCAGTAGTGCCATGCGACAACGCCGAGTGCGGCAATCGCCAACATCATCCAAATATGCCCGGTGAGCATGCCGATCAAGAGCGCGCACGCAATCGCAAACGCCAGCGGAAGTAGCGTTTTCATCCAAGCGGATCGGATCTCAGGTGACATGCCTTAGGTCGACGTCGAAAAACGGTATCCGGCACCACGGACCGTCTGCACCATTTGGTCCAATGCATGCGGCTCGAGGGTCTTGCGCAAACGTCGGATGTGAACATCGACGGTGCGTTCTTCGACGTAAACACTGCCACCCCAAACATGGTCGAGCAATTGCGACCGCGTATAAACGCGCTCGGGATGGGTCATGAAGAAATGCAGCAAGCGATATTCGGTCGGGCCAATCGAAACCGGCACTTGTGCGCCGTCCACCGTGGCGAATACCCGGTGTCCTGCACCGTCAATGCGAATGGCGCCGACGGCGACGTTGCCTTCTTCGTCGTCTTCGCGCGTACGGCGCATGACCGCACGGATCCGCGCAAGCAATTCCCGCGAGGAGAACGGCTTGACCACATAGTCGTCGACGCCGGCTTCAAGCCCGGACACGCGGTCGTTTTCTTCGCCGCGCGCGGTCAGCATGATGATCGGAATTTCGCGGGTGAGGGCGTCCTTGCGCCAGCGGCGGGCTAGGTCGAGCCCGCTGGTGCCGGGCAACATCCAATCCAACAAGATCAGGTCCGGAACGAAATCTGCAATTGCCGTTTGCGCCTCGCGTGCGTCGCCTGCGGCCACCGGCTCGAACTCGGCTTTTCGCAGGGCAAAGGCCACCATGTCGCGGATGGCAGGTTCGTCATCGACTATCAGTATTCGCTTCTGCACGGTTTCGCCAAATATCCAAAGACGTGCACATGGGACTACAGTTTAGTGACAGTGTCATGACAGTGTCATGGACGGAAAAATGCGACCGCGGTTAACGATCCCTTTGCGGTCCGTCCCAGTCCTTGAAGCCTTGGCGGCGCAATTCCAACACCACGGGGGTCATCGCGGCGATCCGTGCGTCGATGCGCGCCCGCGCGTAGTAATCCAAGTCAGGGCGCGCCTTGAGCGTATGGAGCTGTAGGAGTGCGGCTTCCGGGTTGCCGGTCAGGTAGGCCGCCTCCGCGTGGGCCTCGCCTGCACGGACCAAATCGCCGGCAACTTCGTTGGCGCGCGCGTACGTGGTCTGAAACGTCGGGTCATCAGCGGCGTTGGTGGCGATGGTTCGCAAGACGGCTTGCGCGCGCGCGCCGGCGGCCTTTGAGTTCCGGCGCAGCAGGACTTGGGCACAGGTGAGGGCGACCGGTTGGCTGTTGGGCATGCGTGAGACCAGGCCTTCGAAAGCCGCATCGGCGGCAGCCACGTTTCCGGAAAGGCCAAACGCTTCGGCGCGCGCCAATTCCACCCAAGCGTGATGGCTGTTCGCGGTAGAAATCTTGTCGAGCGATGCCAACGCATCGGCATATCGCGCGGCGCGAATTTGCGCCACTGCCATGCCATACCGTTTTGCATCAGGCAGCGCACCTGCGGCGCCGTAGTCGTTGTATTCCTTGATGGCCAAGGCGGCGGTATCCGCACTGAGTGCGCGAATGCGTTCCTTGGCAAATTCGAAGTTACTGGCCTGGCCGGTGTGAGTGCTCGAGGTCACTTGCATATTGCCCGGCAGTAGCGGGTTGTTGCCGATGGTGGTGACGGCGAAACCCGCATTCGAGTGATAGGCGCGCGCACGTTCTTTGGCTTCGGCAATACGCACCTGGGTGACCGGGTGGGTCAGCAGGTAATCCGGCGTCTCCTCGCGATCGCCGCCACGATTTGCACGAAGCGCGTTTTGCATACGCTCGAAAAATGTCGCCATCGCATCAGCGGAATAACCGGCACGCGCCAACAAGCGGATGCCAACCCGATCCGCTTCGGCTTCACGTCCCCGGGTGTAGTTGATTTGACGCTGCACCATCAGTCCCTGGGCGCCCATCACGGCAGCCATGGTGCCGTTGGCGGCGGAGCTTCCGCCAACCGACTGCGACACGGCGATCGCACCCAGCATGGCGAGCAGAATTGGGAGTTGGTCGCGTTTGGCTTGTTCAACGGCGCGCAGCACATGCGCCTGTGTGACGTGTGCGGTTTCATGCGCCAGCACCCCCGCCAGTTCGTCTTCTTTCTCAGCCAGCAAAATCAATCCGGAATTAACCCCGACGTAGCCGCCCAAGGTGGCGAAGGCGTTGATTTCGCGCTCGCGCATCAAGAAGTAATGGAATGATGCGTCCGGCTGGTTGTTCGCGGCGACCAACTTGTGACCCACCGATTGGATCCATTCGTTCAACAACGGATCTTCCAAGGTCAGATTCATGTGGCGAAGCTGCATCAGCATCATCGCCCCGTAGCCCTGTTGCTGCGTCGGAGAAAGCAGCGACTCGGCCGATGAGCCCATGTTTGGCAATCGGCTTTCTTGGGCGTGCAAACCGCCGGAGAGAACCTGTCCGGCCGACAACGTCACGAGAATGGAGGCAGCTAAAGCGCGGGATCGAAACAACACACGTACCTTATGGAGTGGTCTGATGGCTAGCTAAGCATGCCGCGTAGCCCGGCCCAGCGCGTGAATTGTGCGTAAACCCCCCATGTGCAATGCAACCGGAAACGGCGCAAAATAGTCGCTTCACCGGAGGTTTCAGATGTCGCAACAAAAAGAAATCAAGATTTACAGCACATTGGTTTGCCCGTACTGCGTCGCGGCCAAGAACTTCTTGAAGTCGAAAGGCCTGGCCTGGACCGAAATCCGCATTGATACCGATCCGGTTGAGCGCGAAAAAATGGTCGCCGCCACCAAGCGCACCAGCGTTCCGCAGATTTTTGTGGGTGAAACCCATGTCGGCGGCTATGACGACATGATGGCGTTGCACCGTGAGGGCAAGTTCGAGTCGCTGCTCGCCGACTAAGCGGTTTTTCAGGCAATGACAGGGTGTCGTCTGGCATAATTGTGCCTTCGCTGGCGTATGCATTCCGCGTTACGCGCCCACTTGGAACCCGAAAATGACCCACACGATCACCGTGATCCGTGGCGACGGCATTGGCCCTGAAATCATGGCCGCCACGCTGCACGTTCTCGACACCATGAATCTCGGCTTGGCTTATGAAGAAGCCGATGCCGGAATGGTGGCCCAAGAGAAGCACGGCGAGCTGCTGCCCCAAGCGACCTTGGACTCCATCGCCAAGAATCGCATCGCACTGAAGAGCCCGTTGACGACGCCGGTGGGCGAGGGCTTCACCTCCATCAATGTGAGCCTGCGCAAGAAGTTCGATCTTTACGCGAATGTGCGCCCTGCCAAGAGCTTCCCGAACACCAAATCGCGTTTCCCCGACGGCGTCGATCTGATCACGATCCGTGAAAACACCGAAGGTCTGTATATCGGCGACGGTCAGACCGTGTCGGAAGACGGTGAAATCGCTACCTCCACTTCGCGCATCACTCACAAGGGTGCGGAGCGCGTGGTGCGCTATGCCTTTGAACTGGCGCGCAAGACCGGTCGCAAGAAAGTCACGATCGTGCACAAGGCAAACATCCTGAAATCCACCTCGGGCTTGTTCTTGAAAACCGCGCGTGAGATCGCCGCGAAATATCCCGATATCGAAGCCAATGAAATGATCGTGGACAACACCTGCATGCAGTTGGTGATGCGTCCCGAACAATTCGACATCATCGTCACCACCAACTTGTTCGGCGACATCATCTCGGACTTGTGCGCCGGCTTGGTGGGCGGTCTCGGCTTGGCGCCGGGTGCAAACATTGGCGACGACGCCGCCATTTTCGAGGCGGTGCATGGTTCGGCGCCGGACATCGCGGGCAAAGGCGTGGCCAACCCCTGTGCCTTGCTGCTGGCAGCCGGCCAAATGCTGGACCATTTGGCGATGCCGGCCGAAGCAAACCGTCTGCGCAAAGCCATCGTTGATACCTTGGAAGCCAAGGACAATTTGACGCCGGACTTGGGCGGCTCGGGCACCACGATGAGCTTTGCCGAGGCGATCGCACGACGACTCTGAACGGTTCGTTGATCCGGGTTCAAAAAAGGCACCCACGGGTGCCTTTTTCGTTTTCGCGCGCCATATTGCATCTGCCAAAGGATATCGACACAATATCCATCCTTTTATGCGGATGAAGCGATGGAATCGCGTGCCAGTGTTGTCGCCCTTGCGCCCTTGTTACTGTTTTTGGGGCTGTTTTTCGGGGCCGGCTTGTTTTTCACGGCGCACGGCGACCCGATGGGCTTTTACAAGTTACGGGCGCCGGTCGCGATTCTGCCAGCCATCGCCTTGGCGCTTTGGATCGCCGCGCGTCGCGGAATCGATTCGCAAAACACTTTTCTGAAGGGCATGGCCGATCCGGACTTGCTGCAAATGTGCTTGATTTTCTTGTTGGCGGGGGCGTTTGCGGTGGTCACCCGCAAGATCGGTGCTGTTGACGCGGTGGTGTCATTGGGTATCAGTGCGTTGCCGGCGATCCTCGTCTTACCGGGTGTGTTTTTGCTGGCCGGTTTTCTTTCTCTGTCCGTGGGAACGTCAATGGGCACCATCGCCGCCATCACGCCGATCGCGCTTGCTGTTGCGGAAGCTTCAGGTCTTGATAAGGCGTTGGTCGTAGGTGCCGTGTTGGGCGGCGCCACCTTCGGTGACAACCTTTCACTGATTTCAGACACTGCGATCGCAGCGGCGCGCACCCAGGGGTGTAGTGTCCGCGAAAAATTCCGTGAGAATTTGAAAATGGCCTTGCCGGCAGGCCTGATCACACTGGCGATGCTTGCTTACGTCAGCGACGCGACGCCCGTGACGGATACGGGATCGTTTTCGATCGGCCTTGTCATTCCGTATTTGATTGTCTTGGGGCTCGCCTTGGCGGGTTTGGACGTTTTGCTCGTTCTCAGTATCGGCCTTATGACCGCGGCGGTCACGGGCGTTGTCTTCTCGTCAAACGACTATGGGGTCGTTGCATTCGCCGCCGATATTTATGCCGGATTCGAAGATGTATTTGAAATTTTGCTGCTGGCGTTGCTGGTTGGCGGTCTTGGCGCATTGATGAAGGCCGGCGGCGGCCTCGAATGGTTGGCACAGGCCATTGCGCGCGCGTCCCGTCATCGTGACGGCCGACGAACCGGCGAATGGAGTATTGCAATCTTGGGCGCGATTACGGATGTATTCACCGCCAACAACACTGTCGCCATTTTGGTCAGCGGCGGCGTCGCGCGTGATATCGCGGACCGCCACGACGTGCAGCCGGCTCGCGCCGCCAGTGTGTTGGATATGTTTGTTTGCTGTGTGCAGAGCGTGTTGCCACACGGTGCGCAAATCCTGTTGGCTGCCTCATTGGCCGCGCTGTCGCCTTTGGCGTTGATCGGAAAAGCGCACTATTGCTGGGCACTCATGGCCGTCACCTGCGTTTTCATGCTGTGGCCGCGCCATAAAAAACGGGCGGAACCGACGACACCCGCCGTCTGAGTTCCGCCCGCGTTTTTCGTCAGATCAGTTGCGCAGTTTGCCGAGCAAACGCAGGAACTCGATATAGAGCCACACCAGGGTGACCATCAGGCCAAATGCGCCGTACCACTCCATGTATTTCGGTGCGCCGCGTTCGACGCCGTTTTCAATGAAGTCGAAATCCAGCACAAGATTCAACGCGGCGATGATGACCACGAAGACGCTGAAGCCGATGCCGATCATGCCGCTGTCATGGATCATCGGAATGGATTTGCCGAAGAATCCCATGACCATCGAGACGAGGTAGAGCAGGGCGATACCCGCGGTCGCGGCGAAGACGCCGAGCTTGAAGTTCTCGGTGGCTTTGATCAGGCCCGAACGATAAGCCAGCAACAAACCGCCCATGGTGCCCATGGTGGCCATCACGGCTTGCAAGACGATGCCTTGATATTTGGCTTCAAAGACGGCCGAAACGGCACCGAGGAACAAGCCTTCCACCAGCGCATAGAGCGGGGCGGTGATCGGCGACCATTCCTTCTTGAAGACGGTCACCATGGCAAGGACAAAGCCGCCGATGGCGCCGCCCAGCATGTACATCGAGCCGCCCGGATTGAGGTTGCCGGAAGCGTCAATCATTTGCGACCAAGCGAAGGCGGCCGAAATGCAGGACAAGATCAGCAAAATGGCGGTCTTGTTGACCGTGCCGTTCAGGGTCATGGCATCTGCGGCGCCACGGACGACGCTGCCGGTGCCGAGGTCTAGAAAGGTGGACTCCTTGAGGGCGGGGTTTCCGCTGCGAATCATGTTTTCTGCTCCGTATGAATACGCCTTTTATATGGCGTCACTTGAGCATAACGCAAGTTTGTTTCAGCGTTCGCATTGACATCAGGCGGGGCTACGGCCAAAATGCCCGTCTTCGCAAAACACAACGTGCCAAAGGCTTGCCTTGGCGGGCGGGTGCGACGGAATGCTCACGTCGGGGTATAGCGCAGTCTGGTAGCGCGCCTGCTTTGGGAGCAGGATGTCGGGGGTTCGAATCCCTCTACCCCGACCAACTCTGGTTCGATCCGATTGCGCCCGTAGCTCAACCGGATAGAGCACCGGCCTTCTAAGCCGGTGGTTGCAGGTTCGATTCCTGCCGGGCGCGCCAGTTGTGTGGTGTCGGTTTCAATGGTGGCTGTAGCTCAGTTGGTTAGAGTTCTGGATTGTGATTCCAGTGGTCGGGGGTTCGAGTCCCCTCAGCCACCCCATTGATTCAATCGCCTATTCACAATGGAAATGGCGCGTTGTAGAATGTGTAGTTCGGGCTGTTAGCTCAGTTGGTAGAGCAGTTGACTCTTAATCAATAGGTCGAAGGTTCGAATCCTTCACAGCCCACCAATTCAAAAGCCCCGCTGAAAAGCGGGGTTTTTTGTTTGATTCAGTACAATTTGCACATTGCGAAAGTGGCGGAATTGGTAGACGCCCTGGTTTTAGGTACCAGTGCCGCAAGGCGTGGGGGTTCGAGTCCCCCCTTTCGCACCACGACGCACGAAAGTCTTTGCACGGCTATGAAGATGAACGAGCCGTCGCGAGCGAGGAACCTCAATTACGAGCTTTGTCCACCCAGAGCCCGCCCCACCAACGGCAAGCCTCGCCCTTCCACTAGCACCCACCCCGAAAATCGGCCAAAATAACCGGCTAGCCGCGCGTAGCACGCTACCGTGCGCCCCCAATTCGTTCATCAGCCCACGGTATTCCCGTGGTGGCAGGAGTTTCCATGCAAGTTTCGATTGAATCCACCGGTAATCTGGGCCGTCGCGTCACCTTCCGTGTGCCGTCCGCCGACTTCAACAACAAGGTGGGTTCGCGTTTGCGCGAAATCGCACGTGATGCCCGTATCAATGGTTTCCGCCCGGGCAAAGTGCCCACCAGCGTCATCGACAAACGCTTCGGCGCACAGGTCCGCGGCGAATTGCTCGACGAAATGCTGCGCGAAGGTTTCGGCAAGGCCGTCGAAGGCCAAGAGCTGCGTATCGCCGGCAATCCGCGCATCACCCCCGATCAAAACGTCGCAAGCGAAGGTGAACTCGCTTACGTCGCCGATTTCGAATTGGTGCCTGATTTCGGCAAATTGGACGCCTCCGTACTCGAAGTCACGCGCTATACGGCAGAAGTGCAAGACGCCGATATCGACAACATGATTGAGAACCTGCGCGCTCAACGTCGCAGCTGGTCGCCGGTCGAACGCGCCGCCAAAGAAGGCGATTTGGTCGACGTCGAAATGTGGGGCGAACTCGACGGCAAGCGTATGCCGCCGCAAGGCGCCGATGTCTCGGCGACGGTCCTCGGCTCGAAGAGCATGTTGGTGGATATCGAGAATGCCTTGGACGGCATGGCCAAAGGGGACGAAAAAACGCTCGACGTGACCTTCCCGCAAGACTGGGGCAACCAAGACATCGCCGGCAAGACCGCCAAGACCAACATCAAGGTGACGCAAGTGGCCGAAGCCACCTTGCCGGAAGTGGACCAAGCCTTCATCCGCAGCTTTGGCGTGAAGAGCGGCGACGCCGAGCAATTCCGCGCGGATATCCGTGCCAATCTCGAACGCGAACTGAAGGGTGCGTTGATGCACCGTTTGCGCAGCGAAGTGGGTGAGGCGCTGATCAAGGCCTACGCTGAAACCGAATTGCCGCCGCAAATGATCCAGGAAGAAGCGCAAGCCATGGCCAATGCCGACGCTGCGCAAGCGGCGCAAATGGGCCAAAAAATGGAAGCCCTGCCGGGCCCGTACGCCGAAGCAGCCCGCAAGCGCGTGTTGGTTGGCCTGTTGGTCGGCGAATTCGCGCGTCAAAACAATCTGCGTCTCGACCCGAATCGCTTGATGGAAACCATGCGCCTGATCGCATCGACCTACGAGCAACCGCAAGAGGTCATTGATTTGTACCGCAACGACCCCCAACTTATGCAGGGTCTGCAAAATCGCGTGATGGAAGAGCAGGTGATCGATTGGATCGCCGAGCAAGCCAAGCACAACGACGCGCAGCTAAGCTTCCAAGAAGCGATTCGTCCGGAATAATCCGGGCGAAAGCCAAAACAGGGAAACCGGATGAGCATCGAAACCAAGAATTTGAACCTCGTGCCGATGGTGGTCGAGCAATCGAGCCGCGGCGAACGCGCGTACGACATCTATTCGCGCCTGCTGAAAGAACGCGTCATTTTCCTGGTCGGTCCGATCGACGATTACATGGCCAATGTGATCGTCGCCCAGCTGTTGTTCCTCGAAGCGGAAAACCCCGAGAAGGACATCAGCCTGTACATCAACTCGCCCGGCGGTGTGGTCACGGCCGGCATGGCGATCTACGACACCATGCAGTTCATCAAGCCGGATGTGTCCACCATTTGTGTGGGCCAAGCGGCTTCGATGGGGGCGCTGCTGCTCGCATCCGGCGCCGCCGGCAAGCGCTACGCATTGCCCAACGCCCGCGTCATGATTCACCAGCCGCTCGGTGGCTTCCAAGGCCAGGCCACGGACATCGACATCCATGCCCGCGAAATCCTGACCTTGCGCCAGCGTCTGAACGAGATCTTGGCCAAACACACCGGCCAGTCGCTTGAAACCATCGCCCGGGATACCGAGCGCGACAACTTCAAGAGCGCCGAGGCCGCCCGTGATTACGGCCTGGTCGACCAAGTCATCGAACGTCGACTCGACGACACCATCCAGGCGGCCTGATACGCCGCCTGCAGCCCCTCTCGGGCATTGAAGTGACGGGCTTTTCCCGGGTGCTTGGCATCCGGGGAGGCTGTGCTATTCTCCAAATGCAACTGGATTTACTGGGAAAAAAATGAGCGAAGACCGTTCGGGCAGAACTTCCGACACGTCCAAAGTCCTGTTCTGCTCCTTCTGCGGAAAGAGCCAACACGAAGTGCGCCGCTTGATTGCGGGTCCTGCTGTTCACATTTGCGACGAATGCGTCGAGTTGTGCAACGACATCATCCGTGAAGAATTGGATCCGAAATCGGACGCCACGCGCAGTTCCTTGCCGAAACCGCACGAGATCCTTGAGGTACTGAATCAGTACGTCATCGGGCAGGCACGTGCGAAAAAGACGCTCGCCGTAGCGGTGTACAACCACTACAAGCGCATTGAAAGCCGTCAGAAATCCGACGATATCGAACTGTCTAAGTCGAACATCTTGTTGGTGGGCCCGACCGGCTCAGGCAAAACCTTGTTGGCCGAGACGTTGGCGCGCACGCTCAACGTGCCGTTCACGATGGCGGATGCCACCACCTTGACCGAAGCCGGGTATGTCGGCGAAGACGTCGAAAACATCATCCAAAAGCTTTTGCAGAAATGCGATTACGACGTGGACAAAGCCCAGCAGGGTATCGTCTATATCGACGAAATCGACAAGATTTCCCGCAAGAGTGAAAACCCGTCCATCACCCGCGACGTGTCGGGCGAGGGCGTGCAGCAAGCGCTATTGAAACTGATTGAAGGGACGGTGGCTTCGATTCCGCCGCAAGGTGGCCGGAAACATCCGCAACAGGAATTCCTCCAAGTCGATACGCGCAACATTCTTTTCATTGTGGGTGGCGCCTTCGCCGGTCTCGACAAAGTGATTTCGCAGCGCACCACCGACGCCGGCGGGATCGGTTTCTCGGCCAAGGTGAAGAGCAGCGAACGCAAGCTTGAAACGGGCAAAGTCCTCGCCGACGTCGAGCCCGAAGATCTGATCAAGTTCGGTTTGATTCCCGAGTTCGTCGGTCGTCTGCCGGTGGTGGCAACCCTCGAAGAATTGGATGAGGCCGCACTCGTCATGATTCTGTCGGAGCCGAAAAACGCCATCACCAAACAGTTCCGCCGCTTGTTCGAAATGGAAGGCGTTGATCTCGAGTTTCGTCCCGAAGCCTTGACCGCCATCGCGCGCAAGGCCCTCAAGCGCAAGACGGGTGCCCGCGGTCTGCGCACCATCGTCGAATCGGTTCTGCTCGACACCATGTACGACTTGCCGTCACTCGAAGGCGTCAGCAAAGTAGTCGTTGATGAGTCGGTCATCGAAAACCGCACACCGCCTTACCTGATCTACGATCCGGCCGCGGCGGCTGCGCCACCGCAGAAACTCGCCAGTGGTGAGTAAGCAAATGGGCGCCATTGGCGCCCATTTACATTTCGGCGGGGACCGATTCACTTCAATCGCGTTAGGCTTGCATTGCAGGCACGTGCCCCCATCTCGTTTGGAATGGCGGTCGCACGTGGTGCGACCGGAAACAATCAGGAATTAGAACGTGGAAGAATCCAAAGAGATCACCGAAAACAACGCCCCGGGCATCGTTGCCCCGGAAGGCATGGTGCCGGTGTTGCCGCTACGCGACGTGGTGGTGTTTCCAAGCATGGTGATCCCCTTGTTTGTGGGACGCGACAAGTCGATCCGCGCGCTGGAAGCGGCGATGGCGGGTGACAAACGCATCTTGCTGCTGGCGCAGGTCTCCCCGGATATCGACGACCCCGAGCGGAACGATCTCTACACCGTCGGCGCGATGTCGCAGGTGTTGCAGATGCTGAAATTGCCGGACGGCACCATCAAGGTGCTGGTCGAGGGCGTTTCACGCGCGCGCGTGATCGACATGACGCAGCACGACAATGCGCTCTTCGCCCACGCTGAAACTTTGGAAGAAATCGCCGAAGGCGAAACCTCCGAAATCGAAGCTCTGAGTCGTTCCTTGCTCGGCTTGTTCGAGCAATACGTCAAGACCAATCGCAAGTTGCCACCGGAGCTGCTGCAATCGCTCAGCGGCATCGAAGATCCCGCGCGCGTGTCGGACACCGTGTCCGCGCACTTGTCCGTGCGCTTGCCCGACAAGCAGAAATTGCTCGAAACCACCGACCCCGGCAAGCGTCTTGAACAGTTGATCGCTCTCGTCGACGGCGAGCTGGACGTGCAGCAGCTCGAAAAGCGCATTCGCGGTCGCGTCAAATCGCAGATGGAAAAGAGTCAGCGCGAGTACTATCTCAACGAACAAATGAAGGCCATCCAGAAAGAATTGGGTGACCTCGACGAAGCGCCGAATGAAATGGACGCGCTCGCGCTCAAGATCGCCGATGCCGGCATGCCCAAAGCGGTCGAAACCAAGGCCAAGGGAGAATTGGCCAAGCTCAAGCAGATGTCGCCGATGTCTGCCGAAGCCGGGGTCATCCGCAACTACCTCGATTGGCTGCTGGGTGTGCCGTGGAAGAAGCGCAGCAAAGTCCGTCGCGATTTGAAGTTGGCGCAAGAAACTTTGGACCAAGACCACTTCGGCCTGGAGCGTGTCAAAGAGCGCATCTTGGAATATCTTGCGGTGCAATCGCGCGTCTCCAAGATGAAAGCACCGATCCTGTGTCTGGTCGGGCCGCCGGGCGTCGGCAAGACCTCGCTAGGACAGTCCATCGCGAAAGCCACGAATCGCAATTTCGTGCGGATGGCCTTGGGTGGTGTGCGTGATGAAGCGGAAATTCGCGGGCATCGCCGCACTTACGTCGGTTCGATGCCGGGCCGCATTGTCCAAAATCTCAACAAGGCGGGCACGCGCAATCCTTTGTTCGTTCTCGACGAAATTGACAAGATGGCCATGGATTTCCGTGGGGATCCTTCCTCCGCATTGTTGGAAGTGCTCGATCCGGAACAAAACCATTCGTTCAACGATCACTACTTGGAAGTCGATTTGGACCTGTCCGAGGTGATGTTCATCGCCACGTCCAACTCGATGAATATCCCGGGGCCGCTGCTCGACCGGATGGAAGTGATCCGTATTCCGGGCTATACCGAGGAAGAAAAACTCAATATCGCCCTGCGTTATCTGATTCCCAAACAGATGAAAGCCAACGGGTTGCGCGACGGCGAACTCGAAATTGACGAAAGTGCCGTGCGCGACATCGTGCGTTATTACACGCGCGAAAGCGGTGTGCGCAATTTGGAACGTGAGATTGCGCGGATTTGCCGTCGGGTGGTAAAACAGATCGCTCTGGCGGGCCCGCAAACGCCCGCACCGGCCAAGGCCAAAAAGACGGCAGGCAGCAAGGCCAAAGCACCGGCGAAGGCCAAGAAGGCCGCCACAGTGCGAGTGGACGAGAGCAACCTCGACAAATACCTCGATGTCCGTCGCTTCGACTTCGGTCGCGCGGAAATCGACAACGAAATCGGCCTGGTCACGGGATTGGCCTGGACCGAAGTCGGCGGTGACTTGCTGCAAATCGAATCGACCCTGGTGCCGGGCAAGGGTGGCGTGACTTTGACCGGTCAGCTCGGCAATGTGATGAAAGAATCGGCGTCCGCCGCCTTGTCGGTGGTGCGCGCGCGTGCGGAACGGTTGGGCATCGATCCCGACTTCCTTGGCAAATTCGACCTGCACGTGCACGTGCCCGACGGTGCGACCCCTAAAGACGGCCCGAGCGCAGGCATCGCCATGACCACGTCTTTGGTCTCGACGTTGACCAAGATTCCCGTGCGCGCGGATGTCGCCATGACCGGTGAAATCACGCTGCGGGGCCGCGTGACGGCGATCGGCGGACTGAAAGAGAAACTGTTGGCCGCGCTGCGCGGCGGCATCCGGACCGTCATCATCCCCGATGAAAACGCCAAGGATCTCGCCGACATTCCCAAGGCGGTCACCGAGCAAATGCACATTGTTCCCGTCAAATGGATCGATGAAGTGTTGGATATCGCACTGGAAAGTCCGATTGTTGTGGGCAAAAAAGCTTCGACAAGCGGGAAAAAGACGGTTTCGACGGCGGTGTCCAAGCCAGCGTCCAAGCGCCGTGAGGCAACGCGTGTTCGAGGTGTCAAGCATTAAAACCCAGTCATTGCAAGCGTTTCACGCGCTTGCGGTGGTGTGTGAAACGCTGGTATAACGATTCGCTCGATTTGGCGAAGTTCTCGCCACCCGTCCCCCGGGGTCGATCGGAACATTTATTTCACGATGGTCGGGATGACCATCAACTCTGGAGAACCAAATGAACAAGGGTGAATTCATCGATGCAGTGGCCGAAGCCGCCGGCATGTCCAAGGTTGACGCAGGCCGCGCAGTTGACGCCGTCGTGTCCACCGTGACCAAGACGCTGAAGAACGGCGATTCCATTGCGCTCGTTGGCTTCGGTACGTTTGAAGTGCGTAACCGCGCCGAACGCACCGGCCGCAATCCGAAGACCAAGGAACCGATCACCATTCCGGCGTCGAAGGCTGCTGCATTCAAGCCGGGTAAAGCCCTCAAGGACGCCGTCAACAGCTGATTGTTGACGAGCTCGTCGGGCGCTTAGCTCAGCGGTAGAGCGTCTCCTTTACACGGAGAGGGTCGGGGGTTCGATCCCCTCAGCGCCCACCAGTTTCAAGAAATAAAAAATTTGTGTTGCAAAGCCCGGAAGTGTTGTTGTAAACTTTCGCGCTTCACGGAGCGGTAGTTCAGTTGGTTAGAATGCTGGCCTGTCACGCCGGAGGTCGCGGGTTCGAGTCCCGTCCGCTCCGCCATATGAAGCAAAAAACCCTGCAGAGATGCGGGGTTTTTTGTTTTTGCGATAAACGTAGCCGGTGACATTCGCGCTAAACTGCACAGTCACGTCGGGAAACAGAAATATGCTTCAGAGCTTGCGCGAAAAAACCAGTGGTTGGATTGCTTCGGTCATCATGGGATTGCTCGTCATCCCGTTCGCTTTTTTCGGTATCGAACAATACGGCACCAGTTCGGAAACCTTCGTCGCCCGAGTGGAAGCCCCGCCGACCTGGTGGGCAGGTGCCCCGCATGTCTGGCCGCTGACGCGCCTCTGGGACGTTGAAGAGATCACCACCGAACAGTTCCGCAAAGCCTTCGATGACCTTCGCCAATCCGAGCGCCAGCGTTTGGGCGATGCGTTCGATAGCGAGCAGTTCGAAAGCGCCGACAACAAGCGCAAGGTGCTCGACCAAGTCATTGACGATCGCATCATGCAAATGGCGAGCACCCGCAACGGCGTGCAAGTGTCCGACGCGGCAGTGCGCGATGTCGTCCAGTCGTTCCCGGATTTCCAAGTGGACGGCAAATTCAACATGACGCGCTATCAGACGGTCCTGTCCAAGCTGCAGAACCCGATGACGCCTGCGCAGTTCGAAGAGTCCATTCGCCAAGACCTGCGTCGTAACGCCATGGCCGGCCGCATTGCCAGTTCCGACTTTGTCACCCCATCTGAAAAAACGCGGTTGGCCAACATCATGACCGAGCAACGCGGCGTGATCGCCGCGATTGTTCCGAAGCTCGCAGACACCGCGCCGGTGACCGATGCCGAGATCGCCGCGTGGTACAAGACCCACGTCAAACAGTATTCCGCGCCGCCTAAAGTGACGCTTGAATATGTGGATGCGGATCTGGCGAATTTCGCCGCGCCTGCCATCAAGGAAGGCGATGTCCGCGCGTTGTACGAATCACGCAAATCGAAGTATGTTGGTAATGATCAACGCTTGGTCTCTCACATCCTGATTCAGCTCCCGGCGGATGCGAAGGCTGCGGCAATTTCCGCGGCAGAAGCGAAGGCGGCGCAGATTGCCGAACAGGCGCGTGCGCCCGGCGCCGATTTCGCAGCGCTGGCCAAAGCCAACTCCGACGACGTCGGTTCAAAGGCCGCCGGCGGCGATTTGGGTTGGATTTCACGGGATGGCAGCAACGACGCCGCCTTTGAAGCTGCTGCCTTCGCCATGCAAGCGGGGCAGGTGAGTGCACCGGTTCGTACGCAATACGGCTGGCACGTGATCGAAGTGCGTGATGTCAAAGCCGGCACCGCAAAGACCTACGAAGACGTGAAGCCTGAGCTCGAGGCGGAATTGAAGAAGCAGTCAGGCGAACGCGCCCTCAGCTCGGCGCTGGGTGAGCTCACCGACGAGGCTTACAAGAATCCGGCGAATTTCGCAGCCACGGCCAAGCGCTTGGGGCTGAACGTGCAAACCGCTGGCCCCATCGCGATGGGCCAAGGTGACGCGGTCATCACCAATCCGGCGGTCCAGCGCGTTTTGTTCTCCAAGAACGTGGCGGAATCGATCGGTGCCGTGAGTGATCCGATCAAAATCGGTGACAACCACAACGTGTTGTTCCGCGTCCTGTCGCGTACGCCGGAACGCCAGTTGCCGCTGACGGAAGTGCGTGATGCGATCATCGCCGATGTGCGTGCGGATCGCGCTAACAAGGCGGCCTTGGCGAAGGCCGACAAGATTCTGGCCGCGATCAAGGCCGGACAGTCGCTTGAAGCAGTGGCTGCAGCCAACGGTGCGCAATTGCAGAACAAGGGTGAAATTGTTCGCGGTGAAATTCCGACGCCGGAAGTGAACCGCGCCATGTTTGCCGTGCCGCGACCGGCCGCAGGCAAGCAAAGCCCCGGCAAGGCAACGCTGCCTGATGGCAATGTCCTCGTGTTTGCCGTCACTGAAGCAAAGCCCGGTGACGCAGAGCGTGTGCCGGCGGAAGTGCGGGCCCAAATCATGAAGCAGTTGGGCGATGCCTACGGCGTGTCGTCTGCCATGAACTATGTAAACGCACTCAAGAAGCAGTTCAAGATCAAAGTCGCTGAAGACCGCATGTGATCCGGCACTGACGACGGAAATGAAAAAGGCGACCCGAGGGTCGCCTTTTTTCTGTTCAAACCGTCGGACTCAAGCGTCCAATCCGGTCATGCCCATGATGTTGTATCCGCAGTCCACGTAGGTGACTTCGCCGGTGACGCCTTTGGCAAGGTCCGAGCAGAGGAATGCAGCGACGTTGCCAACGTCCTCAATGGTGACGTTGCGGCGCAGCGGCGCTTGCTCTTCGACGTGGGTCAGCATCTTTCGCAGATTGCCCACGCCCGACGCTGCCAAGGTTTTGATCGGGCCGGCGGAAATGGCATTGACGCGAATGCCTTCAGGACCGAGGTTCATGGCGAGATAGCGCACGCTGGCCTCCAACGCCGCTTTCGCCACGCCCATCACGTTGTAGTTCACCAAGGCGCGCTCTGCACCGAGGTAGGTGAGGGTGAGGATGGACGCATCATGATTGACCATCATCGGGCGGGCCGCCTTCGCCATAGCAGACAAGGAGTAGGCCGAGATGTCGTGGGCAATGCGGAATGCGTCACGCGACAAATTGTCGAGATAGCCGCCGTCCAGGGCTTCCCGCGGTGCAAAGCCAATCGAGTGCACCAGGATGTCGAGGGTGTCCCAGTGGGTTTTCAGCTCGGCGAAGCAGGCGTCAATTTGCGCATCGTCGGCGACGTCCAGCGGAATGACGATATTCGAACCGTATTCGGCCGCGGCGTCTTCCACCCGCGACTTAAGTTTTTCATTTTGATAGGTGAAAGCCAACTCTGCGCCTTCGCGGCGCATGGCTTCGGCGATGCCATTGGCAATCGACCGTTGGCTGGCGATGCCCGTGATGAGGGCGCGTTTACCTTGCAGGAATCCCATGATTCACCTTCTTTTCTGGAAGTGGCTAGTGTGCCTTGTCGGTCACCGTTTTTCACCCTTCGCCGGCGTAGTGAAGGCCTCAATAGCCCTGCCGCACCAGATTACAGGCGACCGCAGTCACCTTGTCGGGGTAGGCATGGGTGATTCCCGACAATCGCCGCCCGCTTTTCCGTCGTGAGGCGAGCAGACGCCCTTCGCCGGCATTGAATGCCATCAGCACTGTGGCCTCATCGCCTTTGAACTTGCGGTGTAAATAGCGCAGGTACTTGATGGCCGCGTCGGTGGAGCGGATGGCGTTCATACGCTCATCTTGTTTTCCGGAAACTTTCAACCCGTGATTTCGAGCAGTCGGTGCGGTGAATTGCCATAAACCCGCGGGGCCAAGCGCGCTTCGGGCGGAAGGTTTGTAATGACTTTCAATGAAAGGAATGAGCGCGTACTCCGCCGGTAAGCCGGCAGCAATCGTTTTCGACAACACGCTGTTGAACATCAGCCGCACACGCGAATTCTTGGACTGCAGTTGCCGGGTATAAGGGGCGTAATGGCGTGTCCATTTTTTACTCGAATGCGTGCAAGGCGCTTTGTCGGCCAAGTGGGAACGGAATTCAGTGCGCGGCGCTGACTGTTTTTTCGCCGGTTCGGCGGCCCAGGCAGATCCCACCATGGCCAAGAGGCACAACCCCTGAATACAGATTCGCTTCATCGGTAAACATCCTTCCATGCCCGAAGTGCGGCAAATTGTGCGGCCGGGTTCGACAGTGTTTGCCCCGAGTGTGAGGACACACGATCGATGATCGCGGGCGTATCGGAACGAAGAAACGGATTGCAGGCTTTTTCGAGCGCCAGCGTGGACGGCAAGGTGGGGTGGCCGGCGGCACGCAGTTCGGCGATCTGAACCGCATACGCCTTGAGATCTGCGTTGTCCGGGTCGACGGTCAGGGCAAATGCGGCATTGCCGGCGGTGTACTCGTGCGCGCAGCACACCTTGGTGCTTGCGGGCAATTGCGACAAACGTTGTAAAGAGTTCAACATTTGTTGTGGCGTGCCTTCGAACAATCGACCGCAACCCAAGCTGAAAAGAGTGTCGCCACAAAACAAGTGGCCCTCACCGAAGTAGGCGACGTGACTCAAGGTATGTCCGGGCACCGCAATCACCTCAAACGACATGTCGCCCGCAGTGACAACATCGCCGTTCTGGACGCGCCTCGTCGCAGGCGGAATGCGCGGATCCTCCGGCGCATACACGGGAACGTCGGGCCAGCGTGCGCACAATTCGGGCAATCCGCCGATATGGTCGCCATGGTGGTGGGTAATCAAGATGGCCGCAGGAATTTCGTCGTTCAATGCATCGATCACAACCCGGGCATCACCGGGATCCACGACGATACGACGTCCCGGAAGGCCGAACAGCCATACGTAGTTGTCGTCAAATGCAGGAAGGATCGTCAACATCGGCGCGGCGGCATCCGGGAACCGTAAACTAGTCCACGATGCCCAATATTTACGCCCAACGTCAATCCCGTGCTGCAGCATGGTTCCACACGCAGGAGGCCGGCAACGTACTCGTCTCCGGTTGGCCGCATTTTGCGGCGGTGTGCAATACACGTCCGAACATGCCGGTGCTCTGCGCTTCGGTCATGGGAAAGCCGACGGCGTTCGCTGATCTGTCGCTGCCGAGCGGGCTGTGGCTCAGTGCCTGGCAAGACGGTTATACGGGCGATGCGCTCTGCAATCATCCTTGGCCGTTGCCGTCCGAATCGATCGGAACCATCGTGTTGCACCATCTCACCGACGTCCGTGGTGATCGTGAGGCCTTGTTTCAAGATTGTCATCGGGTGCTCGTGCCCGGCGGTCAATTGTTCGTTTTCGCCCTCAATCCTTTGTCGCCGGCGCGTCGATGGTGGTGGCGATGCGGAATTGCCGCGAGTGAGCCTTCGTCATTGCGCTTGGGCTTGCGTCGCGAAGGGTTTCACTGCGACACCTCGACGCTGGGCTTCGGACCTGTGTGGGGGAATAGCCCGGATACCAGTAGTGGGCGCGGTGCCGGTGCGCGCGCTGCCTATTTACTTCACGCCGAAAAGCGCACCGTGCCACTCACGCCCATTCGGGCAAAAGCCGCGCAACCGACCGTCGTGCCGGGGTTGGTCAAGTGAGTCGAAAACAGATCGAAATCCATACCGATGGTGCGTGTTCTGGAAATCCGGGGCCGGGCGGGTGGGGCGCTTTGCTCAAGTATGGGAAACACGAGCGCGAAATCTCAGGCGGTGAGCCGGACTCGACCAACAATCGCATGGAGCTCATGGCGGCCATCATGGCGCTGGAAGCCCTGACCGAACCCTGCGATGTCACGCTTCACACCGATTCCAAATATGTGCTGCAAGGTTTCAGCGAATGGTTGCCCGGATGGATCAAACGCGGTTGGAAGACCGCCGGCGGTGGGGCGGTGAAGAACCGCGACCTGTGGGAACGTCTGGCGACCGCCTCGCAACGCCATCACATCGCGTGGGTGTGGGTCAAAGGACACGCCGGACACGTGGAGAACGAACGTGTGGATCAGCTCGCCCGTGACGCTGCGCAGCGCTACAAAAATTGAAGGAAAGCGATGAGACAAGTTGTATTGGATACCGAAACCACAGGACTTTCGCCGCAAAATGGCGATCGCGTCGTGGAAATCGGTTGCGTTGAATTGATGATGCGGCGCCCGACCGGCCGCAGCTTCCAGGTGTATTTGAATCCGCAGCGCGCGATGAGCCTAGAGGCGGTCGAAATCACCGGTTTGTCGGATGCATTCCTGCAAGACAAGCCGCTCTTCGCCGAAGTCGCCGATGCTTTCCTCGAGTTTGTCGAAGGCGCCGAGCTCGTGATTCATAACGCCGAATTCGACATGGGGTTTTTGGAAAACGAATTGCGACTGCTCAGGGACGGCCGCGAAGGCCTTGCCTCGCGTGTGACCGTGCTCGATACCGTGAAGCTTGCCCGATCGATGTATCCCGGACAGCGCGTCAGCCTCGACAGCCTTTGTCGGCGATTGGGGGTGGATAATTCGGGACGCGATTTGCACGGCGCTTTGCTCGATGCGCAGTTGCTCGCAGAAGTCTATTTGGCCATGACATCCGGCCAACATGAGATGGGTTTTGCCGTGCACGCGGAGCCCGGCCGTGCCAAGGTCAGTGCGCGATCCGCGATCGGATTGCCGCCGCGACCGCGCATGCTAGTGAGCCCTACGGATGAAGCGGCGCATCGGGAGCGCACCGCGGCCATCGCCAAGAAGAGCGGCGTGGATCTCTGGTCGGATTGACGCCGCCGATTCCCACAGCGGATTCGGACTACACCTACAGACGCATTTTGTGTCGTCAAAATAAGGTGTGTGTTCGTTCTTGATGTGTCGCGGGGAGGCGAGACATGCCATCGTTTCATGTGCCGGGAGCCTTGCCGCTTCGTGGGCGGCGTGCCGCTTTTTTGGCCGCTTGTTTGTTGTGCGCTGGTTGCGCATCCCAGTCGGCCAAGGTTTCCGGCGGGTGGCGTCCGGCGAATACGCTGGACACAACCCCGCAACCCATCCTGCGTGCACCCGCCACGCAGTACATGTCGACACCGATTGATCAATCCCTACGCGGTTTGCTGACACGTTGGGCGCGCGAGGGAAATATGGCGCTGGATTTCCAGTTGGCGTCGGACTTCAGCTTGTCCCAAGAAGCGGCGGCCATTCGTGCGAGCTCATTGGAGGCGGCCCTAGAAGCCTTGAATCGGATCTATGCCGATAACGGCGTGCAATTAAATCTCGCGTCTGGCGTGCTCGTGGCTGCATCCAAGCCGATCGTGTCTACAACATCGCTGCCGCCTTCGCCGCGAAATTCTAAACGTAAAGGCCGAAAATGAGTGTCCAAGGCGTCAGTGCCAGTTCGAAACAGGTCGTCGCCCGTGCCATCGACTTCGAGGTGAGTCTCGCTGACATGGCAAGAAAGAGCGAACAACGCGCCTGGCGCATTGCCGCCGTCGCGGTGTTCGTCACCGTGTGCATGTGCGGCGTACTCGCCTGGCTATTGCCGCTGAAAACCGAGGTGCCTTATCTGGTCATGGCCGATGCCTATACAGGAACGGCTTCAATGACGCGCCTCACGACAGGCACACGCTTCGACGAGATGAAGGCCAGTGATGCCGTGAATCGAAGCAATATCTGGCACTTCATCTTGGCACGCGAATCCTGGGATTCGACTTGGACGTCCGAACGCGACTGGCGAACGGTGCACATGATGTCCGCACCGGAAGTGGTGCGGCAAATGCAGGCGGAACGCGATGCCAATAATCTCGACAGTCCGTCGCGCAAATACGGCACGCAATCGGCCATTCGCGTCAAGATTCTCAGCATTACGCCCATTGGTCAACGTAGCGGTGAACCGCCGAAGGGCGCCACGGTCCGCTTTCAACGATTGTTGTTCGACAAGGCAAGCGGTGCGACGCAAATTCTGGATAACAAACTCGCCACGCTCGAATTCAAGTATGACCCGAATTTGAAAATGAAAGACGAAGACAGTGTTGAGAACCCGCTTCGTTTTGTGGTTACTCACTATCGTGTCGACACCGATGCCGCAACACCAATACCAGTACAGCAGATGGTCGCCATGCCTCCTGTACAGCTGACGGGGCAGGGTCAATGACGGCGGCAAATCGTTTGTTGTGGCGTGTCGGCATTGGCGCCGTGTTCTTGTTGCTGTGCGCCGCGCCGGTACATGCCGATGTGGTGCAAGAGTATGTGTTCGAAACGGGCAAGACTTTCCCGGTCAGGACGGCACTCGGCATCACGACGCAGATTGTTTTGGTTGGCGATGACGACGTCGAAGACTACAGCGTGGGTTTCAGTGGCGGTTGGGATATCAGCCGACGCGGTCAGGTGCTTTACGTTCGCCCAAAAAACGTGGATGTAGACACGAACTTGATCGTACGCACGCGCGCTAGAACCTACATCATGGATTTGAAGGTGGTCGCATCGAATTGGCGAAAGCTCGATCAGGCGAAGCAGGCCGGCGTGCAATACCGGGTGGTTTTTGCACCCGAACGAAGCGCAGACGGTGTGACGGTCGCAGGCCGGCGGATCGATGCGACGTCCGCACGCACGCCGACGTCCCGAATCGGTTTCGATCCTGCCAAATCATATGTGTTTGATTACGACGTCGCCCTTTCCAAGGGTGCGGAAGCCTTGGCACCGAAAAACGTCTATGACGATGGTGTCTTTACGGTTCTGATTCTGAAGCGGTCGGCGGGCAAGTCTGGAATAATTCAACCGGCCGTTTTCGCGCGTCGCTCGGCCGATGGCGGTGACATGGTTGTCAACACGCACGTCGAAGGCGACAACGTGATCGTCCATGGCGTCTATCCATTTCTTGCGCTTCGGAACGGGTCGCAACTCGTACTTCTTCGACGGAATCCGAAGAAATGACCGAACATCCCGAATCGACCCCCGTTACGCGGTGGTATGCCGACCAACCCGACAACGCGACGCCGCACGATGCGCCGGCCGTCGGGCTCGATGAAGACTTGGCTGTATTGGATGACGCGCATGCGCGGCGTCTGAACAAACGCGCCCTGTGGATTCTCGGACCAAGTGTTTTGGTGTTGCTGGGACTGATGCTCTGGGTCGGCAATTCATTTGGTACGTCGTCGGCAACACCGTTGGCTTCGACGGAGCAACAACAAGCGGTCGAATCGCCCGACATGCCCGGCGACACAACGCCGGTAAACAGTCCCTACGCCGCATCGCAAGGCGAAGGTGGCAGTGGCGGTACCGGATCGTCGGCGATGAGCTCCGAAGCGAATGGGTTGCCGCCTTTGCCTCCCGAGCCGATTCAATTGACGCGCGAGGCGTCGCCCGAGCAATACGCAAGCGAACCGTCGCCAGCCACCACGTCATCCTTGTCAGCCAGCGCGCCAGCACGCGATCAAGCAAGCCTGTTGCAACGGCGCATTTGGAATGGCAATGACCCGGACGCATCCACAGCGACGGAGGACGGGCGCCGTCCAGACATCGCTTCCGCCGGAACCTCTCGAGCGGTCGCAACAAACCAGGGAAAGGTGCGCCGATTGCAGCATCCTTCGATGCTCTTGGTGCGCGGCACCTACTTGCGCTGCGCCTTGGCTTCCCGACTTGTCAGTGATCTCCAAGGCTATGCGTCTTGTGTTTTGGTGGAGCCCGCCTACGCCGTGGATGGCCGCAACGTCTTGCTACCGAAAGGAACACGACTGTTAGGGCAATATGCTTCCGGTGCGAGCGTAGGGGATCGACTCGAAGTGCGTTGGGATCGGGCATTGACGCCCGACGGCTTGGATGTAGTGCTTGGCGGAAGCGGCACGGATACCTTGGGCGGCGCCGGTCATCCAGGCAAGGGAAGTTCGCATTGGGGTGAACGGATTGCATCGGCGATGCTGATCAGCATTCTCTCGGATGGATTCAAATATGCGGCCGCCAAGAACGGTCCGCGAGAGACTGAAATCTATGCCGGCGGTACCGTGGTGAGCGAGCCCTTCAATAGCAATACGGCGCAAACGGCGCAGGCGCTTGCCGAGCAGGCCTTGTCGCAAGGCGCGGGTCGTCCTCGAACAGTGGTGATCAAGCAAGGCACACTACTGAATGTCTATGTGACCGAAGACATCGATTTCAATGAGGTCTTGGGAAACACTGGGTCAAACGGTTAGCAGGCGGACGCTGGGGCGGTGAGATCGGACATCAGCGAATTCCTGAGGCATCAGTTCAAGGTGCTCGGCATCCATGATTTGCTTGAGACTGCCGGGGTGACCGAGATTTGCATCAACGAGCCGGGGCGTGTGTTTGTTGAGAACGGCGCCGAATGGCGGCAGATCGACGTGCCTGATCTGACCTACGAGCGCGCTCGACACTTTTGTATTTCCGTGGTCAATGAAAGCAATACGGGCCAGCGCATCACCGATCAAGAACCGATGGTTTCATTGGCAATGGCTAATGGGGCGCGCGCACAACTGGTGATGCCGCCGGCATGCGAACCCGGCAAGGTGTCGATCACGCTGCGCATTCCTTCGCGGGTGCAAAAAACACTGACCGATTACGCCTACGATGGATTCTTTGATCGGACACGGCGTCCGGACGCATCAGCGACGGACGCCGTCGATCCGCTGGAGACATTGCTGTCGCAAGGCCGACACGCAGAATTTTTCGAGCTCGCCGTGACACTGCGAAAGAACATCGTCGTGGCAGGCGCGACAGGCAGTGGCAAGACAACCTTCATGAAAGCGTTGGTGGCCAATATTCCGCGGAACGAGCGGCTCATCAGCATCGAAGACGCGCGTGAAATCGAATTGCCGCAACCCAATCACGTGCATTTGCTCTTTCCGAAAAATGCGCAATCCAACAGCAATGTCACAGCCAAGAGTTGCATGGAAGCCTGCTTGCGGATGCGCCCCGATCGCATCATCCTGGCGGAATTGCGCGGCGACGAAGCCTTCTATTTCATTCGCAATTGTGCATCGGGACATCCGGGCTCAATCACCAGTTGTCACGCAGGCAGCCCCCGGCAAACATGGGACCAGCTCGCCTTGATGATCAAAGCGTCGCCGGAAGGTGCGGGTCTGGATTTTGACAGCATCGTACGACTCTTGAAGAGCACCATTGATATCGTGGTTCACGTGCAAGTGCATGCCGGTCGGCGCTTCATCAGCGGGATCGAATACGGACATGCCCATTGAACATAAAAAAGGGCCGCTCTTTGGCGGCCCTTTTCCCAACTCATCATGACGCGTATCAAACGGCCATCGGCTCGCTAAATGCTTCCGGCTCTTCCTCTTCCTTGAAGGCGTCCACAGGAATGCAGGAGCAGAACACGTTCTTATCGCCGTAGACGTTGTCGACACGTGCCACCGGCGGCCAATACTTTTGCTGCTTGAGGCTTTGCAACGGGAAGACGGCCAATTCGCGGCTGTACACATGCTTCCACTCACCGGTAGCCACTTGCATGGCGGTGTGCGGGGCGTGCTTGAGCGGATTGTCTTCGCGGTCGAGTTCGCCTTTTTCAACCATGCGGATTTCATCGCGGATTTGAATCATGGCGTCGATGAAACGATCCAATTCGTATTGCGATTCGGATTCCGTCGGTTCAACCATCAACGTGCCTGCCACCGGGAAACTCAGCGTCGGGGCGTGGAAGCCGAAGTCGATCAGACGCTTCGCCACATCTTCCGCGCTGATGCCGGTCTCGTCTTTGATCGGACGCAGGTCGAGAATGCATTCGTGTGCGACCAAACCGTTGCGTCCCGTGTACAGCGTCTTGTAGTGCGGTGCCAAACGCTTTGCCACGTAGTTGGCATTCAGCAGTGCGACCTGGGTCGCCTTGCGCAAGCCAGCCGAACCCATCAGGGTGATATACATCCAGCTGATCGGCAGGATGCTGGCCGAACCATAGCTGGCAGCACTGACCAACGCACCCGTGCCCACGCCTTCGGTCTTGAACGAGGCATCGGTGGCCGCCTTGGGCAGGAAGGGCGCCAAGTGCGAACGCACCGCGCACGGGCCGACACCCGGGCCGCCGCCGCCATGCGGAATGCAGAAAGTTTTGTGCAGATTCAAGTGCGACACATCCGAGCCCCACTTGCCGGGCTTGGCCACGCCGACCAAGGCGTTCATGTTTGCGCCGTCGGTGTAGACCTGACCGCCGTTCGCGTGGACGATATCGCAAATCTCGACGATGCCTTCTTCAAACACGCCGTGCGTCGAAGGGTAAGTGATCATGATGGCCGCCAAGCGGTCCTTGTGCTTCTCCGCCTTCGCGCGCAAGTCTTCGACATCGACGTTGCCGTTCTTGTCACAGGCGACGACGACCACGCTCATGCCGCACAGCTGCGCGGAAGCCGGGTTGGTGCCGTGTGCGGATTCGGGAATCAAGCAGATGTCACGTTGCGTTTCACCGCGCGACGCGTGGTAGGCACGAATGGCCAACAGACCCGCATATTCGCCTTGCGCACCCGAATTCGGCTGCAAGCTGACGGCGTCGTAGCCGGTACATTCCGCCAACATGGCTTCGAGTCCCGCGATCAGTTCTTCATAACCGCGCGTTTGTTCGGCGGGTGCCAACGGGTGGATGTTGGCGAACTCCGGCCACGTCACCGGAATCATTTCGGCGGTGGCGTTCAACTTCATGGTGCAGGATCCCAGCGGGATCATGGTGCGATCCATGGCCAAATCCTTGTCAGCCAACGAACGCATGTAACGCAGCAACTCGTGCTCGCTGTGGTGCGTGTTGAAGACCGGGTGGGTCAGGAACTTCGAGGTGCGGCGCAGTGCTTCCGGAATGAGCGACGGTGCGTCCGCATCGAGTGCGTCAACCGACGGCAAGGTCTTGCCTTCACCTGCGAATACACGCCACAAGGTGTCGACGTCTTCGCGCGTGGTGGTCTCGTCCAGAGAGACGCAAAGGGAACCGTTTTTGCGGACACGCAAGTTGATGCGCGCGTCTTTTGCACGCGCGAGAACGGCGTCGGCATCCGCGCTCTCGATGCACAAGGTGTCGAAGGCCGAGGCGTGAACCAAGCCAACGCCCATGGACTTCAATCCGGCAGCCAAAATCGCCGTCAGACGTGCAACGCGCGATGCGATGCGGGTCAGCCCTTCCGGGCCGTGATACACGGCATACATCGATGCGAGCACCGCAAGCAACACCTGCGCGGTACAAATGTTCGAGGTCGCCTTCTCGCGGCGAATGTGTTGTTCGCGCGTTTGCAGCGTCAAGCGATAGGCTTTGTTGCCTTCGGCATCCACAGAAACGCCGATCAAACGGCCGGCGAGGTTGCGCTTGTAAGCGTCACGGCAAGCCATGTAGGCAGCGTGCGGGCCGCCGAATCCGAACGGCACGCCGAAACGCTGCGAGTTGCCGATCACGATGTCGGCACCCATTTCACCCGGCGATTTCAGCAAGGTCAGCGCCAGCAGGTCAGTGGCGACAACAAACAATGCGCCGTGCGAGTGGATCATCTCCGCGTCTTTGTCCCAATCGGCAATCCAACCGCTGGAGGCGGGGTATTGGACGAGGACACCGAAGTAGTCGCCTTTTTCAACCGCCGCATGGAATTCATCCGTGCTGCGAACGACTTCGACAGTGATGCCAAGCGGCTCGGCGCGGGTCTGCACCACTTCGATGGTTTGCGGATGGGTATCGCCGGCGACCAGGAAGGTGTTGGACTTCGACTTTGCCGAGCGCTTGGCCAACGTCATGGCTTCTGCTGCCGCAGTGCCTTCATCCAGCAAAGAGGCATTGGCGATTTCCATGCCGGTCAGATCGGCACACATGGTTTGGAAGTTGATGAGCGCTTCCATCCGGCCTTGCGAAATTTCCGCTTGGTAGGGCGTGTATGCCGTATACCAAGCCGGGTTTTCGAGAATGTTGCGCAAGATGACATTCGGCATGTGGGTGCCGTAATAGCCTTGGCCGATGAAGCTTTTGAATACCGTATTCTTGTCAGCCAGTGCGCGAATCTTGGCAAGGGCTTCGACTTCGCTCATTGCCGCCGGCAATGCCAACGGTGCCGTGCTGCGAATCTTCGCGGGGACGATGGCGTCGGTCAACGCATCCAAGGAGTCATGGCCCAATGTCTTGAGCATGGCTGCGATCTCATCTTCGCCGGGGCCGATATGGCGGGCGATAAATGCATCGTGATCTTCGAGTTGAAGCAGGGACGGTGTATTTGGCATGGTGGGGCATCCGTGAGCGCGGCAAGAGCCGGGAAGTGTGCCCCTCTGTCCTTCTGCCTGAGAGTTTGAACGCTTGCGCGTCTTGCCCCTTCGGCGCCGGCATTGTTGATCGCCGATCTCTCCAGAAATATGTAGCCGGTTGCGGTCTTGGGCCTGAGCGATTCCGGGCGGTTGCGCCTTCGGCAGCGGATGCCGGAACACGGCGCCGCTTTTCCCACAACTTAGCGAACGATTATACCTTTGCATCCGCTACCATGCCGATATGAATGCTAACCCGCCGCCGCCGGAAACCCCCGCCTATGAGGCCGAAGCCGTCGCCCAACTGGCGCGGCCGCCAAGGTGGTGGGCCTGGTTGGTCGAAGAGCTGAAAGAAGACCCGGCGCACGCCATTACCCTGGCCTACCTTTCCATCTCCGTGCTAGGCGTTTGGGGAAGTTATTGGTTTTTCAAAAGTTTCGGCGTCGCGATTCTGGATTACATGTCGCCAAGCGATTATCTAACCGCGGGACTGCGTGATCCGTCGAATATCGTCGTGGTCGTATTCGCCTACTTCATGGCCCAATGGGTGAGTTGGCCGCATCGTGTTTGGTTGCGTGATCCCGCCGGCTACCCGGCCTTCAGGATGGGCTCTCGAATCAAGCGGATGCTGCTTCCGGAAAACCCCGATCGTTTCGCCGGCTGGATGCGCCGCAAAATCGGCTGGGGCGGCTTCACTGCTATCGGCGCGGTCATGTATGGCGTACTGACCTTAAGCCTGTGCTCTTCCATGGTTGTCGCAGTCAACAAAGCCGAAAGCGTCCGGCGCGGTGGCGGACACAGTGTCCGCGTGACGTTTGCGGGTGCACAATCGCCCGAACCCGGCACCGCACGCATGCTTGGTGCCGTAGGGGATTTCGTATTCCTTTATTGGCCGGACACGAAGCGCGCGGAAGCGGTGTCACTCGAATCGGCGGCACGGATCGAATCTGTGCGCCGGCAGGCGGCACCTGCAACGACTTCGGCATCGACACAGGGAAGCGCGACCTCGCAGCGTTCCGGCGACAACGCCAAAGCCAAATCGGTGCCGTGACGGGCCTTCGTTAAACTACCTGTCGCATTCGCACGGGACAGGTGGAAGGGGCATTGGATTCGCATCAAGGCAGCACAGGTGGTCAAGCCAAAGCGGCGCGATTGCTTGCCCCGTTGTTGGGCTGCTTGGCTATGCTCGGTGCTTTTTCAATCGATACGGTGTTTCCGGCATTCCCGCAGATTGGCCGTGCGTTCTCTGCGAACGACCTCGCACTGCAACAGACCATCAGCGTGTACTTGTTCGCTTATGCGGGAATGAGCTTGTTCCACGGGCCTTTGTCCGACGCGCTGGGACGGAAGCGGGTGATCTCCGTAGGGTTGTTTTGCTTCGGCTTGGCGTCGCTCGGCTGCGCCTTGTCGACGACGTTGGAAATGCTGTTGGTCTTTCGCGCGCTGCAGGGCTTGAGCGCCGGCGTCGGATTGATCGTCGGTCGTGCCGTGATCCGTGATTTATTCGAAGGCGCCGATGCCCAGCGGCTGATGAGCCACGTTTCCATGGTCTTCGGTGTCGCCCCCGCCATCGCACCGATCGTCGGCGGTTGGATCATCGGTTTCAGCCGATGGCCGGGAATCTTTTATTTTCTCGTGGCCTTGTCTTTGGGTTTGTTGCTGGCGACGGCGGCCGCTTTGCCGGAAACCCATCCCGAATCCCGCAGAACACAATTGGCGATCAAGCCGCTATTGCGAAGCTATTGGACGATCTTCTCCAATGGCCGCTTTCGTCGCCTGTCGGTCATCGCCGCGTTGAATTTCGGGGGACTGTTTCTGTATATCGCGTCCGCACCCGCCTTGGTGCTGAAACATCTGAAGCGAACGCCGCAAGAGTTCTACCTGTTCTTCGTGCCGGTGATTGCGTGCATGATTTTGGGTGCATTCCTGAGCGGTAGATTGGCCGGTCGCTTGAGTGGTCATTTGCAGATGCGCGCAGGTTTTGCGCTGGGACTCATCGCCGCGTTGTCGAACATCGCACTCAATCTTTGGATGCCACCCGCATTACCCTGGGTGTTGATTCCGATCATGCTGACGTCATTGTCGATCGCGCTGATCTCGCCGATCATTACGCTCGCGAATTTGAATTTGTTTCCTTCCATGCGCGGTGGCGCATCATCGGTACAGGCCTTTATTGCATTGCTTTCCAACGCATTGATTGCCGGTGTCGTTTCGCCCTTGCTGTCGGGGTCCGCCTTGACGCTGGCTTATGGCAGTGCGGCGATGTTGATTTCCGGTTGGTTGATTTGGCGGTTTGATTTGATTCGTGGCAAGCGTTTGGCGTTGCGTTCGACGCCGGATGCGGCCGCGTTGCAACCCTTGGATGAATTGTGATGGCAAACGCAACGACGCTTCGTTCGCAGACAACAACGGGCCTGTTGTACGGTGCGGCGGCCTACGCCGCTTTTTCGTGGAGTGATGCCTTCATCAAACTGTTGGGCGGCGCCGTTCCGCCGTTCCAGCTGATGTTTCTAGGCAGCCTTTGCGGTTTGGTCGTCGTGCCTTTGGTGTTACGCACCGGCGGGCAATGGCGCGACATCATCGCCCCGCGACGACCGTTGATTTGGTTTCTCCGGCTGATTTTCGGCGTCCTAAATACCATCGGCGCCATCTGGGCCTTCGAGCGGCTGTCCATGCCTGAAGCGTTTGCATTGATCTTCCTGATGCCGATTTTCGTTACGTTGTTGTCGGTCATCTTTTTGCGCGAACACGTGGGTTGGCGCAGATGGCTTGCCGTTGCCGCGGGATTTGCAGGGGTTTTGATCGTGTTGCGCCCCGGTTTTCGTGAACTCAACATCGGGCATTTCGGCGCCGTATTGGCCGGCTTGTGCGGCGCAGCGAGCGTGGTGCTGGTGAGAAAGGCCGGCGACACGGAAAGTCGTATCACGCTTTTCACGACCACGTTGGTCGGCAGTATCGTTATCGGCGGCTGCCTGTCCATCACCCAGTGGAAGGGCATGGACATGGACATGACCCTGAAAACCGTCGGCTACGGTTTGTTATCGGCGGCAGGCGGCCTGTTTTTGATGATGGCGACCTTGAAAGCACCGGTCAACCAAGTTGCGCCCATTCAATATTCGCAGATGCTGTGGGCGGTTTTCTTGGGCTATTTCCTGTTCAAAGAGACGGTAGACGGATTCACTTGGCTTGGCATCGCCGTCATTCTCGTCGCGGGCTTGTTCACCTTGTTGCGGGAAGAACAGATCACCGGCTGGTGGCACCGCCAGCGCTGGCTACCCTGAGACACAAGCGGTTATCGCTTCAGCCGCATCCACAGGTGAATCGGCAAGCCGGACAAGAGCAGAATGCCGCCCCACAGCAGCGCTTCATGGCCCGTGCCAAGCAAGGCATAGGCGCTATAAAGCAATGCGATGAAGGCGATGACGCGGCCTTTGCTTTCCCCGGTGCGAAGCCAAGCTGCGCTGCCGGCGAAATAGGGCAGCAATGTCGCAGCGGTGGACAACAAGATCGAAAACGTAAACAACGACACTAATGATCGCGTGTAGTTGGACAACACCAGCGCGGTTGCCAACACACTACTGGCGAGAATGGAGAATCGCGGCGTTTCACGGCGATCCACCCTGGCGAACACCGCAGGCAGCAAGCCATCCCGGGCAGCGGCCAACGGGACTTGCGCCGAAATCAACACCCAGCCGTTCAAAGCGCCCAGACACGACACCGCAGCCACCAGCGCAATACCAATGGCGGCCCAATGCCCCCAGAGCAGTCCCGCCGCATCGGCCATGGGCGCAGCGGAATGCTTCAACGATTCGGCGGGAACGATGCCGAGCACCGATGTCACAGCAAGTACAGTGACGACCCCGGCCAACAACGTACCGATCACGGTGGCGCGCGGCACGGTTCGGTCAGGATTGTCTATCGAGCCTGCCGGCACGGTCGCGGCTTCGAGGCCGAGCAAGGCCCACAAAGTGAGCGCGACGGTCGCATGGACGGCGCCGGACATCGACAACTCGCTTCGATTGAAGGGCACAAAGTGTGCGCCATCCACCCACCAGATGGCGATGCCTGCAAACGCGAGCAACGGCACGAATTTCAGGACAGTGAGCAAAAGTTGCACGCGACCGGCTTCGCGTACGCCCATCAGGTTCACGCCGGCGCACAGCCACAGGCCTCCCACAGCACATGCCGCGGCACGCATCGGTGTGGCCGTGAGCGGTGGACACAGCGCACCGAGCGCTCCGGCAAAGGCAACGGCAATGGCGGCATTGGCACACCACACCGACACCCAGTAACTCCAGGCCACCAGAAATCCGGGCGTCTCGCCGAAAGCGTTCCGCGCAAACACATAAGGCCCGCCCGATTGCGGCCAACGCGTGGCCAACTTGGAGAAGGTGAGGGCAAGCATCATCGCGCCTGACAAGGTGACGGCCCAGCCCAACAGGCTGACGCCGCCAAACTCCGCCAAAGACGCCGGAAGAACGAAGATGCCACTGCCGATCATGCTGCCGACGACGAGTGCGGTGGCAGACCACAGGCCAAGGGGGCGTGCAGCGACTTGCCGGGTCGGCGAGTCGTCGGTATCGGCGTTGGATGACATGGCGTTACTTTATAGAGAGTTGATGGTTGACGTCGATCAAGCCGCGCGATGCCAGCCACGTCCAAGCGTCCGCGGCATCCTGCTCCACATAGGCCTGTGCGCTTCCCAAGCGGAAGGTGTAACCCCAGGCGTCCATGTCGGCCAAGATGCGGTGGCGTCCTACGCCGGGCAGGGCGTCCGCCAACAGCGCTTGAAGCACGCACACCGCGTTTTCCTCGTCGATGGAGTCCGTGGCATCGGTATGAACACCGGCGCGCTTTTCCGGTGGCAATACAATCAGATGGCCTGCTTCGTGCAAGACGGAGTGTACGGGCGTGTCGGCGCGAACATAGACGTCGTGGCCGATGATGCCCGCTTCGTCGTCACCCCAATAGCTGCCGGGGATGGGGTCGCCGTCTGCAATCAGACGAAGCTGCAGGTCGTAGCGCAGTAACAATGCAGACAGTGCGGCAAAATCAATTTGCCGCACCCGGAGAACATCGTCTGCACGCATGGCGACGGGATCAGTCTTCTTTCGTTTCCGGCAGCTCGATCGAAATATCGAGCACGTCGTAATCGCCGTGTTTTTCCTTGGTGACCGAAATCGCACTGTCCGGAATGTGGAAGTGCTTTTGAATCAGAGCCATCAACTCGACTTTGAATTCCGGCGGAATTTCGAGGTCGTGCGGATCACGTGAATCACGTTGTTGGGCAATGATGAATTGCAAACGGCTTTTTGCTTCAAGCGCAGTGTCTTTGCGGGGCTTGAGGAAGTCGAACAAACCCATCATCAACCTCCGAACATCTTGCTGAAGAAGCCTTTTTTCTCGGCTTGCAGGAAGCGCATCGGACGCGATTCACCCATCAGGCGGGCGACGGCATCGTCATAGGCGATGGCGGCATCGGAGTTGTTTTCCAAGATGACCGGTTCGCCTTTGTTGGAGGCATTCAAGACATCGGTGGATTCGGGAATGACGCCGATCGCCTTCAAGCCGAGCACTTCTTCCACGTCATTGATGCCGAGCATCTCGCCCTTTTCGACGCGCGCCGGGCTATAGCGTGTCAACAGCAGAAACTCTTCGACACGTCCGCCGTCGATCGCTTTCTTGGTCTTCGATGCCAGAAGACCGAGGATGCGGTCCGAGTCCCGTACAGAGGACACTTCCGGATTGACAACGACGACCGCTTTGTCGGCGTAATACATGGCAAGAAACGCGCCCTTTTCAATGCCGGCCGGCGAATCGCACACGATGTAATCGAAGCCCTCGGCCTTCAAATCATTCAATACGCGCTCGACACCTTCCTGGGTCAGGGCATCTTTGTCGCGGGTTTGCGAGGCGGCCAACACATGGAGCGTATCGAAGCGTTTGTCTTTGATCAGCGCTTGTTTGAGCGTCGCTTCGCCGGTCACGACATTGACGAAGTCGTAAACCACGCGCCGTTCGCAACCCATGATGAGGTCAAGATTGCGCAGGCCGACGTCGAAGTCGATCACGGCGACTTTCTTGCCGCGGCGGGCCAAGCCCGTTGCAATGCTTGCGCTGGAGGTCGTCTTACCGACGCCGCCTTTGCCGGATGTCACGACGATGATTTCGGTCAAGTTGCAGTCTCCTGTTCGTGCTGCGCTTCAGAGCGCGGCGATTTGAATTTTGTCGTTTTCCAGCCACACTTGAACGGCTTTACCGATCAGTGTTTCCGGCACTTCGTCCAACACTATATAGTGCCCGGCGATGGCCACGAGCTGGGCATTGAATTCGTTGCAAAAGATGCGTGCCGAAGTGTCGCCACGCGCACCGGCCAAAGCACGACCGCGCAAGGGGCCGTAGACGTGCACCGAGCCATCTGCCATCACCTCGGCATCCATGCTGATCGTGCCCACGACAGTGAGGTCGCGGTGCTCGGCATACACCTGCTGCCCGGAACGGACAGGGTGGGTGATGACCAGACCTTCCTGAGAGGTTTTGGACGCTGCCGCAGACGGGGCAGTCACCGGATTAGCGGCGACCGGCGCCGACGCCGACTTTGGTGCCGGTGAAGGTGCGGGTGGCACGTCGGGCTCGCCACCCGCGCGTTCATAACTGGCGCGGAATTTCGCCAGCGTCGGCAAGCCCAAAGCTTGCGCCAGCGCGTCGTTTTCAGGGCTGCCGTAGGCGATGGCGACCGGGCGGACCCCTTCGCGACGGAGCGCTTCGATGAGGGCGCCGGCTTGCTCGACACTGGGCAGCTCGGCAAGACCGCCGAAATCCACAATGACCGCGCCGCGTTCAAACAGTTTGGGCGCCCGTTGGACGCGATCACGCATTTCCAGCGCGAGTTTCTCGATATCGAAGGTACGCAGCCTGAGGTTCGCAATCCCGACTTGGCCGATTTTGACGTCGCCCGCGAGCGAATAATCAGGCAATGTCATCGGGTACCGGTTCCTTTCGTGCGTTTGTCGATCCACTCGGTGCGGGGATGGCCCACCCACGGCAAATCGGGGAGATTCTTGCCATAAGTATCGGCGATCCACGCGTGGCTACACATGTTTTTGACCAACATGGCCGCGCGGGTGCGCTCGTTTTGCGGGCACTGACCGATCTCTTGGAATTCCAAACTGCCGTGGAAGAGCAAGGCGCGGTTGAAGCCTTCTACGAGGAATACTTCGCAGGCCAACACCGGGTAGCGCATTTCGGCATAGGTTTGCACGTCGGCATAAAAAACATGACCGGTGCCTTTGCCCCGCTGCGCGCGATCGACAACGATGCGGTCGATATACAAGAAGGGTTCGTCAATGTTTTGCTGGAACCAGCCGAAGTTGTCGCTGTCGTGGCGTGCGTCATATCCGAACGCGACCAGGAAGGCGAAGATCTCTCCGTCCTTTTCTGCAACACGAAAGTATTCGGCCCCGGAATGAAACCGGCGGAGTCGATCCAGATCCAAAGCATTGATGGAAGGGCCTGCTGCTGCGTTGTTCAGTTCAAGAACGCGAACCAACTCATGTTCTTGCACGTCGCGAATGACAAGCGACATTCCACACTCCGTTTGAAAAGCGAAAAGCCGCCTTTGGCGACTTCCGCACATTATGCCACGCGCGCGCCTCGAAGAATGTTCGCGGGCAACCGGTTCCGTGACTTCCGGCGGGTGATTTGCTTCAGAAATTCCCCGTACCATTGGGCATGATGCGAGAGCTGAACCATATACAACTGCTGCGCTACGTCGGGATGGTGACGTGGGCGCTTGTCGGTTGTTGGCTGCTGAATGCATGGCTGGATCCGGACTACCTCCGCTTGGAGGAAGGGGAGTCCGTATGGAGCCGGATCATGCCTTGGCTGGTCGTCTATTTCACCTTCGGTGTCTGCTACTGGTGGATCACGCGCAGCATCGGGCGCCGGGAGCCCCGCTGGATTGATCATGCCGCACTGTTGGTCATGACCGTTTGCGCCATCGGTGTCAGCTATTTTTCGGCCACGGGTCTCGGAAGTGTCTTGCTGATGGTCATGGCGGCCTTGTTGCCGTGGATTTTGAGCGTCCGGGTGGGATTGGTCTGGATGCTGGCCGGCAACCTGGCGTTCGTGCCGCTTTTCGTCATGGCGATGAATTACTCCCCCATCTTGGCGGTCATTCAGGCCTTGCTGTATGTGGGGTTCTCGGGTTTGGTGTTTGTCACCGCGTTTGTTGCGATGCAACAGGCCACGGCCCGGGAAGAACAGCGGCGCCTGAATTCCGAGCTCCGGGCCACGCGGGCGTTGTTGGCAGAAAGCGCGCGCGTCAACGAGCGCACCCGAATTTCCCGTGAGTTGCATGATTTGCTCGGTCATCACCTCACCGCGCTGAGCTTGAATCTCGAAGTGGCCGGACATTTGGCCGACGGGAAAACCCGGGACCACGTCAAACAAGCGCACACGCTGGCGAAATTGCTGTTGACCGATGTGCGCGAAGCGGTCAGCAACATGCGTGAAAACGGCGGCATCGATCTCGCGACGGCGCTGCGGCCGCTCGCGGAGAATGTCCCCGGCTTGTCGGTCGAACTCGACGTGCAGGAGGCGCTCCGGGTGGAAGATCCGGATCTGGCCCACGTGATCCTGCGCACCACACAAGAGATCATCACCAATGCCGTCCGACATGCCGGGGCTTCCGTCTTGCATATTTCCGTGCAAGTGCGCGAAGGCCATATTCACTTGACCGCCCGCGACAACGGCCAAGGTGCCGATTTGGTGACCGCCGGCAACGGTCTGTCCGGGATGCGGGAACGCATCAAAGCGCAGGACGGCAAGCTCGACATCCAAACCGCGCCGGGCCAAGGCTTTGCGCTCATCGTTACATTACCGCTTCAGGCCATGACCGCTTGAAACACAGGAGAATCGCGTGATCAAAATCATGCTCGTGGATGACCAAACCCTTGTCCGTCAGGGCATCCGTTCTTTGTTGTCTTTGCCTGAAGCGGAAGGCATTGAAGTCGTGGCCGAGGCGACGGACGGCAAGCAAGCCATCGAGATGATCCCTGATGTCAGCCCGGATGTCGTGCTGATGGACATGCGCATGCCGGTGTTGTCAGGTCTCGAGGCCATCCAGTCGCTGTCGCGGCTCGGCATGTTGCCGCCCACCATCATCTTGACCACCTTCGATGACGACCAACTGGTCTTGGCCGGTATCAAAGCCGGGGCACGCGGATTCTTGTTGAAAGACGTCTCGCTAGAGCAATTGGTGGGTGCAATCCGGACCGTGGCCAGTGGCGGCTCCTTGGTTCAGCCGACAGTTACGCAAAAGCTCCTGTCGGGGCTTGAGCACATGCAGACCGGGTTTGCCAGCTTGGACAAACCGGACCCGCTGACCGAACGGGAAACCGAGATCCTCCGGTTCATGGCGGGCGGGTTTTCCAACAAGGAAATCGCCAACTCCTTGGGTGTTGCCGAAGGGACGATCAAGAATCACGTGTCGAATATCCTGTCCAAATTGGGCGTACGTGATCGTACGCGTGCCGTTCTCAAGGCCCTGGAAGCCAAATTGGTCTGAAGATTCGACGGCCTTCGCGGTTTCCCCCATTTCGCTTAAACAGGGCATTTGCTACGATGCCTGTTTCCTGCCCTTGGCAGCCGGATGGTTGCCCCCGGAGATTTGCTGAATGAAGCTGTTCAAAGAACTAATGGTGTCGGTTGCTATCGTGGCCGTGTTCTTCCTTTTGATGGGCGTCGTGCTTCCTTCGAAGCGCCACATTGAAGAGACCGTCGACACCAATCGCAATACGACTGTCGTCTATGACATGTTGAACGGTTTCGGCCGCTTCAAGGATTGGAACGCGGTGTTCATGCGTGATCCGGCCGCGCAGTACAAGATTTCCGGTCCGGCCGAAGGCAAGGGCGCAAAAATCGAGTACACCTCCAAAGTGCGTGAAGTCGGCAAGGGCAGCTGGACCATCACCGGTAACGAACCGGGCAAGCGCATTGATTTCGCGCTGGTGAACGAAGATATGGGCAACAACAAGAAGTCTTCGTTCATCCTGACGCCGAACGAAAACGGTCGCAAAGTTGAAATCAAGCAAACCTACGATGTCGAATACGGCTTCAACCTGATCGGTCGCTACGCCGGTATGTACGCAAAGAGCTACATGGGCGAAGACATGAAGATGGGTCTGCGCAAGTTGACCAGCTTGTTGTCTGACATCCCGAACATGCCGTACGACCGCATGACCGTTCCGTTGGCTCCGCCGAAAGTGGTTGAACTGCCGGCCGAAGACGTGCTGGTGATCAGCTCGGGCACGTTGAACAACGACATCTCCGATGTCTGGCTGTCGGTTAAGAAGAACCAGGAATGGATTTCGCGCACGCTCGCCGCCAATGGTCTGCAAGCAGCCGGTCCTTATCGCTTGGTCACCACCGACTACAACTCGGCCAACTACGGCTACGATCTGGTTCAACCGGTGACCAAGGCCGGCGTGCAACCGGGTCAAATCCCGACCATGAGCGTCGCTGCACCGGTGAAGTTCCTCAAGATTCCGGCGCGTCGCGCCACCATGACCTCGATTGCCAACGCAGATTTCAACTCGTTGCAGCTGACGCGTGAATCTCTGCGCGCTTGGACCATGGTGCGTGGCATGGAGATTGCCGACCGTCCGTTTGACGTGTACAAGAGCGGAACGGATCTGTCGTTCACTGCAGGCTCGGCACAGTTCGATACCTACTGGCCGATCAAGAAGTGATCTGACAACACTGTTGAAGCAAACGCCGCGATTTTCGCGGCGTTTGTATTTGGAGGACACGATGAGTCACGTCACACAACTGGAAGCCGCACGGCGCGCCGTGAGAATGCAGCGTGTATTGGGTGGCAGCGGGGCAGTACTGGCCTTGTGTGCGGTGGCACTCTCCGCGGTGATCGCGCATGCGGGGAAATTGCAAGGCACGGATATCGAGCATGTGCGCGCAAGTGCGATGAATGCCGCGACCTTCATGCTGTTGCATGGCGCCGTCGCGACCGCGCTGGCGATGCAGGCGGTGATTCCCAATGATCGCTATGCGTTGATGTTGATGTTGGTCGGTACCGTGTTGTTCTCGGGTTCTGTCATTGCCGGGGCGCTGTTGGGTCTCTCGACGGTTTTGGCACCCTTGGGTGGCTCGATGTTGATGCTCGCTTGGGCTTGGGTAGCGATCAACCGGTTTTGGCGATGAGCGCTGTGCGCCACGTGCGTGGGTATGATGCCGCGCAGGCCAACCGGGTACTGACCAAGCGAGACCCTGCATTGGGTCGCTGGATCAAGCGCGTTGGGGCTTTGGGTAATAACCCGGGCTGGAAAAAACCGTTCGATCCGGTGGATGCGCTGGCACGCGCCATTTTGTATCAACAGCTCTCCGGCAAAGCTGCAGGCACCATTGTCGGAAGGTTGGAAAACGCTATCGGCAGCACACGACTGCATTGCGACACTCTGTCCACGATTGACGACGCGGGGATGCGTGCCTGCGGTGTTTCGGGAAACAAAACCCTTGCGCTGCGTGACCTGATGCGGCGGGAGCAGGATGGCGAGATTCCGACAACGCGTCGTATGGCGACCATGGGCAATGACGACATCATCGCCGCCTTGGTGCCGGTGCGCGGGATAGGGCGCTGGACTGTGGAAATGATGCTGATGTCCAGACTCGGCCGTCAGGATGTGTTGCCCGTCGATGATTTGGGCATTCGCCGCGGCATCCAGATATTGCGCGAATTGCCCGACATGCCCAAGCCGAAAGAAGCGGCGCTCTTGGGTGAAATCTGGGGCCCTTGGCGCACGCAAGCGTCGTTCTATTTATGGCGAATTTCTGACTTCAAGCAAGCCGACGCTGTACCGGTGAAACGCTCGCAAAGCTGATCATCCGATGTAATACCAATGCCATGGCTCGTAGACGATGCCATGAGGGTTATTGCGCGGATAGCTCAATCGAAAGCCGAATGTAGGCGCGTGCGTTGACAGCCATTGGAAAGCATCGGTGCGCTCGAAACTTTCTTCCGCAGCCGGCTCACCCAGGCTAGAGATATCCAACGCGCGACCAGAGTGATGTTCGGAATAACCGGGCGCAGCATTGACGCGGAGAATGTCTTCAACGGGTTGGCCGCGCCCCAACTTGCGTTCAAAAATGCGCAGCTGATAATCGTGACCGCGATAGCCGGAGACTGCCTCAAGATGGACGTCGTCCCGCCGTGCGGCCACACCCATTTGATGCCATGCGCGCGCCGTATCACGCGTCAACCAAAGCGGACGTTGATAGCGATCCCATCCGGCGAAGTCGAGCGTGGCGGGTTCAGCGATGAGGTGCAACCCGGTGCGGTGAGCGTAGTCCTCGGACGACAATCCGAGCATGCGTAGTCGCTGCTCGAGACCGGCGAGTGGGAGCGTATGACCCGTCGATCTGCCAGCGGCTTGAATCTGTTTCGCAAACTTTTCCAACGCCAGCACTTCGGATGCGCGCATGGGCGCCAATCGCTGCATTTGTCCGCGCGTATCGACGGCCGCAAGAAAACGACCATCGCGCTTTCGTTTCAACAGCCAAGTTGAGAGCGCGAGGGCTCGTGCGTGCGACGATGCACTGGCTCGTGCAAGGCGCGCGGGCAGTGCTTCAAACGATACGTGGTTATGCAGTTTCAAGGTCGACATGCATTCAATGTCGCTTGATCCAGGCGACGATGTCGTTGATCATCGCGGCGTCCACGTGGCCGGGCGCCGAGTATTCAGCGGCATTCGGCTCGCCGGTGCCGGTAATGCCCAAGTGATTGAGCGTGGGATAGCGTTTCATTTCGATGCGCTTATCGCCGCGGAGGTTTTTTTGCCAAAGCTGCCAATCGGTGTCGCTGACTTGGAAATCACGACCGCCGTGCAGCAACAGCACAGGCAATTTGGACGCGCGGGTGTCTTTCACTGGGTCGACTGTATCCACACTGCGCCAGTAGTCGGCGGTTTGCCCCATGAGGGACGGTCCTCGGTAACCCGGATCCCGAAACATCTTGATGGCGGCTTCCAATAGCCGGATGTTCTCTTCCGTTTTTTCAGCGGGCACTTTGCCCGTCTTGCCCATGAAGCGCATTTGCTCAGGCAAGACTTCCACCAGCTTTCGTGCAGGTCCGGACCATTGAATCAATCCGGCGACTTGGCCATCACGCTGCCCGATTCTCGGCGCGAGCATCGCCCCTTGGCTATGGCCCAAAACAAACAGGCGTTTCTTATCGATGCCGGGCTGCGCGCGAAGTGTCGCAAGGGCCATCACCGCATCATCTGTTGTTTCGCTGTCGATGGTCACCGGATGCGATGCATACCATTCGGGCATGGCTTTGCTGCGCTTTTCGTAACGCAGTACGGCAATCCCTTGGTCGGCCAAAGCACGCGCCACGTCCAAAAACGGGCGGTTGGCGCCGACGGTTTCGTTGCGGTCTTGCGGACCTGAGCCGTGCACCAAGACGACCCCCGGAAAGGGCCCAGTTCCCTTGGGCATCGCCAAGGTCGCGGGAAGGGCGTCTGCGCCAGATCCAACCGTCAGTTCACGTTCGCTGAAATGCGCATTGGCAGGAACGGCTTGAACCGGTGCACGGGCTTGCTGGGGTTGAATGAAGAGCCCTTCGACTTTTCCTTGGGCATCAATCGACACCGTCGCTTGCCAGTCTTGATTCCCGCGGTGCATGGGCACCAAGGCAATTTGGCTGGTGTTTTTTTGAACGAGTCGGATATCACCGCGCGTCCCGGCGCCCGCCATCGAGCCCCAAGCGGCTTTCATTTTGTCGAGCGGCACCGCGGTTTTCATGGATTCTGAAAACATGGCCTCGGCTTGCTCGAAGCGGCCGGCATCCAAGTGATCAAGCAGGGTGGTGCTGATCGCTTTCGCCCGCTCGGGCGCCACTTGCGCCGTGGCTGTGGTCGCCACAAAAGCCGCGCAGACGATGGGAAGGAGGCGTTTCATGTCAAGCCTCGCGCTTGAAGAAAGCGTACATCGGTGCGGCCAGTCCATGGCTGACGACATTCACCAGTTCCCAGCCTTGTGCGCCCATCTTGTTGATTTGTTCCTGCATGACCGGGGCTTTCATCCGGCCCCAAACGTCGGGCTTGATTTCAACGACTTGAAACGTCCAGCGTGTGCTCATTGTGAATCCTCCTGGTTGACGGGTCGCACGTCCGGCTTGGGCAGGCGACCGTTTTTACGCAAGGCATCACGCAACAGATACTCGATCTGCGCGTTCAGACTGCGGATTTCATCATCCGCCCAGCGCTGCGTCGCCGCCATGATTTCGGCATTGATGCGCAGCGGAAAGGCCTTTTTCTCACTCATTGCAATCAGTACAAGGAACCGGCGTTGACGATGGGTTGGGTCGAGCGTTCACCACACAACACCACCAGCAGATTGCTGACCATTTGTGCTTTGCGCTCTTCGTCCAAAGTCACCACGCCGTTCTTTTGAAGCTCCTGCAAAGCCATCTCCACCATGCCGACGGCACCGGCGACGATGCGGGTGCGTGCCGCAATGATGGCGTTGGCCTGTTGACGCTGCAGCATGGCTTGGGCGATTTCGGGTGCATAGGCCAAGTGGCTGATACGTGCGTCGAGCACTTGCACACCGGCATCGGCCAGACGTTCTTGCAGTTCTTTCTTCAAGTGTTCGCCGATTTCCGTCGCATGGCTGCGCAACGACAATTGGCCTTCTTCGTGTTGGTCGTACGGATAGCTGGTGGCCATCGCGCGCAGTGCGGACTCGGACTGGATGTGCACGAAGGTCTCGTATTCGTCCACGTTGTAAACCGCTTCGGAAGCATCCACGACTTGCCAAACAATGACCGAGGCGATTTCGATGGGCGAGCCGTCCAACTCATTGACTTTCAACTTGCCGCTCTCGAAATTGCGGACCCGCTGGCTCACTTTGCGCTTGGCATAGAACGGATTGTTCCAGCGCAAACCGTTGGCCTTGACCGTGCCGACGTATTTGCCGAACAGGCTCAAAACGACCGATTGGTTCGGCTCGACTTTGTAGAGACCGATCAAGCTCAGGAACGACAGCGTGGCAAGCACGATGCCGCCGAAGACTTTGGCGAGCGAATTGACGCCGGCATTGTCCGGATCCGGACCGATGCCGGTGACGAACATCCAAGCCGACACGATGGCCAAGACCAGGACGCACAGGAGGAAGGGGATGCCCGGGAGGGAGCCGATTTCGCGTTCTTTCATGAGTTTTCTCCGTTGATGTTCAAATGATATCAAAATGATATCTGATGAGCAAGTCTAACCCCAGGGCCCGTCACGGCGCCGTATTTCAGGGGTGGAGGCGGTAAATCAGGGTGGGCGAAATCTCGCCGCTGACATAGAGCGACTGGCCGTCCGTGGCCCAACCCAGGGCTTCCGGCTGAGGCAAGAGCGGCATGGAGAGCTCTTGCGGGGCACGTTGTTCGGTCGCACGCGCCCAAGAGGTCTTGGCTGTGGCACGTTTGTAGAGCAGCAAATGGCGATACGTCAAAACCGCCAACGACAATCCGTCGGGGCTGATATCGGCCGCAGTGACTTGTACCGACAGCTTCGCAAGCTTTGGATTGTTGGCGATGTCTTTCGCGCTGGGACGCGGCACGTGGGGCAGGTTGGCGATCAACTTCGCGGTGACGGTTTCACCGTCCTCGACATCGAGCGGCACCGTGTAGACCAACGGCGGTTGTCGCTTCTTGGTGATCAGCACAACTTCCCGTCGTGTCAGATCGACCGCGACCGCTTCACAGTCACGAGGGCCGTTCGGCCACACGACATCGACGATCCGGGCCGGTTTGAGCACGCCGGGCTTGTCGCCCAAAGAGGGCTCTTCGATAAACAACAGCCGGACGCGCTTGCGAATTCCGCCGTTGTCACCGGTGTCGGCCACCAGGAGCCAGTTTTTACCGTGATCGCTGAAGCTCGCGATGTCTTCCCAATCCTTTTTGTCGGCGCCCTCGACATGCCAGGTGCCGATGTCACTTCCACCGGGTGTGATGGCGTAAAGGTTGGGCGGATTGCCGCTGTCATCAAGCACCCACAACCGGTTCGGATCCAGTCGTGAAGCAGCGATGCCGCTGGTTTCATCCAAGGCTTTGTTGGTCGAAATCCCGACGAGCTGTACACCGTCGCCCACGGGCACGCCTTGCTTGCACGCAACCAACAATCCCAAAGAAACGGTGGAGACAAAAAGCAGACGACGCATCCCCCAAAGCATGACAGAAGCGATGTCGGAACGGTATCCAAACGCTAAACTTGTGGCACATTCCCAGGTGGCTTTTTATGGTCGATATCAAGACTCCGCTGACCACGTCAGCCTTTCGCGTCATGTTGTTGGGCAGTGGTGAGCTGGGCAAGGAAGTTGCCATTGAATTGCAGCGCTTTGGCGTCGAGACGATTGCCGTCGATCGCTATGCCAATGCACCGGCCATGCAAGTGGCGCATCGCAGTCATGTGATCGATATGTTGGACGGGAACGCCCTACGCACCCTGATCGAAGCCGAACAGCCCGACTTGGTGGTGCCCGAGATCGAAGCGATCCATACACCGACGCTCGAAGCGATGGAGCAGGAATTCGGATTGCGGGTCGTGCCCACGGCGCGCGCCACGCGACTCACGATGGATCGCGAAGGTATACGCACATTGGCTGCTGTCGAACTGGGTGTGCCGACGTCGCCGTTTGCGTTCGTCGAGAATGTCGAAGATTTCAAGGCCGCCGTCACTCGCATCGGGTTGCCCTGCGTGGTGAAGCCGGTCATGTCTTCGTCGGGCAAAGGACAATCCACCATCAAGCACACCGATGACATTCAAAAGGCATGGGACTACGCGCAGTCCGGAGGACGTGCGGGCGCAGGGCGGGTCATAGTCGAGGGTTTCATTGATTTCGACTACGAGATCACGCTCCTGACCGTGCGCCATGCCGGCGGAACGGCGTTTTGCGCGCCCATCGGGCATTTGCAACAAGACGGCGACTACATCGAGTCTTGGCAGCCGCAGCCGATGCCGCCCCTGGCGCTTGCCCGCGCGCGTGAGATGGCGGATAAAGTCGCCACCGCATTGGGCGGGCATGGCGTCTTCGGCATGGAGTTCTTCGTCAAGGGCGATGACGTTTGGTTCTCGGAGGTGTCTCCGCGTCCGCACGACACCGGACTGGTGACGTTGGTGTCGCAGACCTTGAGCGAATTCGCGTTGCATGCGCGCGCCATTCTCGGATTGCCGGTCGGTGCGGATGCGGACGGAAATATTGCGAACCTGGGGCCGGCCGCCAGTGCGGCGTTGCTCGCGCGCGGCCATGGCGTGCCGTGTTTTTCAAATATTGAAGTGGCGTTGAAGGCACCGGATACCGCCTTGCGCCTGTTCGGCAAACCGCGCGTGGAGGGCTATCGTCGCGTCGGAGTCACGTTGGCGCGTGCAGAATCCTGTGACGAGGCACGCGCCATCGCACGGCAAGGTGCGCAAGCCATTGCCATCGAATTCAAAGACAGCTGAGGAGTCCCAGTGACCACGTCCGGATATATCGTCTACTTGTTTCCGCCGGCCATCGAGGCCTTGGGCGCGCCGGCGTTGCCGCTGATGCAAAAGGGTGAGGGCGAAGGTGCGGAGCACTTCTTCGTTTGCAAAGAAGTCGATACCGCAGGCGCGCTCGTTGAACTGACCATCGAAGGCAAAGACGCAAACGGTCAAGTCACCGACATTGAACTCATGATTCCGATGAACATGGTGCGCATGATCGTTTCCGCACACGGTGACGGCGCCGGATTCGGCTTCCGGGTGCGCACGCCCGAAGAAATGGCCACCGCACCCGCCAATCTCAGCCTTTGATAGATCGACGTCGCCTTACTTGGGCAGCGGCGTTCGGATGTCCAGCCAGACCATGTGGTGATCACTGGCGCCGACCCATTGGGATTTGGGATTGGGCGCCACGGGCCAGAACACGCCTGACCGCAAAACATCGAAGTCTGCGGAAGGCAACACATAATCCACCCGCAACGTCCCGACTGTCGGACCGAAGTCTGCGGTGTGCGTGCGTACATTGCCGGCGCGGGTGCGCGCGTACTTGAGGGCGGTATTTGCGCCCCCATCGCTTTCCGGTGCGGCGTATTTGGCAACGCGCGGGTGCGCAATCAAGTTCGCAATGCCGGCATGCTCGCCGTCACCATCCTGAGGGTCGGCATTCAAATCGCCCAAGATCACGAAACTTTCCTGCGGCTTCAAGCCGCCACACTGACCGCCGTCGTCGCACAGCCAACGGGCGTCCGGCGCGGACAGATAGGCGTTCCAAAGATCCAATTCGGCCTTGTTGCGCAGACCGTTGCGGTTTTCAGCTCCGTCAAATGACGGCGGCGTGGGATGCGATGCCAGCACGTGGATTTCACCTTGCGGTGTTTGCACCGGCACATCCCAGTGCGATTTTGATGAAACCGGCATCTTCTGCCATGCCGCCGTGGCAAACCAGGGTTGCCCGGTCGCAATGATGACCGGCGCTTTCGCATCCGGCATCGTTGACCATTTCAGGTGCTTGAAGCTACGAATCCGCGCCGCATCAATCGGGTATCTCGACAGGAGCAACATGCCGTATTGACCGGGATACAGACCAAATCCCCACGCGTCATTGCCGTATGCGCGGCCGGACTTGCCGATGCTGCCGTCACGGTCCAGATCGAATCCACTGGCAACGCCGGTATTGACCGCGGCCAAATATCGATACGGATAGTGGATCGCTTTTTCGCCCAGCTGCGGCTGCTCCAAATAGCGGCGTTGGAACAGGTCGGCCGCGCGCCCCTCCGCGTCGTAATCGAATTCGTTCAAGAGCACGATGTCCGGACGAACGTTTTGAATCACGGCGGCGATTCGACGTGCGTTCAAATCGTCCTTCTCGAGACGCTTGACGAGCTCGCCGGCGGCGTTGCCATGCAGCGAGACGTTGTAGGTCGCAATCCGTACCGGCGGCATCGCCGCCTTGAATGCGCGCACCACGGTCTTCGGCATCCGCTCCGCCGCCAATGTCGGGTCGCCATGTACGACGATGCGCAAACAACCGGCGGTCAGGGCGGCGGCGCAACCGAGCAGCGCTATCGCGAATGGTTTGTTCATGTACCTGCCTCCGGGTCCAAGTCCCGCCATTGTCCCTGTTCGATGGTTTCCAGTGGCTTGAATCGTCGCTTGTAGTCCATCTTCGGATGGCCGGCAATCCAATAGCCCAAGTACACATGCGGCAATCCTTCCCGGCGCGCCCATGCGAGTTGCTCAAGGATGCCGAAGGTGCCGAGGCTTCGATAGCGCTCGGCCGGATCAAAAAAGGTATAGACCGCAGACAGTCCTTCTTCGCAAACATCGGTCACAGCGACACCCAACAACCGGCCGGCCTGCGCCCCTTCTGCCAAGCGCATCTCGATGAAACGTGTCTGTGCGAAGTCACTCACCATGAAACGGTCGAAGTCGATTTCAACGTGGTCGTCCATGCCGCCGTCTTTGTGGCGCGCCTGCAGATACCGGTGATAAAGATCGAATTGTTCGTCGGTTCGTTCTGCGGCAACAACCCGCACTTGGATATCTGCGTTGCGTTTCAGACAGCGGCGTTGTGCACGGTCGGGCTCGAAGCGCGCCACAGGAATGCGTACGGCCTTGCATTCGCGACATGTGACACAGTCTGGGCGATACACCATGTCGCCGGAGCGTCGAAACCCCCAGGACAGGGCCAGCGGATAAATCGCATCCAGCCGGGGCTCGCGCGGATCCAAAAGCAAATCGCGCGCAAAACGATCCTTCCAGTATCCGCAGGTGTGGAAACCGGTGCGGTAGATCCGCAATTCATCGTCGACGGCCATAAATGGATTCTCGCATTCCGGCGCGAGACGACGCCAGCCGCTGCAACCGTTCATGAATGCGTCGGTCGGAGGGTCAACCGTGCGAATGGTCCGGACGTTGATGCCTGTGTGGACACGCCACCAGACCAAAGGAAACCAACATGAAACGTGCACTACTGATGATCCCCGCAGTGCTGATTGCGGGTGCCGCGCTCGCGGCCGGTCAAGCTGCAACCCAAGCCAGCGCGCCGATGCGCGACGGCCAAGTGCGTCAAGACCGCATGTCGAAGCTCGATACCAACAAAGACGGCAAATTGAGCAAGGCGGAAGTCGCCGCCAATCCGCGCATGGCTGCCGGTTTTGACAAGATGGATGTCAATAAAGACGGCTACATCGACGCCACCGATCGCGCCGCCATGAAAAAACAATTCGAAGCCAAACGCGCGCAAATGCAGCAACAGCATTTCGCCGAAGTCGACAGCAACAAAGACGGCAAAATCAGCAAGGCTGAAATGCAATCATTCCATACCCGCAAGCAAGCCGAGCGTGCGCAAAAGCAAGCTAGTCGCCAAGACGAAATGTTTGCGCGCATGGATACCAACAAGGACGGCAGCATTTCTATGGAAGAAATGAAGGCCGGTCACATGGGTGGCAAAGGACGTATGGGCAAACATCGTGGCATGCATGACATGCACGGCAAGCCCGGCATGATGTCGCAGCCGACGAAGTAATTTTTGTCGTCAGCGGAAAATCAGCATCAGTGCAATCGCAATGACGCAGGCGAACAAAAAGGCGATTTTGAGCTTCAACGCGCGTTGTTCCGGTGTCTTCGGTGTTTCGGGTGCTGAGGTTCCGGCAAACGCGGCCGGCACATAAGCCGGCCGCGTTGTTTCAAGCAGACCGGCTTCACGTAGGATTTCGCGCGCCTTCGGCAGGTCTTCACTCTTCACCACCCACAGTTCGGCCTGCGGTGTGTGGTCTTGTCCTTCGCGATAGCTGAAGGCATGGCGGTGGTTGCCTTTGTAGCTGCGACCGTTGTACGTGCGGGTTTCGATCCCGGCGTCTTCCAAGAGCTTTGCCACGCCTTCGACATTTTCCAATCGACGACTCGAGAATACTTGGCGCATATCAGCCCTCCGTCGGCATGACGCGAATCATGCCTTCCTGGGCCGTGCTTGCGACCAATCGTCCGGCTTGGTCGTAAATCAGACCGCGTGCCAGCCCGCGTGCGTTCTGTGCACTGGGGCTGTCAATCGAATACAGCAACCACTCGTCGGCGCGGAAAGGGCGATGGAACCAGATGGCGTGATCCAACGAAGCCATTTGGACGTTGGGCTGGTAATAGCTGATGCCATGCGGGAAGTTGGCCGTGCCGAGCAAATGGAAATCCGATGCGTAGGCGAGCAGGGCGCGATGCAGTTCGGGTTCGTCGGGCACGCGCGTGTTGAGTTTGAACCACACCTGCTGAAACGGTGGACGCTTGGGTGGATTCAGTTCGTCGCGCGGGTAGACAGGGCGGAATTCGAACGGCCCGGCGCGATCCAACCAGCGTTGGACCTTGGTGGGCAGCGTCGCCATCACTTCGGCGGAAATTGGCGCGGGCGGTGCAATGTCGTCAGGCTGCGGTACTTCCGGCATCGACAGCTGGTGCGTGCCACCTTCTTCCTCATGCTGGAAAGAGGCAGCTGCAAAGAAAATCACTTGGCCGTGTTGGATGGCCGTCACCCGCCGAACCGAGAAACTGCCGCCATCGCGTGTGCGATCCACGGTGTAGAGAATCGGGGCGTCGATATCGCCGGCGCGTAGAAAGTACGCATGCAACGAATGCGCTGCGCGCGGAGAGCGGCTCGGATCCATACTCATTTGCGCGGCGGACAAGGCTTGCCCCAGTACCTGGCCGCCAAAGACGTATTTGGTACCGATGTCGCGGCTTTGTCCGCGGAAGATGTTGTCTTCCAAGCGCTCGAGGGTGAGCAGTTCGACCAGTTCAGAGACGGCAGGGCTCATTTCAAATTCGCGAATTTTTAGACTCGCTATTATAGCGGCCGGGCGCTATCCAGCCGGGTCAATCGGGTCTTGTCGAGCACCTGTTGCCACGGGAAATGCGGGCCCGGGTCGAGCTTGCGTTGCACCTCAATGTCAGGGTTGTCTTCCGCAGGCACGCGGGTCAGGTCCAAATCCTCATGGCCGGCGATGTGGCGCAGCGAGGGGACGCGCACCGTCAAAAAGCCGAGCAAGCCTTCCAGCGCCGACAGTTGTGCCGGCGTATACGCCGCAGCCATTGTCTGGTGGCGGGAATGAAGCCAATTCGGATAGCGACCGATGTTCACCAATTCAATCCCGATGGACTGCGCGTTGAAATTGCGCGTGTGATGCGCAACTCGATCCAACGGCACCCACTGATGCACACTGCCGTCCAGATCAATATAAAAATGCCCGCTGTTGCCGGTTTGGCTTTCGGTGTAGTGAATCCGCTCACCGAATTCGCGCGCCGTGGCCAAATCGGGCAATTCCGTGCAATGCATCACCACTAAGCTCACCGCGTCCAGCGCACGAATCTCCAGATTGTGCGCATAGGGCAGGGGCAAACGCTGGATATCAGGGCAGTCTGGCATAGCTGGATGCTAGCATTCATCATTCACTTTTATCGCGTTCAATCCATGGCATGAAGGGTCATTGCATTCTTTCGCACGGCTTCGAGAGCGGGCCGGACGCCACCAAGGTCACCGCCTTGGCCCAAGCTGCCGAAGCCTGTGGTTGGACCCATGAGCGACCGGACTTCACCGGCTACGACGCAAAGCGGGACATCAGCCCCTTGGGTGATGTCGATGCGCGCTTGGCGCATCTCCTTGCGCTGGCGCAAGCGGCGGCCCAGAAAGGGCCCGTCGTTTTGGCCGGGTCCAGCCTGGGTGCCTATATCTCGGGGCATACCAGCTTGAAGGTGCCGGTGAAGGGGCTATACCTGATGGCGCCCCCCATTTCGCTCAACGACGAACACCCGTTGCGCGCCGCGGAGGTGCCCACTGCGATCATCCACGGCTGGCATGACGAACTGATTCCGGCGACCGACGTCATTGAGTGGGCGAAGGCACGCAATGACAGCCTGCTATTGGTCAACGACAGTCATCGATTGTCCGACCATGTCGACACCACCCGCATGCAATTCCAACACTTCCTGGAAAGACTCTGAACACCACCTCGTCATTTTTTGTCAGCTGTGCGCAAGGCCTTGAGTACCTGTTGGTCGATGAGTTGCTTGCAATGGGTTGCGCGACAGCCACCGCGGCACGTGCAGGCGTCAACGCGACAGGGTCTTTGGACAATGCCATGCGCGCCGTCATGTGGTCGCGCCTCGCCAGTCGTGTGCTGTGGCCATTGGCGAAATTTCCCTGCGAAGACGAGCAGGCCTTGTACGAGGCGATTTCAAAGATCGATTGGGAGCAACACATTCCGCTGCTTGCGAGTTTCGCCGTCAACGCGCATGTCTCGGGTAACGCGCTTAAGCATGAGCAATATGCGGCCCTGCGCGTCAAGGACGCGATCGTGGACCAGCTTCGTGCCCAAACCGGCGTGCGCCCGGACGTGGACACGGAGTCGCCGGACGTGCGCGTGGATTTGGTCGTGCAAAAAGGACAAGCAACGCTCTCGATCGATTTGGGCGGGCAGTCGCTTCATCGGCGTGGTTGGCGGTCGGCGCAAGGCGCGGCGCCCCTGAAGGAAAATCTTGCGGCCGCCATGTTGATGCGCGGCAAGTGGCCGCAGGTGTACGCCGATGGCGGGGCACTGCTCGATCCGATGTGCGGCGCCGGTACGCTGGTCATCGAAGCCGCACTCATGGCCGCCGATGTTGCGCCGGGTTTGCAACGGCATCAAGGATTGCCACCGACCCGATGGATGGGCCTGCTGGTCGCTGTGTGGAAATCGCTTCAAGACGAAGCGCAGGCGCGTGCGGATGCCGGTCTCGCCGCGTTGCGGCAGGTGTTCTTTGGCAGTGATTTGGATGCACGAGCGATAGAGAGTGCCCGCGAGAACGCACAGCGTGCAGGCATCCAAGACGCCTGTGTGTTCACACAAATGGATGTCGCCGATTTGCCACCGATGCATTTGGTCAGCGGGTTGGTGGTGTGCAATCCGCCCTATGACAAGCGCCTTGAATCCAATCCTGGCGAATACCGGGCATTGGGTGATGCCTTGCAACGTATCGCGCCGGAATGGTCGGGCAGTATTTTGTGCGGCAGTGAATCCTTGGCCAAGGCCATCGGTCTTCGTTGGAAGAAGGCCTATCCACTGCGTAATGGCGCATTGGAATGCAGCCTGTTGGTCATTGAGCGAATGAAGCAGGCGCCGCGACCGGTCGCCGAACCGGCCGAATTGTCGGAAGGCGCACATATGGTGGCGAATCGTCTGCGCAAAAACCTGAAGAACAGCAAGGCTTGGCGGCAACGCGAAAATATCGGCAACTGGCGAGCCTACGATGCCGATATTCCGGAATACGCTGCGGCGGTTGACGTCTATACCGAATCCGGCAGTCAGGCGCACTGGATTCACGTGCAGGAGTACCAGGCGCCGGCGGAAATTCCGGAAGCAATTACGCGCAAGCGATTCGCAGATCTGCTGTCGGCGGTACGCGAAGTCTTTGCCGTGGATCGCGAGCACGTCGCCGTGAAAACACGTCGCATTGCCAAAGGCGGCAGCAAATACGGCCAGTTCGACCAGCGCAATGAATTCATCGTGGTGGAGGAGGGCAGCGCACGTATCCGCGTCAATCTTTTCGACTACTTGGATACGGGTGTGTTTCTGGACCATCGGCCGCTCAGGAAGCGGATCCACGATGAGGCCGAAGACACGCGTTTTCTGAACTTGTTCTGCTATACCGGCGTGGCCACCGTCCAAGCCGCATTGGGTCGTGCACGAAATACCACCAGCGTCGATCTATCCGGCACCTATTTGCAATGGTTGGAGGACAACTTGGCAGAGAATGCCCTTGCGGGACGCCAGCACCGGATTGTTCAAGCGGACGTGATGCAATGGCTGGCGGAAGAGCGTGCGCAATACGATTTGATTTTTTGCGATCCGCCGACCTTCTCCAATTCAAAGCGTGCGGAAGACTTTGAGGTCCAGCGATCGCATGTGGAGTTGATTAGCCTGTGCGTGGACAGACTTGCGCCGGGCGGCGTCTTGTATTTTTCGAACAATGCACGTCGCTTCAAGCTGGACGCAGAAGCCTTGAGTGCGTTTGCAAATTTTGAAGACATCACCTCGTCGACGATCCCGGTGGACTTCGCACGCAACAGCAAAATTCATCGGGCTTGGCGAATCACCGCGCGCTGATTACTTCAACTCGATCGTCACCACCGGCGGTGTCTGCCAATCCACGCCGCGCAAATGCAGGGTGGTGGCACCCAATGTTTTGGTTCGCGGCTGCAGTTCGGTATGGATGGAGAAGATCTCCGACGTGCCAGCGCGCGTCGTGTGCGTAAATCGCGCCTCGGCATCGCCAGCCCAAACGCACTGCACACCCGGTTTGCAACGCGAATCGTTGACGATGCCTTGATAGGTGAGGCGCGAGCCGTCCGGAAGCAGAGCGTTCGCGCCGGCTGACAAGGTTGTCTGCGTACCGACCTCCAAACGGACAGCGGGTGGTGCGGGGGTTGTCGGCTTGCCCGGTCCGGTGCCACTGGCGCAGGCACCCATGCTCAACAACATCATCAAGCCGGTACCGGCTAAAAAACCACGTTGACTTTGCATGGCGGATCTCCTCAAACGAAGCCACAGACTGCCGCAGCGCGTCCGCATGGCACGTGAAAGAACGCGCTATTCGCCCTGCAAATACGATTCCGCGATACGAATCGGTTCAGGAATGCGGTCCGATCTCATGACATCCATCACAAGTTCGGGTGCGGCGGCCATGGAAACGCGATGGCCCGGCGACACAATCAACGGCGGCGATTCGATCTTGCTGCGCAACACCCAACCGATTTGCACGCCGCCTTCCCGCAGTGGCGAAAACGCGCCCCGCATTTCGTGTAAGGGCTTGGAGGTGCCGACATCGGATTCCCGGGCAACACCAATGGTCGGCAAATCCATCAGTACGCCCAAGCGCACCGCCAAACCTGCACGTGAAGCGTGCGACACGCCATGGCCATGCACAAACAGCAAATCAGGCGGTGCGGAAAGTTGTGCAAGCGCCGAGCGCAGCAAGCTGACGACGGCTTCCGAATCGGGGCGCGCAGGGCTTTCGATTCGCACGCTCGCCGCATCAATGACTGCAAATTCCTTGAACGACATCAGCACTGCGGCGCCACGCAGTTCACCGGCATCGGAATGCCATTCGGTGCACACGCCGGCGACCGTGCGCAGGACTTTCGGAAACTCATCTTTCAGCCGTGCCTCGCCCACCTGCGCACCCAATGCGGCGGGGCGAGGCGTGATTGCGCCGGATGTGCGGGATTCCCTGCTAGGGCTCATGGAAGGTATGCTGGCGCAATGAAGCGACTACTTTACCCACTCTTGTTTGCCAGCGTCGCGCTGATGTCAGGCTGCGCCGCCAACCCGTCGACGAAGGCTGTGCACAACGCCGCGAGCGCAACGCAGTTGGTGCGTGTGCTGGTCAAAGATTGGGACGCGACGCACGGTCAATTGCAACGTTTCGAAAAGCATCATGGGCAGTGGCGGCCGGTCGGTGCCCCCGTCGAAGTTGTTGTGGGTCGTACCGGCAGTGCTTGGGGACGCGGCTTGGAAGACGTGGTTGCCGATGCCGTTTCACCGGTAAAACGCGAAGGTGACGGCAAAGCACCGGCGGGCGTGTTCCGCATCGGCACGGCATTCGGTTATGCAACACAGTTGGACACACGACTCATCTATCTCCCGATGCAAGCCAGCAACTACTGCATGGACGTACCAGCATCGCCCTTGTACAACCGCATCGTGGATGCCAACAAGGTGGGGGAATCGGCGGTCTTGGGTTCAACCGAGCCGATGCGACTTGATTTGATCAAGCCAGGCGACATGCGTTATCAACGCGGGTTCGTCATTGAACACAACGCCGATGCCGTACCGGGCAAGGGCAGCTGCATCTTTGCGCATCAATGGAAGAATCGAGATACGCCGACGGCCGGCTGTACGGCAATGGCCCCTGAAGACATGCAAACACTCATTGCTTGGTTGGATCGACGCGAGAATCCCGTTTTTGTGTTGATGCCTGAAAACGCCTACCAAGCATACGCGGCGAGCTTGGCTTTGCCGGCAATGGAGAATGGCATCGAATGAAGTTGTCGACGACTGCGCGAATGATCACGGCCCTGATAGCGGCAGTGCTGCTTGGGCTCACTTCCAGCCGTGTGGCGCCGGAAGCCACCCTCACGCTCGCCACCATTTTTCAAACCATCGGCAAGTTGTGGTTGAACGCACTGCAAATGACGGTTGTTCCGCTGGTCGCCGCCTTGGTGGTTTTGGCGGTCAGCAACGCCGAGCACGCCGCGGCCTCCGGTCGGATGACGCGCAAAGCTTTGACCGTGTTTCTGGTGCTCTTGGTTTTCAGTGCGACCTTGACGGCAATCTTGGCGCCGCTGCTGTTCAATCTTGCCCCGCGTAGCGAGACCTTGATGCATGCGTTGGTCGGGCCAGGAAGTGCGGACGCTGCCAAGACGGCAGCACCTGCGGCCACCGATTGGTTTACCAATATCATTCCGACCAATGCGATCGCCGCCGCGGCCAATGGCACCATGCTGTCGCTGGTGGTATTTGCCTTGTTTTTCGGATTTGCGTTGACGCGTATCGAAGCCTCGCGCGCGGCACGTCTGACAGAAGTCGTTCAAGCCGTCGCCGATACGATGATTGTCATCGTGCGCTGGGTCTTGGCGGTCGCGCCGATCGGTGTGTTTGCGTTGGTATTTGCGGTGACCGCGAAGACCGGCTTGGATATGGTCTCCGCGTTGGCGATCTACATCGCCGTCAGCATTGTGTTGTATGTGCTGGCGACTTTGTCGATGTATGTCGTCGTATTCGTGGCAGGGCGTGACCGGGTTTCGGCATTCGCGCGTGGCATCATTCCGGCACAAACCGTGGCGGTCAGCACGCAGTCTTCATTGGCGTCGTTGCCGGCCATGCTGCAAGTTGCAGCCAAGAGTTTGGGTCATCCCTTGCGTGTACCTTCGTTGGTATTGCCGATGGCGGTGTCGCTGTTCCGTCTGACGAGCCCGGTCCAATACATCGTCGTGGCCTCGTTCATTGCCTGGACCCAAGGTGTGCACTTGGGTCCCGTACAAATGTTGGTCGCCGTTTTGTTGGCGGTCGTGGTGAGCTTGGGTTCGGTCGGGCTGCCGGGGCAAGCCAGTTTCATCGCCACCAATCTCCCCATCACCAATGCGATGGGGTTGCCGGTGGAGCCGCTGGGCGTCTTGCTCGCGGTCGACACCGTTCCGGATGTGTTTGCCACGCTGGGTAATGTCACCGGCGATTTGGCGGCAACCAGCGTTGTTGCCAAAGGTGAGGCCTGCGATGCGCCGGCCGACCCCTCAACCTAGGCGCTTAAGTACGCAAGATCGGATTGGCGAGCGTTTCCAACTTGGTGAGATCCAGGATTTCCAGATTACGTCGGTCGACGTGCAGCACACCTTCCTCTTGGAATTTGCGTAAGGCGCGACTGACGGTCTCCGGTGCTAAACGCAAATAGTTGGCAATGTCGGTTCGCGCCATGCTGAGTTGGAACCGAGTCGGCGAATAGCCACGCTCGCTCAACCGGCGTGACATGCCGACCAGGAAGGCGGCAATGCGTTGTTCCGCCGTCCAATCACCCGCCATCAAGGCGGCCTTGCCGATATCCCGACTCAACAAACGGAAAAGTTGGCGCTGCAAGCCGGGCAGTTTGGCAGCCAATATCGAAATCTTCGGGAACGAGAAGCGGCACAGGCTCACCGTATCCAACGCCACGGCATTGCACGGATAGTGATCGCCATCAATCGCATTCAAGCCGATCAGCTCGCCCGGCAAGTGGAAGCCGAGCACATGTTCATTGCCGTCGCGATCTAGCACGTAAGTTTTCACGCTGCCGGACCGTACCGCCGCAATGGCATCAAATGCATCGCCATCCCGGAAGATATGTTCACCGGCATGGAATGGCCCGATATGCTCAACCAGAACGTGCAGTTCATTCAGCTGGTCTTTGTCCAGCCCATGTGAAATGCAGGCGTTTGAGAATGCACAAGTTGTGCAGAAGCTAAGCGCATCGCCGTCATCGGAGAGCGTGCCCGGACTGGTTTTCGGGAAGCTCGCCGCTCGCAAAGTGGCGTCGGTATCTGTGCTCATACCGTCCATTTTAGCCGGTTCGGGTGCAAGAAACCGGGATGCGTTAGGCTATGCGCGGGGAAATGTCGCACGGTATTGAAAGGTGCGGTCTGAAAAGGTTTGGAACGGTCGAACGAGGACGAGACAATTGTTTGTCTGCAGTTCAAGTGAGGCTTGTTCTATTTTTGTGAACAGATTCCTTTCGTTTGGTCTCTCTAGCTTGATCAACTGTGACGTATGACGAGGACGGTGACGTTATCCGTCCCGCCGTCATCCAGCGCACCGGCAACCAAAGTGTCGACGGCCTCTTGCGCGGTCGCCTTGGTGTTTGCCAATACTGATGAAATCACCTCGTCGGTGACGTGTTCGGTCAGCCCGTCACTACACAGTAGAAGTTGGGCACCCGGTTCGAAATCTCCGGAAATGCTTTCGATATTCAGCTGCGTCAAATCAGTCACGCCCAGCGCTTGCGTGACCATCTTGCGTTTGGGATGGGAGCGCGCTTCTTCACGGCTCAGCATGCCGTGTGCGACCAACTCTTCCACATGACTGTGATCTTGGGTGATCTGAACTGCGCGTGTGCCGGGTCGCCACAGGTAGGCGCGACTATCGCCAATCCAGGCGATTTCATACCGGCTCTTCTTGACCAATGCGGCGACGACGGTGGTGCCCATTGGCAGGGTATCCGCACGACGTCTTGAGGCGCGCAGGATTTCCTCGCCGGCGGTGCGAAACGCATCGACCAAACCGTGGCCATCGCGCACTTCCCGGACGATCACATCACGTGCCAGAGCACTCGCCACTTCACCGTAGTCGTGGCCGCCAATACCATCGGCCACGAGGAACAAGCCGAGCGCCGCCTCACCGTGATAGGTGTCTTCATTGTGGTCGCGACGCAAGCCGGTATGGGTGAGATGGCCGAATTCGAACATGGCGGAATGTGTAGTGTGACGACTGTCTACATCATGGCAGAAAATCGGCAATTCGCTCAATCAATTGACGGACTAATTGAAGGCCCATCATTGAACTGACTGTGTTGAATTAAGAGCAACGAGAATGCTTCCGCAGAGCTACTCAAGACGGACGATCTGATTGCGCCATCGGTAGAACGAGCGTTCCGAAATGTTATGTATCTAGCACAATGCTTTGATCGAAGTTGTGCGGGCCTTTGCTTCCAAAATGTGTGGAAAACCTGCTTATCTGTGAATCGCTTTCTCATGAGTTCTTCTTGACTTGCTTTGGGTAGAAAACTCTCCATCCCATTGGCTCCGCGAAACTTCTCAGGCCAAAACTCGCTTTTCATCGTTGTCATTGTGTGACGCATCTACCAGAATTGGATGACGTTTTGGGGAGAGATCGTATGGCAATACGCGTTTTCATGCTGGAGGATCACACGCTCGTGCGCTCGGGGATGCGCATGATGTTGAAGGCGGAGCTTGATATCGAGGTCGTTGGCGAAGCGGAGTCTGGGGAGACTGCGCTGCCGCAGCTGAGGGCATTGCGACCTGATGTCTTGTTGTGTGACATCCATCTGCCAGGGGTGAGCGGATTGGAAGTCACTGAGCGTGTGACGCGGACCATGCCGGAAATCAAGGTTGTTGTGGTTTCCGTGATGGAGGATGGTCCGCTGCCGAGGCGTCTATTGGATGCGGGCGCATGTGGGTATGTGGGCAAAGGCGGGGATTCGCGTGAGCTGATTCGCGCGATTCGTGATGCGTACAAGGGCAAGCGGTTTTTGGCGACCAATGTCGCGCAGAACATGGCGCTTTACAGCGTCAACAAGGACAAATCGCCGTTCGAGTTGCTATCTCGCCGGGAGATTGAAGTGTCTTTGCTGCTGGTTCGGGGAATCCGCCAGGAAGAAATTGCCCGCCGGCTCAACCTCAGTGCCAAGACCATCAATACGCACAAGACACGCGCTTACGACAAGCTGGGGATCAAAGATGTAGTTGCGCTGGCGCGCATGGTGTCGCAACATGGGCTGGGGGATCCGAGTCAGACGTTGCCTAGAGACTTCTGAAATTTCCGGGGAGTGGAAACTGAAAAGGCGCAATCCATGGATTGCGCCTTTTCTTTGTCCCGCGATTGAGGCCGGTCAGGCCTCGGGCTTGTCGTCGGTATCTTCGATCTTCGGCGCGGGCGCCGTTGAATTGCGGAAGATGCTGTTGGACGGGTCCGCAAGCGATACCGCGATGGCTTGAGACAAGGACAACGCGGGCAGGGGTTGCGGAATACGGGTTTGGTTCAAACCCATGCCGCTTTCTTTCGTCAATTCGGCGACAGGCGCTTCGTCGACCTGGGCGGCAGCAGCTTCCTCTGCCGTGCTCACAGCCGCATCCGCCGGCTGCGGAGCTTCCGTAACCGGTTCGACGACGGCCATGGCCGGCGCGGCAGTGAGTTCGGCTTGTTGCACAGCTGCCGAGGTGGCAGGCATGTCCTCATCGCTGGTCGCTGTCACGGAATCCGACTGCGGCGCAGCCGCTTCCGCATTGCTCGCCGGCACGAAGGATTCGGTCGATGCGACGGCATCAACACCTTCGCTGGCTGTGGTCGCGGTCGCTGTGACATTCAGATTCGGCGTGGTCGGGGCGGACGCGTCAACGAGGGCTGCTTTGGCGGTCTCGACCGGCGCGCCGGCTTCAATGTCGTCAAATTCGAACTCCGGCTGGCTGCCGGTTTCCGCGTGCGTGTCGTCCGCGTCATCGAATGCCGAATCTTCTGCGCCTTCGCCTGCCGCGCCTTCGCCACCACGACGACGACGACGGCCACCGCGACGGCCACGACGGCGCTTCGGCTTGTCGGTTTCGCCTGCTGCTTCATCGCTCTGCGCGTCCGTTTCGGCGCTGACTTCCGCAGCAACAGTGGCGGTATTCACTGCAATTTCCGCCGGTGCCGGTGCGCTAGCCACGGTCGTGTCGGCGACGGCCGTTGCGGGCGTTTCAGTCGTTGTGGTTTCAACCGCCTCGTTCACGGCACCCGTTGCCGCGCCCTCATCCTGGCCGTTGCGGCCACGACGATTGCGATTGCGGCGGCGGCTGCTACGAACTTCGCTGTTCGCGGCGATGTCGTTCGGCGTTGCGGCATCTGAAGGTGCCTGAGCGGCTGCCGGCATCGGTGCCTGCTTGGCATTTGCCGGCTTTTCCGCCGGTGCTGCCTTGGCTTGCTGCGGGCGCGGTTCCTGCTTGGTCCGTTGATCGTTGGCACGATTCCCTTGTGCTGCTTCGTCGCGTGCCGGCTTTTGGCGATCAGCGTTGCGGTCGTTACGCGCATTGCGATTGCGGTTGTTATTGCCACCGCGATCGTGATTGTTGTTGCGGGCGTCATTGCCACGCGCAGGCTTCGGTGCTTCCACCGGCGCAGCGGCGTCCTCACCCTTCAACGCGTCGAGGATGCGGCCGAACAACCCCTTGCGTGGCTTCGCCGCCACCGGCGCGGGTGCGATTTCCTGCACCGGGGCTTGGGGTTCGCGAATCGGGGCAGGTTGCGACGGGCGGACAGCCTTGACGGCGGGCGCATCCGGAATGTTCAAGTTCTTCTTCGTCAGCGCATAGGTCGGCAACTTGCGCGGCGTGCCGCGTTGGTAGCTCGGACGCGACGATTCTTCGCCCATTTCGTTTTCACGCAGGCGCGTCACTTCGTAATGCGGCGTGTGCAGCTGCTCATCGGCAACGATGACAATCGGTGCGCCGTGGCGACGCTCAATCTCCGCCATCGCGCTGCGCTTTTCATTCAACAGATAGTTGGCGATGTCCACCGGCGCTTGCACCAGCACTTGTCCGGTGTTGTCTTTCATGGCGTGTTCTTCAGCCACGCGAATGATAGAAAGCGACAGCGACTCAACACTGCGCATGCGGCCATGGCCTTCGCAGCGCGGGCACACGATCTGGCTGTTTTCGCCCAAAGAAGGACGCAAACGTTGTCGGCTCATTTCCATCAAGCCGAATTTCGAAATGCGACCCAACTGCACGCGCGCACGGTCGGAGCGCAAGGCATTCTGCAGACGGTTTTCGACTTCGCGTTGGTGCTTGGTCGAATCCATATCAATGAAGTCGATCACCACCAGGCCACCCAAGTCGCGCAGGCGCAATTGGCGTGCGACTTCTTCGGCGGCTTCCAGATTGGTTTGGAAGGCGGTTTCTTCGATGTCGCCGCCGCGGGTTGCGCGGGCGGAGTTCACGTCGACCGCAGTGAGTGCTTCGGTTTGGTCGATCACCAGCGCGCCGCCGGACGGCAGACGCACTTCGCGCTCGTAGGCGTTTTCGATTTGCGATTCGATTTGGAAGCGATTGAACAGCGGCGTGTCGTCGGTGTAATGCTTGAGCTTGCGCAAGTTGTGCGGCATCACCTGCTCGACAAACTCACGCGCCTCTTCGTACATTTCCGGCGTGTCGACCAACACTTCGCCGATGTCCGGACGCATGTAGTCACGCAGCGCACGGATGATCAAACGCGATTCTTGATAGATCAGGAACGGCGAGGGCTTTGACAACGAGGCCTCGGTGATGGCGCGCCACACCGACAGCAGATAATCGAGATCCCATTGCAGTTCTTCGGCATCGCGACCGACGCCGGCGGTGCGGATGATCACGCCCATGCCGTCCGGAATCGTGAGCGCGTCCATGGCCTTCTTGAGTTCAGCGCGATCTTCGCCTTCGATACGGCGCGAGACGCCACCCGCGCTCGGCGAGTTAGGCATCAGCACCATGTAACGGCCGGCCAGCGAGATGAAGGTTGTGAGCGCCGCACCCTTGTTGCCGCGTTCTTCTTTATCGACCTGAACGACGATTTCCTGACCTTCTTTCAGCAGCTCGCGGATGTTGCCGCTGCGGTGGTCGACGCCATCGACAAAGAAGCTTTTGGAGATTTCTTTCAGCGGCAGGAAGCCGTGGCGGGCGGCGCCGTAGTCGACGAATGCCGCTTCAAGCGACGGTTCGATACGGGTGATCTTGCCCTTGTAGATGTTGGATTTTTTTTGTTCTTTGGACGGTTGTTCGATGTCGATGTCGTACAGATTCTGGCCATCGACAATGGCGACACGCAGTTCTTCTGCCTGTGTCGCATTGATGAGCATGCGTTTCATTGTGCGTTCCTCGCGCTACCATGCGCGCCAACGCCGGGCGTTACTGCCTCTGAACAACGAAAACTCCGCGCAAGCGCGTATTTCGAGTCGTTCAGCGCTACAACACCACGGCATGCCGCGGGAGCGCTTCTTCCTTGGTTTTTGTGGAGCCGGCGCAGCGAAAAGCGCAACGCTCGACACGAATGGGTTCTACTACAGGCCCTTCAGGCCCGACGATCGTCGCTGGCGCCGCCAGTCCGGTTAACATGTCCACCCCAAGGGTGGTGGTTCCGTTACTGGGCGGAACTTCGTACAGTGGGCTTTCGGCCGCAACTGTGGCGAAAAACAGCCATAAAGTTTCGTATCCGGAGTGTATCAGAAAGCCCATGTCAGATTCAGCTTTGTCAGCGCCACGGGGCGTGCGTATGGTGACGGTTCCGGATGATCGGGACGGCCAGCGGCTGGACAATTTTCTGCTGGGTCAGCTGAAGGGCGTCCCCAAGTCACTCATTTATAAGCTGCTGCGTTCGGGCCAGGTGCGTGTCAATGGCGGGCGGGTCAAAGCCGAGCGCAAGCTGGTCGCAGGCGAGGTCGTGAGAATCCCGCCAATCTCAATGCCTGATGAGAACGCGGAAAGGCCTGAAGTCGCCCAAGGCTTACTAAAGGTGTTGGAGCGCGCGATTGTCTTTGAAGATGCGCGCCTCCTGGCCATCAACAAGCCGACCGGATTGGCCAGCCACGGTGGCAGCGGCATTCGCCACGGGGCGATCGAAGCCATGCGTGCGCTACGGCCCAACGACAATCTCGAGTTGGTTCACCGGCTGGATCGCGATACCTCCGGCCTGCTGGTGTTCGCAAAGAAGCGCTCGGCCCTGCGCGAATTGCAAGCGCTGCTGCGGGAAGACCACGGGGCGGGTATCGAAAAGCGCTACATGGCCCTGCTGGTGGGCCGGATGCCCGATGGCACCATGCATGTGGACGCGCCGCTGCACGTGGGTTTGCGTCAGGGCGGTGAACGCCATGTACAGGTCAACCCGCAAGGCAAGCCGTCGATCAGCCACTTCAAAGTCTTGCAGCGTCTGGACGGCCATTCGCTCTGTGAAGTGCGGATTGAAACCGGGCGCACCCACCAAATTCGCGTTCACGCCCAACACATCGGCTATCCGGTGGCCGGCGATGAGAAATACGGCGACGAAACCGTCAACAAGCGTTTCAAGACGAAGTACGGCCTGAAACGCTTATTTCTGCATGCGGCGTCGTTGAAGTTCCGTTTGAACGAAGGTCGCGACGAATACGTGCTCGATGCGCCGTTGTCGGACGATCTGCGCCAGGTGCTGGACGAAATGGCCGGCTAGGTCGCAACGATCAGCGGTTCAAGGCGTCAGCTTTGGCCGCGCAAATGAAATCGTTTTCCGACAAGCCGCCCACATCGTGGGTCGAATAGCGCACGACACAGCGGTCGTAGTGCACGCCCAAGTCCGGATGGTGGTCCTCACGATGGGCCATATGCGCCAACGCGTTCACGAAGGCCATCGTCTTGTAATAGTCGGGAAAGGTGAACGTTCGTTCGATGGCGTGGCCGTTTTCAATCAATGACCAACCGTCGAGCTGGCTCATCAGATTGCGCACATCCACTTCGCCCAACTTGTGTTCGGCGCCCTTTTTGGCGACACAATGGGCTTGCAGGAGGGGAACCAAATCGATCATGCGGTGTCTCTTCTGTATGCGAGTTAAAACCGTGGACGGTGCGAAAGCGCGGTAGACCTCGATCCGGCCACGTGTCGTTAGAATACCTTCCATGATTGAAATCACCGAATCTGCACAAGCCCACTTCCGCCGATTGTTGGAAAAAGAAGACATGCCGGACATCGGCGTGCGTTTGGCTGCTGTGAATGCCGGTACGCCCAAAGCCGATGTTTCCTTGGTATTTGCCGGGCCGGGCGATTTGGACGGTGAAGAATGGGCGGTCGATTGCCATGGCTTCACGTTGTGGGTGGATGGTGCCTCCGCAGGGTTCTTGGATGGTGCGCGCATCGACTATCTGACCCAAGGCATGGGCGGCCAGTTGCAAATCCGTGCGCCGAAAATCAAGGGTGAAGTTCCGGGCGAGGGCGCATCGGTCATTGAGCGCGTGCGCCATGTGATGGAACACGAAATCAATCCGATGCTGGCGAGCCACAGAGGCAGTGCCACATTGGAATCGGTGGATGCCGACGGCGTGGTGTATCTGCGTTTTGGCGGTGGCTGCCACGGCTGTGGCATGGCGGACGTGACCCTCAAACAAGGCATTGAAACGACGCTGAAAGAACGTGTGCCCGAGGTCACGGCCGTCCGTGATGCGACCGACCATGATTCGGGTGCGGCGCCTTATATGCCGCGCACGGGTCACTGAGCGGCGGGCCTGCATGTTTACGCCTGAAGGTTTGGCCGACGCCCTCAAGCATTCCAGACGCAAACTGACCTCCATCCGGCCTGAATCACGCGAGTCGAACGCTGCGCGCGTGCACGCGATCTTGGATGCGCGGCCGGCGAGTGCGCCACAACCGGTGTTCAGTCCGGTCGGCTTGAGCGATGTGTTTTTTGAACGCGGCCCCAAGCCACCGACGCGCCGCCTGCCGGAGCTCACGCGCTGGCAAGCCATCCGACGGCTCTTCAATCAGGAATGGATGCCGCCGGGACCGGAAGATCGCAAACTCAGAATCTCGGCAGCCTTCATCAGTACCTTGATGAACCTGTTTTTCTTCGCGATGTTGTTGTGGCTCATGTATTGGAAGTTCATGATGCCGCCTCGCCCGCAAATGGATGAAAGCATTCGCGTGCAAATGATCGGCGCGGGCGCACCTGAAGAAGAGGGCGGCGGCGCGCCCGAACGGGCCGGTGATATCGAAGTGGCGTCGGCTCAATCCCGTTCTGCGCAATCCACCGTCGACGCACCCGCATCGGAATCTGCCAATGCGATGACGCCGGAGATGGTGCAAGAAAATATCGAGGCAACCAGCGTCCCGGTCACGCAGGCCACCGTGCCCACGCACAGCAACATCACGCCGCCGATTCAGCACATTGAACAGCCTGTCGAGAGCCAGCCGATTGTTGCAAGTAAGCCGACCCCGGCGGTGACCGAGTACCGCGTACCGGATATCAAACCCATGCCGCTGCCGGCGCAGCGCCCGGTTGAATTGAAAGCGGAGACGTTACCCGAGCTGTCGACATTGCCCATGCCCGCAGAGCCTGAGCCCGCGGCGCCCCGTGTTTCCATGCCGAATGTTCGCATCGCGCCAAATACGCAGGCACCCAAGGGCATGCAGGCCTCGGACTTGACCGGTGCGGTCAAGGCTTTGCCCAATCCGACGCCGTCCAATGGAAGCGCCGCCGGTCAGGCAGATAGTTCTGATAAGGCACAGGCCAGCACCACGACCGGCGCGCAAAACGCGGCTACGAATGCCGCGCCGACGGCCGCTGCCGGCAACAAACAAGGCGTGGCCGCGAACGCTCAGGGTGCGGGTGCCGCAACTTCGCCCAAACAGGGCAGCGTGCCCACGCCGATTCGTGGTGATGATTGGGGCGATGCGAAAAAGAACGTGGCGGGGAAGCCCAAAGGTGGCAGCCGAGGCAACGGAAAGGCGAACGGCACCGGAAACAACACTGCAGGCATTTTCAATCCTGATGGCAGTATCCGGTTGCCGGATCAATTCAAGGCGAAGCCGCCGGATCCCTACAAGGAAGGTTCTTGGATGAAGCGTCCGGGGATCGTTGTCCAGGACACGGTGTTCAACAAGTACTGGCGACCGCCGGGAACCTTGCTTGAAGATTGGGTGCGCCGGGGCATCAAAGCGATTTCGATTCCGATCCCGGGCACCAATATGGTCTTGAACTGCCAGATTTCACTGCTGCAGTTGGGCGGGGGTTGTATTCCGGGCAGCGGAAAGAACGGTCCCAAAGACAACCCTGCGACCGCGCGACCGCCGCCGGATATTCCGTTCAAACGTGAGTTGTTTGAGGACCAAAGTGTGTTGGGACCGCCGAAAACCGATCAAGCAAAGAAGCCGGCCAACGACGAATGGTCAACCAAGCCGGCCTCGTCGCCGTGAAATCCTGACGTAAAAAAAGCCCGCAGTAGCGGGCTTTTTTCATCCACCGACAAAGTCAGTGTTGGTTTGCCAAGTCGCCGAGCTGACCCGGTTGCGACGAGAAATAAGCGGCCAAGTCCGAAATTTGTTGGTCGGTCAATTCTTTGGCTTGCAAGCTCATGATGGCGTGATCTCGCTCACCGTCGCGATACATGATCATGCTGTGCGCCAAATAGTCGCCGTACTGACCGGCCAAACGCGGGGTCAGATTGTTGACCGGTTTTGCGCCGCCCGGACCATGACAGGTCACGCACTTGGTTTCAGCGATTTCTTTGCCGGCTGCCATGTTCGGCGACGGCAAGCTTGCAAGCGAGCGCGACGAGATGTTCTCTTGCGCGGCTTCATGCGATTTTTCTGCCGCTTCATCTTTTTGTTCGGCATGCGATTCGGCTGTGGCGTCTTTATTGCCACTGCCGCATGCGGCCAGGCCCAACGAGGCAAATGCGATGAAACAGGCGACTTGAATACGTTTTGCAATCATCGGGTGGCTCACTTCGTCTTGATGCTGGACAGGTAGGCGGCGAGGTTCGCGAGATCTTCATCGCTGAAGCTGGCGGCCTGTGCCTGCATGGTGGCGTGCTTGCGCTTGCCGGCCTTGTAGTCCTTCAACGCATTCAACAGGTATTGATCGGACTGACCGGCAATACGGGGAATGTGGTAGTTCGGGTACGCATTCTTGTAACCGGTGATGCCGTGGCAACCCAGACAGGTGAAGGCGATTTCCTTGCCGCGTTTGACGTTGACGTCAGCGGCTTGGGCCATGGCAGGCATGGCGAGTGTCAGAACGATGGCCAGGCAAAGCTTTCGCATGTTGAAGTCTCTTGCGCGGGGCGCGTACGCCCGTGGGTATTCAGTGGGGAAGTATAGCCCGACCGCGCATTCAAGTCCTGCAAGCCCATGACCTGTGGCGGATATGACCTCTGGCACGATGGAAAAACAGGAAGGTGTTATATCTTGCCCAAACACCTCGAATCTATTGCTCAGGCTCTTATCTATGCGCGTCGACAAAACTCACGGACTCTCCGGCAAAACCTGGTTGGCGATCGTGCCATTGGCACTGGTCATCGGCGTATCCGGCGGTATGGCGGGCTGCAAGAAGGGCGGTCCGGGTGGCGCCGCGCAAGGCCCCGGGATGGGGAAAGACGGCAAACCCCAAGAGACGATTGTCTCTGTTGAAGTCGCACGCGTTGCCACGCGTCCGATGTCGGCAAGTTTCAGTGGCACCGCGGCGCTGGAAGCACGCAACGAGGCTCAAGTGGTCGCCAAGACCTCCGGCATCGCGCAACGTGTGATGGTGGAAGAAGGGCAACACGTCGGCGCAGGCCAAGTGCTCGTGCAGCTCGAAGATGCGCAACAGAAGCTTCGCGTCCAACAAACCTCCGCACAAGTCATGAAGCTCGAGCGCAGCTATGCCCGCGCCCAGCAACTCGCCACGCAAAAGATGGTGAGCGCGAATGATGTCGATCAACTCCGCTTCGATCTGCAAAACGCACGTGCCGCGTTGAATATCGCCAAGTTGGATTTGAGTTACACCCGTGTGGTGGCACCGATCTCCGGTATCGTGGCCTCGCGCTCGATCAAGACCGGCAACTTGGTCCAAATCAGCAATCCCATTTTCCGCATCGTCGATACCAACCGGCTTGAAGCGACGTTGAACGTGCCGGAACGCAATGTCGACGTCATCCGCGCCGGCTTGCCGGTTCAATTGAGCCTCGATGCCGTTCCTGGCCAAGTGTTTGAAGGCAGCGTCGCGCGCGTGTCGCCCGTGGTGGATTCGGGTAGCGGCACCTTCCGTGTGGTCACAGCATTCAACGGTGCAGGCGTGCTGCAGCCGGGCATGTTCGGACGCATCAATATCGTGTTCGACCAAAAAGCCAGCGCCATGGCAATCCCGCGCGCAGCGTTGCTCGAGGACGAAGGTGAAGCCGCCGTGTTCACGGTGCGGAACGGAAAAGCAGCACGCGTCTCGGTCAAAACCGGCTATTCCGAAGGCGAATGGATCGAAATCGTCTCCGGTTTGAACTTGAACGATCCGGTGGTGACTGCCGGCAAGGCGGCATTGCGTGACGGCGTGAAAGTCCAGGTCATCAACGAAGGCAAGCCGGTCGCACCGGCACCGGCTGCGGCCGCCGCGAAGACGAAATAACCATGAGTACCTCTGAAACCTTCGCAGCCCGGACAGAGGCACTGAAGTCGGGACTGGTTGAATTCGCCACCCGTCGTCGCGTCACCATCGCGATGCTGTGGGTCACCTTGTTCTTGTTCGGCATGATTGCCTTGCGCGACTTGAAGGTGAACCTGCTGCCGGATCTCAGCTATCCGACCCTGACCGTGCGCACCGAATATACGGGCGCCGCGCCGGCCGAAATCGAAACACTGATTTCGCAGCCGGCCGAAGAGGCCTTGGGAGTGGTCAAGAACGTGCGCAAGCTGGAATCGGTGTCGCGTACCGGTCAAAGCGACGTGGTGCTGCAGTTCGCTTGGGGCACCAACATGGACCAAGCCGGTCTGGATGTGCGCGACAAGATGGAGGCGCTGCAGTTGCCGCTCGACGCCAAGCGTCCGGTGATGTTGCGATTCAATCCGTCGACGCAACCCATCATGCGATTGGCGCTGGCGCCCAAGGTCGCCAAGACCGGTAGCGATGGTATTGATACGCAACTGGTCGGTCTTCGTCGCTTCGCCGATGATGACCTTAAGAAGAAATTGGAAACCGTGGCCGGCGTTGCAGCGGTGAAAGTCGGCGGCGGCCTCGAAGACGAAATCCAAGTGGATATCGATCAGCGCAAGCTCGCGCAGCTTGGCATTTCGATTGATACCGTCATCAATCGCTTGAAGGCGGAAAACGTCAATGTTTCCGGCGGTCGTTTGGAGCAGGGCGCGCAACGCTACCTCGTGCGCACCGTCAACCAATTCCAGGATGTCGAGGCGATCCGAAACATGCTGTTGACGGTGCAATCCGCCGGCAATAGCTCATCGGCCGCTGCGGCCGCGCGCATGGCGCGCATTGCCGCGGCTTCCGGCTCTGCAGAGGCGGTCGCTGCGGCCTCGGGGTTGGACACCACGAATAGCGGGTCCTCGGTGCCGGTGCGTCTTGGCGACGTTGCTACCGTCACGCAGTCCTGGAAAGAGCGTGAATCCATCATTCGACTGGATGGCCGCGAAGCGATCGAGTTGGCCATCTACAAAGAAGGCGATGCTAATACCGTTGCAACGGCAGACGGCTTGTTGGAACGCCTGAAAAGTGTGCGTCAACAATTGCCGGCCGATGTCGAATTGACCACCGTTGAAGACCAGGCGGTTTTCATTCGTCACGCCATCAGCGACGTGAAGTTGGACGCTGTGATCGGCGGCTTATTGGCCATCCTGGTGATCTTCCTGTTCCTTCGCGACGGATGGAGCACGTTTGTCATTTCGTTGGCCCTGCCGACGTCGATCGTGACGACCTTCTTCTTCATGGGACAGTTGGGTTTGTCGCTCAACGTGATGTCGTTGGGCGGTTTGGCGTTGGCGACCGGCTTGGTCGTTGACGATTCAATCGTGGTTTTGGAGTCCATCGCGAAGGCGCGTGAGCGCGGCTTGGGAATCTTGCAGGCCGCAGTGACGGGTACGCGGGAAGTCGGCATGGCGGTTGTCGCGTCGACCTTGACGACGATTGCCGTGTTCTTGCCGCTGGTGTTCGTGCAAGGGATTGCCGGTCAATTGTTCCGCGATCAGGCGCTGACGGTCGCTTTGGCGGTCGCGATCTCGTTGGCCGTGTCCATGACGCTGGTGCCGATGTTGTCGGCGCTGAAGGCGAAAGACGTTGACGCGTATCCGGAAGAAGCGCCGCATCCGCAATGGCAGCCTGAGAAGAAATGGCAAAAGCCGGTCGCGAAAGCCGGCCGCGGTGTGGGCATGGGTTTCGGTGCCATCGGCTACGGCTTTGCGTGGCTGGTGATGCGCGTCTGGAACGGACTGTCACGTGTGATCGGTCCGGTGATGCGCAAAGCCAGTGATCTGGTGATGGCACCTTACAACCGCGCTGAGCGCATGTATCTCAACATGTTGCCGAAGGCGATGGGCAAGCCGGTGTTGGTGCTCGTCGTGGCGGCGGCCATGTTTGTGGTGTCAATGGCGATTCTTCCGTTCCTCGGTGCGAACCTGATGCCGCAACTGGCGCAGGACCGTTTCGAGATGACCGTCAAGTTGCCGCCGGGAACGCCGCTGGCGACCACGGACGCCTTGGTGAAGGAACTGCAAACCAAGCATGCCAAAGAGCCGGGTGTCTCAACGTTGTTCGCGGTGAGCGGTAGCGGAACACGCTTGGATGCGAACCCCACGGAGAGCGGCGAAAACATCGGCAAGTTGTCGGTGGTAATGGCCGGCGGCGGAAGTGAAAAAGTCGAAGCGGACACCACTGCCAAGCTCCGGGAGACGATGAAGTCGCATCCCAATGCCCAGGTCGATTTTGCCCGCCCCGAACTCTTTTCGTTCTCGCCGCCTTTGGAAATTGAGATCGAAGGTGACAATCTCGACACCTTGAAGGTTGCCGGTCAAAAACTGGCGGCATTGCTGCGCAACAACCCGCACTACACCGACGTGAAGTCGACGGTGGAGCAGGGTTTCCCTGAAATCCAGATCCGTTTCGATCAGGAACGCGCAGCAGCCTTGGGCCTGACCACCCGACAAATTGCCGACATTGTCGTCAACAAGGTGGCGGGTAATGTCGCCACGCGCTACAGCTTCCGTGATCGCAAAATCGATGTGTTGGTGCGTTCGCGTCCCGAAGATCGTAATTCGGTCGAAGCCATCCGCAATTTGGTGGTGAACCCGGGCAGCGGTGCGCCGATCACCCTGTCGTCCGTTGCCGATATCGTGGAAACCACCGGCCCTTCGGAAATCCATCGTGTCGACCAGCGTCGGGTCGCAATCATTTCGGCCAACCTTCAAAACATCGACTTGCAGGGCGCGGTACGGGAAGTGAACGAAATCGTCGCCAAGAATCCGTTGGATGCGGAAACCGATTTGCATATCGGTGGTCAGGGCGAAGAATTGGGTGAGTCGTTGCGTTCATTGCTGTTCGCATTCGGACTGGCGGTTTTCCTGGTTTACCTGGTGATGGCGTCGCAATTCGAATCCTTGCTGCATCCCTTCGTAATTTTGTTCTCGATTCCGTTGGCCCTTGTCGGTGCGGTGCTTGCCCTTTTCATTACCGGCTCGACGATATCCGTCGTGGTGTTCATCGGGCTCATTCTGTTGGTGGGCTTGGTGGTGAAAAACGCCATCATCCTCATCGACAAGGTGAACCAGTTGCGAGAAGAGGGCGTCGCCAAGCGAGATGCCTTGGTGGAAGGTGCGCGTTCGCGCTTGCGCCCGATCATGATGACGACCTTGTGTACCTTGTTCGGCTTCTTGCCGCTCGCGATCGCGACCGGTGAGGGCGCGGAAGTGCGTTCGCCCATGGCTATCACGGTGATGGGTGGTTTGCTCGTGTCGACCTTGTTGACGCTGATCGTGGTGCCAGTGATTTACGACTTGCTTGATCGCAAGCCGGACAGCTTCTACAAGGAGCGCGGTGACCGGGCACGTGCAGTGATCGCCGCAGGCGACCACGAAGTGGCGGATCACGGGTAATCGCCATGAGCTTGTCTGAATTCAGCATCAAGCGTCCCGTCACCACGATCATGTTGTTCGTGTCCATGGTCGTGGTCGGGCTCATTGCCGCGGTGCGGTTGCCGTTGGAAATGATGCCGGACATGTCGTTCCCGTTCGTCTTCGTGCAACTGCCCTATGCGGGCTCAACACCTGAAGAAGTCGAGCGGAACGTGGTTCGCCCGGCCGAAGAGGCACTCGCCACCTTGAGTGGTGTGCAAGCTTTGCAATCGCGTTCACAGGCCGACAGTGGTTCGGTCATGGTGTTGTTTCGCGATTGGAGTAAGGACGTCTCCATTGCCGCCTCGGAAGCCCGCGAACGATTGGACGCCATTCGCGACCAATTGCCGGACGACTTCCAGCGCTATTTTGTGTTCCGCTGGTCGGCCACCGATGAGCCGGTGATCACGCTGCAGCTGACGAGTGATTCCGATCTGCGCACGCAAAGCGAAATGATCGATCGCGAGTTCAAGCGGCCGCTCGAACGGTTGGCGGGCGTCGCGAAAATCGAAATCGAGGGCGTACCCAATCAAGAGTTGGAAGTTGCCGTCAAACCGGATCGACTGTCCGCTGCCGGGCTCGCGCTGAACGACCTCGTGACCAAGCTGTCATCCGCCAATTTCTCGGTCTCGGCGGGGCAAATCGACAACGGTGGATTGCGCTATCGCGTTCAACCCATCGGCGAGCTCAAGAGCGTCGAGATGTTGCGCAACATGGTGGTCGCGTCCAATGGCACGCGCCTTGGCGATATTGCCGACGTGCAAATGCGCGACCAGCGCATGAATTACTCGCGCACCATTGACGGCAAGCCGATGGTCGCCATCGATATCTACAAAGAGCGCGCGGCCAACATCGTGGAAATCAGCAAAATGGTCCGTGAGGCGGTGAAGGACATCGAGGCCTCGCCTGAAGCCAAGGGCATCAAGATCGACATCACCGACGACCAGGGAGAGGGCGTCATCAGCTCGTTGATGGCCTTGGCCGAGGCTGGCGCCATCGGCTTGGTCTTGTCCATCCTGGTGTTGTACTTCTTCCTGCGCCACTGGCCTTCCACCTTGATGGTGACGTTGGCGATTCCGATCTGCTTCATCATGACCTTGGGCTTCATGTATTTCGCCAATGTCACCTTGAACATCCTCACGATGATGGGCCTGCTGCTCGCTATCGGGATGTTGGTCGACAACGCCGTGGTCGTGGTGGAGAGCATCTATCAAGAACGCGAACGCTATCCGGACAATCCGATGTACGCATCGGTGGTCGGCACCCGCCACGTGGCTATCGCGTTGACCGCGGGCACCTTGTGCCACTGCATTGTGTTTGTGCCGAACCTCTTCGGTCCGCGCAACATGATCACCATCCAGATGTCGCAAATTGCCATCACCATTTCGGTGTCCTTGCTGGCGTCTTGGTTGGTGGCGGTGAGCTTGATCCCGATGTTGTCGGCGCGCATGAAAACGCCGCCAGCGGTGAGTTCGAAGAAAGGCCTCATTGCGCGCCTGCAATTGCGCTATGCCACCTTGTTGCGCTGGACGCTCGAGCATCGCGGCAAGAGCATCATGGGCATCGTATTGGTCGTTCTCATCAGCGTCGTGCCGATGATGCTGACCAAGAAGAGCATGTTCGATGCCGATGATCCGGCCGAGATCGAGATGTTCTACAGCTGGAACGGTTCCTATTCCAAAGACCAAATGGGCGAGGAGGTGAAGCGTGTCGAAGACTTCATCAACAAGAACCGCAAACGCTTTAAAGTCACCGAAGTGTCGTCGCGCTACAGCGAACAGGGTTGGGGTCGGACGACGCTGAAGATCGACGCGAAAGATGCGAAGGTCACCAAGGATATCCAGGAGCTGATCCGCAAGGAGATGCCCAAATCCGCACGAGCCAAGATCGGCATCGGTCAGCAGGACGGCGGCCAAGGCGGCATGGGGCAGGATGTCCGCATCCGATTGGTGGGCGACTCCACGCAACGCTTGGAAGACATCTCCAAAGAAGTCATCCCCTTGTTGTCGCAGCGTAAGGAATTGCGTGACGTCCGCATTGATACCGGTGATCGGAACAGTGAGGTCGGCATCACCGTGAACCGCGAACGCGCAGCCGCCTACGGCTTCAGCACCCAAGACGTCGCGCGCTATATCGGCATCGCTTTGCGCGGCTCGTCATTGCGTGAATTCAATCGCGGCTCTGAGCAAATACCGGTAAACGTGCGTTTTGAAGGTGCTGAAGAATCCACATTGGAGCAATTGCGCGCCTTCATGGTGACCGGCCCTGATGGACGTCAAATTCCGCTGATGGCCATGGTGGACGTGGGTGTGTCGCCTTCGGCCACACAGATCCAGCGTCTCGATCGCCAGACCTCCTTGCAGTTGACCGCGAATGTGTCCGCCGACTCGAATCAGGACGAAGCCAAAAAGGCCATGGAGGACGTGCTCAAGGCCTATAGCTTCCCGCCGGGATACAGCTATTCGACCAAGGGCTTCGGTCTGAACATCGGCGAGCAGGAAGCGATGGCGCAGATGGGCTTCAACTTGCTGATCGCGCTGGTCATGATTTATGTGGTGATGGCCGCGGTGTTCGAGTCGCTGCTGTTCCCGGCGGCCATCATGAGCGGCGTGGTCTTCTCGATCTTCGGTGTGTTCTGGTTGTTCTGGATCACAGGCACGACGTTCAACATCATGGCCTTTATCGGCATCCTGGTGTTGATGGGCGTGGTGGTGAACAACGGCATCGTGATGATCGAACACATCAACAACTTGCGCCGACGCGGCATGAGTCGAACGGATGCGTTGGTCGAGGGTAGTCGCGAGCGTTTGCGTCCGATCCTGATGACCATGGGCACGGCGATTCTCGCGATGATTCCGATTGCGGTGTCAAACACCCAGATCGGTGGTGAAGGTCCGCCTTACTTCCCGATGGCGCGTGCCATCGCGGGCGGCTTGGCATTCTCCACCTTGGTGAGCTTGTTGTTCCTGCCGACGATCTACGCGCTGCTTGACGACTGGCGCACCAAGAGCGGCAAGAAGTGGGCGTGGGCACGCGATTGGCAATGGCGCGGCAAAAAGTCGAAGTTGCCGCCCGTCGAATCCTCCCTTCTCCACAAAGTGGAGAAGGTGCCCCGCAGGGGCGGATGAGGCGCTCTTCAAAAAAGCACCTCACCCGGCGCATTCGCGCCACCCTCTCCACTTTGTGGAGAGGGGTAGATTGAAGATTCCCCGCAGGGGCGGATGAGGGTTTTTTAAGAAAACAGGTGTTTGGCGCCGCGGGCAATGGCAATCCATTCGCCCGCCATCATGCCGAAATTCGTCATGATGAAGACCAGAATCACCCGGCACACACGGTTTGAGTACCAACCCTTGAGCGTTTGCGCATCGTTTCGCAAAGACATGAAGTCCGCATAAGTCGGGTTGCGCATTTTCAGTTCAGCCAAGCCGCTGAACATGCCGGCCGGCATGCCCGGGCGAAATGGTTTGAACGGTGCGACGATCGCGGCAGCGAGTACCGAGAACGGATGCCCGGCAGCCAATGCGGCGCCGAGCGCAGACAATCCTGCCGTCCACACGCTCCAGAGGATGATCAGATCCATGCCTTTGGTGAAGCCGCCGTGGGCGAAACCCCAAATGATGCCGCCAATCACCAGTGCTGAGATGAGCAAGGTGATCCAAGGAATCTTGCGCTTGCTCACGACTTCGTCGAGTGCGGAGATCTTCTCCGAAGGCGGTGCACTCTCGTTGGCCAAGTAGTTGGCGAGGCCTTTCAAGTGGCCCGCACCGACAACCGCCAGAACGCGTTTTCCGCCCTGCAACTGACGCAGCTTCGCTGCCATGTATTGATCGCGCTCATCGATCAGCGCGGAATACAGGGCCGGCGACTCATTGGCGAACTCGCCGAAGCTCGCTTCGAGCATGTCGCCTTCTTTCAGATTCTCGATATGCGATTCGCTGACTTCCTCGTCGGCGAACAGCGACGTGATCATGCCGCCGGCGATTTTCATCCGGTCCCAAAACTTCAATCGCTGCATGCCGCGCTTGAACGTGATGCCGATCTCGCGGTCGATCAGGTGCACCGGTAAGTTGCGTGCTTTGGCCTCGGTGGATGCGGCCTTCAGCTCCGCACCCGGTTCGATGCCAAGCTGCTCGGCCAAGCGCCGTTGATAAGCCGCAAGTGCCAAGTTCGCGGCAAACATCGCGACTTTGTTTTCGCGCATCACCTTGGCAAGATCCAGATTTGCCATGGCATCCGGATTGAACAGCGCCTCGTGGCGTTGCGGATCCAACTCAATGGCAATCAGATCGAAGTCACCTGACGACACCGCTTCACGCACGGCTTCGGTGCTTTGGTGGGAGACATGCGCCGTACCCAACAAGGTGTAATGAACGCCGTCGCGTTCAACTTCGGCAATCGGTTGATTGCGCCAATCGGCGATGACGGGCTCAGTCACGGAAACGTTTCGTCAAATCGCCGTAGGCGTCGATGCGGCGGTCACGCAGGAACGGCCAAATACGCCGCACGTGTTCGCTGCGTTGCATGTCCACGTCCACCATCAATAAAGTTGGTTCGGTGCCGGCTTCGGCGAGCATTTCGCCTTGCGGGCCCAAGACGTGGCTATTGCCCCAGAAATCGATGCCGGAAGCGCCCAGCGGTGATGCCTCATGACCGACACGGTTGCACGACAGCACCGGCAGGCCGTTGGCGACCGCGTGGCCGCGGTGGCTCAACACCCACGCATCGCGCTGGCGATCTTTCTCTTCTTGCTCGTCGTCGGGGTCCCAACCGATGGCCGTCGGGTACAACAGAAGATCCGCGCCCGCCAAAGCCATCAAACGTGCGCCTTCGGGATACCACTGATCCCAGCACACCAACACGCCCAACCGACCCACGGACGTATCAATGGGTTCGAAGCCGAGGTCGCCCGGCGTGAAATAGAACTTCTCGTAGAAACCCGGATCATCCGGAATGTGCATCTTTCGATACTTGCCGGCGGTAGAACCGTCAGCATCGAAGACGACCGCGGTGTTGTGATAGAGGCCGGTCGCGCGCTTTTCAAACAACGAACTGACCAACACCACGCCGTGTTGCTTGGCGAGTTTGCCCAGGCGCTCGGTGCTCGGCCCGGGGATTCGCTCAGCCAAGTCAAATTCGTCCACCGACTCGTGTTGGCAGAAATACGGCCCGTTGTGCAGCTCTTGCAACAGGACGAGTTTGGCGCCTTGCTTGGCGGCTTCGGCCACGCGGTCATCGATCACGGCAAGATTGGCGTCGGCGTCGCCTTGATTGCGTTCCTGAACCAAGGCAACCGGGAGTTGTGCGTATTTCATTGCGGATGTCTTCGCGGTTTGTACGAAATGGATGGGTCCATGCTACCGAGCATCAGGTAAATGCACGGCAACAACGGAATGGGTCAAACCAGACCCCGAGGCAGTTGCATGGTCAGGCAATGCAGACTGCCGTTTTGCCAGATCAAGGGGCGGCAGGGAATCTGCACGATTTCGCGATCTGGGAACGCGGCCTGCATGACCTCGGCTGCCGGTGCGTCGGCGTCATCGCCATAGGCGGGCATCAACACCGCGCCATTGACGATCAGGAAGTTGGCGTAGCTCGCCGCGAGACGTCGACCTTCATCCAGAATCGGGCGTGCCCAAGGCAACGGGAACAGCCGGTATGGCTTGCCATCGCGCGTGCGCAAAGCAGAGATTTCTTCGGCCATTTTCTTGAGCTCGACGAAGTGGCTGTCGGCTTCATCGTCACAAGCTTGGTAGACGATGGCGTCTTCGCTGGCGAAGCGAGCCAAGGTATCAATATGGGCGTCGGTGTCGTCGCCTTCCAGATAGCCATGGTCGAGCCAGAGCACGCGGTCTTGTTTCAGCCAGTCACAGAGCTTGTGTGTGATGTCTTCACGACTGGCATCCGGGTGACGCTCGTGCAGGCAGGTCCATGTGGACAACAAGGTGCCTCGGCCATCGGTTTCAATCGCGCCGCCTTCTAATGCAAAATCGATCGGATGGCGCGTGGCATGGTTGAACACCGACTGGCGATCCAACTGCTCGATAATCTGATCGTCCTGGCTCGCGCCGAACTTCCCGCCCCAGCCGGTGAAGCGGAAGTCGTTGAGTAAATAGCGTCCGTCGTCGAGCAGCGTGATCGGACCGCTGTCCCGCAACCAGGTGTCGTCATAGGGCACTTGAACGAACCGGACGCGCGCCATGTCGATACGATTGCTGCGAAGCCGCGCCTCGGCATAGGCTTCCACGTCATCATCGCGGACGATGATCACGACATCTTCGAAACGTGTGATGGCTGCGACGAGCGCAACGTAGGTTTCCTCGACTTCGCCCAGTCGCTCGGCCCAGTCCGTTTCATCGTTGGGCCAAGCAATCAAAATCGCAGATTGGGGCTCCCATTCCGCGGGGAAACGCGCGCTTGAATTCATGAATTTCGCAACCTGTAATGCGGATGCGACATTCTATCGCCTACAAGTTACGTGACGTCGTCGCAGCTCAGCGTACGGCGGGAGCAGGGCCGACTTCCGTTGGTGAGGCTTTGACCAACACCACATCGATCACCTTGGACTTCTCGAAGTAGACGATGAAGTTCGGATATTCCCAGCGGTTGATCGTGGGCCATTGACGCTTTTGGCCGCCACGCGGTTCGAGCTTGCTCTGCGGGGCGCCATAACGGGCCTGCACTTGGGCCATCGTCATGCCGCGGGTGGGTTCGGAGACTGCTCTTTCCGCCAAGGTTCGATCCACCAGCAGAGTTTGCGCCTTCGCTTGGGGCATGGAGACCCCGGTGCCCAAGGCCAATATCGAAACAGCAACAAACGCGAATGTCTTCATGAATGCCCTCCGGTGCAGAACTGCACTATAGCGAACCGCATGGCGACTGTCGTCAATGCCCCGTCACCGCGCCGATTGCTTTCCGGACCCGTGCCGTTGCATCCTACGTCACCAAAAATTGCTGGGGAGAGCAGGTGGGAAATTTTGACAGGGCACGCCTGACGGTGTGTTTGATGGGCGGGCTGTTGGCGAATGCAGGGTTTGCACAATCGAACGCGTCAAACAATGGGGAAGGGGACGAAGCCGCGGCAGTCGCGCAGGCTGTCGATGATCACGTCGGCGAAATGCCGACCGTGAACCTGAAAGCGGCGATAGCCTTTGCAGAGGCGCGCAAAGCCTACGATGCGGAGAATTGGAGCGCCGCGGATCGGGCCATTCGGCGCGCCATCGAGAACGATCCGAATGAGGTCGAATACCACAAGTTTGACGGTTATATCGCCGCGGCGCGCAATGACCACGCGGGCGTTTTGCGTGCGGCCAACGCGGCACTGAAAGTGGATTCGGAAGATGCTGAAGCCTACGAAATGCGCGCAAATGCGAACTATTTTCTAGGTAACAAGGCGCTTTCGCTCGACGACTACCGTTTGGCTTTGCGTTACGACAGGCTCGACGCCGGCTTCTATCGCAACTATCTGCATACGCTCAACGAATTGCGGCGCTATGACGAACTGATGGACGTGTATGCAAAGTACGTTCAACGACATCGTGACGCGCCGGACGAATTGGAAGCCAAGGCCGATATTCCGTTCTACGCGTCATTGGCCTTTATCGCGCGCAAAGACTATATGCGGGCCGTGACGCTTTTGAACGAATCCATTGCACTGAGTCCGGACTACGCCGGCTTTTACGGCAACCGCGGCATCGCTTACGACATCATGGGGAAATACGCGCTGGCACTGGCGGATTTCGCGAAAGCAATCGAGCTGGCGCCCAAAGACGGCAACTACCATTTCCTGCGTGGCGTCACTTGGCTGCATTCCGAGGACTACGCGCTCGCCATGGAGGCGTTCACCCGCGCGAACGCGTTGGGCGTGGACGATACCGCACTCTGGCAAAACTTTGGCGTTGTCTATGAGCGCTTGGGCAAACAACAACAGGCGTTGGACGCGTACGATCGCTCGCTGAAATTGGATCCCGAGAATGCGGCAGCGCGCGCCAATCGGGCCACTTTGCTGCGCGATCTCGGCCAGTCTGGTCGGGCGGCGCGAGAAAACGAGATCGCGGCCAACGGTTTGGCGCCGGAAGATGTGGCAACCATTCGTGTCAACGAAGCCACGGCGAAAATGAAAGACAAGGATTGGACCGCTGCTTTGAGCATGCTGGAGGCGGCAGTGCGCTTGCGGCCGGAGTACGACGTGGCCTGGGTCAATATGTCCGCGGTGCTCGTCAATCTGGACAAACCGCAACAGGCGCTCAAGATCTTGAACGACGTGCTGGCGAGATCACCTGACCAGCCACTGGCGCTTGCCAATCGCGGTTACCTGTTGCGCCGCTTGGGTGACGAACCGGGCAGCGGAAAGGACTATGCGCATTTGACGCGCATTGCACCGACCAACAGCAGTGCCCTGCAAAACTACGCGCGCCATTTGGATGTAACCGGTGATACGACCGGTGCACGTCGTTACTTCGAATTGGCGCGTGTGGCGTTCACGCCCGATGCGCCGGAGGTGTATGTCAACTACAGTGCTTTCTTGTTGACGCATGGCGACACCCGCAAATCGTTGGTGATCGCGCGCGAGGGCGCGCAAAAGCTGCCGTCCAACTATGGCCTGCAACTCAATTTGGGCAATGCCTTGGCTGAGGCAGGGCAGGCACAAGACGCGGTCGCCGCATACAAGCGTGCGATTGCGCTCGCACCTGATCGCTTGGATGCCTATTTCAATTTGGGCAACCAATACGCTTTGCAGATGAATGATCCGGCCGCAGGCATTGCTTGGTATCGCGATGCCCTGAAGCGTCAACCGGATCCCGAGTTGGACCGCGAGACGCGTTTGAACATGATTACCACGGTCCAATTGAACCTGGCTTCAGCGTTGGAGCGCAGTGGCGACAACACGTCTGCGTTCAAGGTGCTGCAAGAGGCGATAGACGGAAACCCCGCTGACTACACCGCATTTTTCAATCGTGCAGGTCTCAAGCAGCGATTGAATGACATCGCCGGTGCGCGTCGGGATTACGAACTTGCGTTAGGACGCATACAACGGATCCAGGCGACCAGCGCTGAAGATAAGAATCCGGCCATCGCAGAACATCAGGCGTACGCGCTGATCAATACCGGCCGCTTAAAAGAGGGTGCGGGCATCCTCGAGCGGCAATTGATCAAGGATCCCGACAATCACGGATTGCGGCGTAATTTGGCCTATACCGAACTGGATTTGGCGCAAACCTCAAACGCCTGTGATCACTTCGACCGTGCGTTCAGCGCGGATCCTGACGAGGTGGATGGCTGGTTGGGTTTGTTGGTTTGCGCGGCGTTGAAGGGTGACGGCGTACGCCTTGGGACACTCAAACAGCAATTCGGGAAACGATTCAAAGGCCGGTACACAGTGTCGGCACGGCTTCCGCAGCAATTGATTGCTGAGGGCTACAGCTATTCGCCAAGCTTCCTGACCTTATGGGATCGGGTCGAGGCCGCGAAGTGAAGCGAGCGAGCGCATAAGAAAAAGCCGCCCAAAAGGCGGCTTTTTCATGAAGCTTCGCAACTGTGGCGAATCAGCGCTGACGCGCCTTGAAACGCGGGTTGGATTTGCAGATCACGAAGACCTTGCCACGGCGGCGAACCACTTTGCAGTCGCGGTGACGGGCCTTCGCCGACTTCAGAGAGGACAGGACCTTCATGATGAACCTCGAATGGCTAGAACGTTGAAAAACTGGAAGTCGGAAATGATAGCAGGAAAAATGCTCTGCGATCAAGCGCTTGCAGACTTTCTCCAATGAAGCTTTCGAGCCTCGCCCGGCAACGTCTAATATATGGCGAACGAACACCTCAGATCGGAGCCCCATGCGCCCAGACGTCCCGGTATTGACCATTGATGGACCCTCCGGCTCAGGCAAGGGCACCATCAGTCGCTTGGTCGCCAATGCGTTGGGTTGGCACTATCTGGATTCGGGGGCACTTTACCGGGCCGTGGGTCTTGCCGCCGCCTGGGAATCGGTCGATCTGTCCGACGCGGAGGCGGTCGCCACCTGCGCTCGCCGCACCAAGTTGGCGTTCAAAGGCGGCGATAAAAACTCAGAGCCTCGCTTGTTGGTCAACGGCGTGGACGCCACCGATGAAATCCGTACGGAAACCGCCGGTGCGGCGGCCTCGGCAATTGCGGCGTTGCCGGAAGTTCGTGACGCATTGCTCGACGTTCAGCGAAATTTCCGGAAGCTCCCGGGCTTGGTGGCAGACGGACGAGACATGGGGACGGTGATTTTCCCGGATGCCCAAGTCAAAGTCTTCCTCGATGCCAGTGCCGAAGAGCGCGCGCAAAGGCGCTATAAGCAATTGAAGAACAAGGGGATTTCCGTTACACTAGCGGGTCTGCTGGGCGAGATTGTCGCCCGTGACGCCCGCGATGCAAACCGGGCCATTGCACCGTTGAAAGCCGCATCCGATGCCGTCGTCATAGACACCACCGGACTCGACATCGACACCGTGGTGGCACAGGTCTTGTCTTTGATGACGCCACGCTAGATTTCTGCTTTTCCGCATTCGCGGAAATCGCAGCACTTTCCCTGCAGAAAAGGCCCTGTCGGCATGCCGGCAGGTTTTCCACTTCCTGACCTCCCGGCCAATGGGCAATCCCGCCCGTGCCGACGAACGGGGGATACGTGCATTGTCGTGCGCGCATCCGTACAACAACCGAGTTAAATCAATGACTGAATCATTTGCAGAACTGTTTGAACAAAGCGAAGCCCAACTGGTCAAGCTGAAGCCGGGCGCTATCGTCTCCGGCGTCGTCGTGGATGTCCGCAACGATGTCGTGGTCATCAACGCCGGCCTGAAATCCGAAGGCATTGTTCCGATCGAACAGTTCCGTAACGACGCTGGCGAAATCGACGTGGGCATTGGCGACACCGTGAAGGTGGCGCTCGAGTTCATCGAAAACGGTTTCGGCGAGACCGTCCTTTCGCGTGAAAAAGCCAAGCGCGCGATGGTGTGGGACGAGCTCGAAGAAGCGCTCAACAACGATGCCACCATCGTGGGTCGTATCAACGGCAAGGTCAAAGGCGGCTTCACCGTCGACATCAAGGACGTCCGCGCATTCTTGCCGGGTTCGTTGGTCGACGTGCGTCCGGTCCGCGATCCTGTCTACCTGGAAGGCAAGGAACTCGAATTCAAGCTCATCAAGCTTGATCGCAAGCGCAACAACGTGGTGGTCAGCCGCCGCGCAGTGGTCGAAACCGAGCATTCGGAAGAGCGCGAACAGCTGCTTGAAAAGCTGGTCGAAGGCGCCAAGCTCAAGGGCGTCGTCAAGAACCTCACCGACTACGGCGCATTCGTCGACCTCGGCGGTATCGACGGCCTGCTGCACATCACCGACATGGCATGGAAGCGCGTGCGCCATCCGTCCGAAGTCGTTGAAGTCGGCCAAGAACTCGACGTCCGCGTGCTCAAGTACGACCGTGAACGCAACCGCGTGTCGCTCGGCCTCAAGCAAATGGGCGAAGATCCGTGGGATAACGTCGCACGTCGTTACCCGGCCAATACCCGCGCATTCGGCAAGGTCAGCAACGTCACCGAATACGGTGCGTTCGTTGAAATCGAACCGGGCGTCGAAGGCCTGGTCCACGTCTCCGAAATGGATTGGACCAACAAGAACGTCAACCCGTCGAAGGTTGTCCAAGTCGGTGACGAAGTCCAAGTCATGGTCCTCGACGTTGATGAAGAACGTCGCCGCATTTCGCTCGGCATGAAGCAAGTCAGCTCGAATCCGTGGGAAACCTTTGCTGCCATCCACAAGAAGGGTGACAAGGTCGAAGGCCAAATCAAGTCGATCACCGATTTCGGTGTGTTCATCGGCTTGGACGGCGGCATCGACGGCCTCATCCACTTGTCGGACATCAGCTGGAATTCCACCGGTGAAGACCTGGCGCGCAACTTCAAGAAGGGTGACAACCTGGAAGCCGTTGTGTTGGCCGTTGATCCGGAACGCGAACGCATTTCGCTCGGCATCAAGCAAATGGAACAAGACCCGATGGGTCAATTCCAAGCCAGCAACAGCCGCGGTTCGATCGTGAACGGCACCGTCAAAGAAGTGGACGCCAAGGGCGCAACCATCGAATTGGCTGACGGCGTGGAAGGCTACTTGGCCGCCCGCGACATCTCGACCGAACGCGTCGACGACGCCACCACCAAGTTGAAGGTCGGTGACGCAGTTGAAGCCAAGATCGTCGGTACCGATCGCAAGAGCCGCTTGCTGCAACTCTCGATCCGCGCGAAGGATCAAGACGAACTGCAAGAAACGATGGCCGAATACAACAAGTCGGCAGATACGTCGAGCGGCAACACGCAGTTGGGCGACCTCCTGCGTCAGCAACTCGGCAAGTCGGAATAAGTTGTAAATCGTGAATCGCATGCAGCCTGCTTCGGCAGGCTGCATGTCACGGCACGCAAAAAAGGTCGGAATAGGGGCTATGACCAAATCGGAACTCATCGAAAAGCTGCACAAGCAGCAACCACATCTCAAGACGGACGACGTAGAGCTCGCCGTGAAATTGGTCCTCGATGCCATGACCGCCTCTTTGGCCAACCACGATCGCATTGAAGTGCGTGGGTTTGGCAGTTTTTCCATTCATTACCGTGCCTCGCGCACCGGTCGCAATCCGCGTACCGGCTCTGCCGTCGAGTTGCCGGCCAAACATGTACCTCACTTCCGTCCGGGCAAAGAGCTCCGCACGATGGTGACGGATGTCGTGCCGCTGGAAGACAGCGATGCCGCGGAATAATCCGCGCAAGGTTTAGAATCAATTCTGTTTGATCCATCAAGGGAACGCATGCTTGCCTTTCTCGACCAATGGCTGTGGCTTGTCATCCTCGTGCCGAGTGCGGCCGTCATCGGATGGATCGTCGGGCGTCGCGGCGGCCAGATCCACAAAGAGAGCCAGGTCAGCAAGCTGTCTGTCACGTATTTTCGCGGCCTCAACTACCTGTTGACCGAACAGCCGGATAAAGCGATTGAGCTCTTCCTGCATATCGCGGAAATAGACAAAGAAACGTTTGAGACCCAAGTCGCCTTGGGCCATTTGTTCCGTCGTCGCGGCGAGGTGGACCGCGCCATCCGTTTGCACCAGGGATTGGTCGAGCGCAAGGACCTCAACGACGCACAACGCGTTCAAGCGCTGTTGGCGCTGGGCGAGGACTACATGCGTTCCGGCCTGTTGGACCGCGCCGAAACCGTGTTTTCGGAACTTGCCTCCATTGACCAAAAAGCCCCGTTGGCGCTCAAACACTTGATCGGCATATACCAGTCCGAGCGTGACTGGGAAAAGGCCATCAACAACGCCGTGCGTTATGAGTCGGTCACCGGTGAGCCGATGGGCAAACTGATTGCGCAGTTGGAATGCGAGCTCGCCGAGCGCAAGCGCGCTGAAGGCGATACCACCGGTGCACGTGAATGCATCGCGCGTGCCTACGCCGCCGATTCCACCTGCTGCCGTGCCGGCATGATTGAAGGCCGATTGGATTTGGAGGCCGGCGACGTGCGCGGCGCGACACGCGCCTACGAGCGCGCAGCGCGACACGATCCCGATTTCCTGCCAGAGATATTGCCGCACTTGTTGGAGTGCTATGCGCGTATCGGTGACACGCCGGGCGCCAAAGGCTTCCTGACGGAAATGTCCGAGCACTACGCCGGCATCTCACCGGTACTGGCCCTCACACGCTTGGTCGAGAAAGATGACGGTCCGGCGGCCGCACGGGATTTTCTGGTGGGACAGCTTCAAAAGCGCCCCTCCGTGCGCGGCGAATCCGTGTTGATTGATTTGTCGCTGGCCGGGCAGAGCGATGCCGTGGACACCCTCAAAGAACTCAAGGGCATCACCGATCAACTTTTGGTTCGCAATCCCAGCTATCGCTGTACGCGTTGTGGATTCGGCGCACGATCGCACCATTGGCAATGCCCGAGCTGCAAAGAGTGGGCGACGGTCAAGCCGCTATTGAATTACGCGGTGGTCTGAGCGTGACGCCAACCTTGGTCTGGGTCATGGTCGCAGCGATCGCTGCAGGCGTGCTGACCCTGGCAACCATCGTCTATGCGCGACGCCGTGGCTTGTTGGATGAACCCGGCGAACGTCGCAGCCACGCCGAGGCAACACCGCGCGGCGGTGGCCTCGCCATTGTTCTGGTGGTCGCGACAGGTTTGGCCTATCTTTCCGGGCTCGAAAAATCGCCATTTGCGGTAGCCGCTCTGGCCGGTGTGGTTTTGGTCGCGGGCGTGGGTTGGTTGGATGATCACCGCGATCTGTCGATCCGGCTTCGCCTGATCGCGCACATCGTGGCCGCAGGGTTGTTGGCTTGGGCCTCCGGATTGGGCCCTCTCTGGGGCGGTCTGGTCTTCATTGCTGCCGTCGTGCTGATCAATGTCTGGAATTTCATGGACGGCATCAATGGCATTGCCGCAAGTCAGGCAGCGGTGTTTGCCGGGCTGGCCTCGGTGTTGCTCGGATTGGCGCTACCGCACGCATTGGCGGTCATTTTTCTCGGTGCCTGCCTTGGCTTCTTGCCGTTCAACTTCCCGAAGGCGCGCATCTTCATGGGCGACGTGGGCAGCGGCACTTTGGGTTTTCTAGTGGCCGTTCTCCTATGCGCGGCCTTGATGGAGGCGGGCGGCTATCGAGGCGTGTTGCCACTCCTTTTTCCCTTGGCGCCGTTCTTGGTGGACGCAGGTTGGACCCTGCTGGCACGCATGCGGCAAAGGGAACGCTGGTGGACCGCCCATGTCACGCACGTCTACCAGGTCTGGGCGCGCATTGCCGGATCCCATGTCCCGGTCACTTTGGCCTACTTGTCGCTGGCTTTGGCCGGTGCCGCCATTGCCTTGGGTGTTCAAGGGATGGACATCAATTTCATTAAGATTTCGCTAACACTGTGGTATACATCCCTGTCACTGGCGTGGTGGATCCTTCGCAAACAAGGATTTGCACGAACTTTCTAGGGATTTGGATGAGCAAGCGTGGTAGTCCATGGATGGCGCAGTTACCGCGTTATCTGATTGTTTTGCACGATCTCGTCATGGTCGTCGTTGCTTGGCTGGGCTTGCACGCCATCCGCTATTGGATCAATAACCAAACGCCGCCGTTCCAGGCCTTGGGCGCCGAAATGGCGATCGTCCTGGTGTCCCAGGCGATGGTCTTTCAATGGGTGGGGCTGTACAAAGGCCTGTGGCGCTTCGCCAGCCTTCCCGATTTGTGGAACATCATCAAAGCCGGCATCGGCGGGGTCATTTTGGCCTCCGTTGCACTTTTCGCTTACAACCGCTTGAACGGCGTCTCCCGTGCGGTCTTGTTGCTCTATCCGTTCGTGCTCGGGGCACTCCTAGGCACACCGCGCTTGCTCTATCGCATTTGGAAGGATCGCCTGACCCATATGCGTTTGCAGCCCCAGGCCACACGCGTCCTGATCTTGGGCGCTGGTGAATCCGGCGAGGCCTGCGCCCGTGACTTGCTGCGGAGCGGCACCTATCATCCGGTCGGTTTCTTGGATGATTCGCCGGCCCTGAAAAACAGCCGATTGCTCGGATTCCCGGTGCTGGGCCGTTTTGAAGATGCGGCACTGATGGCAAAACAAACCGCCGCCGAACTTCTCGTCATTGCCTTGCCCAACGTCGGCGCCGAAGAAATGCAACGCGTCATTGGCATTTGTGAACGCTCGGGCGTTGCATTTCGAATGCTGCCGAAGCTTGAAGATGTGCTGAGTGGTCGCGCGTTGCCTGGTGAGCTGAAACAAGTCGACATTGACGATCTCTTGGGGCGCGATCCGGTCGTGCCGAATTGGAAGGCAATTCGCGAATGGCTGGTTGGCCGCTGCGTGCTGGTAACCGGTGCCGGTGGTTCCATCGGTTCCGAGTTGTGCCGCCAATGTGCGCGCCACGGCGCCACACAAATCCTCTTGGTGGAAATCGACGAGCTTTCGCTGATGCGCATCGAGGCGGAATTGCGCCGCGATTTCCCCACGTTGGCGGTCGTGTCCGTGTTGGGAGACTGCGGCGATGCCGCCGTGATGCGACATGCATTCAAGCAATGTGTGCCTGATGCCGTGTTTCATGCAGCCGCTTACAAACAAGTACCGGTGTTGGAAACGCAGCTCCGTGAAGCCGTGCGTAACAATGCACTCGCCACCCATGTGGTGGCGGAAGAAAGCGATCGGGTGGGGGTGGCGACCTTCATTTTGATTTCGACCGACAAAGCCGTGGATCCGGTGAACGTCTTGGGTGCGAGCAAACGTTTCGCCGAAATGATTTGCCAATCAAAGGCGGCGGAAAGCCATACCCACTTCATTACCGTGCGATTCGGTAACGTTTTGGATTCGGCGGGCAGCGTGGTGCCGTTGTTCCGTGAGCAGATCCGCACTGGCGGGCCGGTGACGGTCACCGATCCGGAAGTGACTCGATACTTCATGACGATTCCCGAGGCCTGCATTTTGATTCTGCAAGCCGCGGCCATCGGTGCCCACGATTCCATTTACACCTTGGACATGGGTGAACCGGTGTCTATCCGGACGCTGGCAGAGCAACTGATTCGCTTGGCGGGCAAACAACCGGGTAAGGACATCGCCATCACCTATACCGGCCTGCGTCCCGGCGAAAAATTGCATGAGACTTTGTTCCATTCGGAAGAAAGCTACAAGCCGACCAGCCATAACAAGATTCTGCAGGCGGTCGCGCGCGAATTGGATCCGGCGCTGGTCAATGCCATGGCAACGAGTTTGCGCACCGCCAGCGATGCGTACGACTTGGACGCGCTCAATGATTTGCTTCGCGCATCCGTGCCGGAATTCGAACCCGGCAATGCGGACGGCGAAGCCGACAATCAAGTGATTATCAAATTCCCCAGCCGGAAGAACCGGCGATAAAAAAAGCACCGCGAAATGCGGTGCTTTTTTTTTTGGCGTTACAGGCGCTCGAAGATACCCGCGGCACCCATGCCGGTTCCGATACACATGGTCACCATGCCGTATTTCAGGTTGCGTCGACGCAGGCCATGCACCAGCGTTGCGGTACGGATGGCACCGGTGGCGCCGAGCGGGTGTCCCAAAGCAATCGCGCCGCCCAGCGGATTGATCTTGGACGGATCCAACTTCGTGTCATGAATCACGGCCAGCGCCTGTGCGGCAAAGGCTTCATTCAATTCAATCCAATCCAATTGATCCGAAGTGAGACCGGCTTGCTTCAGTGCCTTCGGGATGGCGGCGATCGGGCCGATGCCCATGATTTCCGGCGGCACACCGGCCACCGAGAAACTCACAAAACGCGCCAATGGCGTGAGGTTGTATTCCTTGATGGCCGCTTCCGAGGCCAACAGCACGCCGGCGGCGCCGTCGCTCATTTGCGACGCGTTACCGGCGGTGACCGTGCCGCCGAACTGCCCGTTACGGAACACGGGGCGCAATTTCGCCAGGGTTTCCATTGAGGTGCCCGGACGTGGGCCCTCGTCGGTATCCACCGTCATGGTCATGTTGCGGATGACGTCGTTCGCCAGATCCGGCACGCGCGACACGATGTCATACGGCGTGATTTCGTCCTTGAATTCACCGGCGGCGATCGCCGCGAGCGCCTTGTTGTGGGACTCAACAGCGAACGCATCCTGCGCTTCACGGCTGATTTTCCATTGCTCCGCGACTTTCTCGGCGGTGATGCCCATGCCGTAGGCAATCGCCACGTTCTCGTCCTTGGCAAACACTTCCGGTGACAACGCAATCTTGTTGCCCATCATCGGCACCATGCTCATGCTCTCGGTCCCGCCGGCGAGCATCAAATCCGATTGGCCCAAGCGGATCTGGTCAGCCGCCAAAGCAACGGCTTGAAGGCCGGAAGAGCAAAAACGGTTGACGGTTTGTGCGGCGACGGTGTTCGGCAGTCCTGCCAACAGCACGCCGATGCGCGCGACGTTCATGCCTTGCTCGGCTTCCGGCATCGCACAACCGATGATGGCGTCTTCGATGCGCTTCGCATCAATGCCTGGTGCTTGATCGACGACGGCGCGCAACACATGGGCGAGCATGTCGTCCGGGCGCGTGTTGCGGAACATGCCTTTAGGTGCCTTGCCGACGGGCGTGCGCGTCGCGGCAACGATGTAGGCGTCCTGTACTTGTTTGGTCATTTCTGAAATTCCTTGAATGCAAGAAGTAGGGTTGTGACGCGTGCGCGCCTCAATTCCTCAGCGGCTTGCCGGTCTTGAGCATGTGTTCGATGCGGTCTTGGGTTTTTTGCTGCTTCGACAGTTCGCAGAAATGTTCGTGCTCCAAACGGATCAGCCATTCCTCGTCGACGATGCTGTTGCGATCCACCTCGCCGCCACACAGGATCGTGGCAATCCGCTCGGCGATTTCGTTGTCGTAAGGACTGATGAAACGCCCTTCAAGCATGTTCACCAACATCATTTTGAAAGTGGCGATACCGACATTCCCGGCGACGCGAATGTTTCTGGCCGGCAGCGGCGGGCGGTAACCGGCTTCGGCCATGGCTGCAGCTTCTTCCTTCGCGACATACAACAGTTCGTATGCGTTCAAGACCACGCGGTCGCTCTTGCGCATCAGGCCGAGATCCTGCGCCTCGTAAGCCGAGGTGGAGACCTTGGCCATCGCGACGGTTTCAAAGATTTTCTTCAACTCTTCAAAGACGTCGCCGTTCGCACCTGCGGCTTCCGATGCCCGTGTCGCAAATTCCTTCAGTCCACCGCCGGCAGGCAACAAGCCGACGCCGGCTTCCACCAGACCGATATAGCTTTCAAGATGCGCAACGGTCTTGGCGCTGTGCATTTGGAATTCACAGCCGCCGCCGAGCGCCAGGCCACGCACGGCGGACACCACGGGTACCAAGGAATATTTGATGGCTTGGCTCGCGCGTTGGAAGTTCGACACCATGGCTTCGAATTGCGCATGCTTGCCTTCCTTCAACAAGCCCAGCGCACCGGCCAAGTCGGCGCCGGCGGAGAAGGGCTCCGAGTCTTGCCAAATCACCATGCCCTTGAAATCGCGCTCGGCGATTTTGATGGCCTCTTGAATGCCATCGAGCACTTGGTCGCTGACCGTGTGCATTTTGGTCTTGAAACTCAGGACCGCGATGTCTTCGCCGGCGTCACGCCACAAGCGCACGCCGTCGTTTTCCCACACGGTTTCGCCGCGGTCGAACTTTTCGCCCAATACCGGATCGGGGAAACGCTGGCGCTTGTACACGGGCAAGTCGGAACGGGGCACCATGGCGTCACGTGTCGGGCTATAGCTACCTTCAGTGGAATAAACGCCTTCGCGCGATTTCACCCAATCCGGCAAAGGTGCGTCACTCATGGCCTTGCCGGCGGCAATGTCTTCCTCGATCCATTGGGCCACTTGCTGCCAACCCGATGCCTGCCAGGTTTCAAACGGGCCCATGCGCCAGCCGTAGCCCCAACGCAAAGCCAGATCCACGTCGCGTGCGGTATCGGCGATGGACTTCAAGTGATAAGCCGCATAGTGGAACAAATCACGGAAGGTCGCCCATACAAATTGCGCTTGCGGATTGGCGCTTGACCGCAAGTCACCCAACTTCTTGACCGGGTCTTTGCCTTTCAGAATTTCAATAACCTCGGCATCCGCGCCGGCGGAACCGGCGGCGTAGTCTTGTTTGGCAAGATCAAGCACGAAGATGTCTTTGCCGACCTTTCGATAAATACCGGCACCGGTTTTTTGACCCAAGGCGCCTTTTTCCACCAGCGCGCTCAGCCACACCGGTGCCTTGAAATACTTGTGCCAAGGATCATCCGGCAATGTATCGCCCATGGTCTTGATGACGTGCGCCATCGTGTCAAGGCCGACCACGTCGGCGGTGCGATAGGTGGCGGATTTCGGACGGCCGAGCAAAGGACCGGTCAAACCATCCACCACATCGAAAGGCAAACCGAACGCGCCCGTGTGATGCATGGCCGCCAAGATCGAAAACACGCCGATGCGATTGCCGATGAAGTTCGGGGTATCGCGTGCGATAACGACGCCTTTTCCCATATAGGTGGTGAGGAAGGATTCCAACGCATCCATCACCCATTGCTCGGTGTGTTTGGAAGGAATCAATTCCGCCAGGTGCATGTAGCGCGGCGGATTGAAGAAGTGCACGCCGCAGAAGCGATGGCGCAGTTCTTCCGGAAGGACGTCGCTCAGGCTGTCAATGCCGAGGCCCGAGGTGTTGCTTGCCAAGACGGCATGGGCGGGCACGAACGGCGCGATTTTCTTATAGAGGTCTTGTTTCCAATCCATGCGCTCGGCAATCGCTTCGATCACCAAATCACAGGACTTCAATTCGTCCAGACCCGTGTTGTAGTTGGCGGCCACGATGGCATCGGCGAAGCTCTTGCGTCCAAACGGTGCCGGCGACAACTTGCCGAGATTGGCGATGGCCTTGCGGACAATGCCATTGGGATCGCCTTCTTTGGCGGGAAGGTCGAACAACACGACATCAATGCCTGCATTGACAAAGTGCGCGGCGATTTGCGCGCCCATCACGCCAGCGCCCAAAACGGCAACGCGACGGACCAGCAATTTCTGAGACATGGTTAAAACTCCTGGGAGAATCGATAAGTCAGGGGGCCCGGAGGCCGGCGATGGCGAAAGCGATGAGATGGCGCGAGGCCTCTTGGCGGTGGGCCTGTTCGGAACGGCCGGGCGGACGCCGGATGAGCCCGAAATCGGCCATCGCATAAGTCAGGGCGCCCGCGACAAAATCGAGGCGCCAATAGAGTTCTTGCTTGCTGAGCTCGGGCAGGCATTCGGACAAGGCGTGGGCGAACTCACGCAAGACGTGGCCATAGCGCTTGGACACGTATTCCCGCAGGCCGACGTTTTCCTCCACATAGGCGCGTGCCAAGATGCGGATGAACGCCGTGCCTGTGGAGCCCGCGAGCGCCAGGGCAGGGCTGATGAAGGCGTCGAGGATGCCTTCGAGGTTGTTTTTGCCTTGAGCCAACGCCTGCTCCAGCCTGGCGAGGCGGTTGGCGCTCATGTCGTCCATCCGGCGACGGAACACCTCATTGATCAGGTTTTCCTTGCTGCCGAAGTGGTAATTCACGGCTGCGATGTTCACCTGGGCCTTAGAGGTGACCTCGCGCAGGGAGGTCGCCATGAAGCCGTGGGTGGCGAAAAGGGTCTCAGCCGCATTCAGGATTCGGTCCTTGGTGTTGAATTGGGCGGTTGCCATAGGGAGTGTCCGATTCAATCAAGCGTTTGATATGCAGACTATAGCGTATGGTCGCATTCATGCAAATGACAGGAAAGCTGTGAAAGGGCTAGAATGAGCAATCAATTTCCACCGTAAGTCCGCGTTTGCAGAGGGCTTGCGGCATTTTTCGTATCTGCACTCAACTTTTTCGGAGTTTTTCTTATGGCGCAGGAGCGCACCCTCTCGATCATCAAGCCCGACGCCGTTGCCAAGAACGTCATCGGTGAAATCTACGCCCGTTTCGAGAAGAACGGTTTGCGCGTCGTTGCTTCGAAAATGAAGCAACTCTCCAAGCAAGAAGCGGAAGGCTTCTACGCCGTGCATCGCGAGCGTCCCTTCTTCGGCGCGTTGGTCAACTTCATGATCTCGGGTCCGGTGATGATCCAAGTGTTGGAAGGCGAAGGCGCGGTGTTGAAGAACCGTGACCTGATGGGCGCCACCAACCCGAAGGAAGCCGCTGCCGGCACCATCCGCGCCGACTTCGCCGATTCGATCGATGCGAACGCCGTGCACGGTTCGGATTCGCTCGAAAACGCCGCGATCGAAATCGCTTACTTCTTCCCGGCAACGGACGTTTACGGCCGCTGATATGACGGAAGCTTCGCGCCAAAAGCAAAACCTGCTTGAGCTGGATCGCGAAGGTCTGGAGCGTTTCTTCGTGGAAACGCTCGATGAAAAGAAGTTCCGTGCGCATCAGGTGATGAAGTGGATTCATCACCGCCACGTGACTTCGATAGAGGAAATGACCGATCTCGGCAAACACCTTCGTGCAAAGCTCGAAGACGCTGCCGAGATCGTTGTCCCCAACGTCATGTTCGACAAGCCATCCGTCGACGGCACGCACAAATGGCTGCTCGGGATGGATGGCGGAAATGCCATCGAAACCGTATATATCCCTGACAAAGGGCGCGGCACTTTGTGCGTGTCTTCGCAAGTGGGCTGTGCATTGAATTGCACGTTTTGCTCCACAGCGACACAAGGTTTCAATCGCAATCTCTCAACGGCTGAAATCATCGGCCAGGTTTGGGTGGCGGCAAAACACCTGGGCAACATTCCGCATCGCGAACGCAAACTCACCAACGTTGTCATGATGGGAATGGGCGAACCGCTCATGAACTTCGACAACGTCGTTCGCGCTATGAGCGTGATGCGAGATGACTTCGGTTACGGCTTGGCCAACAAGCGCGTCACTTTGTCGACGGCGGGTCTCGTGCCGATGATCGATAAGCTCGCGCAGGAAAGTGACGTCTCTTTGGCGGTGTCCTTGCATGCGCCGTTCGACGAGCTGCGTGACGAATTGGTGCCGCTCAACAAGAAATACAACATTGCCACGTTGATGGACGCCTGCACGCGCTATGCACTGCGCAAGAAGGGCGAGTCTGTCACTTTTGAATACACCTTGATGCAAGGCATCAATGATCAGCCCGAGCACGCACGTGCCTTGGCGCGTTTGATGCGCGATTTCGATCGTTCGGTGCAAATGAAAGACGCTGCCAAGGTCAATCTGATTCCGTTCAACCCCTTCCCGGGTACGCGCTACGCGCGTTCGAAGGCGGATGACATCCGCGCGTTCCAACAGGTGTTGAACAACGCAGGTTTGGTGGCGCCGGTGCGACGCACGCGCGGCGATGACATTGACGCGGCTTGCGGTCAGTTGAAGGGCCAAGTGCTCGACCGCACGCGCCGTCAGGCCGAGCACGCCAAACGGCTCAAACAAACGGGTGATTTTGATGCTGCTGCGTAAGGCGCTCCTCGTTGCATTGGTTTCGACTGTGGCCATCGCCGGCTGCAAGCGCCTCACTTTCATCAAGCCGAACTACGACAAGATGAAGGTTGAGCAGGTCAAGCAAGCGCCCAACCTGCACGACAGCGACGCCGACAAGCGCCGAATGATGGCGGCCGATTCGGTCGAAGCGGCGGCCAACCGCCTGCAAGCGGGCGATTTGGACGGTGCGGAAGTGGCGGCGAAAAACGCCATCAAGATTTCCCCGGCCGATCCCGCCGGCTACTCCATTCTCGCCTTGGTGCAACAGACGCGCGGCAATTCGGCCGCTGCCGGCGACAACTTCAAGAAAGCGGCCGCGTTGCCCAACGCGGGCCCGGCAGCGTGGGGCAACTACGGTTCCTGGCTGTGTGAAAGCGGCCAAGCGACGGAAGGGCTCAACTGGATCGATCGCGCACTGCAGTACCCGGATGCCGTTGATGCGGCGGGCATGTTGGCCAACGCCGGCAAATGTGCATTGAAGGCCGGGCAAACCGCACGCGCCGAGCAGAACCTGCGGGCGGCATTGGACGCCGCACCGAATAACGGTGTCGCGCTGGATGGCATGACCCAGCTCATGATCGAACGCGGCCAAAACTTCGAAGCGCGCGCTTTTTCCGAGCGTCGCTTGGCGCTTGGCGAATCGTCGGAAAGTCTGCAGCGCGCGATTCTCATCGAAACCAAACTTGGCGATAGCGCCAGCGCACAGCGCTACCGTGATCGTCTGACAAAACTCAATTCCCCCGCCACCTCACGCTGAAGTCACCGAAATGCAAGAGTCCCTTTACAGCACCACCAATCCGGGCACCCTCGAATGCGGTCACCGGTTGCGCACTGCGCGAGAGAATGCAGGTAAATCGATTCAAGAAGTGGCGACCGCCGCCCGATTGCCGCTGCGAACGGTCACGATGATCGAGAGCGGGGAATGGGCGCCGATCGGTGCGCCGATTTTCGTCAAAGGCGCGGTGCGCAGCTACGGCAAATTGATGCGTGTGGACGTCGAACCGTATTTGGTCGGTGTGCCGCAGTCAGAACCGCCGCAACTGGTTTCCCATACCCGTACGCCGCCGGTGAAGCGCGTGATGGATGTCGTTGCTCCGCGTTTGGTGTACGTGCTCATGACCGCCATCATTGCCGTGCCGGTATGGATGGCGGCGACGCGATCGCCCTTGGGCGAAAGCCAAAACAATCAAACCGCCAGTTTGGAGTCCGACGCGCAAGTTGCCGGCAGCACCGCCAATGGGGAGACCCGCCAAGCCGCTGCCGTCTCGCAAAAACCGGTCATTGCCTCCATGACGCCCGGTCTTGCTGAAGCCGCGCAACCCATCGGCGATATCGCCCTCTCATTCAACGGCGAAAGCTGGGTTCAGATCTTCGGAAAAGACGGTGCCGTGGTCGAGAAAGGATTGATCAAAGCCGGCGAAACCCGCAATTTCAAGTCGAGCGACATCAGCCGCATGACGATCGGCAATGTCAGTGAAGTCAGCATCACGCAAGGGGGTGCGGCCGTTGACACGTCAGCCTTCGCAAAGTCGAACGTGGCACGAATTGCTGTATCCTCGGACGGCAAGCTCGGCGGCGGAAACGCCGAATAAACCCTTCAATCCGGATTGATGACGAGTCGCGCATCGCGGCTCCAGACACGCATGGCTATTGACGATCTATTAGACGAACACGAACAGGGCGAAGTTGTCCGCAATTGGTTGCGCCGCAACGGCGCCAGCATCCTGACCGGCATCCTCATCGGATTGGCCATGATCATGGGCTGGAAATGGTGGCAAGCCAAGCAAGCCAGCGATGCGTCGGCGCGCGCGCAGCAATTTGAAGCCCAAGTGGCCAACACGGCGGATCCGGCCAAAGCGGCTGCGGGTATCGCCAAACTGCCGGCGGATTCCATGTACGGCGCTTTGGCCCGCATGCAACTCGCACGTTCACAAGTCGATGCCGGCAAGTCGGCCGACGCTCTGGCGACGCTGAAGCAAATTCAGGTCAAAGACGCCGGCATCATGAGTACGGTTCAAGTGCGCATCGCGCGCCTGTTGATCGAAACCGGCAAACCGCAAGAAGCGATCACGACGGTCAAGGCTTTGGACTCGGCCGGCGCTTTCGAAGTCACGGGTGATGCCTACGCGCGCCTCGGCAAGAACGCAGAAGCGCAGGCCGCATATAAACGTGCGCTGACCGCAATGGAAGTCGGCAGTAACGCTCGCGCCATTGTTGAACTCAAACTTGAAGATGTGGGCGGTCAAGTGCCGAACGCAGGCGTTGCGACGTCCTGATCCCGCATTCCGACAGCTCCCAAGGATTTCACGTATGACAGCTCGTTCCACCTTGTTCAAGACCACACTGTTGATTGCCGGCGTCGCGTCATTGGCCGGTTGTGCTTCGGTCAAGAACATGTTCGGCAGCAGCTCCGCGCGCGCTGACAAAAAAGCCAGCAAGCCTGCAGAATTGGTGAAGTTCAAACCCTCCGCCAATTTTTCCAAAGTCTGGTCGATCAATGTGGGTAAGGGCGGCGAACGCGCCGGCCTGAGCCAAGTCCCCGCCGTTGCCGATGGCCATGTGTATGCAGCTGCCGTATCGGGCGGTGTGCAGGCTTACGATCTCGCGACCGGCAAACAGATTTGGAAATACGATTCGAAGGCGCGTTTGTCGGGCGGTCCGGGCGCAGGTCAAGGTCTGGTCGTGGTCGGTGGATTGGACGGTGAAGTCATCGCACTCGACGCCGCCACCGGCGCAGAGAAATGGACAGCCAAAGTCATCAACGAAGTCATCACCGCGCCGGCGATCGGCAACGGGGTGGTCGTGGTGCGCTCCAACGACGGTCGTCTGACCGCGTTCGATATGAACACCGGTGAGCGTCGCTGGAACTGGTCAGCTGAACCGGTCGCGCTTTCGGTGCGCGGTAACAGCGCGCCGCTGATGGGCCCTGGCGCAGTCTTTACCGGCACCGACAGCGGCAAGTTGGTTGCGCTGGGTGCTGCCGATGGCGGACAAGGTTGGGAAGCCACGGTTGCCGATCCTGACGGTCGCAATGAATTGCAACGCATGGTCGACGTCGACGGCACGCCCGTGCTCGAAGGTTCGGTCCTTTACGCCAGCAGCTACAAAGGACGTACGGTGGCGGTTGACGGCCCGAGCGGTCAAATCATGTGGGCACAAGAACACGGTGGCGCCGGCGGCGTTGGCGTCGGTGCGACCGCACTGGTGGTGAGCGACGCAAAGGATGTTGTTTGGGCGCTCGACAAGAGCACCGGCGCACCGATGTGGTCGTATCCGGAACTGGCACGTCGCAGCATCTCGGCCCCGGCCGTGCTCGGCGACTATGCCGTGGTCGGCGACTATGACGGCTACCTGCATTGGTTCCGTATGAGCGATGGCCAGTTGGTCAATCGTCTGCGCTTTGGCGGCGGTCCGATCCGCAGCCAACCGGTGGTCGCCAACGACATGGTCATTGTCCAGAACTCGGGCGGTGAGATTGCCGCTTTCCGCGCGAACTAAGTCATGTTGCCGACGTTAGCGCTTGTTGGCCGCCCCAACGTCGGCAAATCCACGCTCTTCAATGGCCTCACGCGCACGCGTGACGCCCTGGTGCATGACGAACCCGGGGTGACCCGGGATCGTAATTACGGCGTCTGCCGTCTGGACGAAGATCGGCCGTTTGTCGTCATCGACACTGGCGGTATTGCCGGCGAAGACGAAGGTTTGGCCGGCGCCACCGCGAAGCAATCGCGTGCCGCAGCCGAAGAGGCCGATCTCATCTGTTTCGTGGTCGATGGCCGGGATGGTCCGACCGCTTTGGACGATGAAATCCTGCGCTGGCTACGCAAACTCGCACGACCCACCTTGTTGGTCGTCAACAAAGTGGATGGCATCGACACCGAAGCCGCGATCAACGAATTCGTGCGATTCGGTTTCAAGGAAGTCATTCCCACGGCGGCCTCGCACCGCTCGGGCATTGATGATTTGCTCGACGCCGTGCTGCCCAAATTGCCTGAGCAAGGGCAGGGCGAAGAACTCGACGATGATCCGGAGCGCGTACGCATTGCGTTTATCGGCCGCCCCAATGTCGGCAAGTCCACCGTGGTCAACCGGATTCTCGGCGAAGAGCGCATGATCGCCTCCGATGTGCCTGGCACCACGCGCGATTCGATCTCCGTCGATCTGGAACGCGATGGCCGCAAGTATCGATTGATTGACACCGCCGGATTGCGTCGCCGTTCGAAAGTGGATGAAGCGGTCGAGAAGTTCTCGGTCGTGAAAACGCTGCAAGCGATCGAGCAATGCCAAGTCGCCGTGCTGATGCTCGATGCCACCGAAGGCGTGACCGACCAGGATGCGACGGTTCTGTCTGCGGTCCTCGATGCGGGACGCGCCTTGGTGATTGCGATCAACAAGTGGGACGGTCTGGAAAAATACCAGCGCGAACAAGCGGAGACGATGTTGTCCCGCAAGCTCGGCTTTGTCGATTGGGCACAGGCGGTGCGGATTTCTGCCTTGCATGGCTCGGGTTTGCGGGAGCTTTTCCGCGCTATCCACCGTGCCCACGCATCGGCGACGCGCGAATTCGGTACCAGCGAAGTCACGCGCGCGGTTGAAGCGGCCTATACCGCCAATCCGCCGCCGGTGATTCGCGGTCATGTCGCCAAAATGCGTTTCGCCCATGCGGGAGGCAGCAATCCACCGACCTTCATCGTGCATGGCACGCGTTTGCGTACCTTGTCGGAAACGTATCGCCGCTATTTGGAAAATTTCTTCCGCAAGCGATTCAAGTTGGTTGGCACGCCTGTGCGTTTTGTGTTCCGCGAAAGCGACAACCCGTTCAAAGACAAAGTCAACGTTTTGACCGACAAGCAAAAGGCCAAGCGCCAACGCATGATCCGGCACCACAAGCGCAACGACAAATAAGCCATGGACAAGCACTCGCTTTCACCCCGCGAGGCGATTGAAAAAATGCGTGCGGGCATGCGCTTGCTGGACATTCGCGGTGAGATAGAACGATTGTCGGGCATGGCCGAAGGCGCCACCGCTCTCGTCATGGATGATTTGCTCGCGGCGCCGGACACGCATCTTGGCGATGCGCCGGTGATGTTGATTTGCCAGAAGGGTATTCGGTCTGCAAACGCCGCGGCGCAATTGCGCGATGCCGGATTCAACGCGCTGTCGGTGGACGGCGGCACCGAAGCCTGGATCGCCGCGAATCTGCCAATCACATCCTCGGCGCTGGACGATTCCACGGGCGATCCGCATTTTGCCGAACGCTACTCAAGGCAAATGCGTCTGCCCCAAGTCGGTATGGAAGGGCAGCGCAAACTCAGCAACGCCCGCGTCGTCATTGTTGGTGCGGGTGGCTTGGGCGCACCGTCCAGTTACTATCTTGCGGCCGCGGGTGTGGGCCACCTCAGTTTGGTGGATCACGACGTCGTCGATCGAAGCAATCTGCAACGCCAAATCGTGCACGTGGACGCCGACGTGGGCCGGAAGAAAGTCGCTTCCGCACGCGAGCGATTGATGGCGTTGAATCCTCAGATCTCAATCGAGACACATGACCTGGCATTGGACATGGGAAATGCGGCGACGTTGATTGCGGGGGCCGATGTCGTGCTCGATGGCTCTGACAATTTCGCGGTCCGTCATGCATTGAACGCCGCATCTGTCGCGGCGCGCATTCCGTTGGTTTACGGTGCCGTCGATCGTTTTACCGGCCATGCCAGCGTCTTCAACGCGGGTGCGCGCGGCGCAGTACCTTGTTATCGCTGCTTGTTCCCCGATGCCCCGGAAGGCGTGCTGAACTGCGCGGAAGCCGGCGTTCTGGGTGTCGTTCCCGGCATCGTAGGTATGATTCAGGCGACCGAAGTCTTGAAGCTATTGCTCGGCATCGGCGACACCTTGAGTGGCACTCTGCTGCAGTTCAACGCCTTGGACATGCAGTTCAAACGCAGCAAGATTGTTCCGGATCCGGCCTGTCGCGCCTGCGGCAAAGCGTGATGCGATAATACGCAGCTCCCCAACGCACGACCGACGCATGACACAGGCACGCATTCTTGATGGCAAACGCATTGCAGACGACTTGCTGTCCGGTTTGAAAGCGCAAGTGGACGCGCTTATTGCCGCCGGCAAGCGCCGTCCGGGACTTGCCGTCGTGCTGGTGGGCGGTGACCCCGCATCGCAAAGCTACGTGCGCAACAAGCGCCGGGCCGCGGAAAAAGTCGGGATTCAAGCCTTCGACCATGACCTGCCTGAAGGCACGACCGAGGCCGAACTGCTGGCCCTGATCGACCAATTGAACGCGGATCCGGCGGTGCACGGCATTTTGGTCCAGCTGCCGCTGCCCGGAATTCCCGATGCCAGCCGCTTGATCGAACGCATCCGCCCCGACAAAGACGTCGATGGTTTCCATCCGACTAACGTCGGCCATCTGGCGCTGCGCCAATTCGGACTGCGCCCCTGCACACCGCGCGGCATCACGACATTGCTGGCCTATACCGACCGTCCGGTGCGCGGGGCAAACGCGACCATCGTCGGCGTCTCCAACCACGTCGGCCGCCCAATGGCGCTTGAGCTTTTGATTGCCGGTTGCACGGTCACGAGCTGCCACAAATTCACGCCACCGGATGTCTTGGAAGCCGCCGTTCGCAACGCCGATATCTTGGTGGTCGCGGTGGGGCGACCCGGGCTTGTGCCGGGCGAGTGGGTGAAACCCGGTGCCGTGGTGATCGATGTCGGTATCAATCGCATTGACGACGGTCGTTTGGTCGGCGACGTGGGCTTTGACGCGGCGCTGGAACGGGCCGGTTGGATCACGCCGGTGCCTGGCGGGGTGGGGCCGATGACCGTGGCGACGCTGATGCAGAACACGTTGGAAGCGGCTGCGCTGCAAGAGCCTTGACTTGGGCGTAGGCAAGCACAAAGGCAAGAGCGCCTCACCCGGCGCGTTCGCGCCACCCTCTCCACTTCGTGGAGAGGGGAAAGCTCCCCCTTCTCCACAAAGTGGAGAAGGTGCCCCCGCAGGGGGCGGATGAGGCGCTTTTACTGGTACAATTACTTGCTTCCCAGCCACCGGACTTCTTATGCTCCGCATCTTGGCCGAAGCGCTCACCTACGACGACGTTTCCCTCGTTCCTGCCCACAGCATCGTGCTGCCCAAGGACGTCAACACGTCCACACGGCTGACGAAATCCCTCACCTTGAACATTCCGATTGTGTCCGCGGCAATGGACACGGTCACCGACGCACGTTTGGCGATTGCCATGGCGCAGCTCGGCGGTATCGGCATTTTGCACAAGAACATGTCTTGGGAAGAACAAGCCAAGGCGGTTGAGCGGGTCAAGAATTTCGAAGCCGGTGTGATTCGCGAACCGTTAACGGTGACGCCTGAAACCACCATCGGCCAAGTCATCAACCTCACGCGCGCACGCAATATTTCAGGCGTTCCGGTGGTGGATTCCGAAGGCCATTTGGTCGGCATCGTCACCGGTCGCGACATGCGCTTCGAAAAGAAGCTGGACGATCCGGTCTACAACATCATGACCCGCAAGGAGAAGCTGGTCACGGTGCGCGAGGGCGCGAGTGATGATGAAGTCCTTGATCTGTTGCATCGTCATCGCATCGAAAAAATCCTGGTGGTCAACGACGAATTCGCGCTGCGCGGTTTGATCACCGTCAAAGACATTCAAAAGAAACGCGACAATCCGTACGCTGCTTACGACAGCACCGGGCAATTGCTGGTTGGCGCGGCCGTCGGCGTCGGTGGAGACACCGAGCAACGCATTGAAGCTTTGGTGGATGCCGATGTCGACGTCATCATCGTCGACACCGCGCATGGTCATTCGCAAGGCGTGATCGAACGCGTGGCATGGGCGAAAAAGCATTACCCGTCGTTGCAAGTGATCGGCGGCAATATCGTCACCGGCGACGCCGCGTTGGCGTTGATGGATGCCGGTGCCGATGCAGTGAAAGTCGGCGTGGGTCCGGGTTCGATCTGCACCACGCGCGTTGTGGCCGGCGTCGGCGTTCCGCAGATCACCGCGGTGTCGATGGTGGCCGATGCATTGCAAGACCGCATTCCGTTGATCGCCGATGGCGGCATTCGCTATTCCGGTGACCTCGGCAAAGCCCTTGTGGCAGGCGCGTCCACGATCATGATCGGCGGACTCTTCGCGGGCACCGAAGAAAGCCCCGGTGAAACCGAATTGTTCCAAGGACGCAGCTATAAGAGCTATCGCGGCATGGGATCGTTGGCAGCGATGGAAAAAGGGTCGAAAGACCGCTACTTCCAAGACGCCTCCGACGCCGACAAATTGGTGCCGGAAGGCATCGAAGGACGCGTCCCGTATCGTGGACCGCTGTCCGCGGTGGTGCATCAACTGATCGGCGGCTTGCGCGCAACGATGGGCTATGTCGGCTGTGCATCGATTCAAGAGATGCGCACTAAACCGCAGTTCGTCAAAGTGACGGGCGCCGGGCAGCGCGAAAGCCACGTGCATGATGTGCAGATTACGAAAGAACCGCCGAATTATCGGGCGGGTTGATAAGCATTAAGAGCGCCTCACCCGCCCCTTTGGGGCACCCTCTCCACTTTGTGGAGAGGGGAATCGAAGATTGAGCATGACTGATATTCATAACGACAAAATTTTGATCCTCGACTTCGGCGCTCAATACACGCAGCTCATTGCGCGTCGTATTCGCGAGATCGGCGTGTATTGCGAAATCTGGGCGTGGGACCACAGCCCGGAAGAGATTGCCGCATTCGGTGCGAAGGGCATCATTTTGTCGGGTGGTCCGGAATCCACGACAGAGGCCGGTTGCCCGACCGCGCCGCAGGCCGTCTTCGATGCGAACTTGCCGATACTCGGCATTTGCTACGGCATGCAAACGCTGGCGAAGCAACTCGGCGGTGACACCGAGGCAGGCAACCAGCGCGAGTTCGGTCATGCCGCGCTTGAGATCGTTGCGGAAGACAATTTGCTGTCGAAAGTCGCGACCTCTGACGCGCTGCGAAACGTGTGGATGAGCCACGGTGATCACGTCTCCAAAGCGCCGGAAGGATTCGACATCACCGCGAAAACAGATCGTCTCGGCATCGCGGCGTTTGCCAACGATGCGCGCAAAATTTACGGCGTTCAATTCCATCCGGAAGTGACCCATACCGCGGCCGGCGAAGCCTTGTTGCGCCGCTTCGTGGTGGACATTTGCGGCTGCGACACGCTGTGGACCGCAGACAACATCATCGAAGATCAGATCGCCCGCGTGCGCGCGCAAGTGGGCAGCGACGAAGTCATCTTGGGTCTCTCGGGCGGCGTCGATTCTTCGGTGGTCGCGGCGTTGTTGCATCGCGCGATCGGCGACCAGCTGACCTGCGTCTTCGTTGACACCGGCTTGTTGCGCTACAAAGAAGGCGACCAGGTCATGGCCATGTTTGCCGATGAAGCCGAGAAGGGCGGCATGGGCATTAAGGTGATTCGCGTCAACGCTGCCGATCGCTACTTTGAAAAACTCAAAGGTGTGGAAGACCCGGAAGCCAAGCGCAAGATCATCGGCAATCTGTTCATCGATATTTTTGATGAAGAGTCCAACAAGCTGTCGAATGCGAAATGGCTGGCTCAAGGCACCATTTATCCGGACGTGATTGAATCCGCCGGCAGCAAAACCGGCAAGGCCCATGTGATCAAGAGTCACCACAACGTGGGTGGCCTGCCTGAAGACATGAAACTCGGCTTGGTAGAGCCCTTGCGCGAACTGTTCAAAGACGAGGTGCGCCGTTTGGGCGTGGCCTTGGGCTTGCCGCGCGAGATGGTTTACCGCCATCCGTTCCCGGGCCCGGGCTTGGGCGTTCGCATTTTGGGTGAGGTCAAGCGGGAATACGCGGAGCTGCTGGCCCAAGCCGATGCGATCTTCATCGACGAGCTGCGCAAGGCCGATTTGTACGACAAAACCAGTCAAGCATTCGCTGTCTTCCTGCCGGTGAAGTCAGTGGGCGTGGTTGGCGATGCGCGCGCCTACGAGTGGGTGATCGCGCTACGCGCCGTGGAAACCATCGATTTCATGACCGCGCACTGGGCACATTTGCCGTATGAATTCCTGGGTCGTGTCAGCAATCGCATCATCAATGAGCTGCGCGGCGTCAGCCGGGTGGTGTACGACATCAGTGGCAAGCCGCCGGCGACGATCGAGTGGGAGTGATCATCGCCGGACGACAAGGCCGTTACATGGCCTGATGTGCCCAGGCAGGTAGCAAACCGAAGGCGCCCAGCGCCATCCACACTGCCATCGCAATCATCATCAAGTTTTCGGTGAGCGAGACGAAGCCGAGCGGCACGTTGCTCGACCCGCCGACACAGGCGCACTTGAGTTCCCGGCGATCGATATACACCGCTTTGAACACTGATACAGCGCCTATCGTCCCGATGAAGAGCGCGACCGGAACCGAGAGCCACGTGAGCACGCCCGCGATCATCAAGATGCCGGCCAGTCCTTCAGCAAACGGATACAGATAGGAATAGGGCACCCAGCGCTTGGCAAGCAGGTCGTAGTTCAAAAACATCGTCGCGAAACTTTCGACGTTCTGCAGTTTGAGCAATGCGAGCACGGCCATGCTGAAGCCGATGAACCATTCCGCGGCGCGAACCGTGAAAGGTGTCCCGTGGACGGCCTGACTTGCCGCGAGCGCCATGAGCAGCGTCATACCGAACAGCGCCATCACCGGCCGATAGCTGGTCGCACCCGGCGCTGCCACGTGCTTTCCGAGATGGCGTCGCAGATCGTCATAGCCGCCGATTCGCACACCGGCGATAAACACCTGCGGTGTCGTCTTCACCCCGTGCTCGGCCTTGAATGCATCCACCTCTTCGCGAGAGGTCAGCCAACGGTCTTCAACGTCGAAGCCTTCTCTACGCAGCAAATCCAAGGCTTTCAAGCCATAAGGGCAGGTATGTTGCGCCATCACCATGCGATGAAGAAAAGCGCGCTTGCGGCCCTGAGGTCCTGAGGTATACATTTGTCCTCCTGATTCAAAACGCTGATTTGAATTGGTTAGGTGTATGCTAACTCCCGTACCACGGTACGGAGTCAAGCCCATGAATCTCTCCATCAAAAAGTTTGCCGAAGCCGGTGGCGTCGGCGTCGAAACGGTCCGCTACTACCAGCGTCGTGCGTTACTCGATACGCCCGGAAAAGGTGACGGTATCCGCCGTTACGGTGAAGACGATGTCCGGCGACTCCGGTTTATCCGCATGGCCCAGCACGCAGGTTTCACGCTCGAAGAAATCAAAGAATTGCTTGCGCTTGATGCAGGCCAGGATCGACAGCGGGCACGCGAACTGGCGCGCACCAGAATCACGCTGCTCAATGAACAAATTGCCGAGATGGAACAGGCTCGGGATTATCTGCAAAAGCTGGCGCACCAGTGCAGTGCGAAAAAGACCGGTCCTTGCCCGATTCTTGCGTCGTTCGAGGGGTAGCGCCAGTTGATTGATGCGTTCAATTATTTGACCGAGTAAGTCTGCCGATCAGCGGAAACTCCGTTCAAAAAGATTTCAACCGTGTACTTGCCATTTGGCCATGCATCCGGCTTCGCGATTGAAAACACGGTGTCGCCGCTGCCGGAAAAACGCAGGTCGGTGCTTTCCGTCTGAACCTGTTGGCTGGCATCACCTTCACCGTAGGTCCAGAGCACACCCAGCGTGCCATCGGTCGCGGCATCCGTGCAGGTTTTCGTTGAGACCGACGCGTAGATGGTGTCATCAGGTTTGAAGAGTTTTGTCGGAACCACAACGCGTGCTTTGTCGTTCACACGGCTTCCCAAGGTCACACCCGATACCTCCACAGCGACGGGATCGCCACTGCCATTGATATCGCCGCAGCGTTCAAGAGCCTTCACCTGCAAGGAAGCAACCATGGTCGCCGCCGCAATGGCTGTCGTGAACAATCGCGTCTGAAAATTCATTCGGTCTACCTTAGATTTCTGGAATGGCGTCAATTGCTGCCTGATCGCCTTTGCTGTAATCACCGCTGCAACGTGATTCGCCACATGTTACACGCTCGTCTTTCCAGAACTAGCTCGTCAGCTAGCCGGTCCGCACTTGCGAAAATTTCTGAGCAAGTCAGGGCGCGTCCTCAGGCAAAGTCGGAAAAGTCCTATAGACATCCGAGATGATCATGATGCCGCCGCCAAACTCGGCACCTTCGCTTCGAGAGGCGCATCGCGCGACGCGCGATGCTCAACCCGAGAACCTGCGCGTGCGTATCCACCGCGCGATCAGCTGGCTGGAGCGGGCCGAGATGGAAAAAGAAGACATGGATGCAAGATTCATTTTCTTGTGGATCTCGCTCAATGCCGCCTACGCTCGCGAATTCGGCTATGAGCAGTCGGAGCGGGATGAAGCCATGCGCTTCCTGCGCAAGCTTCTGGCTTGCGATATTGAGGGTCGTATCCACGCGGTGCTGTTCAACCAATTCAGCGGCCCCATTCGCACATTGATTGACAACAAATACGTATTCGAACCGTTTTGGCGGGCGATGCGGGAGCATGACAGTAGCGAACTCTGGAAGTCCAAGTTTGAACAAGCCAAAGGCGTGGCCTTGAAAGCCATCATGGATCGCGACACCGCCACCGTGCTTTCAGTGGTCGCCGACCGACTGCATGTCTTGCGTAACCAGTTGGTTCATGGTGGCGCCACATGGAACGGGCAGGCCAATCGCGCCCAAGTGCGGGATGCCGCGGCAATCCTGTCCACATTGATGCCCGTAGTGATCGATTTGATGGTGCACAGCCGGGACGTGGATTTTGAAGCGATCACCTATCCGTGGGTGAAGTGAAACCGCTTTGGGAAAGACGGGCGAACGAACCTTTTACAGCCGTTTGCGACAATCAAGGCTGATCTACGGAGCAGCGACATGGCCATCGACCTCATCATCGACAAGCGCATTCACGACCTCGGTGGCGGATTTAAAGTCGGGCGTGTGCTGCCGTTTCGCGCGCGTCGCATGGTCGGTCCGTACGTGTTCTTCGACCATATGGGGCCGATGATGCTCGCGCCGGGCATCCCCAGGAATTTGGATGTACGGCCCCATCCGCATATCGGTCTCAGCACGGTCACCTACCTATACAGCGGCGCGATGACGCACCGGGACAGCCTGGGCTCGAACATTGAAATTCGTCCCGGCGAAGTGAATTGGATGACGGCGGGGAAGGGCATCACCCACAGTGAGCGTTTTGAGCGTGCGCGACTGGAAGGCGCGAACATGCATGGCATTCAAGCTTGGGTGGCGCTGCCGAACGAAGCCGAAGAAGTAGATCCTTCTTTTGCACATCATGCCGGCGACGACTTGCCGACCTGGTCAGACGCTGGCGTGCAAGGGCGCCTGATTGCCGGCGAAATTGATGGATTGCGTGCAGGCGTACAAGTCCATTCGCCACAGTTCTATCAGCACTTGGAAATGGTGAGCAATGCGCGGCATACGGTCTCTGCACAGTATTCTGAGCGCGCGGTGTATGTGGCGAGCGGTTCAATCCAGATTGCGGATCAATCATTAGCTGCCGGACGAATGGCGGTCTTGAAGCCCGGTCAAGCCGTGGATTTGCGTGCGCGTGAAAACGCCACCGTGATGGTGCTGGGCGGTGAACCGGTAGGTGAACGATTCCTGCTGTGGAATTTCGTCTCTTCGTCTAAAGCGCGACTGGCGGAAGCGGCCGAAGATTGGCGCCAACAACGCATGAAATTGCCGGTCGGCGACGATATGGAATTCATTCCGCTGCCTGACAGTGCCGCACCGCCGCTAAAAACCTAGCGCGTGTCGCGCCCGTCACGGGGCAGGCATAACATCGCGACTGTCGCAACGATCTTCCCCTTTGCCTGGAGCTTTGCCATGTCAGAAATGATTTTCGTCAACCTGCCCGTTGCAGACCTCGACTCATCGAAAGCTTTCTACAGCGCTCTTGGATTCGAAAACAATCCCGTCTTCACTGACGAGAGTGCCGCCTGCATGGTGTTGAATGCGCACTTCGCCGTGATGCTGATTACGCATCCGCGCTGGCGCGAGTTCACCGATCGTCCCATTCCGCCCAAGGGCGCAAGCGAAGTCATGATTGCGGTGCCGCGCGAAAACCGGGAGGCGGTCGACGCGACGTTGGACATTGCACAGAAGCACGGCGGGACCGCCGATGTGAACGCAAAGCAAGATTTGGGATTCATGTACAACCGCTCGTTGACCGATCTCGACGGTCACATCTGGGAGGTGTTTTGGATGGATATGGCGGCGTTTCCCGGCAATGCCCAACAGGGCTGAACCTGCGACTTAAAACATGCCGGATTGGTTGGGTGAATCTTTCGGGATGACCTGGCCGACATCCCACATTTCGACGATCTGATCGTGGTGAAATCGAAGAATGTGGACCACCGCAATGTTTGTTTCGCCCTGCGCGCGCTGGACGTTCGAGAACACCATGACGCGATCGCCCGATTCGAGCGTTTGCTTGACGTCAAATGACTTGTTGGGCTCATCGCGAGCGCTTTGTTCCATCCCTTGCTTGAGCGCTTCCTGATCGTCTGGGAACCAGGCATTGTGATGACGGAAGTCGGGTGCAACATGCTTAGCAAAGGCTTCTGCGACGTCGCCACGGGCGCACATTTGCAGGAATTCCACGGCGGCGTTTGTGTGGGTGTTCATGCGGGTTCCTTCTAGAAGGTCGCCATTGAAGGTATACGATGTGTATTGAAGATTGAGTTGAAGAGGATTCGCTTCGTGAAACAGTCTGCCTATGCAAAGCTTGTTGGAACGATTTTTGCGCTCCTGGCACTATTCCATGTGTGTCGGTTGGTTGTCGGTCTGCCGATTGACGTGGGTGGTTGGGCAATGCCGAATGCGTTGTCGATTCTCGGTCTCGTGGTTGCGGGTGCCTTGAGTTGGCTGGGATTCAAAGCCAAGCCTTGATCGGGGGTTCCCGTGCCACCGAGCCGGCTACAATTGCCCGTCGGTCCTTGGGCCACGCTCATTGAAGGATTGTGCGCACGATTTCCGAGGATTTCGGAAGAGACATGGCGCTCTCGATTTGCACGGGGCTTGGTGACCGACGCAAACGGCAATAACTTGACGCCGGAAACCCCGTATCGCGTCGGTTTGGAAGTGCGCTACTTCCGCGAAGTGGCATCGGAGCCGGTGATTCCTTTCACCGAATCCATCGTCTACCAGGATGCGCATTTGGTCGTTGCATACAAGCCGCATTTCTTGCCAGTCATGCCGTCAGGGCGATTTGTGCGCGAGACCTTGCTGACGCGCTTGATTGAGAGATTGGGAAATCCCGATTTGGTGCCTTTGCATCGAATCGACAGGGAGACGGCCGGATTGGTGATGTTTTCGGCGAATCCAGACACGCGTGCCGCCTATCAAGCTTTGTTTCGTGAACGCAGGATTGAGAAGACCTACGAGGCCATTGCGCCGCCTTTAAAGGGGCGTGAGTTTCCGTTTGTCCATCGGACACGGATTGTGCCGGGGGAGCCTTTCTTCCGAATGCAGGAAGTGCTCGGAGAGCCGAACAGTGAGACAGTGATTGATGTGATTGAGCGTGGCGAGAATTTATGGCTTTACAAACTGATGCCGGTGACGGGACGGAAGCATCAGTTGCGGGTGCAGATGGCGGGGTTGGGGGTGGGGATTATGGGGGATTCGATTTACCCCGACGTTCGCGAATCGAGCGACGGGGATTATTCGAATCCTTTGCAATTGGTTGCTCGACAGTTGAAGTTTAGGGATCCGGAAACGGGGGTGTTGCGCCGGTTATAATGAATACGTTCGAGACGCTGTTCCTCTTTTCCAACCCGGGGACACTATTTTGGCACTAACGAACTTAAGAAGAAGTCCATTTCTTCTTCGTCAAACATCTCGAGGACCAAGCCTGCACCATACAAGTTTAGGCGTTTCATGAACTCGCGAAACAGATTCTCATTGCGGCGAAGTCCCTGATTTATCTCGAGAGTCCGAATGATCGCGCGCGTGACAGGCATTCGAGCTCCGAGCGCAGGTCGTTCGACCAAGCTGCTTCTTATGTCCGATCGAGACAAGATCATTCGGAGCGCGCGCTCCGGATCTTCTGGAAGGGCACCTTTTGCGATGTAATGATTCCACCACAATCGAGAGATTGCATGGTCGTCACGGCATGCCGTCAAGCCATTGGCGAAGAAATGTTTAGAGACAGATCGCTCAACCTGTAAATCGCTCTGACCGGCCTTGAGCCAGCGCTTGCGCGCGAACTCGAGGCCATCGGTATGCGTCAACCGTGTCCACAGCCGTGCTTCTCGAGCCAATACCGGCGTCAAAGATGCAAATGCCTGTCCGACAATCATGGAATTAGTAATCTCGCTTTCCGGAGAGCCGGATGGATCCAATTGCGAGAGCGCCGCAAGGTTTGCTTGAACCGGCAACGTGTATCGCCATTCTCCAGTGGCTTCCAAATCATGAAAGCTTCCGGATCGATACCTTTCAATATTCATCCCTATGGATTCTTTGAGGTCGTCCGCGACAGATTGGCTGACATAAAGCAGGTTCTGCATGTTCACTCCTTGGCGAATACTTGTTGCAAGGCACCCATTGGCATACCGAGCAGCTTTTGTGCGGCGATCAAGGGGTTCTCCTGCGGGGTCAAGCCAAGCGCGTTCAAGCGTTCGATGAGCGCGCTATGCCAGCGCCGATCCGCGTAGGCTCCGTCCTTCATCTCAACCAGAACGCCGATAAGTGCCGGCAAGTAGAGTGACGAAAGCAATACGTCTCTCTTGGCAGTTCCACGGGTGATTGCAAAAAAGTCGAATAGCGGCTTGCGCACATGTATGCCGATGCATTCCGAGTCGAGTTCAAGGTCGAACGCGTCAACCGGTGCGAATTCGTTTTCCACCAGGCGAAAGATGGACTCCAAGGGTGCGAGAGTCTTGAGTCCGACATAGAACTTGTATTCACCGGAAAGTCCGACAACATCAGCCTTCGCTATCGACAGCGAACGTGAAGGAAATTCCGCGCTAACCGCTTTGGATTCGATGGTGAACGACTTTGCCTGAGCCGCGATGACAGCCCGAAGTGTGACCAAGCCAAGGAGTTTTCCGTCGGGGATTCGAATTTCGAACGGCGACCCTCCAACCGGGAACGCTCCGTCGAAATAAGTGTTCAAGCATTGCAACAACAGAACCACTTTGAGTGCCCCGGAAGAAAGTGCGACCTTCGTGGTTTCTTCTCTTACCTCAAAGTCACCTTGAATAAGGACGTCGCCGTTGCCGCATTCAGTTACCTTGGTGACGCGAAAATCGAAGCTGCCGCCATGGAAGTCGTCATTCTCAGAAGAAAGCACCGGATGTGCGAATAGAACATTCCTCTTCAATCGCATCTCAGATCTCCGTTACCGCAATCAAGTCGAAGCTGATCGGTCCGGTGTAAGGTCGGTCAAACTCCACTTCAACCGAAAACCTGACTCCTTTCTTCAATTTGAGCTTCGGAGCCTTTATGCATTCGATGCCGCCGAACTTCGCCAATGACAAAGGTTCTTCTCCTGATACCCCCGGAGAATAAATTTCCAACGCGGCTAAACCGTCTCTGTCCGGAGTAAATGCGATAAAACGCGTTCTGTCCGTTCCGGCCTCCGCCAATGCAGTTCTCGCACTCGAATAGGGAATTGCGCGGCCACCACGTCCTCCGATTGATCCCTTGCCCTGTCCTTTCCTTTCGCCCGAAGTGGTGCCGCCACTCTGGTCGTTTTTCCGCTTACCGCCCGCTGATCCGCTGTCGCCATCAGTACCTCGGCCGGTTTTGGGAGGATTTGTCTGATCAGGTCCTCGGACTACAATCTCCACAGGGTTGCGTTCGGCATCGCCGTCATCTTTTGTCTTCTCCGGATCCCCCGGTGCGGCAAAGAATTCATTGAGCTCATCCAATGAAATTATTGTCTCGGATTGGGATGTCGTAGATGACTTGATCGTGTCTCGTATCCACGATGCCAAGGTTTTCATCTCTGATCGGATCTTTTTTTGGCGCGCCGGATCATCGATTCTCTCCACCGAGATTTCATCGTGACGCGGGCTTTCCATCTCTCTGATCACAGAGCTGGCTTGTTTGCTTGCGGGTTCCACTACACAAATGAAGTCCCGACACATGGAGAATCTGGAAAAAGACTGACCGAAGGACTTCAAATTGTCTGCGATCACCATTCCGTTTCTGAGGATTCCGACCTTTCGCGGCAACCCTTCTTCTTGGAGGATTCTGAGTTCGATTTCTCCGATCGTGGGAAAGGTCCGGGTATGCAGTTCCGTCTGGCCAGATTGAAGTGCGGCAAACATCGATGCGCCGTATTGAAGGTCTTCGAGGAAGCCATTGTCGTCCGCGGCGGCTTGCACTTGAGGGGATGCGAATAAGTCTGCAAGGGATGACTTGTCTATACGTACCGACTCATTCGGTCCCCAAGATACTGAAAACCGAATTGCTTCACGATGTATCGCCGCGAAAAAACTGGTTGTGATGGAGGCAATCATTTGCCATTGCCAGTCTTTTGCTTCTTTGAACCCCAAACAAGCGATCGTGGTTCCGACTTTTTCACGGCGCAGCCATTTGGGCAAGTCGGAGTGTGTCAAGATTGGTGCGAATTGTTCCTCACCGTAAAAGCCTGTTGCCCGTTTTGGCTTGGCGTCCGCCATGTGCGAAACGAGAATACTCTTTCCTTGAAAAAGCTCATGCTTAGTCCCGTTCTTTGTGCTTAGGGAAGCGTAGAAGGCGGTGCGGAGGGAGGAATTTGCAAACACCGCATTTTTCCCAATTCCGAAAGAACCCCCAGCGTCATCGTGGGACTTCTTGCTGACACCTGATGACTTAACCAAAGCATGGAATGCGCCGCCTTCTGAAGCATCGCCGAGTCCAGTCGTTCCGTAATCTTCGATTAATAGAACCGGAATCGTCTGCGACTCAAGCAGCCGGTATGCGTAATCGAAGAATGTCAGTTCCTTTTTTAGGTTTTTGGATTTGGCTCTATCCAGGCAAGCCACGATCGATTTCTTGAGTGAGGCGACGCCCGGCACGGACTTGGTTTCTATGTGTTCCAATCGAATCCGAAGCTCCACTGGCTCGTCCGGCAGATTTTCTTGACGGAAGGCGGCGTCCAAGCTGTTTTGGGCACATTCTCGCGCGAGACTTGAAAACTGCATGCCTCGAAACGTCTCAATGCCCGCGTGAGCCAGTCCTTCATCCTCCCTGGCATCGTTCGTCAAGAACTCCCATTCAAAACGCTTTGTCGCGGTATTCACGCCTGCAGGCCTCCCCAATTCAAATCTACCAACTCTTCTTTATATGAGGATCGTGCGCTGTCGTCATCGCGAAGATTTCTTGAATTGGCTCTGATCTCGCGTAGTGAGACGATGGGAAAATAGATTTGTTGCTCGAATGTGCGAGAAAGACTGATCCTCTATTTGACCCGGCGACTCCCGCCTGGTAGGCTCGTGCATTGTCTTCGGAGTCACCGGTAATATGCGGAATAAAGAAGTTGTCGAACTCAGGGGCTTAGTCGGAGTCTCGCAGAGCGAGTTGGCACGAAAAGTCGGTGTTTCAGATGGGCGCGTCGTTCGAGCATGGGAGCGTGGTGAGAGGTTCCCATCCCGCGAGAGCGCTGAGGCTTTGCTTGCAGCCAGCAAGGCGCAACCTTTCAGGGACAAGCGGAAAGAACATAAATTCCGATTTGTTGACTTGTTTGCCGGAATTGGTGGAATTCGCCTGCCTTTTCAGAAGCTGGGGGGACAGTGCGTTTTTACATCTGAATGGGACAAGTTCGCTCAGAAGACCTATGCGGCCAATTTTGGCGAGATTCCGTCGGGTGACATCACCGCAATCGCCGCCGCTGATGTTCCTGATCATGATGTCTTGTTAGCCGGTTTTCCGTGTCAGGCCTTCTCGCAAGCAGGTCTGAGGCAAGGTTTTTCGGACACCCGCGGAACCATGTTTTTCGAAATTCAGAGGATTCTTGCTGAGAAGCGGCCCGCCGCATTCTTGCTGGAGAACGTGAGACAGTTGCAGGGGCACGACAAAGGCAGAACTTTGAAGACGATCTTGGACGTCCTTGAGGGTCGCTCTAGCGCTGACATACCTGATGACGTCCCAATGTCCATCGCAGCACGGAAGAGTCTTTCAAGAAAATTGGACTATGAAGTCGTCCCCTTGGTTTTGAACGCTAGGGATTTCGGAGTGCCGCAGAATCGGATTCGCATCTACCTCGTTGGATTCGATCGCAAACGATTCCCTGATTTTGACAGAGATGCCTTCACGACATCAATCAAGAGAGAGCCGAAGAAGTTTCTGGGTGAGGTACTCGAGGAAAATTCAACGGTTGACGAAAAGTACACACTTTCTCAGAAATTGTTCTCCGGACACGAGAGGCGAAAACAAGAACACTTGTTGAAGGGCAATGGGTTCGGTTTCAGTCTCTTCTCCAACAAGAGTGAATATTGCAACACGATTAGCGCAAGGTATTACAAAGATGGAAGCGAGATCCTCATAGATCAGTCGGATATCGGGCGCCTGCCGCGTAAATTGACACCGCGCGAGTGCGCGCGTATTCAAGGGTTTCCGGAAGAATTTGAGTTGGTCTGTTCTGATAATCAGACCTACAAGCAATTTGGAAACTCCGTCAGTGTTCCAGTGATTCAAGCCATCGCCAAGCAAATGATCAGGATTTTATTGAAGCAATAGCGTGGAATTGAAGTAACTTTCTTTCGTCATTTGACAAGGGGTGGGAAGTGACAATTGGTTTTCTTGAGCTGGCGACATCATACGAATCAAAAATGGGACTTTCTGTTCCTGAAACTCGAAGTGTTGTAGATATTGTCAATTCGACAGGAAATAGATTTACTCTCTCCGTTTCGGATTTGATTCTGGCGTTGGAGGATCTGCTCGATAAAAATGATCGTTTTTTGGAAGCAGGCGAACAATACAACGAAACTAGATGGCGTGAAGCCTCAAAGACTCTGTTCCGTTCTGACGCTGTCAAGACGCTTGCAAGCACCCAGACGAAGGCGTTTTTCACCGTGCTTTCGAGGTTGGTAAGCGCGGCAAGAAAAATGTCTGAGAGGGATTTCGATGAGAATCGCCTGGACTTGGGACGAACTTCATTGAAGTTGACGCTGGAAGCATTTGGCGAAGCTACGCATAACAATTCATCTGTTCCATACAAGGTTGCGACGAATAGGGCCCCAACACCAGCAATGAAGGGTGAAAATATCCTTTTGTATGGGGCGCCAGGAACAGGTAAAAGCAAGGCGGCGAACGATGACGCTTTGCTGCGGACCGCAGGCAAGAGCGAACTGGTATTCAGGACGGTCTTCCATGGGGACACTATGCAGGGTGATTTTATTGGTGCAATACGACCGAAGTTGGATGGTGCATCCGTCAGCTACGGATTTGCGCCAGGCCCTTTTTCGCGGGCATTGAAAGCAGCGGTCGCCAATCCTTCAGAGCATGTGGTACTAATTATCGAGGAGCTGAATCGAGCGAATGCGGCAGCGGCGTTCGGTGAGGTGTTTCAACTGTTGGACCGTGATGAGTTCGGCGCAAGCTGTTATGAAGTTCATCCAGAGAATGAAGAGCTTTCGATATATGTTTATGGATCGGAAGGCGAGAAAAAAAATGCTTCCCAAGCCACAATCTACATTCCTTCGAATTTGTCACTTATTGCGACAATGAATTCCGCCGACCAAGGCGTAAAGTCGATCGATATGGCGTTTAGGCGGCGTTGGAAGGCGATCTACCAGCGTTTGGACGTGTCACGCGCTTCTGATGTCTTCGTGTGGTTGGATCCGACACTTCAAATGTCTTGGCGGGATTTTCTGGGTGCTCTGAACGACTACTTGGTTTCTGAGTTTGCGACGGAGGAAGACCGACTCATAGGTCAGTATTTTGCATCCGAAACGGATCTCGCAGATGGCCGAATTCCTGACAAATTGCTGCTTTACTTGTGGGATGACTTGCTGAGAGGCGAAGATAGGAGTGCACTATTTTCAGGGAATCTCAGGACGTATGCCCATCTTCAGGCAGAGGCACATGATCGCGGGACATATTTCTCAGAGGGTTTTCTGACGATTGCTTCTCAGTGGACACGTCAAGGATGAGGCACGCAATTCTCAATGACCGAGTTTTAGTTTCGGAAGTTGAGAGGCAATCTCCGGAACTTGTTGATCGTCTGAGGCGTCTTGGCGCGATACCCGCTGGTGCCAGAACGGTTCAGTTTTCCGGATTGATTCAAGATGAATTTGGCAATACAACTGTGTTTCTCCCTTTGAAAGCCGGCCTGAATTGTCCGGAAGATCAGCGGTTCGAGAAAGCCAGGTGCCTCATGCGGGTGTTGGCAAAATTCGGTTCTAGGAATGAACGTGCCGGTACTGCCCTGGAGATTGATGGTTCAGTTTCTCTCGCTCATACGATCATGGAGTTGCTTAAGGATTACAAGCGCTGGGGAATCTTCAGGGACTCGGTCACTCGCAATTCAAGGAATGTGGGAAAAGCTGACTGGAAAGCGACCTCCAATCGCGTTGCTCCCAATTTCCAAGCGGATGGAATCCCTCATTTTGATGAAATACGCACCCGGTTGCTCGACACCGACACAGAGAATCCGTTGAGCATTATTCATGCGGCGGTGATTCGAGAAGTTCAAAAAAATCATATCTGGTGGATTCCACCGTCTAACACGGTTGACAAGTCAATCAGACGCTTGGATTTGCTTGGCCAGAGAAAGGAGGCATTGGTCAAGAGGTTAAAAAGTCTTTCCAAGGACATGTTTGCAAGTCGTGACCTTGCTCTAGTGCGGTTGCTTTGCGCCTATTTGACGCAAACGGGGTCAGAACGTGATGGCGCCTTGACTATCGGAGTTCGGGATTTTCACACTGTTTGGGAGGTGATGCTTCGCGAAACTACTAAAGGGGTGGAGCAGGGCTGGAACCGGCGTTTGCCATTGCCCACGTACATTGCGCGTAGCGGAGCTAACGTCGTAGCCTCGGGGATGTTGCCTGACATCGTGGTGAGAAGGAATTCAACCTTTGTAATTGTCGACGCCAAGTACTATGCGGCTGAAGGCGCATTTTCCGTTCCCGCGTTGGGCGATGCTTTGAAACAGGTGTGCTACCGGATGGCGATGAGCCACATCGTTGTCGGAAGTCGTGTCGACACTTGTTTCTTATTTCCTTCGGCTTCCGGCACGGAAGGTCGATTTGAGTATTTGAAGTTCATTGCTCGTGAAACCAGTTCTGAGGCAACCGATTTCGGAGAGATCCGTTGTCTTTATGTTGATATAGACCGTGTCATGGAAGCATATTCCTCGAATCGCAAGATCGATCCGCTTTCGAAGTGGAATTCCAAGTCCGAGGAAGGCGGCACGCTCATCCTTAATTGAGTGATCGAATTGTGGATATTTTTTCACGCGAAAAGCGATCACATGTGATGGCACAGATTCGTGGGCGGGATACGAAACCGGAGTTGCTTCTCCGTCGCTCATTGTGGGCAATCGGTTTCCGATATTCATTACACCGCAAAGGATTGCCTGGGCGGCCTGATTTGGTTCTCACCAAATGGAATGCCGTAATTTTTGTCCACGGTTGCTTTTGGCACGCACATGAGAATTGCGCTGGATTCAGATTGCCGAAGTCGCGTGTTGAGTTCTGGCAAGAGAAACTGGACGGAAATCGCACGAGGGACGAACAAAGTGCATTGGCTTTGGTTGAGGGAGGTTGGTCCGTTGCCGTTGTTTGGGAGTGCGCCATTGAAGCGGACGTGGAGAAGGTGTCGGAAATTCTTTCAAAGTGGTTGCGTGCGACCAAGAGGGTCAATATCTTGGAGGTTCGGTCATCCACGTCCTGATATAGGCGCGCTTCTTTCGAGAATCGAAACTTCGCATGACCACACAACTACCTCACAAGTTCTCATCAAGCCGCAATCCGATGCTCATAGTACGGATGCCGTTTGTCATCAAAGATCGCGTAAAGAGCCTCAAGATTCGCCGGGTCAGGATTTAGCCACGCGTCAACGTGCTCGGGCTTGATATTGATAATCGTCCTGTCGTGGCCGGCGGCAGCGACTTCGGGCTCGGGCTCGTCCGTAATCGCGGCAAAAGAAAGTAAGTCGGGTTCTATCCCCTTCGGGTCTGTCCAACGCGACCAAAGACACGCAATCAACATCGGCTCGCCATCTCTCGGTTCGAATTCAAGCACGACGTTTTTGCAGTCAATCTCCACGTTTTCATAGAATTTGTCGGCGATGATCAGCGCGTGCGTGTAGCCGAATTGTTGCCGCCAGAATCCTTCCAGGCTGTCCCGGCGAGCGTTGTAGGTTCCGGGGTAACGTTGGTCGTATGAGGCCGGCTTTCCCGCAAGTCGGCATCCATAGCGCATCGGTGCGACGAATCGCTTCCCGTTTTCTGCGGCAACCACTGTGCTGAAGATGCCGGGAAAGACGCGTGAATCTTTGGGTTCCAATTTCGACCGCTTCAAGTCTTTCAAGCGGCTTTCCGCCGCTTTGATTTTGTTGCTTGCAATGCGCTTGTCCTCAAGCGCCTTCTTGGTTTCTTTCGTTTTCAAGGACACCACGGCTTTATTCAGGCGCGTTTTCTGTGCAAACAACTCTTGCTCGAATTTCGCAGACTGTTCCTTGTTTAGTGCTTCGATGCCTTGAATAATTTCATTTGCCCATGGCTCGCTGGAATTCAAGAACGCCTGTCGCATCGCCTTGGGTGTTTTGGCGCTTCGGTCGCTCCAAAACACTTTGGCGAACTCATCGATGCTGATATCAGCACCGAATTTGCGGACGTAGTCCTTATAACTTTGCTCGATCTGTGCCGAGTAGCACATCGCATCACCTTCGCTGCTTGACATGCAGGCATTGTTGCCCAAATCCCCGCAGACGTATGAACGCCTGACCAGCCCGGTCGATGCCAAGGCCTAGGGGTTGGCGTCCATTCCTTAAATGTGATAAAGGTCACATAATGTAGTTTGGCGTTTCACGGGCGCAACCGAGCCATGAACCAGATCGATGCCGCAGTGGGTACAAAGACTGGAAGTGCTAATGCCTTGCCGCGAACGCTTCGCGGTGTTCGCGTCGCAGAGCGCCTCGAGGTGCTCGACGCGCTGCGGGGGTTCGCCCTTTTCGGCATTCTGATGGCGAACATCCAATATTGGGCGGGCTGGATGATGATGTCGCCCAAGGAGACGGCGCGTTTCCATGATGCGAGCGAACTCCGTGTCATGCGCGGCATCGAGCGCTTCCTGATCGATGGCAAGTTTTACACCCTGTTTTCGCTGCTTTTCGGCGCAGGCTGCGTGTTAATCATGCTGCGGCTGCAACGCGACGGGCATGCGTGGAAGCGCACCTATTTTCGACGCATGGCGGTGTTGATGCTGATCGGCATCGTGCACACCTTGCTGATTTGGGATGGCGATATCTTGCTGCTTTATGCGGTGCTTGGTTTCACTTTGCCGTGGTTTGCGGAACGCGCCGACCGTACCTTGCTGGTAGCGGCATTTCTGTTGATATTCGTCGTGCCCTTCCTTGGCAAGGCGGTATTTGCGGCGATGGGCTGGGCACCCGCAGATTACCTGTTGGACGGGTCCTTGAAATGGCTCGAATCCCAGGGCGGCCCTCAGTTCGGTGGGGAAGTGGCGTGGTTGCAATCCACGAACCTTGCCGAGTATCCGAAGTGGACGTTGTCTGGCACCGTCTATTCGCTCGGACTGCGGCTGGACAGCTGGAGAATTCCAAAGGTGCTGGGAATCATGATTCTCGGCCTGTGGTGCGGGCGAAAAATCCCCGATGGTTTGCTGACGGATCGCGCCTTCTTGAAGCGGGTATTGGCATTGGGCGCGTTGATCGGCGTGCCGGCCACCGCCTTTTATGCCTCGCGCAAAGGCGTCAATCAAAGCGATTGGACCTCGATGATCGGGACGGTTCCATTTGCGCTGGCATATGCGTCGGCGTTTCTGTTGCTTTGGCCGACGGCGAAGCGGGTTCTCGGAGTACTGGTTGCCCCCGGTCGCATGCCGCTCACGAACTACTTGATGCAGTCGGTGGTCAATGGTGTGGTGTTTTTCGGATTCGGTCTGGGGTGGATGGGCACGCTGTCGATGGGGCAAACGTATGCTTGGGCGTTGGCCTTGTTCTCGGTGCAGGTGCTCGTGTCACATCTGTGGTTGATAAGATTTGAGCATGGGCCGGTGGAGGCGTTTTGGCGGCGGCTGACCTACGCTTCGCGCTGAGGCCTACATCTCCGCTGAGCGACACGTATAGTGGGCATCGGGCCTGATTGCAGGCCATTCGCACAAGGGGGTGTGCTCATGAAAATCCGGCTCCGCAATTCGATTCGACAACTGTCCGGCTGCGTTTCGCGAATGAAGTTGCGCGGTGGTTCGCTGGCTGTGGCCTTGCTGGCGGTCTCAGGTACAGCGCTTGCGCAATCCTGGATCGTCGTGGCGGTGCTGCCGGATGGCGGCGTCATTCAATACGACGCGCACTCGATCAAACGCCACACCTACTTGGGCCTGAGCGATTATGTAGCCGGCCAATCGCCTCCGCATTGGGAATCAACCGCCAAATACGAGTGGCCCACCGATCAACGCACCGAGGACGGCAAGACCTTTCGCACGGCAGTGGTGAGAAACCTTTGGCAGTGCAAGGGCGAAGACGCGGAAAAGGTGGCGACCTCAGGCTTCGAACTGTTCGATGTCAATGGCAAGACGGTTGGCGGCGAGTCGATCAACGCCTTCCATGAATTGACGATGTTGCGATGGTCTTTGCCGCAGAACGAAGAAGCTTCCCTAGGTGCTTTTGTCTGCGGTGAAGTGAGCGAGCGAAGCCGTTGACGGGAGAGGAAGAGGCCGCACCGGTCGCATCGACTCACTTTCCAACGCCACACAATGCTTGAGCCGGACATGCTGCTCCATCTGCGCAGGTGTCGCGCAGAAGAAAACCGCGCTCTGGCACTCGCCGCAATATCGCACGTACATTTCTGTGCGAATGATTTCCAAGTCGTCCCATTTTTTGTGGCACTCGACTTTCAAATTGCAGTGCCTCACCTTGATGCTCACGTGTTTCCCCTGGGTGCGGTTACTGGGCCGCGATGGGGGGAGATTGCGGGGTGGGTGTCTCAGGGGGTGCGATTGGGGCGGAAAGGCGCCTCATCCGGCGCTGCGCGCCACCTTCTCCACTTTGTGGAGAAGGGGTTGAAAGCAAAAACGCCCCGTTGGGGGCGCTTTCACTTACTGGCGGAGAGAGGGGGATTCGAACCCCCGAAGCGCGGTTTAGACGCTTACACACTTTCCAGGCGTGCTCCTTCAACCACTCGGACACCTCTCCGGATCTTGCGCAAGGGTGCTCTCTTGCGAACCGGCTATTTTACGGAGAAGTGCGGTCCGGGGCAATGAATCATTTTTTGCCCGGGCAGATCACGTTGTAGCTCACGATGGTGGCGGGGCCGTCGCCGGCCGTGGTGAACGACATCAGGGCGCCCGAGGGGTGGGCATAGCCGCCACTGCAGAATCCGTAGCCGGTGCCACTGCAATCGGCGATTTCGGGTTCACCGGTCAGGTGGCCGGGGTAGCTCTCGTCGCCTTCTTCACGCGGGGCCTTGGGCTTCCAGCCGGTTTTGGCGAGTAGGGCACGCGCTTTCGGGACCTCCTTGCCATACAGGCTCGGGATGTCCAGGCCGCAGTATTTCTCCGATGTTGCCAGCGGGGCAACCTCAAAGCCGTTTTCAGCCAGCACAATGTCGCCGCTGACATAATTTGCCGGGGTGAAGTCACCGATCCTCAGGCGGCCCGGTGTGGGCGTTCTCATGACGCCGCCCACGTCACCCATTTCCCCTTCTTTCGGGGTATCGCCATAGACAATGCCGAGCAACTGCGTGCCGCGATAGATGGCGATGTTGCCGTCGCGGACCATACAGGTGCCACTCGTCCCTTGTTCGCCTTGGCTGAAAATGCCGACAGCAGTGAAGCCGCCTTCCGTGACTTCGCTGCTGACTGTCCAGCCTTTTGCGGCCGCATCTTTGCCGGCAGCCGTTTCAGGTTTTTGGGCGATGTAGCTGCAAAAGTCATCCTGCGCAAACTTCGATGGTTTTGCGGGCGCCGGCAGCGTGCCCAAGGCCTTGGCATGCAAGCCGGGCAGGCGGGACGTGGCGGTATAGGTTGATTCCGGCGGCGCCGAAACCGGTTCGGACTTGGCCGCATTCAATGCTTCAGAGGGCGCGCCACCGGCGGCCGCGCTGGCGCCTGGCGGGCTGCAGGCGACAAGGGTGACACAGGTGCCAAGTGTCGCGAGGCTGAGTTTCAATGAATTCATTCGACCGGTTCCAATGCGGGATGACTGCAACGTGGCAGCTTGTGGTCATCTTCGCAATCAGACATCTCCGGCATGTCAAAATGGCCGTATGAGCTATCTCGTACTTGCGCGCAAATGGCGCCCGCGTCGTTTCAGTGAACTGGTCGGCCAAGAGCACGTGGTTCGTGCATTGACCAATGCCTTGGAAACGGGGCGCGTGCATCACGCTTTCCTGTTCACCGGCACCCGCGGCGTCGGCAAAACCACGATTGCGCGGATCTTCGCCAAATCGCTCAACTGCGAGAACGGGACTTCCGCCGAACCCTGCGGCGAGTGTTCGACCTGTAAAGACATCGATGCGGGTCGTTACATTGATCTGCTGGAAATCGACGCCGCCAGCAATACCGGCGTAGACGATGTGCGCGAGCTGATCGACAACGCACAGTACATGCCCTCCCGCGGTCGCGTGAAGGTCTATCTGATCGACGAAGTGCACATGCTCACGAAGAATGCCTTCAACGCCTTGCTGAAGACCCTCGAAGAGCCACCGGGTCACGTCAAATTTTTGCTTGCCACAACGGATCCGCAAAAACTGCCGATCACGGTGCTGTCGCGTTGTTTGCAATTCAATTTGAAGCGCTTGGAGCTCGACCAAATCGAAGGTCAGATCACCCGCATTCTGCAGGCGGAAAACATCGAGTTCGACGTCGAAGCGGTCGCGCAATTGAGTGATGCGGCTGACGGGTCGTTGCGCGATGGTTTGTCGTTGCTGGATCAAGCCATCGCCTACACCGGTGGCAAGGTGGATGAAGCGGCGGTGGCGAAGATGCTGGGCACCGTCGACCGCACCCGTGTGGAGGCGCTGTTGAATGCCTTGGTCAATCAAAGCGGACCCGAATTGATGCAGGAGATCGCCGCACTGGCGGATTTCTCGCCGGATTGGCGCGCGGTGCTCGATGCGATGGCGAAAGCCTTGCACAAGATCCAAATCAAGCAACTGGTGCCGGAAGCCTTGGCTGACGAAAGCACCGAAAACCTGCAAGGTTTCGCCGAGGCGGTGTCGCCGGAGTTGGTCCAGCTTTGGTATCAAATCGCGTTGAACGGAAAACGCGATCTCGACCACGCGCCGACCGCGCGGACGGGATTCGAGATGTCGATGCTGCGCATGTTGGCGTTCCGTCCGATGCCGCAGCAGGCCGTTGCCGCGGGAAATGAAACGCATGCGCCGCCAGTGCCTTCGCTGAAGCCGGCAACACCTGCCGCTGCGCCCGCTCGCGTGGAGCGAGATGCGCCGGTTCCGCAGGCTGCGCCTTCGCCGGTTGCCGCTGCGCCCGCACCTGCGCAACCGCCGATTCCCGCCAAGCCGGCCTCGACGCCTTCAAACATCGTGCCGATGCACCACGACGATTGGGTCGCGCTGGTGCGCAATGCAAAGCTCAGCGGGCTGATCGGGCAATGTGCCATCAATGCCGCGTTGCTGTCGCAGAAGGGTGCACAGATCGTGCTCGGCTTGCCGAAGAACCTGGGGCATACCGCGCGTCCGAACACCCTGCGCGCGCTGGAAGAAAAGCTCACGCCGATCCTCGGCTATGTGCCGGTGATTTCCGTTGAGCTGCAAGATGAAATCAAGGCCGACACCGTGCGCGCGCAAGACGAGAAAGTGCAAAACGACCGGATGAGCGCCGCGGAACAATCTTTCCGTGAGGATCCGTTCGTGCAGACGTTGCTGGCCGAAGGCGGGCAAATCGTGCCGGATTCCATTCAACCCTATAACGATTAGGAGCAAAACATGCGAGGCAATATCGCGCAATTGATGCAACAGGCACAGGCCATGCAAGAAAGCATGCAGCGGGCACAAAACGAACTCGGCAATGTCGAGGTCGTGGGCCAAGCAGGTGGCGGCATGGTGGAAGTCACGCTGACGGGTCGTATGGAATGCCGCAAGGTGCGTATCGATCCCACCACGGTGTCAGACGTCGAAATGCTGGAAGACCTGTTGGCTGCAGCGATGAATGACGCTGTGAACAAGGCCAACGCCGCGGCGCAAGAACGCATGAGTGCGGCAACGCAAGGCATGGGTCTGCCGACTGGTATGAAGCTGCCGTTCTGATTCGATGTCATCACCGCTGCTCGAACAACTGATTGACGCCCTCCGTATTCTTCCCGGCGTAGGACAGAAGACGGCGCAACGTATGGCGTATCACGTGCTGGAACGCGAGCGCGATGGCGCGACGCGGCTGGCCTCGGTATTGGCCGAATCGGTGGAAAAGATCGGTCATTGCACGCGCTGCCGCGACTTCAGTGAAACCGAGGTCTGTGCCATTTGCACCAGTGCCTCGCGCGATGCGCACTTGCTGTGCGTCTTGGAATCGCCTGCCGACCGGATGGCCTTGGAACAAGCCACGGGCTTTCGGGGCTTGTACTTCATTTTGCAGGGCCGACTGAGTCCGCTCGACGGTATCGGGCCGGCGGAGTTGGGTTTGGATCAATTGGCCGCGCGCTTGGCCGAAGGTGAGATCACGGAAATGATCATTGCCACCAACCCGACGGTGGAAGGTGAAGCCACAGCGCATTTTCTTGCGCAGTTGGCGCGCAGCAAGTCGGTCAAACCGAGTCGTCTGGCGCATGGCGTGCCGTTGGGCGGCGAGCTTGAGTATGTGGATCGTGGCACCTTGGCGCATGCCTTCGGTAGCCGCATCGAAATGAGCTGAGGGCGTTATGAGCGACACCATTTTTCACAAGATCAAGAACCGCGAAATTCCTTCCGAGATTGTGTTCGAGGACGAACACGTCTTCGCCTTTCGCGACATCGCGCCACAAGCGCCGGTGCATGTGTTGTTCGTGCCCAAGCAAGACTTCGCCACGTTGAACGATGTGCCGGCCGATTCGCCGGAAATCATCGGGCGGTTGGCGACAGCGGCGGCGACCTATGCGAAGCGGGAAGGCTTTGCCGAAAACGGCTATCGCATCGTCATGAACTGCAACGGCGACGGCGGACAAACCGTGTTCCAAATCCATCTGCATTTGCTGGCGGGTGCGCCCTTAGGGCATTTTGGCGCAAGGGGCGCCGGATTCACGGCCTGAATCGTTTGATGTCTCTGATGAGCTGTGCGGTTTTTTCACGGGATACGGCCGCATAACGCATTGCGCTGAAGCGTTCGGCCAACGCCTGCATCGCCGCCGCATTTTCCGGTCGCGCCCGCGTGATGCGATCCAACCATGCATGCACAGGTTCGTATGCTTCGCGCGCCAGGCCATGCTTCGCATAGCGTTTGCTCAAGCCGTGCCATGCACGCAATAGCGGATCGGCCACGCGTTCACCGCGTCGCAATAACAGCACCATCCACGCCATGGCGATGACGACCGCGATGACGAATAGTGCAATCAACGTGCTGCTATCCATCTTGTTGATGCCGAAGCGCTTGAACATGCCGGCTTGGCGTTTCGCGTCGAAGCCCAAAATGAAGTCGTTCCACCCGCGGCGCAAACTGTCGCTGACCTCCCACAAACGCTGGAATCCGTCGAACTGGCCGATTCGACCAGGCGCGCGTTCTTCGAGCGTGTCGTAAATGTTGGCGGCTGCCACGGCGGCAGTCGGGTCGACGCGCGTCCAGCCGCGGCCGTTCAACCAAACTTCCGACCATGCGTGCGCGTCCGAATTGCGGATCAGCCAATAGTCGCCGGTCTTGTTGTAAAAACCACCGGCGTAGCCCGTAACAACCCTTGCCGGAATTCCGGCTGCGCGCATCAGCACCACGAATGCGGTGCTGTAGTGCTCACAAAACCCGACCTTGTTCTGGAACATGAAATCATCGATCCAATGCAGGCCCGGCTGCGGCACAGTCAACGAATAGGTGAAGTCCCTGTGGAAGGTATCGAGTGCCCTTTGCACAATGCCTTCATCGTTGCTGCCGAATTCACTGCGCCACTGACGGCCCAATGCGCGCGTCCGGCCGTTCAAGTCGTTCGGCAAACGCAGCGCACGTTGCCGGATCACCCGTGACAGGGGAGTCGGGTCGAGTGCTGCGGGTGCCGCCTCCACCTGCCAGCGCGTCAGGTTGCTCATGTTGGTTTCGGTTCGCAGAGCACCGTCGACGTTCATGCGCACGCCTTCGGGCACTGCGGTGCTGTATTCGAGCAACGGCAAAATCTTGCGGTCGGTCGGTTCCACATCGGCCGTGTAGTGCCAACGTGACGCCGTCGTCTTGATCAAACTGCGTCCGCCGGTGTCAATCGCCGCCGCGCTATCGGGCTTCCACTCCACACCGTCGAAATCCCAAAACACCGTGCCACGCCAATACAGGTCTTGCGAAGACGGCGGCGTGCCTTGAAAACGCACGCGCATGGCCGGGGTGTCATCCAATAGCAACTCGCTCCATTCGCCGGGCTTCATCGTGTCGCCTAAGCCGACCTTGGAGACTGACTTTTCCGGCAAACCCCACAACGGGGTAGGCAAGCGCGGAAACAACCAGAACGCGGCCATCGCCAACGGCAAACCGGTCAACAGCAATTTACCGGTCGCGCGCAGCGGCTCTCTGGGTGACCAATCGGCTGAGTCGACCTGGTTTTCCAAATCGGCGAGGCGCATCAACACAAGAATCGCCACGACGACCGCGATGGCCCCCAAAATCAATGCAGTCGGGCTTTGATTGAGCAGGTACGTTGAAAACGGCGCAAACGTGCCGAAGCCAACCAAACTCCGGCCATCGCGAACGGTCTGGGTCTCGGACGGTTTGATTGCGAGCATGGCAGCGAGCAAGGCACAGCCGGTATCTCTTCCGAAGCCGCGATAGACCATGAAGACGGCAGTCACCACGATCACCAGCAGCAAGATCTTGAGAACGCCGGGGAGCGGATTGCGCCAACTGGCAATCGTCGTCAGGAGCGCAGTGCCGGTCACTGTGAGTGCCACCGGGATTTCCAATTGCAGCAGCAAAGGCAGCATGCAAAGACCGAGTGCCAGCATCACATAGGGGCGTGTCTTCTCATCCAGATTCATGCGCGAACACCCGGGAGTCTCGCCAACGCTTCCATGCAAGCGTGCCGATGGGCAAGGCCCGTGTTTGCCTCAATGGCCCGCATTCCCGGCAACTGCAATGCAAATCGACGTCCTTGTCTGTCCGCCAGCGCCACCCAATGCGCCAGTCTCGATATGGCCTGCTCGTGCGGTAATTGCCGCACTTGCGACCACGCCAACAAGATATCGGCTTGAACTGCTTGTTCGTACTCGCGCGCCAACAAGGCGCCGGTCTTGGCAGACGCCTTCCATGCGATGGCGCGCAGCGCATCACCGTGGCGGTAGGCGCGCAATTGATGAACATCATCGCCACCTTGCGCGGCGCGCATGCGCGACGCATCGGCGCTGGCTTCGGGCAGGGGCGGGCCGTTGTGCTCAAGTGCCGGATAGACAATCCACCCGTACACCGGATACAGCCAAGACCAGGTATGTGCCAACCCCATCGGTCGTGTGGTCCACACACTGACCTTGTCGATCTCATGCCAGCCGCGATGCACCATCGGCAATCGCAGTTCGACCACGCTTTCAGACGATGCCCGCATCATCAACATCGCGCTTTGCCCATCAATGCCGATCATCACGCCGGTGCGCGGACGGGCATCCAGCGCTTGGAACGAAACGCGCAAGACCGCATCGTCGCCCGCATGCACGGCGTCGGCATGAATGCCACGCATGACCAGGCCGGAGAGCTGCAAGTGACCGGTCAACAATCCCGCAAGACCGGCGGTTCCCAACATCAGCGCCAACAGCAATGCAGGATTGTTGTTGTAGTTCAAGGCGCCGCCGGCCATGACGAATACGACGGCACCGAAAAACAGTCCGAAGCGGGTGGGCAACACGTAGACTCGGCGACGATCGATATGTACGGGCAGGGTATCGACGCGTTGACGACGGACAAATCTCTCAAGCTTCAGCCACAGGGGTTTGCCGGAACGCTTGAACACTGTCAGTCCACAGGTACGGCGAGCATCACCGAATGGGCAACGCTGCGCGCTTCTTTTGCGTCGGCATTGGACATCAATCGATGGCCGGCCACATGCACAAACAATTGTTGGATATCTTCCGGCCTTGCATGGTCGCGCCCAAGTAGCAGAGCATGGGCACGCGCGGCACGCAGCAGGGCGATGCCGGCACGCGGTGACAGACCCACGCGCACACAGGGGTGGTTGCGACTGCGTGCCAACAAGCTTTGAACGTATGTGACCAAGGCTTCGCTCACGTGCACTTTGTTCACCGCGGCGCGCAAGTCAGTCAGCATGGCCGGCGTCAAAATCGCTTGCGCCGATTGCAGCAAGGTGCGCCGATCGATGCCGGCCAACAATTCACGTTCCGCTTGTTCGCCCGGATAGCCCATGGAGATCCGCATCAGGAAACGATCCAGTTGCGAATCCGGTAGCGGATACGTGCCGACCAGATCCACCGGATTCTGCGTGGCAATGACAAAGAACGGCGTAGGCAGCGCATGGGTCGCACCGTCCACGGTCACTTGGTACTCCGCCATGGCTTCCAGTAAGGCACTCTGCGTACGTGGCGGCGCGCGATTGACTTCGTCCGCCAACAAGACGTTTGTGAACACCGGGCCTTTGTGGAATTCGAAGCCGTTGGCGTGGGTGTCAAAGATCGAGACGCCTACGACATCCGCGGGCAAAAGATCCGAAGTGAACTGCACCCGTTGGAACCCGAGACCCAAACTCGACGCCAAGGCGTGGGCGAGGGTGGTCTTGCCAAGGCCCGGCAGGTCTTCGATCAGCAAATGGCCGTCTGCCAGCAATGCCGTGAACGCGAGCCTGACCTCCAAAGCCTTGCCAAGGACCACTTGGTTGACTTGTGCCATGGCCGCTTGCAAAGCCTGCGATAATGCGGGCGTCAGGAGTTCGTCTGCTTTTCCGTGCATGGTGCGATTTTGCGGGGGAATGTTGGCAGTCTAGCCTGAATGGCTTTCAGGCCGCATCGTTTGGTTACCGCGGGATTTTCATGCGTCTTAGCAAATACATCAGTGATACCGGCTATTGTTCGCGCCGCGAGGCCGACCGGTTGATCAGTGCCGGCCGCCTCACGGTCAACGGCACGCGTGCGCGTGTGGGCGATGAGGTAGCCGAAGGGGATGACATTCGCCTGGACGGTGAAAAAATCCGTCCGCGCGCCGCCGCCAAGGGGCAGCGTAAGCATGTCTATATCGCGCTGAACAAACCGGTGGGGGTCACGTGCACCACCGATGAATCCGTGAAAGGCAACATCGTGGATTTCGTTGATCACGACCAACGCATTTTTCCGATCGGCCGCTTGGACAAGGATTCGGAAGGCTTGATCCTGCTCACGAGCAACGGCGACATCGTCAACGAAATTCTTCGCGCCGAAAACAAGCTGGAAAAAGAATACTGGGTGGGCACCAACAAGACCGTGACTGAAGAGTTCCTGCGTGCCATGGCCAAGGGTGTGCCCGTCCACGGGCAAATGACGCTGCCCTGCAAAACCAGCAAGCTTGGCGCAGTCGGTTTCAAAATCATCTTGGTGCAAGGCCTGAACCGGCAAATCCGACTGATGGCAGCGCATTTCCGATATCGGGTGAAGCAATTGGTGCGCATGCGCATCGGCACCGTCAAGCTGGGTCACTTGAAGCCTGGGCAATGGCGCAACTTGACGGACGCGGAGTTGCGCAGCCTACTGCCGCAAAGAACGGACTGGTAATCGCGACTCAGTCGTGGAAAGGGGCAATCTCGCCCGGCTTGCGCAGCATCTTGTTCACTTCATCCATGTGCTGCTCTTCATGCACGATCAACTCGCGTGCATATTCTTCAAGCAACACTGATTTGCCTTCGACCAATTTCAACAAGTCGTAGTAGGCGGCCAGGGAGGCGTGCTCATGCTCCAGACTCTCGCGCAAGATGTCGCCGATGTCGTGGCGCTCCGACTCCAACAGCTGCCCGATCTTGAGTGAGGGGTGGCCACCCAGCAGGGTCACCATTTCGCCGGCACGATGGGCGTGCACCAAGCCTTCCTCGGCGTTGCCTTTCATCCACGAGACAATCGGGATGCGGCCGTAGCCGTAAATCATGAGCGAGTAATGCGTATAGCGGACGACGCCCGCCAATTCGATTTCCAGGATCTTGTTCAGTGCCGCGATCGCTGCTTTACGGTCTTCGTCATTCAGTTTCATGGCCTGTCCTCTCAACCGGAAAACTCAAGTCTAGACATTGAGGCACAAAAAAACCGGCAAAATGCCGGTTTCTTTTGGTGGGCGGTACAGGGATCGAACCTGTGACCCTTGCCGTGTGAAGGCAATGCTCTACCGCTGAGCTAACCGCCCGAGCCGGCCATTTTAGCGGCAAACCGCGGCGCTGTCACCTGCACTCAGAATTTATCTTTGAGTATGCGTTTCAGCTCGCTTTCGACCGTGCCTTTCATGGCCGAAAACAACATGCCGAGCTTGGCATCGATCTCCAATTCACCCGGGTGCATGGTGATCTTGCCTTGCACGCCAGTCCGTTGGAAGTTCAGTGCGTTGCCTTCCCACTGGGTCACCACGCCGAGTTTCTCCGAAAGCTTTTTCGCGATCTCGTCGATCGCCTTGCGCGCTTTGGCATCGTCGAGCGGGTGTGCATGTCGCAAATGGATGTGTGCCATGTATATTTCAAAGCGTCGAAAAGATGGCTGAATCTTGCCACAGGCTACAATCCAAAACGTGAACTCCGTCAGACTCCATTTTCCCAATCACGAGCATGTGGACCTTGCGTTGCCGCCGGGTGCGACCGGGCTCGGACGCGACCCCGATTTCGATCGCGGCATCGCCGTTGTCCAGCCCGATCAAGATGCGTTCATTCGCATCGTGGTGGATCGCCGCGGCATATGGATGACCGTTTCGGAAGGCGTTTGGGGCGTGCACGTCAATGGACGTCCGGTACAAAGTTTGGCCTGCCTGCATGTGGGTGACAGCCTGCACGTGGAAGGCATGGAAATTGTGCTGACGCGCCCATCATCAGCCGAGACGGGCGGGGTGGACGGCGATGTGGATTTGGAGGTGCCGCCGGTGGTGCCGCATCCGGTGCTGCGTGGTCTCTGCGGTCCGTTGCATGGTCAAGCCTTGCCGGTGTCTTCGCGAGATACCTACTGCCCGGTGATCGATCTGGCGGCGCAAAACGGTTTGCGGATGACGGACGTCGGTGAGCGAATTTTCATCCAAGCCTCTCCGGAATCCGGACCCTTTGAGGTCAATGGCTTGCCGGTATCCGAAGCATTGCTGTCGTCGGGCGATCAGTTGCGATTGCCGGGCGGTCAGCGCTTGATCGTCGAATCACCGAGCAGCCGTCCGGAACGCGTCGTCGTTCGCGACGTGGATGTGGCAGAAGTCGAAGTGGCGGAACCGAAGCACACCGAGCGTTGGACCTTCATATGGATCCTGCTGTCGGCCGCGTTCATCGCCTTGATGTTATTGGCCGTTATCTGGTTCGGTGCGTGAGGTCGTTGAAACGCAATGCGTAGCCTGAATTTCAGTGCGGGACCTGCCCAGCTTCCTTTGCCCGTACTCGAACAATTGCGAGACGAGCTGCTCGACTGGCGTGGAACCGGTGCGTCGGTGGCGGAGCTCAGCCATCGCGGCAAGCCGTTCATGGCGTTGGCGGAGGAAATCGAAGCGGATGCGCGTCGTTTGTTGGCGGTGCCCGATTCGCACGCCATCTTGTTTCTTTCCGGCGGCGCGACCACCCAGCAAGCATTGATTCCGATGAATCTCTGTGCGGCCGGCGAAACCGCCGATTATTTGGTGACCGGCCACTGGAGCAAAGTGGCGATCAAGCAAGCCTCGGCCGTGTGCGCCGTGCACACCGTGGCCAGTGCGGAAGATGATGGATTTCTGCGTTTGCCAGAGAAGTCGCAATGGACGCACACGAAGGGCGCGGCCTATTTCCATGTGACCGGCAATGAAACCATTCACGGCGTCGAGCTCTTCAACCTGCCGGAGGCAACGCAAGCGCCACTGGTGGTGGACTTGAGTTCCAATATTGCCTCCAGGCCCACGGATTTTTCAAAAATCGGCCTGGCTTACGCAGGGGCGCAAAAGAATTTGGGACCTTCCGGCATTACCTTGACCATCGTGTCACGCGAGTTGTTGGCGCGTGAGGGGATGCAACGGCCGGACATCTTCAAGTTCGCCTCACATGCGGCACAAGGCTCGATGCTCAACACGCCGCCGACCTTGAATTGGTACATCCTCGGACTCTGTATTCGATGGATGTTGGGAGAGGGCGGGACTGCGGCGTTTGAGGCGCGCAATCTCGCCAAGTCTTCGCTGTTGTACGCCACCATTGACCAATCCGCCGGTTTCTATACCAATTCGGTGGCGGCCGATTGTCGTTCGCGCATGAATATTCCCTTCGTTTTGCATGACGCTGCGCTCGATGCGGTGTTTCTCGAAGAGAGCGAGCGTGCCGGCATGATCGGATTGAAAGGGCATAAGGCATTGGGTGGCATGCGCGCGTCGTTGTACAACGCTATCGCGCTGAAAGACATCGAGGCATTGTGTGCCTTCATGCGCGACTTCCAGATGCGTCATGGCTGATACGCCGCCCTCTTTGAAATCCTGGAAAGTAGCACCGTGCAAACAATCCCTCGCCGGTGCGCTGCGCGTCCCAGGCGATAAATCCGTATCGCATCGGGCTGTCATGTTTGCGTCTCTGGCCGATGGCGTTTCGCATATTCGCGGCTTTCTTGAAGGCGAAGACACACGTGCCACGGCACGCGTCATGCAACAACTGGGCGTGGGAATCGACACGCCCGCTTATGGCGAGCGCCGCGTTCACGGCGTCGGCTTGAACGGTTTGATGGCGCCGAATGCCGCACTGGATTGCGGAAATTCAGGCACGGCCATGCGGTTGTTGAGTGGCGTACTGGCCGGGCAATCGTTCTCCAGCGTCCTGGTGGGCGATGCTTCATTGAGCCGTCGCCCGATGAATCGCATCGCGACGCCACTGCGGGATATGGGTGCAAGGATTTCGCTCTCGTCCACTGACACGGCGCCAATCGAATTCAGTCCGGCAGGCAAGCTGCAGGGCATCCGCTACCGGTGCCCGGTGGCAAGTGCACAAGTGAAGTCCGCCGTTCTGTTGGCGGGCTTGTTTGCGGAAGGCACGACGGAAATCGTGGAACCGGTGCCGACCCGCAACTACACCGAAGTGATGCTCGCAGAGATGGGCGCGGCCATTGAATACGGCGATGGGTTCGCACGTTTGCAAGGCGGTTCACGACTGCAGGCCATGGATGTCGAGGTGCCGGCGGATTTTTCTTCTGCAGCCTTTGCCATTGTGGCGGCGTGTTTGGTGCCGGGAAGCCATCTGCGTTTGACCGCCGTCGGAATGAATCCCCGGCGCACCGGTTTGCTCGATGTTTTGCGCATGATGGGCGCGAGTATCGACATAACGCCCGTGCAAGGTAGGACCGAGCTCTTTGATATCGACGTGCAGGCATCGCCGCTGTCGGGCGTGGACGTGCCGGTGGAAACGGTGCCGGACATGATCGATGAATTTCCGATCTTGTTTGTCGCAGCGGCTTGCGCAACAGGCATCACGCGCGTTCGCGGCGCCGCGGAACTGCGGGTGAAAGAATCGGACCGGATCGCGAAGATGGCCGAGGGCCTTCGCACTCTGGGCGTCCGCGTCGAGGAAACCGCCGATGGTGCCGACATTCACGGCGGCGCAATGCATGGCGGGCGGGTGGACACGGACGGCGACCATCGCATTGCCATGGCCTTCGCAGTCGCCGGACTTCTTGCGGAAGCACCGGTCCGCATCGAAGACGTCGGCAACGTCGAAACGTCTTATCCCGGTTTCGTGGCGGATTTTTCGACGATCGGCGCAAACATCGAGGCGATTTGAAGTCACACGATGTTTTGTCGCCGGGATGCGGCTATCGACTATCCGGCTTGAAATCGAAGGGAATCAGGACACTGCCCACCACCGGGCGTCCGTTTTGCATTGCCGGCGAAAAGCGCCAGCGCTTCACCGCTAGATTCGCCGCACGGTCCAGTTGGATCTCGCCGGAAGGCTCGGCGATGCTGGTATCGATCACTTCGCCGTTGCTTCCGATCGTTGCGCGAATCACCACGCGTCCGCCAATGCCGGCGTTCAACAGGGAACGCGGGTAGACGGGTTGCGCCCGGGAGACAGGTTGCGGATCCGTGGTTTTGATCGGCGCGTTGGGTGCCTGTGCTGTGGGTGCCGGCCGCGGTTGAACCGGCGCCGCCGGTGCCGGGGGCGGCGTGCGCTCTTCAATTCGCGCGGTCCCTTCGCTGCTGTCGGGTGGGGCGATGCCGGGACCCACGGTGCCGCGAACGTCACCGGGCAGTGGCACAGGCAAGGGCTGGTATTCCTCGCTGTTGGTCACCGGCGCTACGGGCGCCACCTTGAAAAACTTGTTCTGCCGTTCCCGGTTCCAAATCAACAAGAAAAAGAGCAGCCCGACGACGAATGCCGCGATCAACCACCGCCGTTGTTTGCGGGTCACCCACGGGTTTCGGTGAATATCAGGGCGTTTCGGATTTGAACTGGGACGCATTTCTTCCACGGGCAACCTGTGTCTGGAGCGATAGTCGGGGGCAATGATGGATAATGCACTTGAACGTGTGAACAAGTGAAAACCCATGCTAGACCCTCAGAAACTGCGGACGCAAATCACCGAAGTCGCCGCGCAGCTCGCCCGACGCGGTTATGTGCTCGACGTTGCCCGAATTGAAGCGCTGGAAACCGAGCGCAAATCAGTGCAAGTTGAAACGCAGGAATTGCAGAACAAGCGCAATACCCTGAGCAAGAGCATCGGCCAGCTCAAAGCCAAGGGCGAAGACGTTTCTGCAGTGATGGCGGAAGTGGGCGGCATCGGCGAGGCGCTGAAGGCCGGCGAGATGCGACTGGATGCCTTGAAGGCCGACATTGAAAGCATCACGCTCACGATTCCGAACATTCCCGACGAATCCGTGCCCGACGGCAAGGATGAAGCCGACAACCGCGAAGAAAAGCGCTGGGGCGAGCCCCGCGCCTTCGCATTCACGCCCAAAGACCACGTCGAACTCGGCCAGGCCGCGGGCGGTCTGGATGCCGAGACCGCCGCAAAATTGTCCGGATCGCGCTTTACGGTGTTGCGTGGCGATATCGCCCGCCTGCATCGTGCATTGGCGCAATTCATGCTCGATCTGCATGTGGAAGAGCACGGTTACGTGGAAACCAACGTGCCGGTGTTGGTCAATGCCGACGCGATGCGCGGCACCGGTCAACTGCCGAAATTCGAAGATGATCTTTTCGCCACCTCCGTCGGTGAGGGCGAAGAGGCCTCGCGCCGGTATTTGGTACCGACGGCGGAGGTGCCGCTCACCAACACCGTCAACGACACCATCGTCGATGCGGCGCAGTTGCCATTGCGCATGGTGGCGGACTCCCTGTGTTTCCGTGCAGAAGCCGGTAGCGGTGGACGCGACGTACGCGGCATGATCCGTCAGCATCAGTTCGAAAAGGTCGAATTGGTCACCATCAGCGAACCGGCGAATTCCGACGCGGAACACGAACGTATGACGCGCGCGGCCGAAACAGTGCTTGAGCGCCTTGGCCTGCCGTATCGGCGCATGTTGTTGTGCACCGGCGACATGGGCTTCTCTGCCCGCAAAACCTATGACCTTGAAGTCTGGTTGCCGTCGCAATCCAACTACCGTGAAATCTCGTCCTGCTCGAACTGCGGCGACTTCCAAGCGCGGCGCATGCAAGCGCGCTGGCGCAATCCGGAGACCGGCAAGCCGGAATGGGTGCATACCTTGAACGGCTCCGGCGTGGCGGTGGGCCGATGCCTGATCGCCGTCATGGAGAACTACCAGGAAGCCGACGGCAGTATTCGTGTGCCGGAAGTGTTGCAGCCCTACATGCGTGGAAAGTCTGTCATTACGGTGTGATTCGGGCGCGCGGGGGCTGAAAGATTCCCGCGTGCATGCGACAATGGGCGTTCGCGTTTTTCCGGAAGTGTGGCCGAGCGGTTGAAGGCACCGGTCTTGAAAACCGGCAATGGGAAACCATTCGTGGGTTCGAATCCCACCGCTTCCGCCAATCGGGTCAAAGATGAGTCCTGACCAAAACGCCCTTGATGAAGAATGGATGCGCCGAGCTTTGGCGCTGGGTGATCGCGCCCGGCACGAAGACGACGAGATTCCCGTGGGGGCGTTGGTGTTGGACGCCGACGGGAATTGCATCGCCGAAGGCTGGAATCGCAACATCAACGAATGTGATCCGACCGCCCACGCCGAAATCGTGGCGATGCGTCGGGCAGGTCAAGCCTTGGGCAACCACCGTTTGGTGGGCTGCACCGTGTACATCACCTTGGAACCCTGTGCGATGTGCGCCATGGCGATGGTGCATGCACGTGTCGCCCGCGTGGTCTTCGGTGCACACGATCCCAAGACCGGCGCCGCCGGCAGCGTATTTGATTTGTTGACCGATGCCCGCCACAACCATCGTGTCGAGGTGCGCGGCGGTGTCTTGGCAGAAGAAGCCGGTAGCCGTTTAACCGCCTATTTCAGAGCGAAGCGCGGTAAAGCCTGATCACTCGCCCGGTTTGCGCCGCGCGTATTCCTGATCCAATTCCTTGTCGAAACTTTGTACCGACATCGTGACTTCGCGCCACATGCAAAAGCTCGCGCCCAACAGGAAACAAACGCCAAAAACGGCGAGCACCGTGGGAAGCGCACCCAGCTTGAATCCGATGATGGCATCCGCCGCCAACGCCAAACTGGTGCCAACGAAGGCCGCCATCGCCAAATACAGCAGTTGGCAGGTGCGCAATACCAATTGCGCCCGCGCTCGGTGACGCGCGATTTGATCTTCGCGAAATGCACGGTCAGGCGCGTCGTGCCGCCACTCTATGATCAAACCCCGCAGGCGATCCACGACACGCGCCAGACGTGTGTTGGCCGACACCAAGAGTGAGGCGGTCGCCGTCATCAACAAGGCAGGCGCGAGCATCGCGGTCAGAATGGCGTAGTGGCTGACGGCATTGCTGAAAGGCATGGCGGGCTCCGAGCGGGTACCGATGTATCATGCCGCAAGTTGACCGCAAGAGCGCTTTCATGAATACACACGGTGACAATCCCGCAGAACGATTGATCTGGATCGATTTGGAAATGACCGGTTTGGACACCGATTCGGATTCCATCATTGAAATCGCCACCGTGGTGACGGATGCCAATTTGAATGTGCTCGCTGAGGGGCCGGATCTAGCGATTGCGCATCCGTTGGCCAAGTTGGAAGCGATGGACGATTGGAATCGCAATCAACACACAAAGTCCGGGCTGTGGGGCCGTGTGGTCGAAGAGGGTGTGCCGATGGCAGAGGCCGAAGCGCAAACCATCGCGTTCTTGAAGCAATGGGTGCCGGAGCGAGCCTCGCCGATGTGCGGCAACTCCATCTGCCAGGATCGACGTTTCCTGCATCGGGAAATGTCGTCACTCGAACGGTATTTCCACTACCGCAATCTCGATGTGAGCACGCTCAAAGAACTCGCGCGCCGTTGGGCGCCGTCGGTGCTGGCGGGTTTTAGCAAGGAAAGCAAGCACACTGCGTTGAGCGATGTGCATGATTCGATTGAAGAGCTTCGTTATTACAGGACGCGGTTGGCGTCTTTTATGGGTTAAGAGCGGCTCATTCGGGGTTAAGAGCGCCTCATCCGGCGCTTCGCGCCACCTTCTCCACTGCGTGGAGAAGGAATAACTCCTCCCCTCTCCATCTCCGATGGAGAGGGTGCCCCCAAAGGGGGCGGGTGAGGCGCTTTCCAGCGCACAACAATTATTTCTTGCTACCAGCCAACCTCAACCAAGTATCCACCACAGTATCGGGATTCAACGACACCGACTCGATACCCTCATCCATCAGCCACTGTGCAAGATCCGGATGATCACTCGGCCCTTGACCGCAAATACCCACGTACTTGTTCTTGCGCTTGGCGGCACTGATCGCCATGGACAACATCTTCTTGACGGCGGGGTCGCGTTCGTCGAACAACTCCGCGACGATTGAGGAATCGCGATCCAAGCCCAAAGTCAGCTGGGTCATGTCGTTCGAACCGATCGAGAAGCCATCGAAAATATCGAGGAATTCGTCCGCCAACAAGGCGTTGGAGGGCACCTCGCACATCATGATGATCTTGAGACCGTTTTCGCCCTGTTTCAGGCCGTTCTTGGCCAGCACCTCGATGACCTTCCGGCCTTCGTCCAAGGTGCGCACGAACGGAATCATGACCCACAGGTTGTCGAGCCCCATGTCTTCGCGCACGCGTTTGACGGCGCGGCATTCCAGTGCGAACGCTTCGGTGAAGTTCGGCGAAATGTAACGGCTGGCCCCGCGGAAACCGATCATCGGGTTTTCTTCGTGCGGCTCGTAGCGCTTGCCGCCGATCAGATTCGCGTATTCATTCGATTTGAAATCGGACAAGCGCACGATGACCGGATTCGGTGCCACCGAAGCGGTAATCGTCGCAATGCCTTCCGCCAAGCGATCAACGTAGAAGTCGACCGGCGAAGCATAGCCCGCGATTTTGGCGTTGATCTTGTTGCGGGTCTCAGCATCTTGGCTGTCGAATTCGAGCAGCGCCTTCGGGTGAATACCGATATGGCTCGCGATGATCATTTCCAGACGCGCCAAGCCGATGCCTGCATTCGGCAATTGACCGAAATCGAAGGCGCGTTCGGGGTTCGCGACGTTCATCATGATCTTGAGCGGCGCGGGCGGCATGTTGCCGAGATCGGTGGTGGTGCGTTCGAACGGCAACTGACCCGCATAAATGAAGCCGGTATCGCCTTCCGCGCAACTGACCGTTACCGCTTGGCCGTCTTGGATGGTGTCGAGGGCATTGCCGGTTCCGACCACCGCCGGTACACCGAGTTCACGCGCGATGATCGCGGCGTGGCAGGTGCGACCGCCACGATTGGTGACAATCGCTGCGGCACGCTTCATCACCGGTTCCCAATCGGGGTCGGTCATGTCGGCAACGAGCACGTCGCCCGGCTGCACGCGGTTCATGTCTTCCAAGGTGCGCACTACGCGAGCGACACCGGCGCCGATCTTTTGTCCGATCGCGCGACCTTCGCAAACGATGTCGCCGCGCTCGCCGAGGGTGTAGCGTTCCATCTGCGTGGCTTTGGCGCGCGATTTCACTGTTTCCGGTCGTGCCTGCAAGATGTAAAGCTTGCCGGTATTGCCGTCTTTGCCCCATTCGATGTCCATCGGACGACCGTAATGTTGCTCAATCACCAAAGCCTGTTTCGACAGCTCTTGGACATCGGCATCGGTAATGGAGAAGGCATTGCGAAGTTCCGACGGCGTGTCTTCCGTGCGTACGCGTTCACCCGGCACATCCGAATAGACCATGCGCAACTGCTTGCTGCCGAGGGAGCGGCGCAGAATGGCCGGCTTGCCTTGTTTCAAGGTCGGTTTGTAGACATAGAATTCGTCCGGGTTGACGGCGCCTTGCACCACCATTTCACCCAAGCCGTAGCTTGAGGTGACGAACACAACGTCGCGGAAACCTGATTCGGTATCCAGGGTGAACAAGACCCCGGACGCGCCGATATCCGAGCGCACCATTTGCTGGACGCCGGCAGACAGGAACACGTCCTCATGGGCAAAGCCGTGGTGGACGCGATAGGCGATGGCGCGATCGTTGTACAGCGATGCGAACACTTCTTTGACCTTGTGCACGACATCATCGGCACCGGTCACATTGAGGAAGGTTTCTTGTTGGCCCGCGAAGGAAGCGTCGGGCAGGTCTTCCGCGGTGGCGGATGAGCGCACGGCAACCGCCATGTCGGTGCTGCCGGCTTCGGCGCACATTTGCGCATAGGCCGTACGGATGTCGGCATCAAGGTCCGGCTGCAGCGGCGCATCGATCACCCAGCCGCGGATCTCCGCACCCGCACGGGTCAACGCCGGCACGTCTTCAACATCCACCGTGGCGAGCTTGTCGTAAATGCGCGCGTGCAGGTCATTGTGGGCAATGAACGCCTTGAAGGCATCGGCGGTGGTGGCGAAACCGCCCGGGACGGACACGCCGAGATCGGCCAATTGCCCGATCATTTCACCCAGAGAGGAATTTTTGCCGCCGACTTGTGCGAGGTCGGTCAAGCGAAGGTCTTTCAGCCAGAGGATGTTGGCGCTCAAGGCGTACTCCGTTTATGGTTGGGGCTGCAGCAAGAGTTCGATATTTTAGCAGGGTCGCAAAGGGATCTTTATGCCGGGTGCACGTCCAATTTTCTATGTCTCCGATGGCACCGGCATCACAGCGGAAACCATCGGCCACAGTTTGCTGACGCAATTCACTGAAACCGAGTTCAAAAGCGACCGCATGCCGTTCATCGATACGGATGCCAAAGCGCATGAGGCGGCGCGCAACATCCGGGCAGCCGGCGAGGCGGCCGGAGAGCGGCCCGTGGTGGTGAGCTCCTGCGTGAATCAAGACATTGCCGAGATCATTGCCGGCAGCGGCGCGTTGGTACTGGACATCTTTGAGCCGTTCATCGCACCACTTGAACGTGAGCTCGGTAAATCGCGCCAACCGCGCGTGGGTAAAGCGCACGGTATCGTCAACTTCGACAGTTATCACCAGCGCATCAATGCGATGAATTACGCCTTGACCCACGATGACGGCGTGCGTCTGGATTACAAGGATGCCGAGGTGATCCTGTTGGGCGTTTCGCGGGCAGGGAAGACACCCACCTGTGTCTATCTCGCATTGCATCACGGCGTTCGCGCCGCCAACTATCCGCTCACGGAAGAGGATCTGGAAACCGATCGCCTTCCGGCCAAATTGCGGCCCTACAAAAACAAGATTTTCGGTCTCACGATCGATCCTGATCGTTTGCACCAGATCCGTCAGGAACGACGTCCGGATTCTCGCTATGCCGCGTTGGACACCTGCAAGCGGGAAATTGCGGCCGCCGATGTGATTTTTCGCACCGAGGGCATCCCCGTTCTGTCCACGACGCATGCCTCCATCGAAGAAATTTCCAGCCGCGTGTTGGAAGCCTTGGGCATCAATCGTGAGATGTACTGAAAGACTTGTTGAAGAAAGATATTTCGCCTATATATCGCTGCAATGACGAAAATTCTTGACCGCACCGATCAATGGGCACGCCTCAGCAGTTTTCGATGGCTGATGGGTTTGTACGCCGAGAATCACGTCAAGCTCGAAAAGTTGTTTGCCCCGGCGCAACGCGCACCCGGCACGTATTTCTCGCAAGGCTCGGACGGTTTGATCGTTCGCGCGGATGTGCTCGAGCAACATCGTTTCACTACCGAATTGCGGCTGACGTACACGGTGGAAGACCCGGAAACGGGCACCTTGGATCCGTCTGCATTCATCCGCGCGTATCGGGATGCGCATCAGGCCGAGGCGACCCATTGCAGGGCAGGGCGAAACTGGCAAGACGCCATCGGCATGTTCCCGCCGCCGGAAAAAATGATCGACCATCGCCTGCGAATGAACATTTTTTTGGGTAAATGGCTGGACTATTTGGCGTCTCAAGGGCATGCTGCAGATAGCTTCGATGCCAGCCCGCTGCACGAAGCTTCGGTGGCATGAAAAAAATGCTTGACGGACTATAAAGACCTCGGTATTCTTTCGTGCTTCCCATCCGGGGCCATAGCTCAGCTGGGAGAGCGCCTGCATGGCATGCAGGAGGTCGGCGGTTCGATCCCGCCTGGCTCCACCAAGTTTCAAATGTTTCAAGCTGTACCGTTTCAAGGTTTGTGATTAGGCCCACGAACTGGCTGTAAAACTCAAAGTTGTATCTGCGTCCCCATCGTCTAGAGGCCTAGGACATCACCCTTTCACGGTGGCGACCGGGGTTCGAATCCCCGTGGGGACGCCACTATTCCAAAAAGACCTGCCGAAAGGCGGGTCTTTTTTTGTCTGTGATTTATGTCCGGGATTCAGGCGGAATCATTCACAATACGGACAGAGAGAACGCTGGAGTAAGTAATGCGCAAAACATTGGGCCTGATCCTGATCGCCGGGGCCTTGATGACGACGTCTGCCTTTGCGGCGGACAAAACGCTTAAGAACGAGCGTGAGAAGTTCAGCTATATGGTGGGCATGGACGTCGGCAAGTCCATCGCGCCGGCGGCCGCGGACTTGGATCCGGCGGCGCTGGAGAAGGCGATTCGCAATGCTTTGGCCGGCAACAAACCCCTCGTATCCGGGGCGGCGGCGACGCGCGCCAGCGAGGTCATGAAAGCGCGGGTGGCCAGCCGCAAACGCGGCAAGAGTGTCGGTGCCTTGCCGAAGGATGTCAGCAAGCAGACCATCTCCTACTTGGTGGGACACGCAGTGGGTACGCCGCTGACGGAAATGAAAGCGGACTTTGATCTGGCGCCGTTGATGCAAGGTGCGTTGGACCGCATGTCGGGTCAGAAAACCCAGTTGAGTGACGACCAAGCCGCGGCACTTCGAAACGCCTACATCCGTAAAAACATCGATGATGCGGCGCGCGCGGGCGCGGACTACAAACGCGCGAACGAAGCCTTCTTGCAAAAGAACAAGGCCGAAGACGGTGTGACAACCACCGCCAGCGGGCTGCAATACAAAATCTTGAAGCAGGGCGCGGGTGCGGCGCCCTTGCGTACCTCCACTGTGCGGGTGAAATACGAAGGACGCCTCATTGATGGCAGCGTGTTCGATGCCACCGAAAATGCGCCGGCGGAATTTCCCTTGAACCGTGTCATTCAGGGCTGGACCGAAGGTTTGCAGCTGATGAAACCCGGTTCGAAGTTCCGGTTTTTCATTCCCGCCTATCTGGCCTATGGCGAAAAAGGCGCATCTTCGTCCATTCCGCCGAACTCCACCCTGATTTTCGATGTCGAACTTATCAGCGTGGTTCGATAAACCCGCGCGATCTCTGGATAATGTCCCCATGCCGGTCTGATGCCGGTTCTAAACAGGAGCAACAAACGATGTCGATTCGCAAAGTCGCCTTGCCGATGCTGGCAGCCGCAACCGTGGCCTTGATGGGTTGTAACAAGCCCGACGGTGCCGGAAACAAAGATGATGCCAAGACGGGCGCCGCGGCCGATGCCAAGGACGTCGCCAAAACAGATATCCCCGGGCTCAAAACAGAACGCGAACAAGTGAGCTACATGGTGGGTCTCGACATGGGCCGCACCTTGAAGCCGGCGAAAGACGATATCGACCTCGACACCATGATGAAAGGTATCAAGGACGAATTGGCCGGTGGCAAGAAATTGATGGACGAAAAGCAAGCCGACGCGATCCGCGAAGCCTTCGGTCAAAAGATGCAAGCCAAGCAAATTGCCGAGATGTTGGCTGACCAGAAAAAGAACGCCGAAGCAGGCGCGAAATTCCTGGCGGAAAACGGCAAGAAGGAAGGCGTGAAGACCACGGCCTCGGGTCTGCAATATTCCGTCATCACTGAGGGCACCGGCCCGAAGCCGAAGGCCACCGATTTCGTGAAGGTCCATTACAAGGGCACCTTGCTCGACGGCAAGGAATTCGACAGCTCCTACACCCGCAATGAGCCGACCATGTTCCCGGTCAACCGCGTGATTCCGGGTTGGTCCGAAGGCGTGCAGTTGATGCCGGTCGGCAGCAAGTACAAGTTCTGGATTCCTTCGAATCTCGCCTACGGCGAGCAAGGCACCCCGGGCGGTCCGATTCCGCCGAATGCCATGCTGACCTTCGAGGTCGAACTTTTGAGCATCGAAAAAGCGCCGCCGATGCCCAAGGGCGCGAAGTAATAGATCCACCAAGCAACGGCCCTCGCGGGCCGTTGCACTAATAAGGATGTTGCCAGCATGAAAGTCGTCATTTTCGGTACCGGCTATGTGGGATTGGTCACCGGCACCTGCCTTGCCGAGGTCGGACACGATGTCACCTGTGTGGATATCGATATCGCCAAGGTGGAAGGTTTGAACAACGGTGTGATCCCCATCTATGAGCCGGGCCTGGCGCCGATGGTGAAGGACAATCACGCATCCGGACGTCTGAATTTCACGACCGATGCCGTCGCCGCCATTCAAACCGGCGACGTCATTTTTATTGCCGTTGGCACGCCGCCCGACGAGGACGGCAGTGCCGATCTTCAATACGTGTTGAAGGTGGCGAGCACCATCGGCGAAAACATCCATCGCCCGGTCATTGTTGTCAATAAATCCACCGTGCCGGTGGGTACCGCGGACAAAGTCCGGGCCGAGATCGAACGCGCATTGAAAGCCCGGAACGCCTCGGTCAAATTCGATGTGGTGTCCAATCCCGAATTCTTGAAAGAGGGTGATGCGGTCAAAGATTGCATGCGTCCTGATCGGATCGTGATCGGTGCCGACAATGAAGATGCAGTCATGGTGATGCGTCGCATCTATGCGCCTTTCAATCGCAACCACGACCGAATGGTCACCATGGATATCCGCTCAGCCGAACTGACCAAATATGCCGCGAACGCCATGCTCGCGACCAAGATCAGTTTCATGAACGAGATCGCCAATATCGCCGAGCGCGTCGGTGCGGATATCGAGCATGTCCGCAAGGGCATCGGCTCTGATCCGCGCATCGGTTGGCACTTCATTTACCCGGGTGCCGGATACGGCGGTTCGTGTTTTCCCAAAGACGTACAGGCTTTGGAACGGACTGCGACTCAGGTCGGCTACCGCGCGGAATTGCTCGGTGCGGTAGAGGCGGTCAATGACCGTCAAAAGTCCCATCTGTTCGAACTGATGGTGCGCCACTATGGCAGCGCGCAAGCGCTTCGCGGCAAGAACATCGCACTGTGGGGCCTGGCATTCAAACCCAACACCGACGACATGCGCGAGGCGTCCAGTCGCCGTTTGATCGCATTGCTGCTCGAAGCGGGCGCAAAGGTTCGCGCTTACGATCCTGAGGCGGCGCACGAGGCCAAACGCATTTTCGGCGACGTCGCCGGTTTGGAGATTGTGCCGCGCGCGACCGATGCGTTGGCGCAGGCCGATGCCTTGGTGATTGTCACGGAGTGGAAGCAATTCCGCAGCCCCGATTTCAATGCTTTGGGTCATGCCTTGGCCGATCGCGTGATTTTCGACGGGCGCAATTTGTACGAGCCGGCGGAAGTCGAGGGCCACGGTTTGGCGTACTGGGCGATCGGACGCGGCCGTTCGACGCGCGTGGAGCCCGAATGACCATCGAAGACCGTTTGATCGAACTTGAATCGCGCGTGGCGTTTCAGGATCACACGATTCAAGCATTGAACGACGCCTTGGCTGAAGCACGCATGGAATTGGGCAAGCAACAATTGGTGCTCAAACGCGTTGTCGAGGAGTTGAAATCCGCACGGGGCGCCGGCGTCAGTATTGATGCCGCAGACGAACCGCCACCTCCGCATTACTGAAAGCCATGACAGATTCATTGCGTGATCAACTCATGGGCCTGGGTTTCAAACAATCCACGCCTGAGAAGAAGCCCGCGGCCAAATCCGCGCGCGGAAAGCCCCACACACCCAAAGGTTCCGGAAACCGATCGGATGCGTCGAAAAAGCCCCGCGGACAGCGGCCGCCGGGCAAGGCAACGTCAAGCGAGGAATTCGATCTTGCCCGGGCGTACGCGGCACGCAACGCGCAAGAGCAGCGCGAACGGGCCGAGGCGGAACGCTTGGCGCAAGAACAGGCGCGTTTGAAGCGCGAGGCGCGCGCCAAGCTCAATGCGTTCCTGACCGGCAAAACGTTGAACGACGAAGCGGCGGAGATTGCACGACATTTCGAATATGGCGGCAAGATCAAACGCGTTTACGTCACTGAGAGCCAGCTCAAGGCATTGAATGCCGGCGAGCTCGGCGTCGTGCAGCAGAACGGCCGTTATTTGTTGGTCACTGCGGAGACCCTTTCGGAAGCCGAGAAGATTTTCGCGCAGGCCGTCGCGTTAAAGATCGATCCGGGAGCGCCTACCGAAGACGACCCGTACAGTGATCCCGCCTATCAGGTGCCAGACGATCTGGTCTGGTGATCGCGCGCCGCGTGGCGGCGCTTATTCGGGATCGTAATCAAGGTTTGCAGCGAGCCAACGTTCGGCTTGCTGCACGCTCACACCTTTGCGTTGCGCATAGTCCGCCACCTGCGTTTTCGAGACGCGACCCAAGACGAAATATTGGGATTTGGGATGGCTGAAATACCAGCCTGAGACCGCCGCGGCGGGCGTCATCGCGAAATTCTCGGTTAAACGCATGCCGGTGTTGGCTTCGACATCGAGCAAGTCGAACAAACTGCGTTTCTCACTGTGTTCGGGGCAAGCGGGATAGCCCGGCGCCGGGCGAATGCCTTGGTATTGCTCGCCGATCAGTGAGTTGCTATCCAGGTTCTCGTCGGATGCGTAGCCCCAGTATTCCTTGCGGACCTTTTGATGCAAGCGTTCAGCGAACGTCTCCGCCAACCGGTCCGCCAAAGACTTCAACAAGATCGCGTTGTAGTCGTCGTGGTCTGCTTCGAACTTTTGCACATGCGCTTCGATGCCGATTCCGGCGGTGCAGGCGAAGGCGCCGATCCAATCCTGCTTGCCGGAATCCGCGGGTGCGACAAAGTCGGCCAGACAAAAGTCAGGACGTTCAACCGGCTTGTCGACCTGCTGCCGAAGGAAATGCAGGGTTTTACCGTCTTCAAGTACGACGTCGTCGCCGACCGCGTTGGCGGGAAACAGCCCGATGACCCCGTTTGCGGAGAGCCATTTTTCTTCGACGATGCGCTTCAGCATCTTCTTGGCATCCGCAAACAGTTCGCGCGCCTGCGCGCCGACGATCTCATCGTCGAGAATGTCCGGGAAGCGGCCAGCCAATTCCCAGGCGTTGAAAAACGGGCCCCAATCGATCAACTCGACCAAATCGTCGAGCGGATAGTCGGTGAAGACCGTGATGCCGGGCTTCAACGGCGTCGGCGGCGTATAGGCATCCCATCCGCCGTCGAACTTTTGCGCGCGCGCTTTCTCCAGCGAGACCAATCGCTTTGCGTCGCCGCGATTGCGGTGGCGTTGGCGGATTTCCGCATAGTCGGCGTCGTTCGCCGCCATGAAGGGTGCGCGCAGTTCCGGCGAAATCAAAGATTGCGCCACGTTCACGGCGCGCGAGGCGTCTTTCACCCAGACGGTCGGCGAGGTGTAATGCGGATCGATCTTGAGCGCGGTGTGGGCGCGCGAGGTCGTCGCGCCGCCGATCAACAACGGAATCTTGAAGGATTGGCGTTCCATCTCGCGAGCCACATGGCTCATCTCTTCCAGCGAGGGCGTGATCAAACCCGACAGGCCGATCAAATCGGCATTTTCTTCGCGCGCCCGATCCAAAATTGTTTGCGCGGGCACCATCACCCCAAGGTCGATCACCTCGAAGTTGTTGCAGGCGAGCACCACGCCGACGATGTTCTTGCCGATGTCGTGCACATCACCTTTCACCGTCGCCATGACCACCTTGCCGTTGGACTTTCCAACGTCGCCAGTCCGCAGCTTCTCGGCTTCGATGTACGGCAGCAGATGCGCCACGGCTTTTTTCATGACACGCGCCGACTTCACCACTTGCGGCAGGAACATTTTTCCGGCGCCAAACAAATCGCCGACCACGTTCATGCCGTCCATCAAGGGGCCTTCAATCACATCCAGCGGACGCGTTGCTGCAAGGCGGGCTTCTTCGGTGTCCAGTTCAACGTATTGATCGATGCCATGCACCAAGGCGTGACTGAGGCGCGCTGCGACGGGCGCATCACGCCAGCGCAAATCTTCGACCTTCTTTTCGCCTTTCTTGCCTTTGAACTTGTCGGCGATCTCGAGCAAGCGTTCGGTGGCGTCGCTGCGACGATTCAGCACCACATCTTCAACGCGCTCACGCAATTCGGGATCAAGGTCGTCATAAAGGGGCAGGGCGCCCGCGTTGACGATGCCCATGTCCATGCCGGCTTTGATGGCGTGGTAAAGGAAGACGACGTGAATGGCCTGGCGAACGGTTTCGTTGCCGCGGAAGGAAAAGGACACATTCGAGACGCCGCCGGAAATATGACTCAGCGGGAAGCGGCGTCGCAGTTCCCTGGCCGCCTCGATGAAGTCAACCGCGTAGTTGTCGTGTTCTTCGATACCGGTGGCAATCGCGAAACAGTTCGGGTCGAAGATGATGTCTTCCGGCGGAAAACCGATCTCTTCGGTCAACAGGGCATAGGCGCGCGCGGAGATATCGATCTTGCGTTCCGCGGTGTCCGCCTGGCCGACCTCATCAAAGGCCATGACGACGACGGCGGCACCGTAACGGCGGACGAGCCGCGCTTGGCGCAAGAATTCCGCTTCGCCTTCCTTCATCGAAATGGAATTGACAATGCCTTTGCCCTGCAAACACTTCAGGCCGGCTTCGATCACGCTCCATTTGGACGAATCCACCATCACCGGAATGCGCGCGATATCGGGTTCGGCGGCGATCAAATTCAAGAACTCGACCATCGCTTTCTCGGAATCGAGCAGGCCTTCGTCCATGTTCACGTCAATGATCTGCGCGCCGTTCTCAACTTGCTGGCGCGCGACGACGACCGCTTCGTCCAGACGTCCTTCGAGAATCAGTTTCTTGAACTGCGCACTGCCGGTGACGTTGGTGCGCTCACCGACGTTGATGAAGTTGAGCTCCGGTGTGATCACCAACGGCTCGAGACCCGACAGTCGTGTCTGCCGGCGCAAATCGGTCATGCTGCCGCCTCCATGCGCGGAATTTTTCTGGGCGCGACACCGTCGACGACGGCGGCAATGGCGGCGATGTGCGCGGGCGATGTCCCGCAACAGCCGCCGAGTACATTGACCAGCCCCGCGCGTGCAAACTCGCCTACGACTTCGGCCATGTCCTCAGGCGTTTCGTCGTAGCCGCCAAAGGCATTGGGTAATCCCGCATTCGGGTGGGCGGAAATATGGGTGTCTGCCACGGCTGCGAGTGCGGACACGTGCGGCCGCAATTCTTTCGCGCCCAAAGCGCAATTCAAGCCGATCGCCAAGGGCTGGGCGTGACGCAATGAATACCAAAATGCTTCCGCGGTTTGGCCTGAGAGGGTTCGTCCGGATGCATCGGTGATGGTGCCCGAAATCATGACCGGCATGCGCTTGCCGAGCGCGTCAAAAGCCTCTTCAATGGCGAATAGCGCCGCTTTGGCGTTGAGCGTGTCGAAAATGGTCTCCACCATCAGGATGTCGGCACCGCCTTCAATCAGTCCGTCGGCGGCCTCCCGATAGGCGGTGCGCAATGCGTCGAACGACGTGGCGCGGTAGCCGGGCCGGTTCACGTCCGGCGACAGCGATGCGGTTTTGCTGGTCGGTCCAAGAACCCCGACCACGAATCTCGGCTTCCCGGGCGTTTCCCCTTCGACAATCGCACACGCTTCACGCGCAAGGCGCGCGCCTTCACGATTGAGCTCGCGTACCAAATGCGTCAGCCGGTAGTCGGCCAACGACACCGAGGTTGAGTTGAAGGTGTTGGTTTCAATGAGATCCGCGCCGGCGCGCAAGTACTGCAAGTGGATGTCGCGAATGATGTCGGGTCGGGTGAGCGTCAACAAGTCATTGTTGCCGCGTTGGTCATGCGCTTCACAGCCGCAACCGGCGCCGTGTACATGGCTGCCGTCCGGAGCAAACAGACTGTCATAGCCGTCCGAAAAGCGGTCGCCGCGATAGTCGGCTTCGGTTAATTCGTGCGCTTGAATCATGGTGCCCATGGCGCCGTCCAAAACCAGGATTCGAGACGCCAGGGCAGCGCAAAGGGCGTCGGCGCGCGCGGCATCCAGCCAGGGAAGGGTGTGACTCATGCCTTGTGACCGATCAAAGAAATGACTTCAAAATGCGGCGGGCGGCGTTCACGCGTGACGGATTCGAGGCCCTCTGAGTTCAGTCCGGCTTTATCCATGAATTTGCGTAGCTCTTTACTGGTGAAGCCGTGGTTCAAGTGGCCGAACGGTTCAACGGCGGTCGCGTGCGCATGTTTGCGCAAACTGCTCAGCAATACGCGGCCGCCCGGGCGCAGTACGCGTGCAGCCTCTTTCACTGCGGTGGCCGGATCACGCGAATAGGTCAGTGCGTGCATCAGCACCACCAAGTCGAAGCTGCCCGCGTCAAACGGCAAGGCATGCATATCGCCTTCGCGGACTTCCACGTTCGGAAAAGGCTTTAATCGGTCGGCTGCGGCATTCACCACGCGGCGGCTGGCATCTAGACAGACGTAGCGTTTCGCGTGGGGGGCAAGCAGCTCGGCCAGCACGCCGTCGCCCGATGCAATGTCGAGCACGTCACCGGCATCCAGCAGCGGCAGTGCGGAGCGCGCCATGGCTTCCCAAGTGCGACCCGGTGAGTAATGTCGCTCCATGTCACCGGCGACACCATCCGCCCAGTTTTGCGTATCGGCGCGATTCGCCAACACACCGGGGAGGCGTCGTGCATCCTGATCCAGCAACGGGTCATTGCTGCTGTCACGCAGTAGCGCCCACAATCTGGCTTGTGCCTCATCCAGCGTATCTTCGTCGAACCGGTAATAGGCGGATACACCCGAACGACGATCACGAACCAAGTTGAACTCTTTCAGCTTGGACAGATGCGTGGAGACGCGTGGCTGGGCAAGACCGGTAATCGCGGCAAGTTCGGCGACCGTCAGCTCTTCGCGTTCCAGCAGCGCGAGCAAACGCACGCGTGTGGTGTCGGCGAGTGTCTTCAGATGGTTCGACCAAGTGTCGAGATCCATATATATCTCTTTATACGGATTAAAAGATAATTGTCGCGCGAATCGGCGGAATGTTCAAGCAGGAGAGCGGTTCCGCAACCGGAGGGCTACAATTCATCTTTGTCCGAAAATTTGAGGAAAAAGCGTGGATTTCAATTTCACCGAAGAGCAGCTGATGATCCAGGATGTGGCGCGCCGCATCGCGCGCGAAAAGATCGCACCCTCGGCCGAGAGCTTTGATCGCAGTGGCGAATTTCCGTTGGAAAACATCCGTTTGCTCGGTGAAAACGGACTGATGGGCATCGAAGTGCCGACCGAATACGGCGGCGCAGGCATGGACCCGATTGCATACGTTTTGGCCATGGTTGAAATTGCCGCGGGCGACGCTGCCCACAGCACCATCATGTCAGTGAACAACTCGCTGTTTTGCAACGGCATCCTCACCCACGGCACCGAGGAGCAAAAACAGACCTATGTGCGCGCGATCGCTGAAGGCCGTGAAATCGGTGCTTTCGCATTGACCGAGCCGCAATCGGGTTCCGACGCCACGGCCATGCGTTGCCGCGCGGTCAAGCAAGCCGATGGCAGCTACGTCATCGATGGCAAAAAGAGCTGGATCACCTCGGGTCCGGTGGCGAAATACATTGTGCTGTTCGCAATGACCGATCCGGAAAAAGGTGCGCGAGGCATCACGGCGTTCATCATCGACACCGATCGGGAAGGTTTCCATCGCGGCAAGACCGAACCCAAACTCGGCATTCGGGCGTCGGCAACCTGCGAAATCGAGTTCAGCGGCTACGTGGCACGCGCGGAAGACGTGCTGGGCGCCGAAGGCGAAGGCTTCAAGATCGCCATGAGTGTGCTGGACGCAGGTCGTATCGGCATCGCCTCGCAGGCCATCGGGCTGGCGCGTGCCGCGTATGAAGCCACCTTGGAATACGTGAAAGAGCGAAAAGCGTTCGGTCAGCCGATCGGTGCCTTCCAGATGACCCAGGCGAAGATCGCCGATATGAAATGCAAACTCGATGCGTCGTTGCTCCTGACCCTGCGCGCCGCTTGGACCAAAGGTCAAGGCAAGAAGTTTTCGACCGAGGCCGCCGTGGCCAAGCTCACCGCTTCCGAAGCGGCGATGTGGATCACGCATCAAACCGTGCAAATCCATGCCGGCATGGGCTATTCCAAAGAAATGCCGGTCGAACGTTACTTCCGCGACGCAAAGATCACGGAAATCTATGAAGGTACCAGCGAGATCCAGCGTTTGGTGATCGCGCGTGGTGAAACCGGTATCCGTTGATTCTCAGCTTTCCCCCGTCAACTCTACGAGCACATTTCCAAACATAGACATGACCACAGCCAAAAAGCCGCCGGCCACGCCGGAACAGATCATTGCTGCCGTTCAAAAAGCAGCAAACGCGACGCAAAAGAAGACCGCCACGCAGTTTGCGCAAGCATTTATTGCTCGCACCCATTCTTCCGAACTTCAAGCGCATTCCGCGCAAGAATGGGCGGCGATTTCGAATGATCTGTTGGCCTACGCCGGCAATCGCAAGCGGGGCAAGGTGAATTTGCGCATCCTTGCGCCGAGCGAAAAGGCCAATGGCTGGACGTCCAACCGGATGGCGCTGCAAATCGTCAATGACGACATGCCGTTCCTGGTCGACTCCATTACCAATGCCTTGAGCGAGCGCGGCATCGGCGTCCACGGTTTGCTGCACCCGGTGGTGTCTGTTGCACGCGACAAAACCGGAAAGCTCGAGGCGCTGAGCGGCGGCAGTCTCGAATCGCTGATGCACATCGAGATCGATCGCTTGGATGCTGACGATGCAAAGGCGCTTGAGAAGCATTTGCTCGAAGTGCTGTTGGATGTGCGTGCGAGTGTTGATGATTGGGCCAAGATGCGCGATCGCATGTTGGCCGCCGCCAAGGGTTTGGAAGAAAAAGCGGGCGTGGTGGATCCTGAAACCATCGCCGAATCCCAAGAGTTTTTGCGCTGGGCTGCCGACAACCACTTCACCTATCTCGGCTATCGCGAATATGAGGTGGTCAAGCAAGGCAAGGAACAAATGCTTGTTGCCGTCGACGGCAGCGGTCTCGGCATTCTCCGTGATGATGACGAAAGCACGCCGCGTTTGCTCAAATCGATGGATGCCCATGCGCTGCAAAAACATGGCGTGCGCGAACCGTTGATCATCACCAAGACCAACGCGCGTTCCAATGTGCATCGTCGCGGCTACATGGACTACATCGGCGTCGTGACGTTTGATGCCAAGGGCAACGCCACCGGCGAGCGCCGTTTTGTAGGTTTGTTCACTTCGAGCGCATACAATCGCCGCCCTTGGGAAATCCCGATGGTGCGCACGCGCTTCGAAAAGGTCATGGCCGACTCGAAGTTGCCGGATGCTGGGCACAGCGCAAAGGCCTTGCGCCACGTCCTCGAAACACTTCCGCGCGACGAATTGTTCCAATCCAGCGCCGAAGAATTGGGTTCGCTGGGCGAGGGCATCATCGGGCTCCAAGAACGCGTCGAAAGCAAGATCTTCCTGCGTCGCGATCGTTACGGGCGTTTCTTCTCGGCGTTGGTGTACGTGCCGCGTGACCGCTTCAACACCGAAGTGCGCCTGCGTATCGAGCAATTGCTGAAGGAAACCCTGCAAGCCGATTCGGTCGACAGCCACGTGATGATGAGCGATTCTCCGCTCGCGCAACTGCACTTGATTGTGCGTCCGCGCGCTTCGGCCGACGTCTCGAAATTCGACATGTCCGAGTTGGAAGCACGATTGGCCGAAATTGTCCGCAACTGGCATGACGATTTGACCGATCTCTTGATCGAGCGTCATGGCGAAGTTGAAGGTTTGCGCCTTGCCAAAGTGTTTGGCCGCGGTTTGCAGCTCGCCTATATAGAGTCCGAAACCACTTTGTCGGCCGCCGATGACGTGGACCACTTGTCGGCGCTCGAAAAGGGCAGCGCATTGCGCATTTCACTGCGTTCTGAAGCCCCATCGAGTGACTGTGAGGGCTGCTTCGAAGTGAAGTTGTTCCACGCCGGATCGAGCTTGCCGCTGTCCGACGTCCTACCCATGTTGGAAAACATGGGGCTGCGGGTCATGGGTGAAAAAGCGCATCGCGTTTCGACGGACAACGGTCCGTATTTCATCCAAGACTTCAGCGTCTTGCCGGCCTCCGGCCGCGTTGACGTCGATGCCAACGCACAAGCCTTTGTGGACGCATTCTCCTGCATGTGGGCGGGGCAATGCGAGAACGACGGCTTCAACCGCTTGATTCTGGGTGCGGGTCTGACCTGGCGCCAAGTGGCGATGTTGCGCAGCTATTCGAAGTACCTCCTGCAAGTCGGCGTGCCGTTTTCGCAGAGCTACATGGAATCGAGCATCGCGAAATACCCGCTGATCGCACGATTGCTGGTTGAATTGTTCGAAGCACGCTTCGACCCGACCACCGGAAAGGAAAGCAAGGCGCAAATCCAAGCGGGTGCGGCAGCATTTGAATCGCAACTGAAATCACTTGCGGACGGCGACGAAGCCACCATGGCGTTGCTTGCGCGCGCGATCAAGGCGCGTGCCGACAGCCGTGCGGCGCAAGTCGAGGCGGTTCATGCCACGCTGATGGCCTTGTACGATCGTGTCTCGAGCTTGGATGAAGATCGCATCTTGCGGGCATTCATGGGTGTCATGGATGCCACGTTGCGAACCAACTATTACGTTGATTACGTCGACGGCAAGCGTAAGGATGGCGGTCCGGCCGACTACTTGAGTTTCAAACTGGATTCGGCCAATGTGCCGGATCTGCCCAAGCCACGTCCGTATCGCGAAATTTGGGTTTGCGGCCCGCGTGTCGAGGGTGTCCATCTGAGATTCGGTCCGGTGGCACGCGGTGGCCTTCGTTGGTCGGATCGTCGTGAGGATTTCCGCACAGAAGTGTTGGGATTGGTCAAAGCGCAAATGGTGAAAAACACCGTGATCGTGCCGGTCGGTTCCAAGGGCGGTTTCTACTGCAAGCAACTGCCGGACATCAATGTCAACCGTGATGCGTGGTTTGCCGAAGGTGTCGAGTGCTACAAGCGCTTCATCAACGGTCTGCTGGATATCACCGACAACCTGGTGAAGGGCAAGGTGGTTCCACCGGCCAACGTCGTCCGTCACGACGATGACGATCCGTACTTGGTGGTGGCCGCCGACAAGGGCACCGCGACCTTCTCCGACATTGCCAACGGCATTTCGCAAGCGCACGACTTCTGGTTGGACGATGCGTTCGCTTCGGGCGGTTCGGTGGGTTACGACCACAAGGGCATGGGCATCACTGCGCGCGGTGCCTGGGAATCGGTTAAACGCCATTTCCGCGCATTGGGGCACGACTGCCAGAAGGAAGACTTCACCTGCGTCGGCATTGGCGACATGTCGGGTGACGTGTTCGGGAACGGCATGTTGCTGTCGAAGAAAATCCGCTTGTTGGCGGCTTTTGACCATCGCCACATTTTCCTCGACCCGAATCCGGATTCGGCCGAGTCGTTCAAAGAGCGCCAACGTCTGTTCAAATTGCCGCGCTCGAGCTGGGCGGATTACAACACCGCGCTGATCAGCAAGGGCGGCGGCGTGCATCCGCGCAGTGCCAAGTCCATTGACCTGACGCCGGAAGTGAAGGCGGCGCTCGGGATCGACGCGGACGTGAAGAGCATGACGCCGAACGATTTGATGTCGGCAATTCTCAAGTCCCCTGTGGACCTGTTGTGGAACGGCGGTATCGGCACTTACGTGAAATCGTCTTCGCAATCCAATGCCGATGTCGGCGATCGCGCCAACAACGGCTTGCGCGTGAACGGCCGCGATCTGCGCTGCAAGATCGTGGGCGAGGGCGGTAACCTCGGCTTCACGCAGTTGGGCCGTGTGGAAGCCGCCGAGCATGGCGTGCTGATCAATACCGACTTCATCGACAACTCGGCCGGCGTGGATACGTCCGATCACGAGGTCAACATCAAGATCCTGTTGAACGGTGAGGTGCAATCGGGTCGATTGAAGCTTGCGGACCGCAACAAGCTTTTGGCGTCGATGACCAACGAGGTCGCCGGTTTGGTGCTGAACGACAACTATCGTCAAAACCAAACTCTCACTTTGATGGAACGCATGTCCGCCACGCGTTTGGGCTCGAAGCTGCATTTCATCCGCACGCTGGAGTCTCAGGGTCTGCTTGATCGTCAGATCGAAGACCTCCCGACAGATGCGGAAATGGCAGAGCGCAAGTCGCGTGGCATGGGCCTCACCCGTCCGGAGCTGAGCGTCCTGTTGGCCTATTCCAAATTGGTGGCCTTCCCCCGTTTGCTGGCCAGTGACATTCCGGAAGACAAATATCTGTCCAAGGAACTGTTGCGCTATTTCCCGCAGCCCCTGCAGGAGAAGTACGCAAAGGCCACCGAATCCCATTCGTTGAAGCGTGAAATCATTGCCACAGCAGTGACCAATTCGTTGATCAACCGAATGGGTGCCACCTTCCTGTTGCGGATGGAGGAGGACAGCGGCCGCAATATCGGCGAGATCGCGCGTGCCTACACGATCACCCGCGAAACGCTGGATGCGCGTGATTTGTGGACAGCCATCGACGCATTGGATGGCAAAGTCGCCGAATCCGTGCAAATCGATGCGCTGCAGGTCATTTGGGAGCTCCAACGTTCCTTTACGCGCTGGTTGTTGTCGCGTGCGGGCGCGATTCCGCAAATCTCTGTGGCTGTCGAGCGTTATCACGACGGGTTCCGCGACATTCGCGCCGGTGAAAACATCTTGCCGCCGTCGCAACGTCCGGCCTATGAAGAAGCCCGCAAGGCATGGCGCGCGAAAGGTTTGCCGGCGCAATTGGCCGATCAGATCGCCGCACTGCCTTACCTCGACGCATCGCCGGACATCATCGAGCTTGCGCGCGAGCACAAGCTGCGTCCGGTCGAAGTGGCGAAGTTGTATTTCCGTCTGGGCGATGCACTGCGCTTGCCGTGGCTGCGCAGTCAAATCGAAGCATTGGAAGTCGAAGGACGCTGGCACGCCGTCGCACGCGGGGTATTGCGTGACGAACTGTCCACCCAGATGCGCAAGTTGACGGCACAGGTACTCGAATTGCCGGGCAAGGATCCGGATGCACGGGTCCAAGCCTGGTTGGAACGCGATGATTCGAACCTGCGTTTCACCTTGTCGATGCTCGCGGAACTGGCCACGCAGAAGGAACTCGACTATCCGACCGCATCGGTGGCCGTGCAGCGTCTGGCCCAGCTGGCGTCGCGGGGCTGAGTGGGTACGCCGAAGCTCGCATTTCTGGCCAGCCAAGCGGAGGATGCCCAAGCGGCGTTCTCCGCACTGACCGCGCGCTTCGGTCACCTCACCCCCGAGGCGGCCGATGTGTTGGTTCCCTTGGGGGGCGACGGTTTCATGCTGCAGTGCCTGCACCGTCATGCGGGCCTCGGCAAGCCGTTCTACGGCATGAAGCACGGCACCGTCGGGTTCCTGATGAACCAATCGCATGCCGAGGGTTTGCTGGACCGGATCGCCAAAGCCGAGCCGGCCAATTTGCGCCCGCTGGAAATGGTGGCGCAGACAGAATCGGGTGCCACCGTCCATTCGTTGGCCTACAACGAAGTGTCGCTATTGCGCCAGACGCGTCAGGCCGCGCACATCGCCGTAGAGTTGAATGGTGTCGAGCGCTTGGACGAACTGATTTGCGACGGTGTCATGGTGGCGACGCCCGCCGGAAGCACCGCTTACAACTTTTCCGCCGGCGGACCGATACTGCCCTTGGGCTCGAAGGTTGTCGCATTGACACCGATTGCGCCGTTCCGGCCGAGGCGCTGGCGCGGTGCTGTGTTGCGCGGTGAAACCGAAGCCAAATTTCGCGTGCTCGATCCCTACAAACGTCCGGTCAGTGCGACCGCCGATTCGCATGAGGTGCGCGATGTGCTCGAAGTGACGATCCGCGAAGCGCAAACGCAGTTCGCCGTCTTGTTGTTCGATCCCGAGCACAATCTCGAAGAACGAATCTTGAGTGAACAATTCATTGCCTGATGAATGATCGTGTGCCACCACCGTTAGTGATCGCCATTACCTCGAGAGCCTTGTTCTCGATGGAGGACAGTCACGGCTTGTTCGAGCGTGAAGGCATCGAGGCGTATCGCGCATACCAACAGGCCCATGAAAACGACCCGTTGCCGCCCGGCATCGCGTTCCCCTTGGTACGCAAGATCCTTGCACTCAATGCCCGGACACCGGAGCTCGCGCCGCATGTGGAAGTGATCTTGCTGTCGCGCAATTCCACCGACACCGGATTGCGCGTTTTCAATTCCATCCAGCATCACCGGCTGGACATCAAGCGCGCGACCTTCACTTCCGGCGCGCCGGTTTGGCCGTACATCAAACCCTTCAGCGCGCAATTGTTCTTGTCGGCGAACCCGGAGTCGGTGGCCGCCGCGTTGGCCGCCGGTGTGGCTGCGGCCACGATCTTGCCGGCGAATGCCGCGGAAACGCCGCATCTGGAGCAGGTCCGTATCGCCTTCGATGGCGATGCCGTCATCTTCGGAGATGAGAGCGAGCGAATCTCGCGCGAGCAAGGCGTTGAAGCCTTCGGCTTGCACGAACGCAAGCACGCCATGTCGCCTCTGTCCGGCGGACCGTTCCGCGGGTTTCTCCAGGCCTTACACGATTTGCAAGAAGCGTTTCCCGCAGGTCAGGACGCCCCGATCCGCACCGCTTTGGTGACAGCGCGATCGGCTCCGGCCCACGAGCGTGTGATTCGAACCCTGCGCGAGTGGGGTGTCCGTCTGGATGAGGCCTCATTCCTCGGTGGACGCGACAAGGGCGAGTTCTTGAATGCCTTCGGTGCCGACATCTTCTTTGACGACTCCCTGCATAACGTGGAGTCGGCGCGTGCGCACGTCGCCGCCGGGCATGTGCCGCACGGGGTCAACAACGAATCTTGATCAAGGGGTTTTCTTGTGGGGCAATTTGATGTTGACCAAACGCCACTTGAAACCTTCGCGTTCGAAGAGAAAATCCACAACTTTTTGATCGCCGACTTCCACGGTGGCCTGAAACGCACTCATTGAAACGAAACGCGTCTGGGCATTCTTGAAGGCTTCCAACGACTTCGGGCCGCCGCTGGCAATGCCGGAACCCGGTTTCATATCGCCCCGCGCGCGTTTCAACAATGCGTCGCCTTCCAGCAAGATGGCGATGCCGGCAGGAGAGACCATACCTTCCGCAGCACTGCCCGCCACGACGTTCGCGGCGCCGGCGACGGCGCTTCCCATCAAACCGCCGCGATTGGCAATTTGCGCGGCAATCACGTCTTCCAGCTGCGCTTTCATGTTCGGTCGCAGCTTTTCAAAATTGATGTATTTCGGCAAAGAGGCAAGATCGCGGGTTTCAACGGCATGCTGGATGCCGCGCATGGCGATCCAAGGTCCGGCCGCCACGTAGGCGATCAACAGCAGCAACAACGCCGCCAACGCGAGCGCCAAACGAATGGTCAGTGAGGCGTGGGTCGCTTGAGGGGATTTTTGTGCGGTCGACATGGTCATGTTCCGAGTGAGTGTCCGATGGCTTGGCGCCAAGCGTCCATGGCATCGAGTATCGCCAATTTCTGCGGCTGATCCGCGTGGATTTCGCGCAATGCATGGACCTTTTCCGCATGTGCCGCGAGTGTGTAAGGTGTCTGTACGCCGTCGAGCAGTCTCGACCGGCGATGCGCCTGCCACTGCACTTGTTCATCGAAGTTGAGCAGCGCCGGCCAATTGCGCCCGCGATAGCGGAAGAACAGCTCGGGCATGCGCCGGTCTTGAAATCGGAAGCCTTCCTGTCCCAAGGCTTCCGGCGTACAGGCACGGATGCGACTGAACAGGGATTTGTCGGCGGGAGGGATGAATCCGTCGTACAACGCGGCATCGACGTCGTTCCCCGCGTTCCCTTCCTTTCCGTCTTCCGGCGCGAACACGTGTCGCGCCAGTGCGGCGAGCGCATTGCGGTGTTTGCGGGCAAACGCGATGTTGCGCTCGACCTCGGTCATGTCGATATTCATCCGCTCGAAGTCGGCGCTTCTTAAATCACCGAGCGGGAGAAGGGTCGGGCTTTCGTTGATGCGGATATCCGTGAACGGCGGGCGTGACATGCCTTCAGGCAGGGCCTCGCGCCGGCTGAAGTATCGCGTTTTCACCGCATCCGCCGAATCGGAGAGCAGCGCGTCGGCGGGCACGTCCATCCGAAGGAAAATGATCTGGTTGCGATTGACCGGATGCTCCGACAGCGGCACCACAATCGCCGCATTGCGCTGACGGGCAGGGTACCGTCCCGCGATATGTAGCAGAGGCGTCATGCCGGCCAAATCAATCATGCCTTGCACATGGCGCTTGTCGCGCAGTTTGCCCAGGTAATGCCACAGTTTGGGCTGGCGGTCTTTCACCAGTCGGGCCAATCCGATCGTGGCGCGCACGTCTGACAAGGCCTCATGTGCGCTACCTACGCGCAGGTCATTGTCTTCGGCCAAATGTTCCAATTTGAAACTGGTGGCGTCCGGATCATCTTCGCGCGGCCGCCATTGAATCCCTTCGGGTCGAAGCGCGTGTGTCGCACGAATGACATTGAAAATATCCCAACGCGTATTGCCTTCACGGTACTCCCGTTCGTAGGGATCGTGGAAATTCCGGTAAAGCGCATGCCGGATGAAAGCATCATCGAATTTCAACGTATTGAAACCGAGCGTGCAGGTTTCCGGCTCCGCCATGAGGGCATGGATTTGCGCGATGGCGTCGGCCTCGAGAAGACCTTCGGCGTCAGCTTGTTGCGGGGTGATGCCGGTGATCAAAGCGCTTTCCGGACATGGCAGAAAATCATCCGACGGGCGCACGAAAAGGCTTACCGGTGCGTCGATCTCCTCGAGCTCGGCGTTGGTGCGAATCGCTGCGAATTGCGCGATGCGGGTCTTTCGCGGATCCAGCCCCCAAGTTTCGAGGTCATAGAAAAGATAGCTTTGGCTCACGCGAGGTCCGACAAGGGTTGAAGCTGCGCGAGCACCATCGCGTCCGCCTGTGCCATGTCCAGCTCGTCAAGACGCTGCTTGCCGTGGGTGGCGGCGACAAGAATGTCGCGTTGGATATCACTGCGCGCCAGTGCGACCGCATAGGGAATGCGCATGAAAGTCACCATGGTGTAGTGCGGAATAAATCGCTCGGGATGTCTGGCCTGAAGGGTCAATTCCAACTCACGCTGCAACAAAAACGCGGCATCGTCGACTTTGTCGCGCATTTCCACATAGTTCTCCAGCGCCATTTGCTGGATCGCCGCAGCGTTGGGCATACGCTCTTCGCTGAATGCTTGGAAGGCGTCTGACAGTGCCGGTGAACGGTCCAAATGATTGGCCAAGCTGACGCAGTCTTCGAAGGCACAGTTCATGCCCTGGCCATGGAAGGGCACCATTGCGTGGGCGGCATCGCCGATCAGCACCGCCTTGTCCGCCAGATGCCAACGATCGAGATACAGTGTCGCCAGCTTGCCGACCGGGTTGCGGGCGAAATCTTCGGCAAGGTCCGGAATCAGCGGCAGGGTATCGGGGAATTGCGTTTCGAAAAGTGTCTGCGCCGCGTCAGGCGTCGTGATGAGTTCGAAGCTCGGATACACACCTTTTAGCGGCATAAACAGGGTGACCGTGAAAGTACGCTCATCATTGGGCAACGCGATGCACATGTAATGCCCGCGCGGCCAGATATGCAGCGCGTTCGGTTCGATCCGGAAGTCGCCGGAAGCGGTGGGCGGAATTTCCAGCTCCTTGTAGCCGTGATCCAGCCATTCGGTGCGTTCATCAAACGGCAACGTGGCGTGCATTTGTGCACGAAGCGTCGAACCGGCACCGTCCGCACCGATCAGCGCATTGAAGGGCACGACGTTCTCACCATCGGGCGTTTCAAATGTCGCCAGACGCGCTTCGAAATCCACAGATTTCAAGGGCTGATTGAAATGCAAGCGGACGCCTGCACGTTCCGCGGCATTCAACAAAGTGATGTTGAGTTCGCCACGGCTGATCGACCAGATCACCTCGCTGTCATCGCGGCCATAGCGCTGCAATTGCGACGCGCCCGCCAACGGGTGGACGAAGCGGCCGCGCATCATTACGGCCTGTTCCAGAACGCGATGATCCAAACCCGCTTGTTTAAGTGCATACAAGCCGCGCTCTGCCAGCGCCAGGTTGATCGAACGGCCGCCCGCATAGCCTTCGACGCGCGGATCGCCACGCTGTTCAAAGACGTCGACTTGCCAGCCCCGTTGCGCGAGCAGACTCGCAAGCAGCGCTCCGGCAAGACCGCCGCCGATGATCGTCAGCTGTTTAGCGTCGGCCATGCATCCACTCCTGCGTGGCGCGTACGAAGCGTTGTACGTCGGCAACGTTGTTGTACAGAGGGGCGGGCGAGATGCGGATGACATCGGGTTCGCGCCAATCGCCCAAGACGCCTTGCGCTGCCAGATGCTCGAACAGCGAGCGACCCGCATCGCGACCCGCCTTCACTCGCAAGGACAATTGCGCGCCACGTTTTTCCGCAGACATCGGCGTGATGATCTCGATGGCATCCGACAGGTAGGTCTCGATGCATTGCGCCAGATACTGGGTGAGTTGAAGGGACTTTTCCCGCAACGCCGGCATGCCTGCACGTTTGAACTGATCCAGCGATGCACGCAGGGGCGCCAGTCCGAGAATCGGCGGATTCGACAATTGCCAGCCGTCGGCGCCGCGCGTCGGGTTGAATTCCGTCCCCATCTTGAATCGCACATCGGGATTGTTGCCCCACCAGCCCGCCAATCGCGGACGCGTCGTCTCGGCATGGCGTTCATGGACGAAACAGCCGCCCACCGCACCCGGACCGGCATTGCAGTATTTGTAATGGCACCACACAGCAAAATCGGCGTCGTCATCGTGCAACTGCAACGGCAAGTTGCCGACGGCATGCGCCAGGTCGAAACCGACCAGTGCGCCCGCCTCGTGCGCCGCGCCTGCAATCGCTTGCAAATCGAACGCTTGCCCTGTGCGGTATTGCACGCCGGGCCACAGCACCAAGCTCAGACGTTTGCCGTGCGTACGAATGGCATCGATGATGCATTGATCGGAGAAAACGCCGTTGGGCAAATCGGGCTCGACTTCGATCAGCGAATTTTGGGCGTTGAAGCCGTGAAACTTCAACTGCGATTCCACGGCATAGCGATCAGAGGGAAAGCTACCGGCTTCAATCAGGATGGCCGTGCGTTCAATTGTCGGCTGATAGAAGCTCACCATCATCAAATGAAGATTGGCGGTGAGCGAATTCATCGCCACGACTTCATGGGGTTTGGCACCGACCAGGGCAGCGAGGTCGTCCCTTACCAATTCGTGATACGGCATCCACTGCGCTTGGCCGGTGAAGTGGCCTTCGACCGCTTCGTCGGCCCATTTGCTCAAGACTTCTTCCACCTGCGCGCGTGCGCCCTTGGGTTGCAGTCCCAGGGAATTGCCGACGAAGTAGGCTTGCGGTTCACCCGCATGTTTAGGAAACAGGAATTCATCGCGAAAGGACTTGAGCGGATCGGCTTGATCCATGCGCGTCGCGAACTCGGGAGACAACAGGTCTTGGTTCATGAAAATCTCGTTTCTTTCAGGCCGAGCCACTCAAGCGCTGTGCCGTTGTAGAGCCGTGCGCGTGAGACTTCGTCCAACGGCAAGCGTTCGATGCTTTCGCCGGGTGTTTGTTCGCCCAAGGGGAAGGGGTAGTCGGTGCCCAACATCACCCGATCGGCGCCGCACACGTCCAACAAATATTTGAGCGCCAGTTCGTCCGCGACCCAAGAGTCGAAGTACAGGCGCTTCAAGTATTCACGCGGGTTGCGGAAGTTGTCGGTGGCGACGAGGTCAGGACGCATTTTGAAACCGTGCTCGATTCGGCCGATGGTGTAGGGGAAACTCCCGCCGCCGTGCGCGAGGCAGACGCGCAAATTCGGAAGGCGTTCCAGCACTCCGCCGAAAATCAAACAGCAGGCGGCGCGCGATTGCTCGGCCGGCATGCCGACCAGCCAAGGCAACCAGTACTTGGGCATGGACTCGCTGCCCATCATGTCCCAAGGATGGACAAGGATGGCCGCACCCAACTCCGAGGCCGCTTCGAAGAACGGAAACAATTCAGGGGCATCGAGATTCATGTCGCCGATATGCGAACCGATCTGAACGCCTTGCAGTCCCAGTTCGTCCATGCAGCGTTCCAATTCGCGGATGGCCAATTCGGGAGATTGCATTGGCACGGTACCGATGCCGGCATAGTGCTTGGGATAGCTGCGACAGGCTTCTGCCATGTGGTCGTTCAACGCACGGTGCAACTCCAAAGCATGGTGCGGTTTCGCCCAGTACGAAAACATCACTGGGACCGTCGACAACACCTGCACTTGCACGCCGAACTCGGCGTAGTCGGTAATGCGAATTTCCGGATCCCAGGTTTTCGGCCAGATTTCGCGGAAAAATTTGCCGTCCTTGTAGATGCGATGGCGACCGTCGTCACCGTGGTGAATGACGGCGAAGCGCGGATCGCCGTACTTGCTTGCCAGATCGGGCCAATCCTTGGGAAGGTAGTGCGCGTGGATATCGATCTTGAGCATGAGGTGATGTCGGGTCAGGTGATGTCCGCTTGTGAGCTGGCATCAAGTTCGTATCGGGTGGGTCTCGGATTCAAAGTGCCGCAATGCTTGCAGGTGCGCAAGTCTTCGCTGCGATAAAAACGCTCGAACACGGCAAAGAAATCCTTTTCGATATCTTCGAGATGGAAGAATTCCTCGTAAATCTTTTCATTGCAGTTGACGCAGAACCACATCAATGCGTCATCTTCGTGCGCGAGACGCTTGCGCTCCATCACCAGACCGACGGATCCCGGCATGCGTTGCGGGCTGTGCGGAATGCGCGGCGGCAAGTAAAAAATCTCACCCGCTTTGATCGGGATATCCCGTACCTGTCCGTCCTCTTGGATTCGCAGGACCATCTCGCCTTCAATTTGGTAGAACCACTCCGGTCCCTCTTCAAAGTGGTAGTCGGTGCGCGCATTCGGGCCGCCGACAATCATCACGATGAAGTCATCTTGGACGATGGTCTTGTTGCCGACCGGCGGTTTGAGCAGGTGGCGGTGTTCTTCAATCCAGGCAGGCAAGTTGATCGGGTTCGGCAACATCAGTCATCCTTCAGCACGGCGGTGCATTTGAATTCGATGGCAATCGGTGCGGGCAGGGCGGTGATCCCGACCGTCGTGCGGCAAGGGGCAGACGCCGCTTGCGGAAATTTCTCTGCCCAAATGGCGTTGTAGGTTTTGAAGTCGCGGTCCATGTCAGTCAGGAACACTGTCACGTCCACGACGTCCGACCACGTCGCGCCACAGGCATTCAAGACGCGCTCGACATTGTCCAAGACCGACCGCGTTTGCAATGCGATGTCATACGCGATCAGCCGGCCGTCGGCGTCATAGGTGTTGCCGGGTGCTTGGTTGGTTTCGGGGTCGCGCGGGCCGATCCCGGAAAGGAACAAGAATCGACCGGCGCGGCGCGCATGCGGGTAGTGGCCAACCGGAAGCGGCGCAGCATCACTGTGGATGCTTTCTGTCGTCATCGGTTTTCCGTATCGATGTGGATTTGCGCGAGGGCGCGCGCGTATTGCGTCTTCAAGACCTCGTTCGAATCGATGTTCAGACCGATGTCGTGGACGATGCCGTCCTTCAAGCTGTAGACCCAGCCGTGAACAACCAGCTTCTGACCCCGCGCCCACGCGTCCTGAACGATTGTGGTCGTGCACACATGGGTGACTTGTTCCAAAGCGTTCAAATCGCAGAGTCGGTCGTGACGCAGTTCCTGATCTCCCAGCGATTCGATGAAATCAGCGTGTTTATCGCGAACGTCAGTCACATGGCGGATCCAGTTGTCTGCCAACCCGAGCCGGCTTTGATTCAAACCGGCGTGGACGCCGCCGCAACCATAGTGACCCACCACCAGGATATGTTCGACTTTCAGAACATCGACGGCAAACTGGATCACCGAGAGGCAATTCAGATCGGTGTGAACGACGACATTGGCGATGTTGCGATGGACGAAGACCTCACCGGGTGCGACGTCCACCACTTGGTTCGCAGGCACGCGGGAATCAGAGCAGCCTATCCACAAGTATTTCGGGGCTTGCTGCTTGGAAAGCCGCTGAAAGAACGTCGGATCCTCGGCATGGACACGCTCGGACCATTGGCGATTGTTTTCAAGCAGGCCATTCAAATGTGTCATGCAGGGGTTCCCAATTTGCGCACCATGTGCGGTATCAAAGCGTCGTCATGCGCTGCGGTCGGCGGCGCGAATTCCGTCAGGCTGAAGCCGCGCATGCGTGCGTCGTCTTCGTCCAAACCGTCCCAAGACACGAACTCGGCGTCCATCAATGCGGCGCGCGCGGTATCCGGACTGTCATAAGGCAGACGGTTGCCATCGGAATCCAGCACTTCTGCGGTGCCCGCATCCAATATCCGCATCCGTGCCCAGATGAGCGTGTTGCCCAAGGTGGCGAGCCACCATTCATCCCGCGGAAGTTCGTCGTCGATCATCCGCCTACTCCCGGATACAGCGTTGCAAAGAGGTAAAGCAAAAAGGCGAAAAACAGACCCGTCAAAATGATGATGAGCGAGATTCGCGCAGGTGTTGCCAATCCGGTGAACGAGCGATCCTGCAAACTGCGATAGTGACCCGTGAGCAACCACCAGAGCGCTTTGGGATTCAAGAACGCGAATTCCCCGAGCAGGGGTTTGGTTTCAGGGTGTTTGTCGCGCAGATGCACGAGCGACAGCGGCCAAAAAATCACGAAGGCGGTGGCGCCTGCAATGGCCATTGCCACAAACCACAATGCGAAAAACAGGACCATGATCAGAACTCCGCGCTGCCAGGTGCCCGCGGATACGCAATCGCGTCGCGGATATTGGTCAGGCCGCAGACGTAGACCACCAAGCGTTCAAATCCGAGCCCGAACCCCGCGTGCGGAACGCTGCCGTAGCGGCGGAAATCGCGGTACCAGCCGTAATGCTCGGGATCCAACCCGAACTGCTGCATCCGTGCATCCAAGACGTCCAAGCGCTCTTCGCGTTGCGAGCCCCCGATGATTTCGCCGATGCCGGGCGCGAGCACATCCATGGCCGCAACGGTTTTGCCGTCGTCATTGAGGCGCATATAAAACGCCTTGATGTGTTCGGGGTAGTTCATCACGACTACCGGACGACCCACGTGTTCTTCGGTCAACCAGCGTTCGTGCTCGGTTTGCAGGTCAAGACCCCATTCGACCGGGAACTCGAACTTCTTGCCACTCTTTTGCAGCAGCGAGACCGCATCGGTGTAATCGATACGCTCAAACGGTGCATTGACGAAGGCTTCCAAGCGGGTCACCGCGTCTTTTTGCACGCGCTCGGCAATGAAGGCCATGTCGTCCGCACGTTCGCTCAACACCGCGCGGAAGAGGTACTTGAGGAAGTCTTCGGCGAGATTGGCGTTGTCATTCAGGTCGGCAAAAGCGATTTCCGGTTCGATCATCCAGAATTCGGCCAAATGGCGCGTGGTGTGGGACTGCTCGGCACGGAAGGTCGGCCCGAAGGTGTACACCTTGCTGAGCGCCAAACAATAGGCTTCGACGTTCAATTGCCCCGAGACGGTCAAGAAGGTTTCTTTGCCGAAGAAATCGCGGCTGAAATCCACTTGCCCATCTTGGGTGCGCGGCAGGTTGGCCATGTCCAGCGTCGAGATCCGGAACATCTGGCCGGCGCCCTCGGCGTCGCTGGTGGTGATGATCGGCGTCGAGATCCAGTAGAAGCCGTTCTCATGGAAATAGCGGTGTACCGCCATCGACAGGCAGTGACGGATGCGGGTAACGGCGCCGAACAAGTTGGTGCGCGGGCGCAAATGGGCGACTTCGCGCAGGAATTCCGGTGACATCGGCTTCGGCTGGATCGGGTAGGTCAGCGGGTCTTCCACCCAACCGATCACCTCGACCGAATCGGCCTGGATTTCATAGCTCTGACCCTTGCCCTGCGATTTGACCAACGTGCCCGTCGCAATGACGGAACAGCCCGAGGTGAGCTTGCGGATGTCTTCGAAATTGGTAAGCGCATTGGTCGCCACTACCTGCATCGGTGCAAAGCACGAGCCGTCACTGACTTGAATGAAGCACAGATTGGCGGATTCGCGCAGGGTGCGGACCCAGCCGCGAAGGGTGACTTTTCCGCCCTCGGGCAACTTGCCCGAAAGCGCATGTTCTACGCTGGAAATCGTCATGGTGCGAGGCGCTCGGGATGAATCTTGGGGAAACATCCATAATAAAGGAAAGCCCGCCGGAGGCATGGTGGCTTGAAGCGGGTGCAGCTCGGCCCCATGATGTGCGCATGAGTATCCAATTGGCGCCCTCGGCGCTTGAACGCGTACAAAGTTATCTCGCCGCCGAGCCCGCCAAGGCAGGGCTTCGATTTGGTGTCCGCAAGACCGGCTGTTCGGGCTGGGGCTATGTCATCGAGATGGCAGATGCGGTGAACGACGCCGATGCGGTTTTCGAACAGGCGGGCGTCAAAATTCTCGTGGATCCTGCGAGCCTGCCCCTGGTCGACGGCACGGAGATTGATTTCATCAAGCAGGGCCTGAATGAGCAGTTTGTTTTCAGAAACCCGCAGGTGAAGGGCGAGTGCGGTTGTGGTGAGAGCTTCACCACTGACCCCGACAAAGCGCTCTGAGTCGTCCGGCGCGGCGTTGCCTTGCGCACAAGTGATTGATTTGCCATAATATCCGGCTCCCCGGAAGGGGAGACCTTGCTCCATCCCAATGGGGGAGCTGTCCGGATCGCAATCCCGCGGCCGGGTATCCACAAGGAAAACACCATGCGTCATTACGAAATCGTGTTCATGGTCCATCCGGACCAAAGCGAACAAGTGCCGGGCATGATCGAGCGCACCACCGCGCTGATCGAAGCCGCCGGCGGCAAAATCCACCGCACCGAAGATTGGGGCCGCCGCATGCTGGCTTACCCGATCAACAATCTGGTGAAGGCCCACTACATCATGATGAACATCGAAGCCGATCAAGCTTCGTTGAACGAACTCGTTGACGGCTTCCGCTTCAACGATGCCGTGCTGCGTCACCTTGTGATCGCACGTGATGAAGCCGTGACCGAGCAATCCTTGATCATGAAGAACAAGGACGAGAAGGTCGAACGTGGTGACCGCGACCGTCGCCGTCGCGACGACGTTGAAGTCGAAGGCGTTGAAGATTCGGAAGAATCCGACGACGACACCACTGAAGCCGCCTGAGGAGTACACACATGTCCAAGTTCTTCCGCCGTCGCAAGTTCTGCAAATTCACCGCAGAAGGCATCGTTGAAGTCGATTACAAAGACCTCAATACTCTGCGCCAATACATCACCGAAAACGGCAAGATCATCCCGAGCCGCATCACTGGTACCAAGTCGCGCTACCAGCGCCAACTGGCTACCGCCGTGAAGCGCGCCCGCTTCCTCGCGCTGTTGCCGTATACCGACAACCACGACGTTTGATCGCCGCTGTCCATCCGGACAACAACACTGCTGCAGCGAACGCTGCTAACGGAGACACCCCATGAAATTGATTCTGTTGCAAAAAGTCCAAAACCTCGGCGCGCTCGGCGATACCGTCAACGTGAAGCCGGGCTACGGCCGCAACTTCCTCGTGCCCCAAGGCAAAGCCGTGCCGGCCACGGCCGCAAACCTGGCCTCGTTCGAAGCGAAGCGCGCTGAATACGAAGCGAAAGCCAAGTCGATCCTTGACGAAGCCGAAGCGCGTCGTGCCAAACTCGACGGTGGCAGCGTGACCATCAAGGCGCACGCATCGGCCGAAGGCAAGTTGTACGGTTCGGTCACCCCGCGTGACATCGCTGATGCGCTCACCGCGCAAGGCACCCCGGTGCAAAAGAGCGAAGTGGTGTTGGGCGAAGGTCCGATCCGCCACACCGGCGAATTCGACGTGGTGCTGCACTTCGCGGCAGACGTCGAAACCACGGTCAAGGTCATCGTCGAAGGTGACGCTGCCTGATCGCAGGTTCCATGTTGTTTGATACGGGCGCTTCGGCGCCCGTATTTTTTTGTCTCAATCGGTGAGACGGCGTTCGCGTATAGGTATTGAAGATTCCCACCGGTTATCCACAGGCTTGTCCCTAACACCGGGATGCGTCGACGTGATTAGATGGTCGGCCGTTGCAATGTTTCATGGAGCCCTTGTCCGATGTCATCCAAACCGCGCTTCAATTCGGATAACCGGACAGAACGGAAGATCGATCAACTGCGTGTGCCGCCGCATTCGATCGAAGCTGAGCAAAGTGTTTTAGGCGGACTGATGTTGTCTCCCGTCTCGATCGAAGCCGTGGCGGAGATCCTGACCGAGGCGGCTTTCTATCGCCGCGACCATCAGCTGATCTACCGCGCAATCAAACAACTGAACGATAAAGACCAGCCCTTCGATGCGGTGACCTTGGGCGAGTGGTTCGATTCGCAAGGCATGTCGGAAATGGTGGCAGGCGGCGCCTACTTGATCGAACTGGCGTCGACAACGCCTTCGGCCGCCAATATTCGCGCCTACGCCAACATTGTGCGCGACAAGGCCACGCTGCGGAATTTGATCGAAGTCGGCACCAAGATCGTCAACGACGCGTTCCAGCCGGAAGGGCGGGAGAGTCGCGAGGTGCTGGCCAAGGCAGAACAAGACGTCTTCGCATTGGCCAATACAGAAGGTCAGGGTCGCAAGGATTTTGTTGATTTGAATTCCGCACTGAACAGCGCGGTGGACATGCTGCAAGAGCGCTACGCCAATCAGGGCGCGGTCACCGGCTTGTCCACGGGCTACACCGATCTGGATGAAATGACCGCGGGCCTGCAGCCCAGCGATTTGGTCATCGTCGCTGCGCGTCCCTCGATGGGTAAGACCACGCTGGCACTCAACATGGCCGAATACGCCGCCATCAAGTCGCGCAAGGCGGTCGCGGTGTTCTCTATGGAAATGTCGGCGGCGCAGTTAGCCATGCGCTTGGTGTCCTCCGTCGGTCGGATCGACGCGCGGCGATTGCGCACCGGCGAACTGCAAGACGAAGATTGGACGCGGGTGACCCATGCGGTGTCGATGTTGAATACCGCAAAAATCTTCATCGAAGAAACGCCCGGTTTGTCACCGGATGTGCTGCGCTCGAAATCGCGTCGCCTGAAGCGCGAGCACGATTTGGGCTTGATCGTGATCGATTACCTGCAGTTGATGTCCGTGCCGGGCAATAACGAAAACCGCGCCACCGAAATCTCCGAGATTTCCCGAAGCCTGAAAGCCCTGGCAAAAGAATTGAATGTGCCGGTCATCGCCTTGTCGCAGTTAAACCGGTCGCTGGAAACTCGCACCGACAAACGTCCGGTCATGGCTGACTTGCGCGAATCGGGTGCTATCGAGCAAGACGCCGACATGATCTGCTTCATCTACCGCGACGAGTACTACAACAAAGAATCCAATGACAAAGGCTTGGCCGAAATCATTATCGGCAAGCAACGTAACGGTCCGACCGGCATGGTCAAGCTGAAGTTCTTCGGTGAGTACACGCGCTTTGACAATCTCGCGCGCGACAGCGTTGGCAGTTTCGAATAATACGCGGGCCTGACACGCATCTTTTAAACTTTATCGATGGCACGCTCAACCACCGCAATCATCCATCCCGAAGCGCTCCGGCACAATTTGGGCGTCGTCCGCAAGCTCGCGCCCTCAAGCAAGGTGATGGCCATCGTCAAGGCCGACGGTTACGGCCATGGCTTGGAACGGGTTGCCAATGCCTTGTCGGGTGCGGATGCGTTCGGCGTGGCGGCGCTGGCAGACGCGGAACGATTGCGCGCCGCCGGCATGTCGCAGCCGATCCTGTTGCTATCCGGTTTCGACGCACCGGATGATCTTCCGCGCATGCGTGCGTTGAATGTTTGGTCGGTGGTGCACCACGCCTCGCAACTGGCGATGCTGGCGCAATCAGACGGCACGGAGGCCTTGCGATGCTGGCTGAAGGTGGACACCGGCATGCACCGTTTGGGATTTGCGCCTGAAGAGGCGCGTGACGCGCACGCCCGCTTGCGTCAATTGCCAAATGTCGATCCCGAGATCGGATTGCTGCAGCACTTCGCCAGTTCCGATGAATATGTGGACAGCGCCTCCCGCGGTGCCCAAACATTGTCTCAGTTGAAGTTGTTTGATGAAGTCACGGCGGGCCTGGGTGGCGAGCGCTCGATGGCCAATTCGGCCGCGGTGCTGGGATGGCCGCAATCGCATGGCGATTGGGTACGGCCGGGCGGGGCGCTTTACGGTATTTCGGTCTGTGAGGGCAAAACCGGGGCCGATTACGGGCTTCGACCGGCCATGACATTCACCACACGTCTGATTTCAGTCAAGAAGATTCCGGCGGGTGGGCGTGTCGGTTACGCCGGCACTTGGACCGCGCCCGAAGACATGACCATCGGTATTGCCGCTGTGGGTTACGGTGATGGCTATCCGCGCACCGCCGCTTCCGGCACCTTGGTGAAGGTTGGCGACCACGTTGTTCCCACGGTCGGCCGGGTCTCGATGGACTTGATGACTTTGGATTTGCGACGCTTTCCCGACGCGCAGCCGGGCGAGCAAGTCACCTTGTGGGGCGAGGACATTCCGGTGGAACACGTCGGCGCATCTGCAGGCACCATCGGCTATGAGCCGGTGTGTTCAATTACACGCCGTGTCCGCTTCGTCGAAGACTGATCAGTCTAGGAATTGAAGTTTGGCGAGGTCGGCATACAAGCCGCCTTGCGACAAGAGCTCGCTGTGGGTGCCACTGGCGACGATCCGACCCGCCTCCATCACGACGATCCGGTCGGCCTTCAATATGGTCGAGAGACGATGTGCGATCACCAGGGTGGTGCGACCTTCCATCAGGTGCCCCAACGCGGTTTGAACCGCCATTTCACTCTGGGCGTCCAGCGCTGAAGTGGCCTCATCCAGCAGCAGCACCGGCGCGTCCTTGAGAATTGCCCGCGCGATGACGATGCGTTGTTGCTGTCCGCCTGACAGACGCGCACCACGTTCGCCCAATTGGGCGTTGAAGCCATCCGGCAAGGCTTGGATGAAGTCGAGCGCCTCTGCGGCACGCGTAGCCGAATGCAATTCCGCGTCGGTGGCTTCCAAGCGTCCGTATCGAATATTTTCCGCCGCCGTTGCGGCAAACAGCGTCGGCGACTGCGGTACCAGCGCGATGTTGTCGCGAAGCTCGGCGGGGTCAGCCGTCCGGATATCCACGTTGTCCAACAACACCTGTCCGCCGTCCGGATCATGGAAACGCAACAGCAAAGAAAAGACGGTGCTTTTGCCTGCGCCGGACGGGCCGACCAAAGCGACGGTCTCACCCGGGCGCACATGCAAGCTGAAGTCCTGCAAGGCAGCCGTATCCGGTCGCGACGGATAGTGGAAGACCACGTTTTCAAAACGAATGTCACCCTTTACCTTCGCGGGCCAATGGGCAGGGTCGGCCGGCGCGCGAATTTCCGGCGACTCTTGCATCAGTTCATTGATCCGACCCATGCCGCCCGCGGCACGTTGTAGTTCGTTCCACACTTCTGCCAATGCGCCGACCGAGCCGCCGCCGATCATCGCGTACATCAGGAACTGGCCCAAGGTTCCCGCGCTCATTTCACCCGAGACCACTTCGCGGGCGCCGCTCCAAAGCACCAGCGTCACCGCACCGAAGATCAGGACAATCGCAAGTGCTGTCACCCAGGATTGCGCGGCAATGCGTTTGCGCGCGCTATCGAGCGCCACGCGCAAGCCGCTGGCATAGCGCGTCAATTCGTAGGTCTCTCGCGCGTGGGCTTGAACGGTGCGCATGGCGCCCAACACTTCGCTGGCATGCGTGTTGGCATCGGCAATGCGATCTTGATTTTGCCTGGACATGCCTTGCAGTCGACGACCGCTCAGAACAATAGGTGCCACAGCCAAAGGAATGCCGATCATTGTGTAGCCGGCCAAATGCGGACTGGTGACGACGAGTCCGACCAAGCTGCCGAGCACAGTGATGGTGCTGCGCAAAGCTACCGACATGGTCGAACCTACGACGCTACGCAACAATTCGGCATCGGCAGTCAGGCGCGAGACCAGCTCGCCGCTGCGGGTTTTGTCTTGAAATTCCGCATCCAGGGAAAGCAAGTGCGTAAACAAACGTTGGCGCAAATCCGCGACGACGCGCTCACCCAGCAACGAAACGAAAAAGAATCTCACCGCGGTTGCCACCGCGAGCACGAGCGTAACGCCGAAAATAAAAAGAAATGTGCCGTCAATCTTCGACAGATCGTGGAAGCCTTGGTCAATCATCTTGCGGATCGCCACCGGAATGGTCAGCGTCGCGGCCGAACTGCAGGCAAGTGCAATCAGCCAACCGGCGAACAAGGCTTTTTCGCGAAGGACGAACGGCCATAGTGCGCGCAAGGTGCCGACTGCGACGCGCGGTTTCTTTTCTTCAGTCATTTTTCAGGGGTCACTTTCCCCAAGGGAGCGAGATCCGGGGGTACCGTCGATTGCGGGTAACGCTTGCGCCATGCCTCCAGGCTGGCTGCGGCTTCGTCCTTTTTGCCGGCTTGGTACAGCGCGCGAATGCGTTTCAACCAAGCTTGCTGGACGTCTTCCGCATCCATGGTTTTGGGTGGTCGCGCATCGTAACCGTTTTCAAGCGCGATTTCGCCACTGCGTGCAGCGGCTGCCGGAGGAGGGGAGGCAACCGCGGGGGACGATGCCGGCGCAGGAAGTTCCGCCGCAGTGACCGCCGTCGTAGCGGAGGGCACCGGCAAAACCACACCCGCCGCTTCATCTGCACGTCGCGCGCTAGTGTCGTCCACCGGTGGAGCGGGTGGCGGTGACAGGCGACGTTTTGCCTGCATTTGTGCGGCTTGGGCACCGGCGGCTTCAGCTGCTTCAGCTGCCTTGAACGCGGCATCCGCTGTCGGCTTCGCGGCGATGGGAGCAGGCGCGGCGGGCGCGGCGGGCGCGGCGGGCGCGGCGGGCGGAGTGAGCGCTTCCGCCACCGGATCGCGGCGCGGAACCACGGGCGCGTCGGCGCTAGCGGGCGCAGGCGCTTGCGGCGAGACCACAGGGGCAGCATCTGTCGCTGCTGGGATCGCGGCTTCGGCCGCGACGCCGGTAGGCATCGGTACGGGCGATTCGACATTGTTTGCGGGGGCAGCCGCCGCAGGTTCGCTCGAACGCATCGCATCCACGCCTTCCTGGCGTGGTGCGTGCATGGATTTCCAACCCAAGCCCAGGGCAAGCACGCACACCGCGGCGACACCGCCGTACTTCAGCCATCCGATTCCGTGCGCCGGGGTTCGCGTTTCGGACTGCAATGCACGTCGCGCTTCGGCACGTATCGCATCGTCCACCCCCGGCGAGGGCGCATGCGTCCGTTTGCTGAAACCCAGTTTCGCCGCCAGTACGCGCTCGTCTTCGGTCAACGGATCGAACTCATCGATGCTCACGACGCCATCTCCATCTTCAATTTGTCCATGGCATACCGCAAACGGGATTTGACCGTTTCCCGCCCCACACCGGTGATACGACCGATATCTTCCAAGGACAGCTGTTGATCCAGCCTTAATGCCACGACCACCCGTTGTTCGTCGGGAAGGCGCTCCAAGGCCAATTGCAGGTGTCGCCTTTGTTCAAACTCGGAGAGCTCGGTCTCCGGCGTGCGGGTCTCAGCCACCCGTTCAAGACGCGCTTCCGCATCGGCCGGCGCGGAGGGACGCAATTTTGCGCCGCGCCAATGGTCCATCAAGCGGTTGTGGGCGATCTGGAACAGCCAGCTTTTGAAATTGGCGGTGGGCTGCCATTGCTTGCGATTGGCAATCACTTTTTGCCACACATCTTGGAAAATTTCGTCTGCTAGCGCCTGGTTGCGCAGGTGCTGCATGAGAAATCGAAACAGCGGCAGGCGGCAACTTTGATAAAGACGATCAAACGCATTCGGATCGCCGGCCGCATAGGCAGCCATCCAAACGTTGTCCTGATCGATGTTCGAGTCGCCGTCCATAAGGGAAAAATTCTTGTTCCGCAGCACCATGCTACCCGACATGGATTGAACGGGAGCGTGTCGTCTTCGGGGTCGTCCTTTGCGTTATTCTGCAGCCATGGGAGTCGTTTCAAGCACCACGATCGTCGGGGAGTCCAATGGTTGCGCGGAGTTCCCGCGAATCGCCCGATTCTTGCGCGAAATCGGCGCCATTTTGCCTGATGGCGCCGCGGTCGCCGGCGCTTGGGTCTTTGCCGGTGCTTCCGCCGCCTGTTCCAGCGGCGCTGATCGCAAAAATCTTGAGACTTTTGCCCTGAGTGCATTGGAGCAAGCGTATCCGCTCGAGCCCTACTTGAAAGTTTGGACATCGGGTCGGCGCAAGCAGGCATTTGTGGTTCGTGTGCCCGCCGGGGCGACGCTTGAAGCTTCCATTTGGAACTTCGCCGTCTCGCAGTTTGAGTCGGTCCTCGATTCCGAGCGCGCTGATCGGCAGGTCCAGGCGTTGGATGCCTCGAAGCAACTTCAACAAGCCTTGTTCAACATCAGTGAAGTGGTGCAGTCGGATGCCACCATGGACGAGGTCTTGGAGATCATCCATAAAGATGTCGCGCAATTGATGTACGCGCGCAACTTCATGGTACTCACCTGGGATCGTGAAACGGACTTGGTTCAATTGCGCTATTTCATTGATGAGATGGACCAGGCAACGAAAGTTGCTTCACGGGAACCCAAGCCCGCGTCGAAAATGACCGAAAGTCTCGCTGTGAAAATGATGGTGGTCGGAAAGCCATTGCTGGGCCCATCCGATGACTTGTGCATCGAGTATGGCATCAGCACCGACCCGCGTTACGGTTCACCAAGCAAGGCGTGGTTGGGCGTACCGATGTTGAGCCGCGGTGTGGTGCGTGGCGCCATCGTCGTTCAAAGCTACGAAAAAGAAGCCGAGTATTCGGAAGAATCCTTGCGGATTTTGGAGTTCGTCGCGCAACATTTGCAAATGGCGTTGGATCAGCGCCGTGAGTTCGATGCGTTGGAAGCACGCGTGATCGAGCGCACGCGACAGTTGCGCCAAGCCAATGCGGTGTTGCAATCGGAAATCAGCGAGCGACAGCGGGGTGAAGCGCTGCAGCGCACCTTGTTCCGCATCTCGGAGCTTTCAACGGCGCCGATCAGCGGCGAACGGTTTTTTGCCGAGGTGCACGAAATCATTTCCAAACTGGTCGAATGCCAGAACTTCTTCATTGCGCTATTGGATGACACCGGTGAGTATCTCGAGCTGGTGTATCGGATCGATTTGCAGGACACCACACCCAAGCGCCGGCATCGTTTGAACTCGGTGACGGATTATGTGGTCACTCACGGTCGCCCGACTTTGCTGGATCGCAACGGCGTCCAAGCCATGATCGATTCCGGACAAGTTGTGCCGAGTGGCGAAGTGCCGTATTCGTGGTTGGGCGTCCCGCTGCGCAAAGACAACATGGTGATCGGGGCGATGGTCGTGCAAAGCTACGATCCGGGCGTCACCTACAGCGAGCGGGATCTCGAATTGTTTGTCTTCGCCGCGCAACAGGTGGGCGGCGCGCTCGCCCGGCGCGCTGCGGTGGGCGAACTGGAAGACCGCGTCGAACGCCGTACACAGGAATTGGCACGCTCCAATCGCGCGTTGCTTGCAGAAATTGCAGAGCGCATTCGCGTTGAAGATCGTCTGCACCACCAAGCGCAGCATGATGTGTTGACTGGCCTTGCCAATCGAAGACAGCTCTTGGACCGTTTGTCGCGCGACATGCGCAATGCACGATCCGATGGCACGGCGCCCTCATTCGCGGTGCTGTACCTCGACATGGACCAATTCAAACTGGTCAATGACTCGATGGGACATGCTGCTGGCGATGAGATGCTGGTGGACGTGGCGAGACGCCTGCAAGATCACGTGCGTCCCGATGATCTTGTCGCGCGACTGGGGGGCGATGAGTTCGCCATTCTCACCGAACATTTCGATGATCCTTTGGTTATCGAGTCCATGGCGGCGAGAATCCTATCTGCTTTCGAACGGCCGCTGCGGATTCATGACCGCGAGCTATTCCCTTCGGCCAGCATCGGCATTGCCTATTGGCGCGAAGGCTACGTCAACGGAGAAGAATTGCTGCGGGACGCGGATGCGGCGATGTATCGCGCGAAAGCACTGGGCCGCGGAAAGTTCATGGTGTTCGACGAGGAGATGCGCGCCGAATCCATGCGCTTGCTTGATCTGGAAGCCGATCTGCGCCGTGCCATCAACAATGAGTCTTTTGAAGTCGTTTATCAGCCTGTCGTTGCGATCGACCGTGCGACGGTGGTCGGTCACGAAGCCTTGGTGCGTTGGATCGCGCCGGATGGCCGCCGGATTCTGCCGGATCGGTTTATCGGAATGGGTGAAGACAGCGGCTTGATCCAAGCCGTCGATTGGTTGGTTTACAAAAAAGTGGCAGCGAGGCTGGCCAATGCGGGCGACACCTACGTCAGCATCAACGTATCGCCGCAGCATTTCCAGTCCGGCGATTTTGTCGAGCGTTTGATTGCCATGATGAACGATGCCGGTGCCGACTTGAATCGGCTTCGGATCGAGATCACGGAAAGCGCCTTGATGGAAGACGACGGTCTCGCCATGGAGGTGCTCATGAAGTTGCGTCGCAGCGGCATCAAGACCTTGTTGGATGATTTCGGCACCGGCTATTCGGCGCTCTCGTATTTGCGGCGCTTCCCCTTGTACGGCATCAAAGTCGATCGCTCCTTTGTCTCCGGCATGAGCGCCGACGGCGATGGCAGCAGCGAGGCATTGGTCAACGCGATTGTCGCCATGTCTCACGCTTTGGATCTGGAGTGCGTCGCTGAAGGGGTGGAAACCGAATACCAAGCGCAACGTCTGGTCGCCGCGGGTTGTGGTTATGCACAAGGCTTCTTGTACGGTCGCCCCGGATCGCTCGACCCCTAACGGTCTTTCAGCAACAGCAATCTCGTTTCACTCATGTCTTCGATGGCGTATCGCACGCCTTCACGCCCGATGCCGGAATCTTTGACGCCCCCATAGGGCATGGCATCGACGCGAATGCTTGGAACGTCGCCGATGACGACGCCGCCGACTTCCAAGATGTCCCATGCGCGCATCGCATGGGAAAGATTGGCCGTGAATACGCCGGCCTGAAGACCGAACCGACTCGCATTGACGCGTTTCAGTGCGCTGTCGAAACGTGAGAACGGTTCAATCACCAAGACCGGGCCGAAAACTTCCTCGGTTTGGAGTTTGGCGTTCGGCGGTACTTGTTCAAAGAGCGCGGGAGGCAGTCGATTGCCGCGCCGCACGCCGCGCACCAACGCTTTTCCGCCTAGCGCTTCCGCTTCATCCATCCACTCGTCAATGCGCTTTGCCGCGGGAATGTCGATGATCGGGCCGATATCTGTCTTGGGGTGAATCGGGTTGCCGGATTTCAATGCGCGTACGGCCTTGATCAACCGTGTCTTCAGTTGCGGATAGAGGGATTCGTGAATGTACAAGCGTTGCACGCTGATGCAACTTTGACCGCTTTGGTAATAGGCGCCGAAAACGATTCGCTCGACCAATGTCCCGAGGTCACAGCCCGGATCCGCGTCAACGATGCAGGCGGCGTTGCCGCCCAATTCCAAGGTGACCTTCTTGCGACCGGCTTTGGCTTTGAGATCCCAGCCCACCAATCCGCCGGTGAAGGAGAGCAGCGCGATCCGGTCGTCTTCCACCAAGGGTGCGGCGTCGTCATTGCTGCAAGGCAAAACTGAAAATGCCCCTTCGGGCAATCCCGCGCCGGCCAACACTTCCGCAATGATCAATGCCCCGACCGGTGTGTTGGCCGCGGGCTTCAGGACAAATGGGCAGCCTGCGGCAATGGCAGGGGCAACTTTGTGCGCCACCAAATTCAGCGGGAAGTTGAAGGGCGTGATGAAACTGCAGACGCCGATCGGCACGCGTTTGGTGAATCCGCGCAAACCGTCGGCGCGGGGCGAAATGGCCAGTGAAAGGACATCGCCTTGCTCGCGCATCACTTCGCTGGCGGCAACGCGAAATGTATCGATGAGCCTTGCGACTTCCCCTTTCGCATCTTTGATCGGCTTGCCGGCTTCGACGCACAAGGCCTGTGCCAGCGCGTCCTGCTTGGACTCGAACGCGCTTACGCAATGCTGCAAGACGCGTTGGCGTTCGTGGACCGGAAGCGCCGCCATAGCAGGTTTGGCGCGCTCGGCTGCGCGAATCGCCGCCAGTACATCGGCACGCTTTCCGAACGCGACCTTCCAAGCGACCCGACCGGTGTACTTGTCCAAAACCTCGAGCGTGTGTTCGCTATGTACCGGTGAACCGGCCAAATAAAAAGGCAAACGCTTCATGGAAGTTTCTCCGTTCCGGTGATGCGCAAAAACAACGTGCCGTCGCTGACCTTGGCATTCAACGAGTCGCCGGTCGCCACCTGTTCCACCGACACCACCAATTTGCCGGCGGAGTCTTGCAACAAGGCGTATCCGCGGTCTACCGTGGCCAACGGACTGATGGCGTGCAGCGTCCGGCCCAATCCCTGCAACCTTTGCAGGCGAAGACGCATCAACCGACCGGTGGACTCGGACAGTCTGTGTAGCGCTGTGTCGCTGCGCGCCCGCAATTCACCCGGAAGTCCGCCCGGATGATTGGCCATGAGGCGCGCGCGTAACTGCCGTAGGCGCGTGAGCCGCTCGTTGTTCTCCATGGCACGGCGATAGGTGATTCTCGCCCACACCGCATCAGCACGTTCGCGCATCGACTTGAACCGTGACAGCGGCGAGGTTGCCGACAACCGGCGCTCAACTTGGTCAAGATGCCGGCGCGCCAGATCGAGCCCGTGTCGGTTGCGCTGAGACAGTCGGCGCATGGCGGCGTCGACGCGAATGGCGAGATCTCCAGAAGCGGGCGTGATCAACTCCGCGGCGGCGGACGGCGTTGCCGCGCGCACATCCGCGGCGAAGTCTGCCAAGGTCGTATCGCTCTCATGCCCGACCGCCGACACGGTGGGTGTTTGCGCCACGGCAATGGCGCGCACCAATGATTCGTCATTGAATGCCCATAGATCCTCAAGCGAGCCGCCGCCACGCGTGAGCAGGATGACGTCGTACCGTCGGCTCGCATCCGCCCATTGCAAGGCCTCGCGGATTTGTCCGGGCGCCGTAACGCCTTGCACTTGAACAGGAATCAGGTCGATGGCGACCAAGGGAAACCGCCGCGAGATCACACTGATGACATCCCTTACAGCCGCGCCGCTTGGCGACGTGATAACGGCCAAACGTCGCACGAACCGTGGCAGCGTTTGTTTGTTGCGGGGGTCGAACAGACCTTCGGCTTGCAACTTCTGCCGCAGCAGTTCCAACTGCCGGCGCAGTTCGCCTTCGCCTGCAAGTGTCATGCCATCGGCGATCAACTGGTAATCGCCGCGCGGCTCGTACAGCGAAATGCGTCCGTGGACGATCACGCGCGTGCCGTCCTTGGGCTGGAAGTCGAGGCGTTGGCTCTTGGGTTTGAACAATGCGCAACGCACCTGCGCGCGCTCGTCCTTCAACGTGAAGTACAGGTGGCCGGAGGACGGCCGGGCCAGATTGCCGATTTCGCCCTCCACCTGGATGTCTGAAAACATATCTTCCAGAGCGTTGCGGGCGAGGCTGTTGAGTTGGCTGGGGGTGAGAACGGGCTCATCTGGGGTGCGCATGGGATCAGCATAACGATTCAGCCATGGTCAGAAGGTAAAATGCGCCCATGAACCTTGAATCTCGTGACGATTCCAACGAATCCCTCGGCACCGGCGCTCGCAAGCCGACGTTGCCCGTGCAAGTCGGCAAGATTTGGGTCGGTGGGGCGCACCCGGTCGTCGTGCAATCCATGACGAATACGGACACGGCGGACATCGATTCGACGGTCAAACAAGTGGCAGCACTTTGGCGTGCGGGTTCGGAACTCGTCCGTGTCACGGTGAACAATTCTGAGTCCGCCAAGGCCATTCCGAAGATTGTCGAGAAGTTGGCCATGATGGGCATCGAGGTGCCCATCATCGGTGACTTCCACTACAACGGTCACACGCTGTTGTCCGAAGAGCCCGCCTGTGCGGAAATGTTGGCGAAATACCGGATCAATCCGGGCAACGTGGGCTTCGGCAAGAAAAAAGACACGCAATTCGCTCAATTGATCGAGTTCGCCATCCGTTACGGCAAGCCGGTGCGTATTGGTGCCAACTGGGGCTCGCTGGATCAAAGCCTGGCCGCCCGGTTGATGGATGAAAACCACCTGCGTGCGCAACCGTGGGATGCGGGGCGCGTGCTTCGTGAAGCGCTGATTTTGTCGGCCATTGATTCTGCGGAGCGCGCCGTCGAATTGGGACTCGCGCGCGACAAGATCATCCTGAGCGCGAAAGTCAGCGGCGTTCAAGAATTGATCGCGGTCTACCGTGATCTGTCCAAACGTAGCGATTTCGCCCTGCATTTGGGCTTGACCGAGGCGGGAATCGGTAGCAAGGGCATTGTCGCCAGCAGTGCCGCCCTAGCCGTGCTGATGCAGGAAGGCATCGGCGATACCATCCGGATTTCCTTGACGCCGGAGCCCGGTGCGCCGCGTACCCAGGAAGTGATCGTGGCCCAGGAATTGCTGCAAACCATGGGTTTGCGTGCGTTTACGCCGATGGTCACCGCTTGCCCGGGATGCGGTCGCACGACTTCCGAGTTCTTCCAAGAACTTGCGAAAGTGGTGCAAAACCATGTGCGCGAACGCATGTCGGAATGGAAAGTCAGCCGACCCGGTGCCGAAAACATGACGCTCGCCGTCATGGGGTGCATCGTCAACGGACCCGGCGAATCCCGTCATGCAAATATCGGTATCTCGTTGCCGGGTACCGGTGAATCCCCCGCAGCGCCGGTTTTCATCGATGGTGAGAAGAAAGTGACCTTGCGCGGCGAAAACATCGCGGAAGAATTCATTGGCATCATCGACGACTACGTGGAAACGCATTACGCGCGCATCGTCGAGGCCTGATTACCCGCGTCGCCGCAGCGTCTAGTTGCCGCCTGGCTCGGCGCCGCTGGAGGGCTGCATGCTCTTGTTTTGCCGCGCCAGCTTGGCTTCACGATGTGAGATATAGGCAGTTGCGCTCAAGATGATGGCAGCACCACCAAGCGTCCAACCGTCCATGCTCTCTCCGAACAGTGCCCAGCCCGCGAAGGTCACGATGGGCAGCTGGACAAAGCTGATCGGTGTGAGGGCGGAGACGTCGCCGATATCCAATGCGCGCGTCCAGAGCAACTGTCCGACCGTGCCCAAAATACCGGAAGCGGCGAGCCAAATCCACGCCTGACCTTGGGGCCAGTGCCAAACAAATAACGCGGGTACCAAGGACATCGGAATCCAGAACGCGTAGGTCCAAAACACAATGGTGTTTGGCGTGTCGTTCTTGGTGAGTTGCTTGATTTGAATGGCGACGATCGCGGTGATCACGGCAGCACTGATGGCCACGAGTGCGCCGATGGAGAACGCGTGCGACCACGGCCGAACGATGACGAGCATGCCGATGAAGCCGATCACCACCGCCATCCAGCGTCTGGCCCGCACTTTTTCGCCTAACAACAACGCGGCCGCAATGGTGGCGAAGATCGGCGATGAGTAGGCGAGGGCAATGGCCTGCGACAACGGCAAATTCGCGATGGCCCAGAAGCCACAAAACATGCTGACCACGCCAATCAGACAGCGTATGAAATAGCGTCCCAACTGATTGGATTTCACCCCAGCGGCGAGTTCGCGTGGCGTCGCCCGCTGTCGCAACAACGGCATGAAGATCACTGGCAATGCGGCCAAGCCACCGAAAAGATTGCGGAAGAAAGCCACTTCCCAAGTCGGTTCGGTTTTCGACGCCAAGCGGATGGTGATGGCCATCAACCCGAATCCCACCGTCGAGGCCAACATCAACAACGGTGCCTGAAAGTTGCGATTCATGCGTTTACCAATGGCCGCCGATCAAACGTGGCTCGGGATGCAACGGTACGCCGAACTTTTGCTCGACGGCCTCTGCGACATCGCGCGCGACCTGCAGGACTTCGCTGCCACTCGCCCCGCCATGATTCACAAGCACCAGCGCGTGACGATCGGAGACGCCGGCTTTGCCGCGCGTATAGCCTTTCATCCCGGATTGCTCGATCAACCAAGCCGCCGACAATTTGCGGGTGCCTTCGATCCCGGAGGGATGCGTCGGCATCTGCGGATATTTCGCCGCCAAGGCCTCCGAAAAGGCATCGCTCAATATCGGATTCTTGAAGAAACTGCCGGCGTTGCCGATCACTTGCGGGTCGGGAAGCTTACGCAAGCGCTCGCGAATCACCGCTTGGGCGACATCGACCGGTGTCGGCTCCGACACCCCTGCGCGTGTGAGCGCATCACGAATACCGGCGTAATCCAGCACCAGTTGCGGCTGCGTGCTGAGGTTGAATTCAACGCGCGTGATGAAGTAGCGGTCGGGTTCGTGCTTGAAACGGCTGTCGCGATAGCTGAACTCGCACGCGTCGTGCATGAATGTCACCGGCATGCCGGCACGCCGATCCCATGCTTCCACATGCGCGATGCGGTCCATGACTTCGACGCCGTACGCACCGATGTTCTGCACCGGTGAGGCGCCGACCGTGCCGGGAATCAAGGCAAGATTTTCCAGACCGTACCAGCCGTTTTCCAAAGTCTGCATGACGAATTCATGCCAGGATTTTCCGGCTGCACAACTGACACGGATTTGCCCGTTGCCCATATCGGTTCCGGAAACGGACTCGTCGACGATGCGCAGCACCGACGCGGGCGGAGCGACGAAAACGACGTTGCTGCCGGACCCCAGCAAGAGCAAATCCGCTGATTCGTGCGCGGAAATCGCCGCCTCGAACGCGTCGAGCTCGTCGATCTCGATCAAGGTGTCGGCAGCGACGTCAATCCCAAAGGTGTTCAGGAACTTGAGCGATGCGTTGCGGCTGACGCGAAATCCTTGGCTCATGGAAGATTCGCGATACCCGAAGCACGGTCGACTTTTCGACGCCGAATGGCCTCCGCGCATTCCGCAATCAATCGCGGCCCGCGATACACAAATCCCGTATACAACTGCACCAAGGTGGCGCCGGCAGCCGTCTTGGCAACCGCATCCGCACCTTTGCAAATGCCGCCCACACCGATGACGGGAATCGAATCATCCAAGCGGGAGCAGAGCCTGCGCAGGCAGCTGGTCGAGCGCGCCAACAACGGGCCGCCGGAAAGTCCGCCGGCTTCGGCCGCCTGCGGATAGGCTTGTACGGTCAAACGCGAGATCGTGGTGTTGGTCGCGATGACGCCGTCGACTTTGAGTTCGGTGAACACACGCGCCGCCGCGTCAATATCGGGCTCGGCAAGATCCGGAGAGAGTTTCACCAGCACCGGCACACGGCGTCCGTGTCGGGTTGCCAGTTGCTCGCGACGCTCGAACAATGAGGCGATCAAACGGCGCAAGGCCTGTTCTTCCTGCAGCTCGCGCAATCCCATTGTATTCGGTGACGAGATATTGACCGTGACATAGTCCGCCAATGGATAGGCGCGTTCGAAGCAGGTGACATAGTCACGCCACGCCGAATCGTTGTCCGTATCTTTGTTCTTGCCGATATTGATGCCGAGAATGCCGGGTTTCTTGTTCGCGCGTACGAATCGCGAGGCTTCCAAATTGCGGATGGCGGCGTCCATCCCGTCATTGTTGAAGCCCATCCGGTTAATGATGGCGTTCTCTTCCGGAATACGGAACAAACGCGGTTTCGGATTCCCCGATTGCGGACGCGGTGTGATGGTGCCGACTTCGACAAAGCCGAAGCCCAGCGCGAACAAGGCGTCCACGTGTCCGGCATTTTTGTCGAGTCCCGCTGCCAATCCCACCGCGTTCGGAAAGTCCAAACCGAACACGCGAACCGGATGCGAGGGCGGACGTTTGGTCAGCAATGACGTCAGACCCAACGCGTGCATCCGGTCCAAGCCCGCCAGCGTGGCGCTATGGGCCCGCTCGGGGTCCATACGCATCAGAAACGGTCGCGCAATCGGATACACGATCAGAAATCGAACTTGATGCCTTGCGCCAAAGGCAGTGCGTCGGAGTAGTTGATGGTGTTGGTTTGTCGACGCATATAGGCTTTCCATGCGTCCGAACCGGATTCACGACCACCACCGGTTTCCTTCTCACCACCGAACGCGCCGCCGATTTCCGCGCCCGAGGTGCCGATATTGACGTTGGCGATGCCGCAGTCGGAACCGGTTGCGGCGAGGAAGGCTTCGGCACGCTTCAGATCGGTAGTGAAAATCGCCGACGACAGGCCCTGAGGCACAGCATTTTGCATGTCGATCGCTTGATCGATGTCGCTGTATTTCATGACATACAGGATCGGTGCAAATGTTTCGTGTTGCACCACTTCCGCGTCGTTGCCGAGTCCGGTCACGATTGCCGGCTTCACGAAGAAACCTTTGCCTTCGATGGCGGTACCGCCGATCTCGACGTTGCCGCCGGCGGCTTTGGCTTTGGCGATCGAATCCAGGAACGCGTCGACGGCATCCGAGGAATTCAACGGACCGACCAGGTTGGCCGGATTGGTCGGATCGCCGATTTTGCCTTCGACTTGGCCGTAGGCGGTGATCAACTTGGCGAGCACGTTGTCGTAAATGGATTCGTGCACGATCAATCGGCGCGTCGTGGTGCAACGTTGGCCACACGTGCCGACGGCGCCAAACACAATGGCCGGAATCGCCAGTTTCAAATCAGCGCTTTCATCGACGATGATGGCGTTGTTGCCGCCCAGCTCGAGCAAGGAACGTCCCATGCGACGTGCGACACGTTCGCCGACAATGCGGCCCACTTTGGTGGAGCCGGTGAAGCTCACCAAGGCCACGCGTTTGTCATCAACGAAGTCCTGCGCCAATTCGGTGCCGGCATCGTTGAAAAGGAAGAAGATGTCCGGGAAGCCGGCAGCCTTCAAGGCGGCGTTGCAAATTTTCATGGACGCGATCGCCGAGAGCGGCGTCTTCGGCGAGGGCTTCCACACGGTGATATTGCCGCAGACGGCGGCGACAAAGCTGTTCCATGCCCACACCGCGACCGGAAAGTTGAACGCGCTGATGACACCGACAATGCCGATCGGATGCCATTGTTCGTACATGCGATGGCCCGGGCGCTCACTGTGCATGGTCAAGCCGTAAAGCTGACGCGACAAGCCAACCGCAAATTCGCCGATGTCGATCATTTCTTGGACTTCGCCGTCGCCTTCGGGTTTGGACTTGCCCATTTCCAGCGCCACCAGCGAACCCAATGCGTCTTTGTTGGCACGCAAGGCGTCGGCACACAGACGGATGGCTTCGCCGCGCTTGGGTGCCGGCACTTTGCGCCAGGCTTTGAAGGCCGCGTCGGCACGCGCCATCATCGTGTCGTAGTCGGCGCGACTGCTGGCATGGACTTTGCCCAAGACTTCGCCGGTGGTCGGATTGACCGGCTCAAGCACGCCGGCATCACGCGTTTGCGACCACTCGCTGTTGCCGAGATAGGTGCCGGATTCGGTGTCATTCAAGCCGAGGGCGGTCAGTACAGGGTGCATGGGAACTCCGTGATGTATTTCGAAAACGCAAGACTGGCATGTGACCCCGGCGCGATTCGAACGCACGACCTGTCCCTTAGGAGGGGACCGCTCTATCCAGCTGAGCTACGGGGCCAAAGGTCAGACATGAAGGAAGGCACAAGGATACCTCATGCCTGTTCAGGATGAGCTTGATTCAGTGGATGTGTCGTAGCAAATGCAGTTGTCCCCGACCCACGGAATAGCCTTGTTTCAAGGCTTCTGAAACAAATTCACTTGCATTGGCGCAGGCGCGGGGCAGGGTTGCACCTTTGGCGAGTTGCGCGGCAATGGCCGAGGCGAAAGTGCAACCGGTGCCATGGGCTTCGACGGCAAGTCGCGGGTGGACGAACTCGAAGTGCTCGCCGGCCATGAACAGTCGATCTGTTACTAGCGATCCTTCTTCCAAATGGGCGCCCTTGGCCATGACCGCTGCGGCGCCAAGCGACAGCAGCTTCTGCGCAGCTGCTTGCAGGGCTTCTGCCGTGCGAATCGGCATGCCCGTCAAGGTCTCGAGTTCGGGAACGTTGGGTGTGACAACACAGGCCAACGGCAGCAATCGTCGAATCAAGGTATCGACTGCATCGGCGGCCAACAAACGCGCACCGGAAGTCGCGATCATGACCGGGTCAAGGACGACATTCGTGGCCCGGTGGGCGAGCAGGGCATCGGCCACAGTGTCGATGATCGTGGTATTGGCCAACATTCCGATCTTGACGGCGGCGATGTCGAAATCATCGAAGCATGCGTCGATTTGCGCACGGACAAATGACGCGGCGGGCACTTCGACCGCTTGCACGCCGCGGGTGTTTTGCGCGGTGAGTGCCGCAATTGCGGAAAGACCATGAACACCCAAGGCCGCGAATGTTTTGAGATCCGCTTGAATGCCGGCGCCACCGCCGGAGTCGGATCCGGCGATGGTCAGTGCACATTGCGGCACGCGCACGTCACTCATCGCAGGTCACAGAACTTCCGATGCGTGATCGGCCAAACGCGAGCGCTCGCCGCGACGCAGGGTGATGTGTGCGCTATGTGCCCAACCTTTGAAACGATCGACCACATAGGTGAGACCGGAAGTGGTTTCGGTGAGATAGGGTGTATCAATCTGCTCCACGTTGCCAAGGCACACGATTTTGGTGCCGGGGCCTGCACGCGTTATCAGGGTTTTCATCTGTTTCGGCGTCAGATTCTGCGCTTCATCCAGAATGAGGTAACGGCTCAAGAACGTGCGGCCGCGCATGAAGTTCATTGAGCGGATCTTGATACGCGAGGACAACAGATCATTGGTGGCCGCGCGTCCCCAAGCGCCGCCTTCTTTGGCATTCGGCATCAAGACTTCCAGGTTGTCCGTAAGCGCGCCCATCCACGGGGTCATCTTTTCTTCTTCGGTGCCGGGCAGAAAGCCGATGTCTTCGCCGACGCTGACGGTGGCGCGGGTCATGATGATTTCGCGGTAGCGCTGCACGTCCATGGATTGGGCAAGACCGGCGGCCAAAGTGAGCAGTGTCTTGCCGGTCCCGGCAGTGCCGAGCAAGGTGACGAAATCGATCTCCGGTTCCATCAATGCATTGAGAGCGAAATTCTGTTCGCGGTTTCGCGCCGTGATACCCCACACCGCGTGCTGCGGATTGCGATAGTCGTCCACGATCTGCAACACCGCCTTGCCGGCGTCAAGGCTCACGACGCGGAATTCGGATTGTTCATCGCCCGGCAAATACAGGAATTGATTCGGATACCAGTCATCGCCTTCCAGCACGCTGACCTCGTAAAACGTGCGACCGTGTTCAGTCCAAGAACGCAGATCTTTGCCGTTGCGACTCCAAAACTCCGCGTCCAGCGCGGTCGCGCCGGTGAACAGCAAATTGAAGTCGTCGAGTGCGCGGTCATTTTCGTAGTCTTCCGAGCGAATGCCCGCGATCGCACCTTTGATCCGCAGATTGATGTCTTTGGAAACAAACACCACCGGCGTGTCTGGTTCTTGTGCCTGCAACGCGACGATCGCGGCAAGGATGTGGTTGTCGGCCATCGAAGTGCCGAGGGATTCCCCGCCGCCGAAACCCTTTGTTTGGAATCGCAGTACGCCGCGCGCGTCACCGGATTTGAGTTGCACACTGCCGGGCTGGCGCAGTTGCAGCCCTTTTTCGATTTGATCGGTCCCTTGCTCTTCGATCAATTCATTGATGAAGCGGCTGACTTGACGTGCGTTCCGACTGGCTTCCGAGGTGCCTTTCTTTCCGTTGTCCAACTCTTCGATGACTTGCATCGTGAGGTAAACATCGTGCTCTTCAAATTTGAACAAGGCAGTGGGGTCATGCATCAAAACGTTGGTGTCTAGTACGTAGATCCGCTTGCCTCGGGTCATGCGCAATTCCTTCAGTTGGAAAGTTGCTTGAGAGTGGTGAGTACGTCCTGAGCGTGGCCTTTCACTTTGACCGGGTCCCAGACGTGGACGAGCTTTTGATCGGGATCCAGCAAAAAAGTACTTCGGACGATGCCGTCGTATTCGCGACCGTAATTCTTTTTCTTGCGCCAGACGCCGAACGCCTCGCACAGTGCGCCATCGGCATCACTGATCAGGTCGAATGCGAATCCTTGTTTTTGACAGAAATTCGCATGGGATTTGACGGAGTCGCGCGAGACGCCCAAGACGGTTGCATTGCTCGCGGCGAATTCGGGCAGCAAGGCATTGAAGTCTAGACCCTCTGTGGTGCAGCCGGGTGTGCTGTCTTTCGGGTAGAAATACACGACGAGCCAACGCCCTGTGTAATCCGAGAGTCGGATTTCCTCACCCGATTGGTTGGTGAGTGGCATCCGCGCGAGGGTTTTTTGAATCACTTTGCCTGGCGTCAGCATTCCGTACTCAGAATTTCATGGGATCCATGATCGCATCGAGATTCAGGCGGTCTGAAAACTCGAGGAAATCGTCACGCAATGCGGCGATATGCATATCCGCCGGCACGCCGATGGTGAGCTGCGCGGTAAACATTTCCGCGCCTGTTTGCATGGCTTTGTATCGTGAGCTCTGCAGGTTTTCGACGGTGATGCTTTGCCGGTCAAAAAAATCAGCGAGCTGATAAAGAATGCCGGGTTTGTCGGCAGCAACGACCTCGACCACATAGGGAATGAGGTTGGATTGGATCGGCTTTGGCCCGGTGCGGTTCCAATTCAAGCGAATGCCGTCTTCCTCGCGTTCCAAGCGGCCGAGGATGCCCTCGAGTTTCGCGATGGCATCCCAAGAGCCGGTCGCCAGCAGCGTGACCGAAACGTCCCTTCCGACCGTGGCCAAACGCGCATCCAAAAGGTTGCAGCCACTGTCATTGATTCTTCGGGAGACCGGGAGCAACGGCGAGAGCGGATGCGTTGAATAGGCATTGATGAGAAGGAAGTTCTCATGGGTGGCCTGACGTGCAGCAAATTCATTCAAAGTGGTGCTTCCGGCGACAGATTCATCGCATGTTCCATGGCGGGACGCCTTGTCCCAAGAATACTTGCCCGATGTTTCGATCGGCAAGTAACATCAACGGACTATCCCCAATTGGACCGTTTGATGCAACTGCGTGGAGTGATAACAGCGCTGGCGACACCGTTTGCCGCGACCGGTGAGTTGGATATGCCCGCGTGGGAGCGATTGCTCAAGTCCCAAGTGGCGGCCGGCATCGCCGGTGTGGTGGTTGCCGGTTCGACCGGGGAGGCCAACGCCTTGAGCGACGCTGAATACGGGCAGCTGATTGAATCCGCTGTCACGCATGCAGGGTCGATGCAAGTCATTGCGGGTACCGGGCTTCCAAACACGGCCAAGACCATTCAAATGACGCGTCTTGCCAAATCGCATGGTGCGCAGGCCGCCTTGGTGGTCACCCCGGCCTATGTCAGGCCGACCCAAGCCGGTTTGATTGCCCACTATCGCGCGGTGGCGGACGAGGGCGGTTTGCCGGTCATTCTCTATAACGTCCCTGGACGTACGGGCACGGACATGCAGCCCGAAACGGTGGCTGAGTTGTCGACGCATGCCAACGTCATCGGCGTCAAAGAGGCGGTTGACGCGCCGGCGCGTATGGACGCATTGCTCGCGCTCAAGTCGCCCGACTTTGCCGTGTTGTCCGGTGACGATCCGACGGTGGCGCACGCGTGCCAGGCGGGCGCCGATGGTCTGGTCTCGGTCGGCAGCAATATTGCGCCGCGCACGTTCGTTCGCTTGGTGGATCTGGCGATGGCGGGAAACCCCGCCGCCAACGACCTCGATGAACAGATGCGCGGCCTGTACGCCTTTCTGTCCGCTGAACCGAATCCGATTCCCGTGAAGGCTTTGTTGGCGAAGTTCGGTTATGGTCACGGCTTGCGGTTGCCTTTGACAGAATTGTCCGCTGCGCATTCGGGTGGCTTGGACGATATCGCCAAGGTCATTGTGGCGCTGGAATCGTCAAGCAGCTGACGTCCGAATACTTTGTAGAGAAATCACGATATGCAATCCCAAAAGATTCTTCGCATCACCGCGGTTTTGTTGGTGTCGAGTGTGGCGTTCACCTCCGGCTGCGGTTGGTTGAAAGGCAAGAAGAACAAAGACTATGCGTTGCCGGCCGAGCAGCGCCCGTTGGAAATTCCGCCTGATCTCGACCGCCCGACTGCTGACGCCGCATTGAACGCGCCGGCCGCAGGCAACAGCGTCACGCGCTCGTCGGTACAACAGTCCATGGCGTCGCCTGAGTCCGGTGCCGGCTTTACGGTGCAGGGTTCACGCGATCAGGTCTTCGAGAAGGTCGGCACCGTTTTGGCGGCGACGCCGGGCGTGACCATTGCCAGCAAAGCACAGTTGCTCGGCAGCTATGACGTCAACTTCGAGGGCGCGAACTTCCTGCTCCGCGTCAGCGATGTGAGTGGTGGCGCGTATGTTTCTGCGGTGGATCCCCGCGGCGTGCCGGCACAGGGTGCGGCACCGGTCAAGTTGTTGAATGCATTGAAGGCGGGTCTTCAATAAGTCGTCCGCTGAAATAAAAACAAGGCGCCCATGGGCGCCTTGTTTGTTTTGGAAAGTTTATTTTTCCAAGTATTTGAGTTTGTCTTTGACGCCATCCCATTCGGCGGCATCCGGCGGGGCTTCCTTGCGCACGGCGATGACTGGCCAGTCGCGCGAAAGCTCGGCGTTGAGCTTGATGTAGTGTTCTTGGCCTGCCGGCACATCATCTTCAGGGAAGATCGCTTGGGCGGGGCATTCCGGCTCACAGAGGGTGCAGTCGATGCACTCGTCCGGGTCGATGACGAGGAAGTTCGGGCCTTCGTGGAAGCAATCCACCGGGCAGACTTCCACGCAGTCGGTGTACTTGCATTTGATGCAATTGTCGGTCACTACGAAGGGCATTGCGGTCTTTCCAATTTCAATTAGCGGGTCGTTTGCACAAGAAATTGCGCGCCCCAAGCCGGTGAATTACCGACACTTGCTAGTATATCAGCCAGTCGGCCGCGATTCGTGGCCCGTTAAGACCCTGAACAAGGACTGTCACTGCTTGAATCGGCAGCCAACCATCATCCCGCGTGATCAACATCCGATCTCGCGCAAACAAATCAGCACAAGCGCTCTGCGTGTCCTTTATCGTCTCCACGAAGAAGGCTTTGCGGCGTTTCTTGTCGGCGGCGCCGTGCGGGATGCCTTGGCCGGCATCACCCCCAAGGACTTCGACATCGCCACCGACGCTACGCCCGAACAGGTGCGTGGCTTGTTTCGGAATTGCCGGCTGATCGGGCGCAGATTCCGTCTTGCCCACGTGGTCTTCGGCCGCGAGATCATCGAAGTCGCGACCTTTCGCGGTCAAACCGATGACGGCACCGGAGATCGCCAAGTCCATCAAGACGGCCGTGTCATCCGCGACAACGTCTACGGATCAATTGAAGAAGATGCGGTACGCCGTGACTTCACCGCCAATGCGCTCTATTACAACATTGCCGATTTTTCCGTTCACGACTATGTCGGCGGATTCCAAGACGTTCTCGACCGCCGGCTGAGATTGATCGGCGATCCTGAAGGACGCTATCGTGAAGATCCGGTCCGGATGCTGAGAGCGGTCCGATTGGCCGCAAAACTGCATTTTGAGATCAGTCCGGAAACCGCAGCGCCGATTCCTGCATTGGCGGGCTTGTTGAATCAAGCGGCACCGGCGCGCTTGTTCGACGAATGCTTGAAGTTGTTCCTCTCCGGACACGCCGTGCGAAGTTTCGAAGGCCTTGAGCGCATGGGTCTGCTGCCGGTGATGTTGCCTGACACTGCCAAGGCGTTGAAGTCCAATTCCAACGGCAGTCTGCGCGCCATGTTGTTGCGGGGATTGGCGCAGACGGACGACCGCGTACAACGCGGTGATTCGGTGTCGCCTGCATTCCTGTTCGCACTGCTCTTGTGGCCCGCATGGTGTCGTACCAAAGCGCAGTTGGAAGCCGGTGGTATGCATTCGGCCGAAGCGCAACAAAGGGCAGCCGACAAAGTGACCTTGCAGCAGGTCCATCTCATTGCCATTCCGCGTCGTTTTTCGCTGCCGATGCAGGAAATCTGGCTGTTGCAATCGCGGTTCTCTCAAAGGAAAAAAGTGGGGCGTTTGGTGACCCACCCGAGATTCCGCGCCGCCTACGACTTCTTCAAGCTGCGTGCCGACACGACGGCCCAACATGCTGAAGACGCGGCGTTTTGGGCGGCACACGCACCTGCTGTCGACGCTGTGCCAGGGTCTGGGCCGGTCGCGCATGAGACGGTGGATGAAGACCGTCCCCGCACGCGCAAACGTCGTCGCAGATCCGGAACCGTGGGTTGATGCAAACGGCGTTTGTCGGATTCGGCGGCAATCTGGGAGATGTCGCTGCCACGTTCGACAAGGCACTGACGCGATTGCTTGCAGACGGCGGTATCCGTTTTCGCGAGAGTTCGCATGTGTATCGCACACCGCCTTGGGGTGGCATCGCGCAGCCCGACTATTTGAACGCAGTCGTGCGTTTGGACACAACGTTGACGCCGCAAGATTTGCTCACGCGAATGCTTGCGGTCGAGGCGGCCTTCGGACGGCAGCGCGCGCAAGAAATCCGTTGGGGCGCGAGAACCTTGGATCTCGATCTGTTGCTGTACGGCGATCTGCGCATTGACGATGAATCGTTACAAGTGCCGCATCCGCGCTTCAAAGAACGTGCATTTGTGGTGGTGCCGATGGCAGAGATCGCCCCCGATCTGGTCCTTTTTGACGGATCCGTGCTGCGTGATATCGCGTCTGCACACGCGGGCGCGATAATGACGGTCTTGGACAGACGGATCCAGCCGGAGCGGCAGAATGAAACCGATTCAACAACGTGATTTGAAGGCCGTTACCGTACCTTCGCTGGCCGAAGCCAAGCGCGAAGGTCGCAAGCTGACGATGCTCACCGCCTACGACGCAGGCTTTGCCCGGGTCATGGACGGCGAGGGCGTCGACCTTATTTTGGTCGGCGACTCCTTGGGCATGGTCGTGCAGGGTGAGGGCAATACCTTGTCGGTGACGGTGGATGACATCGCGTACCACACCGCCTGCGTTGCGCGTGCTGCGACCCGGGCTTTGATTGTTTCGGATCTCCCGTTCCAAGCGGACGCGTCGCCGGATCGCGCTTTGGATGCATCGGTCAAATTCCTGCAGTCGGGTGCCGGCATGGTGAAGTTGGAAGGGGCGGGTCACAAACTGGAAGTCATTCGCTATTTGAGCGAACGCGAGATCCCTGTCTGCGCACATCTCGGCCTGACGCCGCAATCGGTGCTGCGCTTTGGCGGGTTCAAGGTTCAAGGCCGGGGTGAGGCAGCGGCGGACAAACTCCTGCGCGAAGCACAAGAAGTCGAAGCAGCCGGTGCAGCACTCTTGGTCTTGGAAGGCGTCCCCGCACCGGTGGCGGCCCGCATCACGAAAAGTGCCGGCATCCCCACTATCGGCATTGGCGCCGGCGCAGACTGCGACGGTCAAGTGTTGGTGCTGCACGACATGCTGGGGCTGGACAGCGGGCACCGCAGGCCCAGATTTGTGAAGGATTTTCTGGCCGACGGCGGTTCCGTCGCCGGTGCCATCGCCGCCTATTGCGCCGCGGTACGCGAAGGCCGTTTCCCGGCCGAAGAACACACTTACGCGAGCTGATAAAAATGCAAACGTTCAAGGATTTGCAGGCGCTGCGAACCTGTATTGCGGAATGGCGTGACAAGAAAGAACGGATCGCGTTCGTCCCGACGATGGGAAATCTGCACGCGGGACATTTCAGCCTGATCGCGTTGGCACGTCAGCATGCCGACAAAGTGGTGGCCAGCGTCTTCGTGAATCCGACACAGTTCGGTCCGAACGAGGATTTCGACCGTTACCCGCGCACACCGGTCGACGACGCCCGGGGCTTGGTAGAAGCCGGGTGTGATGCGCTTTGGATGCCCGATGTTGCGCAGATGTATCCCTTCGGCGTCGAAGCGACGGTCAAGGTATCGGTGCCGGGTGTCACCGAAGTTCTTGATGGCGCGCATCGCCCCGGTCACTTTGATGGCGTGGCGACCGTCGTGTCGCGATTGTTCAACCAAGTGCAGCCGCACACTGCCGTGTTCGGGCGCAAGGATTATCAACAGTTGGCGGTCATCCGCTACCTCGTCCGCGACTTGGCGTTTCCTATCGAAATCGTGGGCGCACCCACGGCGCGCGCACCCGACGGGTTGGCCTTGAGCTCTCGCAACCAGTATCTCGACGAGGCGCAAAGAGCGCTTGCGCCGACCCTTTATGAAAGCTTGCAAGCAGTGGCGCGCAGTGTCGCGAGCGGCGGCGACATCGACGCGGCGGAACAAGAAGGATTGCGGCAGCTTCGCGCGCTGGGATTCGATCCCGACTACCTTGTCGTTCGCACCCCGGCACTCACTGCGCCCGAAAGTCATGACACCCGTTTGGTCGCCCTGGTGGCGGCACGCCTCGGGAAAACCCGTTTGATCGACAACCTCGAGTTCGACCGAACTTGAACCTTGGGATCATTCAGTGACGACTGTTACACTTGCTCCACGTTGAAAGAAGTCGAAATCATGCAACTCACTGTTTTGAAAGCAAAAATTCATCGCGCTACGGTCACCCATGCGGCGCTTCACTACGAAGGTTCCTGCGCGATTGACGGTCGTTTGTTGGAGATTTCGGGCATCCTCGAAAACGAGCGCGTTGAAATCTATAACGTGAACAGTGGCCACCGATTCGCGACCTATGCAATCCGGGCGGAAGAAGGCAGCGGCATCATTTCGGTCAATGGCGCGGCCGCCCATCGTGCACAACCCGGCGATCTGGTCATCATTTGCGCGTATGGTCAATGTAGCGAAGCGGAAGCGCGCGCCTACAAACCGACCTTGGTGTACGTCGACCGCGAAAACGCGCTGACCCACACCAACAACGGCATTCCCCAGCAAGCCGCGGCTTGATGCAACTGACCGACCTGCTTGCCCCGCACGCGAGTCGCCTGAAAGCGATCCCGCTTGCGCAGCTGAACTCTAATGATCCCGCGCGTGCGCGGGATTTCGCGTTGCAGGCCAATGATTTGTATTTGAACTTTGCGCGCCAACGGTGGGATCGCGAGGCATTGGAGGCGTTGTTCGACATCGCGACGGCACGCGATGTGTCGGCGCAGTTGAAAGATCTGTTCGACGGCAAGGAAGTCAATCGCACGGAAAAACGCGCGGCGTTGCACACAGCATTGCGTTCGAACATTTCCAATGCGCCGGCAGCGCGAGAATCCAACCAATTGGCAAATGCGACATTCGAACGGATGTCGGAAATCGTCGAACGCCTGTCGCGTCCGGATATCCACGATGTGGTTAGCTTGGGTATCGGTGGTTCCGATTTGGGACCACGCTTCGTGGTCGACGCATTTGGCAGTCAAACACCGACGCGTGTGCATTTCGTCTCGAATGCGGATGCGCATGCCGTGGACCGTTGTCTGGCTGCCTTGGATCCGGCCCATACCGCTGTCATCGTCATGTCCAAGTCCTTCGGTACGCAAGAGACGCTCTTGAACGCGGGTGTTGCACGCGCGTGGCTAGGCGAATACGCGAACGACCGCATCTACGCCGTGACCAGCCGTCCGGAGGCTGCCATTGAATTCGGCGTGGCGCCGGCGCATGTGCTGCCCATGTGGGATTGGGTAGGCGGGCGCTATTCGTTGTGGTCCGCGGTGGGTTTGCCGATCGCTCTCGCGCTTGGCATGTCCGGGTTCAAATCTCTGCTCGACGGCGCTGCAAAAACCGATGCGCTCGTTTACTCAGCACCGTTGCGGGAAAATCCCGCGGTTTGGCACGCGCTTTCCGTCGTTTGGAACACGAATGCGCTCGGACTCGCCGGTCACGTGGTGGTGCCCTACGACGAACGTTTACGACTTCTGCCGGCGTATTTGCAGCAACTTGTCATGGAGAGTCTCGGCAAGTCGACACGCTTTGACGGTCAGAAGATCGTGGACGCAACGTCGCCGGTTTGGTGGGGTTCTGCCGGTACCGATGCGCAACACAGTTATTTCCAATGCCTGCACCAAGGCAACGCGACATCGAACATCGAACTGATCGGTGTCGTTCACCCCGATCATTCCCATAACGATCAACACAAGGTCGTGCTCGCCAACCTGTTCGCGCAAAGTGAGGCGTTGGCCAACGGGCACGCTGCCACCGATCCGCACCTCGCGCACGCGGGTGACCGTCCGAATACCTTGATACTGATGTCGCGCTTGAACCCGGATTCGTTGGGGCAGCTATTGGCCCTTTATGAGCACAGTGTCTTCGTGCAATCGGTAATGTGGGGAATCAATGCCTTCGACCAATTCGGCGTCGAACTGGGCAAGCATCTGGCCGCCGGACTCCTTCGCACATGGGACGATGGCGCAGCTGCGCATGACCCGGTCACGCGCGCGTTGATGGATGAAATCGGTCGCGACTAGTCGCGAATCAACGGGCCCTTTGCGCATGTCGGCCGAGTGCCCAAAGCACATGCTCGCGAACCAATACATCCGGATCTTCTTTTGCCGAGTTGAGCGTTGCCAACACGTCCGCGCTGGTTTCTGCGTTGCCGAGCGCGACGGCAATATTTCTTCGCCAACGCTGATGTCCCGAGCGGCGGATCGCAGAGCCCTCAGTACGCGCGAGGAATTCGTCTTCGCTCCATTGGAACAACTCGCTCAGCGTCGCCTGATCCAAATTGTTGCGCACCCTGAAATCCGGTTCGTCGCTGCGTTGCGCAAACTTGTTCCAAGGGCAAATCAGCTGGCAATCATCACAGCCGAAAATCCGGTTGCCGATGGCTTCGCGAAATTCTTCGGCAATCGCCCCTTCATGTTCAATTGTCAGATAGCTGATGCAGCGGCGTGCATCCAGCTGCCAGGGCGCGATGATGGCCTGGGTCGGGCAAATATCGATGCACCTGACGCAAGTACCGCAATGGGCCGTGGCGGGCGGATCGACCGGTAGCGCGATGTCGACGAAAAGTTCTCCCAAGAAAAACCAGGATCCGCCTTCGGCGTCGATCAAACAAGTGTGTTTGCCGATCCAACCGAGTCCTGCGTTGCGGGCCAACGCCCGCTCCAGTACCGGCGCGGAGTCGACGAAAACCCGGTGGCCGAGCGGGCCGAGTTCTCCGGCAAGCCAATCCGCCAACTTCTGCAATCGATTGCGCATCAGCTTGTGATAGTCGCGACCCAGTGCATAGCGCGCAACGTAAGCGCGTTCACTGTCGCGCAAGTTATCCCAGGCGGCATCAGGGTCGCGTCCGTAGTCCAGACCGACCGAAATCACGCAGACCGTGCCCGGCACCAACGCTCCCGGTGCGATGCGTTTTTCGTGGTTGCGCGCCATCCACGCCATCGTCCCGTGGCGGCCCTCTGCGAGCCAGTCCGTCAAATGGGTCGCATCGGATTCGATGGACACATCGGTGACGCCGAAATGCGTAAACCCGATGGCGTGTGCCTGAATTCGAAGCGCATCCTTCAAATCCTGTCCGGTCGCGTAGGTCGAAATGTCGGGCATGTGCACGTCGGCGAGGTGGGGCGTTTAGAATCCAGATTTGGCCGGATCGGTTTGCAACATGGTACGCCTTGATGTCTTTTTGCCCAATCCGGAAGCGACGGACGCACTGGCATCGTGTGTCGCCCGGACGCAGACGGCGCCGGCAGTCATTTGGCTGAAAGGTGATTTGGGGGCCGGAAAATCCGCGTTTTCCAGGGCCTATTTGCGATCACTCGGGGTGGCTGGCGCGATCAAGAGTCCGACTTACACGTTGGTGGAACTCTATGACTTGCCTGAAGGCAAACAGGCGGCGCACCTCGATTTGTACCGCCTCGCGGGCCCCGACGATCTCGAATTTCTGGGATTGCCGGAACGACAGGCCCTGCACTTGGTGCTGATCGAGTGGCCCGAGCAAGGCGCGCAGGCATTGGGTGACGCAGATTTGCAGATCACCTTCGCCATGGAGGGCGACGGACGCACAGCGCGCCTTTACGCGAAGAATTCTTCGGCTGCCCAATGGCTCTCACGCATTGCGGAAGCGATTGCCAAGGTACCGCTGAGGGTGGCTTCTGCCTGACTGGCGCTTTAAAAAAAGACCGCATTTTCTTGTAAACATCGGCTTGGGATGGTTGAATCCCCAAGAGTCTCCAGGGAAGTGCATGTGCTTTTGAAATGGATCGTGGGCGTCAGTTGCGCGCTGTTCTGTGCGATGCCGCTTTACGCAGGCGAGGTCTCGCAAGTGCGCTTGTCGCAAACGCCGACGGGTACACAAGCAGAAATCACCCTCACAGAAAATGCGGATTACACATTCATTGAATTGAAGGATCCTGCACGTCTGGTGGTCGACTTCAAAGACACCACGGTGTCGGCGCGCGCCCGCATTCCTTCCGGCAAAGGCGTTATCACCACCATTCGTACCGGTGCGCCGAGTCCCGATGTGGCGCGCATCGTGTTCGACTTGTCCGAAAGCGTTACGCCGCTCAATGCCCGCTTCGAGACCCGCGCAGGAAAGCGCGTGCTCGTGTTCGACCTGCCGGGCGACGAAGACACCCCGGCCGTTGCCGTGAAACCGCCGCCGGAAGCCATGCCGACGGTCAAACCCGCGGGCCCCATCGTGGGCATTGCGACCGGGGAACCGTCAACAAGCGCCGTCGACGCGACGCCGCCCAAAAATACAACACCGACCGTGCAGGCACCGGTACGCACCGTGGCCGACGTGGCCAAGCGGGCTGGCGGGCGTCCGCTATTGATCGCGATTGATGCCGGCCACGGCGGACAGGACACGGGCGCACGCGGTGCTTCCGGCAGCATGGAAAAGCACATCACATTGGCGGTTGCCAAGAAGTTGGCGGCGCAAATCAACGCGACGCCGGGTATGCGTGCCTATTTGACCCGCGATTCTGATTTCTTCATTCCTTTGGCGCAACGGTATCAACGTGCCCGCGCCAAGAAGGCGGATATGTTTGTCTCAGTGCACGCGGATGCGTTCACCAGTCCGTCGGCAAGCGGATCGTCGGTATTCGTTCTGTCGCGGCGCGGCGCTTCGTCACAAGCCGCGCGATGGCTCGCGGATCAGGAAAATGCCGCCGATCTGGTGGGCGGTGTGCGCCTCAAAGACAAAGACAATTCCTTGGCATCGGTGTTGTTGGATCTCTCGCAAAGCGCCACGCAACGCGCTTCCGAAGAGATCGGCGCACAGGTGCTGCGCGGCCTGAAAGATCTCGGCAAGACCCATAAGGGCGAGATTGAACGGGCCAATTTCGTCGTGCTGCGCTCCCCGGATGTGCCTTCGATCCTGGTTGAGACGGCTTTCATCAGCAATCCGGAGGAAGAACGCCGTTTGTTGAATCCTGCCTATCAGGAGCAACTCGCACGTGCGGTGTTGAATGGCATTCACACCTACTTCAAGCGCCAACCACCCCCGGGAACACAGTACGCTTCGATTTACGGCGACGGTCGTCGCTGAAAAGGAGCCGGGTGTGCAGGTAATCCATGTCTTGCCGGAAACGCTGGCAAATCAAATTGCCGCGGGTGAGGTGGTCGAACGTCCGTCCTCTGTCGTCAAAGAACTGGTCGAAAATGCCTTGGACGCGGGTGCCACGCGCGTTGACATTGAATTGGTCGAAGGCGGCGTGCGATTGATCCGGATCCGCGACAATGGCATGGGCATGTCGCAGGCGGATCTGAGGCTTTCGGTACAACGGCATGCGACCAGCAAGATCACCTCGCTCGATGACTTGGAAGCCGTCCAGACCTTGGGTTTCCGCGGTGAAGCCTTGCCCTCAATTGCTTCGGTCAGCCGATTTATCGTGACCTCTTCGCAAGCGGAAGATGGACGCGGGTTTCAATTGACCGTTGACGGCGGAAACGTCGGAGACGTAACACCGGCACCGCATGCGCGTGGTACCACCATTGAAGTGCACGATTTGTTCTTCAATACACCGGCGCGACGCAAGTTTCTGCGTGCTGAGCGAACCGAGTTCGGCCATATCGAAGATTGGTTGCGCACATTGGCGCTTTCACGGCCGGACGTCGAGCTGCGAATCTCGCACAATGGCAAAGCCGTTCGGCGCTACAAACAAGAATTGGATGCGAACGAGACGCGCAACGCGCGCATCATCGACACGCTTGGCGCGGATTTTTTCGCGCAACGATTGCCCGTTGATGACGAGATGGGCGGTATACGTGTCGCCGGTTGGATCGCCAAGCCGACCTACAATCGTGCCTCGACGGACCAGCAATATCTTTATGTCAATGGACGCTGCGTCCGCGACAAAACCATTTCCCATGCCATCCGCCAAGCGTTTGCGGATGTCTTGTTTCACGGACGTCATCCGGCGTATGTGATTTTCGTGGATATCGATCCGAAGCGGGTCGACGTCAATGTCCACCCGGCCAAACATGAAGTTCGCTTCCGCGATTCCCGCGCAGTGCATGAGGTGGTTTACCGTGTTTTGAGCAACGCTTTGTCGCAGACGCGTGCGGGGAGCGCGAAAACCGTCAACGTCGCGGGGTACTCACCGCCCCAGGCAATCGGTCTGGGATTGCGTTTGGACGATATGCGTGCGGCCTATCAGGGGCTATATGGTCCGGCGGTAGATGCGTCACAAACGGCGCCGCGCTTCGAACACGCACCTATGGCCGAGGTGCAACCCGGCGAGGTGCCGCCTCTGGGTTTTGCCCTGGCACAACTGCATGGCGTGTTCATCCTCGCGCAGAACGCGCAAGGATTGGTCGTGGTCGATATGCACGCCGCGCATGAGCGCATCCAGTACGAACGTTTGAAACTCGCACACGACGCCGAAGGTATTGTTCGTCAGCCTTTGTTGGTGCCGGTGTCCATGTCTGTGGGTGAGCGCGAAGCGGACGTCGTCGAAGCGGAAGCCGATTCGTTGCAAGCGCTCGGATTTGAGCTGGTGCGCGTTTCGCCATCTGCCATCCAAATTCGCGCGGTGCCGAATGTACTGGCGCAAGGCGATGTGGAAAGCCTGGTGCGTGATGTCTTGAGCGATCTGCGGCAGCACAGCAATTCCCGCAAAGTCGAAGAAGCACGGGATGAGTTGTTGGCCACGATGGCCTGCCATGGCGCCGTGCGCGCCAATCGCCGATTGACCATTGACGAAATGAACGCGTTGCTGCGACAAATGGAAGAGACCGAACGCTCGGGTCAGTGCAATCACGGCCGGCCGACATGGACGCAGTTCGGTCTGTCGGACATGGACAAATGGTTCTTACGGGGGAGATGACATGTTTTTGAAGATTGCAGCAGCAGGCATGGCCATGGTGCTGGCGTCGGGCGTTGCCTTCGCCGACACCCAGAAAGTCGACAAACCGTTCCTCTGGAAGGCTTGCGATAGTGATAGTTGTGTCTATCTGCTCGGCACCTTTCATGCCCTGAAAAAACAAGACACGCGTATCGCGCCCGAAGTGGCGTCCGCCCAGGCGCAAAGTGACCGGTTTTTCTTCGAGGTGGATCCGGCTGAGACCAAAGATCCGATGCGTGCGGGGATGGCATTCCTCGAAGCGGCGATCCGCACGGACGGCAGTCGCCTGGATGACGATTTGACACCCGCGCTACAGCGCAAACTGCGTGCGGTGTTGGACAAGCACGGTCAGAAGAGCGAAGTGCTCGCACTACTCAACGGGGAAGGGCGTCAGCAGCTGGAGGTCTGGTACGTCGCGCTTTTGCTGACGCTTTCGGGTGTGGAGAAAGGCGAATTGGATCCGGAATACGGTCTCGACAAGCAAATGGAAGGGCGCTTAAGCGCCACAGATGCGTCCGTCCAGGGTATGGAGTCCATGCAAGATCAAATCGATGTGTTTGACGCCTTGGGCAAGAAAGCACAGATCCAACTGTTGGAGGAGTCCTTGGATTCCTTTGAGAAAGGACCTGCGGTCTTCGCGAAATTGCGGAATACTTGGCTGGCAGGCGACGAGCGCGCGGCATGGACCGAGCTCGGGTCGACTACCAAGAAGAACTATCCCGAGCTTTACCAGCGCATCCAGACCGACCGCAATACCCTTTGGGTACAAAAAATTGAGAACACCATGGCGGAGATGAAATCCGGCAATGCCATGGTGATTGTCGGTACGCTGCATTTGTTGGGCGATGACAGCGTGATCGCCATGTTGAAGCGCAACGGTCATACCGTTGAACGGGTGTGCGCGGCCTGTAACTTACGCTGATGCGTCGCTAACGACAATACAGTCCACCGGGCAGGCCGGGATACAGAGCTCGCAACCGGTACACAGCGGCTCGATTACCACGTGCATCAGCTTTGCAGCGCCGATGATCGCATCGACGGGACACGCGCTGATGCATTTTGTACAGCCGATGCAGTCCGCTTCAACGATGCGGACCTTCAGTGAAGGGTCGTGCTTCCCACGACTCCGGTCATAGGGCTTGAAGGGTTTGCCCAAGAGCTTCGCCAGCGCTGCAGCGCCGGCGTCGCCGCCGGGTGGGCAATGATCAATGCCGGCCTCGCCAACTGCCAAAGCTTCCGCATAGGGACGACATGCGGGAAATCCGCATTGTCCGCACTGCGTTTGCGGCAACAGTCGATCGATACGCTCGACAAGATTCGTCGGGCTGTGCAGGCTCCCGGACACGGCTTAACGGACAGGCATGCCCGGCTCGGCACCGCTATCCGCGTCAAGCAGGAAGAGATCGCCGCCATCGTTGCCCGCCGACAAAATCATGCCCTCGCTGAGACCGAAACGCATTTTTCTCGGTGCCAAATTCGCGATGAAGACAACATTGCGACCGACGAGGGCGTCGGGTGTCTGATAAGACGCGCGAATACCCGAAAAAATTTGGCGTGTGCCGAGCGGCCCGGCGTCCAATTCGAATCGAAGCAACTTGTCCGAGCCGTCAACGAATGCACATTGCGTGACCCGGCCAATTCGCAGATCGAGCTTGGCAAAGTCGTCGATACCGATATAGGCCACGTCTTCCGACTGTTTGACAACGGCGGCAGGTGCTACAGCCGCCGGTGCTGCGGCGACCGGTGCATTCAATGTTTCCTTGCTGGCGTCGATCATGCCTTCAATTTCCTTGCTGTCGATGCGGGTAAATAGCGGTTGGTAATCACGGATTCGATGCGCCAGAAGCGGTGTATCGCAATCGTGCCAGGTGTTCATCGGGGCGTTGAAGAACTCGCCGACACGGAATGCCGTCTCGGGTAGGACCGGGGCCAATGCCAAGGCGATCACGCGGAACAAATTCAAGCCTTGGGTGCAAACCGTCTGCAAGCGCGCTTCTTCGCCTTCTTGTTTGGCGATCACCCACGGTTTTTGCTCATCTATGTAGCGGTTCGCATCGTCGGCCATTGCCATGACGACACGCAGCACTTCCGCCGCATTGTTCGACGCATAGGCGGATTGAATAGCAGGCAAGCGGGAGACAAAGCCTGCGTACATGGCTGCGTCATCCAGCGCCGGTGCCAAATTGCCCTCAAAGCGTTTGTTGATGAATCCTGCGCAGCGGCTGGCGAGATTGACAAATTTTCCGACGATGTCGCTGTTCACCCGACTGGTGAAGTCCGACAAATTGAGATCGAGATCATCCACGCTGCCTGCGGTTTTGCTGGCGAAGTAATAACGCAGGGCTTCGGGCGCCAGCCCATGGTCCAAAAACGTGCGTGCTTTGATGAAGGTGCCGCGCGACTTTGACATTTTCGCGCCATCGACGGTCAGATAGCCGTTGACGTGCAAGCGGTCGGGGGTTTTCAGTCCGGCGCCTTCCAACACAGACGGCCAAAACAAGCCGTGGAAATTGACGATGTCCTTGCCGATGAAGTGATGCAGTTCGTGTTCGGACTCGGGCGCGATCCATGCATCGAAATCGATGCCGCGCTTTTCGCACAATGCCTGGAAGCTCGAGAGATAACCGATCGGCGCGTCCAGCCAGACATAGAAGTACTTGCCGGGTGCGCCCGGAATGCCGAAGCCGAAGTAGGGGGCATCTCGCGAAATGTCCCATGCGCGCAACCCGCCGTCCATATTGAGCCACTCTTGCAGTTTGGCTTTGACCGGGCCGACAGCCACATCTCCTGCCATCCAGTGACGCAAGAAGGTATCGAAGTGTCCCAGCTCGAAGAAATAGTGTTCGCTGTCCTTCATTACGGGCGTCGCGCCTGACAGCACAGACCTCGGGTCGATCAAATCGGTGGGCGCATAGGTCGCACCACAGTTCTCACAGTTGTCGCCGTATTGATCGGCGGTGCCGCATTTCGGGCAGGTTCCTTTGACGTAGCGATCGGGCAGGAACATGCCGCGCTCGGGATCGTACAACTGCGAAATCGTGCGCGATGCGATATGGCCTTTCTCTTTCAATACCGAATAAATGCGTTCCACCAGCGCGCGGTTGCGCGGTGAATTCGTCGAGTCGTAATGATCGAACGCGACACTGAAATCCTCGAAATCGGTTTCGTGTCCGGCTTGGATGTCGGCAATGAACTGCTCAGGTGCGACGCCCGCTTTCTCGGCGGCGAGCATTATCGGCGTGCCGTGGGTATCGTCAGCGCAAACAAAATGCGTTTCGTTGCCGGCCATGCGTTGGGCGCGCACCCAGATGTCGGCTTGGATGTAGCCCACCAAATGGCCCAGATGGAGCGGGCCGTTGGCATAGGGCAGCGCACAGGTGACGAGTTGTTTCGAAGGCATATGCGGCGGAATCGAGCAAAAAACGGATTATCGCATGGCAAAAAAAAGGGCCCGCAATGGGGCCCTTTTCCAATCCCGGTCTGTACCGTGGATCAGTGGTGCTTGACCCAGGTGGCCGTGCGGCAAAAAATCGCCTTGCAGCCGGTCACAGCGAGCTTCTTGCCGCCGTCCGTGACTTTGATGGATTTCGCACGGAAGCTATCGCCGGAGGAGGGCTTGAAGCCGTTGCCGTCGCCGTAGCTGCCATCTTTCTGAGCCTTCAAATTCCACAGAACGACGACACCCTCGATCGGGCGACCCTTGTCCTTGCCCTTGCAGGTGGTGCAAGTGGCAGGCGCCGCAATGTTTTCGACGATCTTGGCGGCGAGCGTGCCGTTTGCGGCCTTGTACACCTCAACCACGGTCATGGGTTTGCCGGATTCATCGTCGAGCGTTGTCCACTTGCCGATCGGCGAAGCGGTATCGGCCATGGCGGCAAGCGGCGACAAAGCCAACATGAGAATCGCAGTCTTGAAAATTGTGCGCATTTGGATGGGTCCCTGTATTCGTGATGCGGCGCCAGTCGCCGTACCAACACGTATATCGCATGTCCGGTCAAACATGCAAAGTCGCAACGCAACATTCAGCTGGCGTATGTTCGCCGATGCCGAACGTTAAGCCTTAAAATGGCGTCATGAATACTTCATTGCCGAAAAGACTGCAGGCGCACGCCGTGCAGGGTGCCCTCCACCCGCATGCGGGGGTGCGCAATGTCATCGTGGTCGGCTCGGGCAAGGGCGGGGTCGGGAAATCGACAACCGCCGTGAACTTCGCCGCTGCGCTGCAAAAATTGGGCTATCGGGTGGGCATTTTGGACGCGGATGTCTATGGCCCGTCTATTCCGGCGATGCTCGGCCTGCACGGAAAACCGACGACACCGGACGGCAAATCCTTTGCCCCTTTGCAAGCGCATGGGCTGCAGGCGATGTCGATCGGTTCGCTGCTCGACTCGGAGGACGCGCCGGCCATTTGGCGGGGCCCCATGGCGACCTCGGCGCTCACCCAATTGTTCAATGACACCCGTTGGGATGATCTCGATGTCTTGGTGGTGGATCTACCGCCGGGCACGGGCGATATCCAATTGACGCTGGCGCAAAAAATACCGGTCGCGGGCGCGATTATCGTCACGACGCCCCAAGACATCGCCACATTGGATGCGCGCAAAGCTTTGCGTATGTTCGAGAAGGTCGGCGTGCCCGTTCTGGGGGTCGTAGAAAACATGGCGACGCATATTTGCAGCGCATGCGGGCACGAAGAACCGGTATTCGGCAGCGGTGGCGGTCAAAGCATGGCGGAACGCTATGACGTACCGATGTTGGGCAGTCTGCCGCTCGATATCCGTATCCGGACCCAAGGGGATGCTGGCGTCCCGGTGACCATTGCCGAACCGGATTCCGCCTTGGCCGCCGCGTATGTTGCCATTGCCGAACGCACCATCGAAGCGCTTGAAAGGCGCCCACGCACACAAGGCAGTATTGCCGCTTCGCTCGTTTGAGCACACCGATCAACCACCAAGGACTTTGATGAGTATCAAGAGCGATAAATGGATCCGCCGCATGTCGGAACAGCACGACATGATTTCGCCGTTCGAACCGGGTCAGGTCAAGGTGAATCAAGAAGGCGGTCGAATCGTCAGTTACGGGACCTCGAGCTACGGCTATGACGTGCGTTGCTCCCGCGAATTCAAAGTGTTCACCAACATCAACTCCACCATCGTGGATCCCAAGGTGTTCGACAGTGGCAGCTTTGTGGACATCGAGTCCGACGTTTGCATCATTCCGCCCAACTCGTTTGCGTTGGCGCGAACGGTTGAGTACTTCAAGATTCCACGAGATGTTCTGGTGGTCTGCTTGGGTAAAAGCACCTATGCCCGTTGCGGCATCATCGTCAATGTGACGCCGCTCGAGCCCGAGTGGGAAGGTCATGTCACCTTGGAATTCAGCAACACGACGCCTTTGCCTGCGCGCATTTACGCCAATGAGGGCGTGGCGCAAATGCTGTTCTTCCAATCCGACGAGGTGTGCGATACCTCATATCGCGACCGGGGCGGCAAATACCAAGGTCAAACCGGCGTCACCTTGCCGAAAACCTGAAGTCCATCGGGCATCAACGATTGCGCTCATAGGTGACAAAAAAGCCTACGAGATCGGCGTTTTCGATATAGGGCTCGACGCTCACCACGTGGTAGCCGCGTGCATAGAACGCGGCGTGCGCCTCGCTCAATCCGTTGGCCGCGCCCTGTTTCCGGAAACCCCAAGTCGCGTCGACGAAGATCGTCACCGCCGGCATTGCTGCTGCCGCGGCTTCTTCCGCCGATTTGGCGGGACTCTTGCTGAAAATGCCCGCGCTGGCCATTTGGCTGGCTAACAAGAGCGCGAGCAGGGCGATTTTCTTCATAAGACCGGTTCCATGGGTAATACATGACTGAGTGCCTCGCGCAATTGGGCGCGAAGTGCGAGTGATTGTGCGTGGGGCCTTTTTTCGACGGGCACCGCGCCCCAAACCGGTGCGGGCCACGCGGCATCGGCTTTGAAGCGCGCGACGACATGCACGTGCAATTGGCTGACCACATTACCCAAGGCGGCGACATTGAGTTTGTCGGGTGAGAACACCTCGCGCAGTGCCTTTGCGGCAGCGTCTGTTTCGACGGCGAGTTGCGCACGTTGCGCCGCCGCCAGGTCAATGATCTCGGTGACGCCAACGACTTCGGGCACAAGAACCAGCCAAGGGTAGTGCGTGTCATCCATCAGAAGCACGTGGCACAAGGGCCAGCGCCCGAGTGCCAATGTATCTGCGGCGAGGCGCGGGTCGAGTCGCCATTCGGATGAGCTCAACGCAAGGACTCCTTGAAAAACCGCAAGCTTCGTTCATCCGCCAGGTAAGCGGCTTCGGCGTGGTAGTGACTATTGTCCACGTCACGATTGAACGCGTGCCCGGCACCTTTGTAGACGAACAATTCGGCGGCCGGTTGTGCCGCGCGCGTCTTTTCAATGGCCTCCGGCGGTATGGAGGCATCCTCCGCGCCGAAGTGGAACATCAATGGCGCCCTCGCGGTTTCGTTGAGGAAGGGCAGGGATTTCGCGCCGTAGTAACTGACTGCGGGCAAGCCCAGCCGCGTGTTGCACAGGAACGCCACGCTGCCACCCCAGCAGAATCCGACCACGCCAACAACGCCGGCGCCGCGTGCCTTCAGGACATCACATGCCGAGCGAACGACATCGAGCGCGCGATCGAAACCGACGGCCGCCGCAAGCGCCCGGCCGCGATTCATGCCGTCAGCGTCGTAGTCGAGTTCGACGTCCGGCGATTCAATATCGAAAAACGCGGGTGCGATCGCCAAATAGCCTTCTTGCGCGAAGTGTCGGGTCACATCACGGATATGCGCGTTGGCGCCGAAAATTTCCTGAATGACCACAATGCCGGCGCTTGCAGGCGTTTCAGGTTCAGCGAGATAGGCTTTGACGTCGGGGCAGTTCGCGACGTGAAGAGAGACGGTTTCCATGGGAACGGTCCGGGGGGATCAGCCTTAGAATAGACCGGTCCCTTGATCAGAACCACGGCACATGACCATCGCAGCACCCAAAGTCGGTTTCGTCAGTCTCGGCTGCCCGAAGGCGCTCGTCGACTCAGAACGCATCCTGACGCAACTGAAAGTCGAGGGTTATGCCGTCGCACCGAACTACGACGACGCGGATGTGGTGGTGGTGAACACCTGCGGATTCATCGATTCAGCGGTGGCCGAATCCTTGGACGCGATCGGCGAAGCCATGGCGGAAAACGGTAAGGTCATCGTCACCGGTTGCTTGGGTAAACGTGCAGACATCATTCGCGAGGCACATCCGGGCGTGTTGTCGATCAGCGGCCCGCAAGACTACGTGAGCGTGATGGATGCCGTGCATTCGGCGCTGCCGCCGGCGCATGATCCGTTCATCGACTTGATCCCGGACTACGGCATCAAACTGACGCCCAAGCACTATGCCTACCTGAAAATTTCGGAAGGCTGCAACCATCGCTGCACCTTCTGCATCATTCCCTCCATGCGCGGCGATTTGGTTTCGCGTCCCGTGGATGAGGTCTTGCGTGAAGCCGAAAAGCTGGCCGCCGGCGGCGTAAAAGAGTTGTTGGTGGTGTCACAGGACACCAGTGCCTATGGCGTCGATGTGCGTTATGCACCGCGCACGTGGCATGAAAAAATCTATGAAACGCGCATGAAATCTTTGTGCGAAGGATTGTCCGAACTCGGGATCTGGACGCGCCTGCATTACGTGTATCCGTACCCCCATGTGGACGACATCATTCCTTTGATGGCTGACGGGAAAATCCTGCCGTATCTCGATATTCCGTTCCAACATGCCAGCCCGAAGGTGTTGAAGGCGATGAAACGCCCTGGCGCTATCGACAAGACCCTTCAACGTGTCCACAACTGGCGCAAGGTTTGTCCGGATCTCACGATTCGCAGCACGTTTATCGTCGGATTCCCGGGTGAAACGGAGGCCGATTTCCAAATGCTGTTGGATTTCATCGAAGACGCCCAGCTTGACCGCGTCGGTGCTTTCACTTATTCGCCGGTGGAAGGCGCAGCCGCGAATGCGATTGAGGGTCATGTCCCGGCGGAAGAGCAAGCGTCGCGTCTGGCGCGATTCATGGCCTTGCAGGCCGAGATATCAGAGGCCAAGCTGGCGGCGAAAGTGGGGACACGTCAATCTTGCATCGTCGATGAGATTGACGGTGAATTGGCCATCGCACGATCCAAGGCCGACGCGCCGGAAATCGACGGCTTGGTACAGATTCAAAACGGTTTCGAGGCCGGTTTGAAGCCCGGCGATTTCGTCGATGTCGACATCATGGGCAGTGACGAGCACGATTTGTACGGCGAAGTGCCCTTTGACGATTAAGCGGGATAACGCACTCCCGCAACAATGAAGCTGCGTTTGCCTGCCGGAAGCTCGACTTCGAATTCGTCGTCGACACGCCGTTTGAGCAAGGCACGGGCCATCGGCGAGTCGATACTGATCATGCCTTTCGCGGCATCGGTTTCATCCGGACCGACGATTCGATAGGTCGTGCAATCGCCGCTGTCCAAGTCTTCCAGCTGGACCACGGCGCCGAAAAAAATGCACTCCGGATCTGTAGGGGTGTCACCTGCGACCCGCAGCGCCGGGATGCGTTTGCTCAGATAGCGGACGCGACGGTCAATCTCCGCCAATTGCTTCTTTCGATAGATGTACTCCGCGTTCTCCGAGCGGTCCCCTTCCGCGGCCGCCGCCGATAAAGCACGTACAACTTCCGGACGGCGCACGCGCCACAGGTCATCGAGCTCCGCTTTCAAGAGCGCATGCCCGTCGGGCGTGATCAGCGCGGTGCTGGTCGGGGATGGAGGGCGCCAACGTCCCATGTCTGTTGCGGCTTGCCTCAGCGACGCCCGCCGAAAATGCCGCCCAAAACGCCGCGAAGAATTTGCCGGCCCACCTGGGAGCCCACTGTGCGTGCCGTCTGCTTGGCCATGGTCTCGATCATGCCTTGACGGCGCTTCGTTCCAAACAATGCGTCCTTGACCGTTTGGCCGATGCCGCTGTCTTCTTCAGCGGATTGATCCGCTGTTTTCGCCGGCGGCGCGTCGGCGGCAACCGTGGCCGCATCCGCTTTCTTCGCTAACATTTCTGCGGCGGATTCGCGGTCCACGGCTTGGTCATATTTGCCACCGACGGGGCTGGTAGCGCGCACTTGGGTTCTTTCGGCATCCGTGATCGCGCCGAGCCTGCAGCCCGGCGGAACAACCAAGGTCTTCTCGACCGGCATGGGGATACCCTTGTCTTGCAGCGTGGAAACCAACGCTTCGCCTACGCCGAGACTCGAAATGGTTTGCGGCAAATCGGCAATGGCGGGGTTGGGGACAAAGGTTTCCGCCGCTGTGCGAACGGCTTTCTGGTCACGTGGCGTGAATGCGCGCAAGGCGTGTTGGAAACGATTGCCAAGCTGGCCCAAGATGGCGTCCGGCACATCGTCCGGAAACTGCGAGCAGAAATACACGCCCACACCTTTCGAGCGGATGATGCGCACGACTTGCTCGACGCGCTGTTGCAGGGCGGGCGGGGCATCGTCGAACAGCAAATGGGCTTCGTCAAAAACAAAGACCAGTTTCGGCTTGTCCAAGTCACCGACTTCCGGCAATCGCTCGAACAACTCGCTCAGCAACCAGAGCAGGAAGCTCGAATAAAGACGCGGTTTCAGGATGAGTTGATCGGCCGCGAGGATGTTAAGCACACCCTTGCCGTCTGTTGTGGTGCGCATCAAATCATTGAGGTCGAGCGCGGGTTCACCGAAGAACGCGTCGCCGCCTTGTTGCTCGATTTGCAGCAGTGCACGCTGGATCGCACCGATGGATTGTGTGCTCACCAAGCCGTAACTGGTCGAAATATCCTTGCGTTCGTCGGCAATCAGTCCGAGCAGCGCCCTCAGGTCTTTCAAATCCAGCAACAACAGGCCGCGATCATCGGCGAGTTTGAAAACGATATCTAGCACGCCGCTCTGGGTGTCATTCAACTCAAGCACGCGCGAGAGCAGAAGCGGTCCCATTTCGCTGACCGTGGTACGGACGGGATGTCCCTTTTGACCCCATAGATCCCAAAACACCACCGGGTTCGGCGCATGACTGAAACCTGTCACACCGAGTTCTTTGATGCGGGCATCGATTTTTTCATTGGGTGTCCCGGCCATGGCGAGGCCGGCGACGTCGCCTTTGACGTCGGCAAGGAACACCGGAACACCGATCTTGGAAAAACCTTCCGCCAACGTCATCAGCGTGACGGTTTTGCCGGTGCCCGTGGCGCCCGCCACCAAGCCGTGGCGATTGCCGTATTTCGGAAGCAAATGGACATCACCGCTATCAGGACTGCTGACACCCTTGCCGACAAGAATGGGATCCATGGAAATTCCGCGAATGAAAAAATTCATTCTAGCGGTACTCGTGTCAAATGAACGGGCGTGTCAACCTTGCCCTTGCGCGCCGGAAAGACTAGGCTCGGGTTTCAGCTTCAAGTGACTGGATCGGACAAGTGCGGATTGCAAAAAAGTGTGTGTTGGCGGCGTCGCCGCTGGTAATGGCAATGCTGGTGTCGCCTTCCGCGGCCGCCCGGAACAGCAAGGAAACCGCATTGCGCGCAGAAATGACGCGTTTGGAAAATGTGGCAAAGGCGGCCAAATCGGCCGATGAGCGTGATCGCGCCATCTCACAGATGGATGACGCACTCCAGCAATGCGGGAAATTGAAGGGTTGCCAAATCGTCCCGTTGCTCGAAATCTACAAGCGTTCACTCGCGATCGAAGATTCGTTGGATGATGCGGACTTGGATGACATCGATGCGGAAGACCGGATCAATGTGACCGGGCTCAACGTGCCGGACGGTGCGAACGCCGATGCACTGTTGGATGATCGCAGTCGCAATTTCCTGGCGCGCGTGCAAATGAATCCGGCGGTTCAGGCCGGCATCCGCCGCTGGTTGACGGACATGCGTCCGTCCTTGATGACCAGCTATGAGAATTTCCAGTACCTGAAACCGCAAATGGCGCCGGCGTTTCACAAGTACGGCCTGTCAGAGGCCTTGCTGTTCGGCATCGTTGCCAAGGAATCGAACGGAAAAGTCCATGTCGGGTCGCGTGTCGGTGCGGTCGGACCTCTGCAATTCATGCCCGCCACCGGACGCAGATTCGGATTGGGGAACGATGGGACCGGATTCGACACCCGTTACGACCCGGCCATGTCGGCTGAAGCGGCCGCCAGCTATATCGTGGAGCGTTTTGCCGAATTGAATGGCAGCATCGAAATGGCGTTGGCTGCCTATAACGGCGGTGAAGGTCGTGCGCTGCGCATCTTCAACGCGACGGGCAGCAAGAATTTCTGGGATTCGACCGTTTACAACCAATTTCCTGCGGAAACACGCGATTACGTGCCGATGGTGATTGCCGCTGCTTGGCTGTACTTGCATGCACGCGACTACGGTCTGCGGTTCCCGCGCATTTCCAACAAGCAGGTGTCGCTGCGACTGCAGAAGCCCACCACCTTGAATGAGATGACGATTTGCATGGGCAATCAGCGCGGCACCGACGGTTTCCAGCGCGCGTTGCGCAACATGAATCCGCGCTTGGATGCGAATCAATGGCTGCCAGCGGGAACCACGCTGACGGTCAACTCAACGATGTCGCGTGCCTACAGTTGGAATTGCGTCAACGGCAAGCGTGCCGACATCGCGCGGCAAGTGATCAGCGCGGATCCCTCGACCGCCATCGTGCGGGTGGGGGCGTTGGTCAATCGCACGGACGCGTCGGCAGACAACTCGGATGTCGTCGCCAGCAATCGTCCGGGTGATGACGCGACGTCTAACAACGATCCGGCCATGGTCGTGCAAAAGCCGGCGACAGCCAAATCACGGGCCTTGATAACCCCCGCCAAATCCGCGGCGGTCACCAATTCGGTACCGTCCACGCATCGCGTGCGCGACGGCGAAACGCTCTACAGCATTGCGCGCGATTACCAATGCAATGTCGGTGGGCTGATCAGTGGCAACGCACTGAAAGCGCCGCGGTATAACATCCGGCCCGGTCAGGTCTTGAGCTTGGCCAACTGCAAGCGTTGAGGTTACTCAACGCTTGTATTCGAACATCGGATCGCCCAATTTCACGGGCGTTTCCGCTGTGAGGCCCGATGCCCAGTTTCCGACGTTTGCCGGAATCAAAACAATCACGGTTGAGCCGTAATTGAATCGGGCCATCTCTTCGAATCGTTTCAATGAGATGCCCTTGCCGCGCCAATCCTTGCGTTGGATGCGGTCGCCATACGCGGGGATTTCAATGCCGCTCCAGACGGTTTCGACGCCAGACACGAGCAATGCACCGACCATGACCATCATCATCGGGCCGAACTCGGTCTCGAAGTGGCACACCAAGCGCTCGTTGCGAGCGAAAAGGCGGGGCACATTGCGCACGGCATCCGGACCGACGGAAAACAATCGTCCCGGCACATGCAAGGTTTCCACCAGTGTGCCGTCGCATGGCATATGGACCCGGTGGTAATCGCGCGGGGAAAGATAAATCGTGGCGAATTGGCCGTCATGAAACAGCGAGCCCAAATTCTCGTCACCCAACAATTCGGCGGTCGTGAACGATTGACCCTTGGCTTGGAAAATGCGCCCGTCCTCAATCGTTCCACATTGACTGATGCGACCGTCTGCCGGCATCGCCATGATGCGGTCATCCGTCGGGGGATTGCGCACGCCTTCTTTTAGCGCACGCGTGAAGAAGGCATTGAAGGTCGGGTAGCGGGACGCATCGGGTTCGGCTGCTTCGGCGAGATTCACGCCGAATTTGCGTACAACCGTATCGATCAACCATTGTTTGACACGGGGCTGTTGGGAGTAAGCCAAGCTACGCGCAGCGCTGGAGAGCGCGCGATGCGGCAGTACGTAGGTCAACCAAGTCAGCGGGCTCACGGCGTCGGTGCCTTTGCCAAGACATCGAAATCGCGTTGGATGGCGGCCGCGTCGAACGGCGCCTTCAGAAATCCTGCCAATTCACCGCGGGGATTGATCACCGCCATCGCCGCGGAGTGGTCCACGCTGTATTGGTCGGGTTTCGAGGCGTCCTCGGGTGCGTTGCGCATGAAAACCATCGACAGCGACTGGGTGAATTCCAGCAGGTGCGCCTCATCCGTGGTCGCGGCGAGCGTATCGGCACTGAAGGCGCTGGCATAACGCTGCGCAACTTCGGGTGTGTCGCGGTTCGGATCCACACTGACGAAAACCAAGCGAGGGCGCTGATCGGCGGCATAGGTCTGATTCCAGTGCGCCTGCACCGGCTTCATGGTGGCGAGCGTCGTCGGGCAGATGTCCGGGCAATGCGTGAAGCCAAGAAAAATCAGGGTCCAATGCCCCTTCAAATCCGCGGGCGTGAAGCGCTGGCCGCCTGCGCGTTGCAATTCGAATGCCGGTAACGCACGCGGTGCGTCCATGAGCTGGACCGCGGTCAATTTCGGTGGGGCTGCGGCGGGCCGTTCGAAATACAGCCATCCGGAGACCAAGCCGGCCAAGCCGAATGCCACTACAAGGATCCACAAAGTCGAACGATTGAACATGGAAAATCGGCATCAGAAGAGTGCCCCAATGATACCGTCTGCATGACGTGTCGCCTCTATACTGTGGGATTCATCCATCGAGCCTCGCCCGTGCTTCCCGCCAACGTCCCCGAACTGCGCACTCTCATCGACCACATCCGTTACGGCGGAAGCCGCTTCAATGAGGCCGGCCTGACGTTTGGTCACAGTTTCGACAACGCCATGGATGAGGCCACACAGTTGGTGCTTCACGCCTTGCACATGCCGCATGACCTCTCGCCGGTCTATGGCGCTGCGGCTGTGACGGCGGAAGAGCAGGCCAAGATCCTGGCGCTGTTCAACCGCCGTATCAATGAACGGATTCCGGCCGCGTACCTCACCGGCGAGGCATGGTTTGCGGGCCTGTCGTTCAAGTCCGATCCGCGGGCGCTGGTGCCGCGCTCCCCGATTGCCGAATTGATCGAATCCGGCTTTGAGCCGTGGTTGGGCGGTCGCGAAGTATCGCGGGCCTTGGATCTGTGCACCGGATCGGGCTGTATTGCGATCGCAATGGCCCATTACCAGCCTGACTGGCAAGTCGATGCTGTCGATTTGTCAGATGACGCGCTGGCACTGGCGGCGGAAAACAAGGCGCGACTTCTGACCGAAAACGTCGAGTTGGTGAAGTCGGATCTGTTCTCGCAATTGTCGGGCCGCGTCTACGATTTGATCGTGACGAACCCGCCCTACGTCACCAATGACGAAACGGATGCGCTTCCCGCGGAATACGCTTTTGAACCCGAGATGGGTTTGCGCGCCGGTGATGACGGACTCGACCTTGCATTGAAAATCATGCGGGACGCGCCGGCGCATTTGAGTGAGGACGGTTTGTTGATTTGCGAAGTCGGCGAAGCGGAACATGCTTTGGCGGCTTTGTTGCCGGAAGTGCCGATGGTTTGGGTCGAATTCAAAGTCGGACAAATGGGAATTTTCGTGATCGAACGCGAGGACTTGGTGCAGCATCACGACCGCATTCGCAGTTTGGCGGACGCACGCGGTTGAATAGCTTCGGCAGGCTCTTGCGTGTCACTACGTTCGGCGAGTCGCACGGACCGGCGATCGGCTGCGTGGTGGATGGCTGCCCGCCGGACATCCCTCTGAAGGCCGCTGACTTCAGCGAAGATCTGGCACGCCGCGCCACCGGAAAATCGCGTCATGTATCGCAGCGCCATGAGCCGGATGAGGTTGAGATCCTGTCAGGCGTCTACGAAGGCGTCACAACGGGCACCCCGATTGCGCTGTTGATCAAGAATGTCGATGCGCGCAGCAAGGACTACGCAACCATTGCCCAAAGCTTCAGGCCCGGGCACGCCGACTACACCTACCTGCGCAAGTACGGCATTCGTGATCCGCGTGGCGGGGGACGCAGCAGTGCGCGTGAAACCGCGGTCCGCGTCGCGGCGGGCGTCATCGCCAAGAAATGGCTGCGGCATCGTCACGGCATCGAGATTCGTGCCTGCGTCACACAGGTCGGCACGTTCAAAGCGGACCGTTTGGACTGGACGCACGTCGAAGACAACGGATTGTTTTGGCCGGACGCGGCGCAAGTGCCGCAATTGGAAGCCTATTTGGATGCATTGCGGAAGTCGGGCGACTCCTGCGGAGCGCGCTTGTTGGTGGAGGCCACTGGTGTCCCTGCCGGATGGGGCGAACCGGTTTACGGAAAGCTCGATGCGGAAATTGCCGCTGCCATGATGTCGATCAACGCGGCTAAGGGCGTCGAGATCGGGGCTGGGTTCGACAGTGTCGCGCAATCAGGCACGCAGCATCGGGATGCCCTCACGCAGGAGGGGTTCCTCTCCAATCACGCCGGCGGAATTCTGGGTGGCATCAGTACCGGCCAGATGATTCGCGTCGGTGTCGCGTTCAAGCCAACCTCCAGTTTGCGTATCCCCGTGCAAAGCTTGGATGAGCGCGGAGAAGTGGTGGAGGTGGTCACGACTGGCCGGCACGATCCCTGTGTGGGCTTGCGCGCCGCACCGATTTGCGAGGCGATGTTGGCCCTCGTGTTAATGGATCAGGCCATGCGCCATCAGGCCCAATGCGGTGAAGTCGTGCACGATATGCCCGCCATCCCGCCGGGTCGTGAAGAATTTTGATCGTTTCAGTACAAAAGCACAGAGAACGGATATGAAAGTTGCAGTTGTGGGCGCCACGGGCGCGGTCGGTGAAGTGATGCTTTCCATTCTGGCGGAGCGCAAATTCCCGGCCGATGAAGTTGTGGCCTTGGCCAGTGAACGGTCGGCGGGCAGTGAAGTTGAGTACGGAAATCGAAAACTGACCGTGCGCGATTTGGCCAGCTTTGACCCGGTCGGCGTGGACATCGCCTTGTTCTCTGCAGGCGGCGAAACGTCCAAAGCCTATGCGCCGAAATTTGCGGCGGCCGGGGCCATCGTGATCGACAATTCTTCCGCTTTCCGCCAGGACCCGGATGTGCCCTTGGTCGTCTCGGAAGTGAATCCTGAGGCATTGAATGACATTCCCAAAGGCATCGTCGCCAATCCGAATTGCTCGACGATGCAGTTGATGGTTGCCATTGCCCCCATCCACCGCAAGGTCGGCATCGAGCGACTGAATATTGCCACTTACCAATCCGTTTCCGGCACGGGAAAACGGGCGATGGAAGAGTTGGGTAAGCAGACCGCCGACTTGCTGAATTTCAATGCCGCCGAGCCTTCGGTTTATCCCGTGCAAATCGCATTCAACGTGATTCCCCATGGTGGCGATTTTCTCGACAACGGCTATACCTCTGAAGAAATGAAGTTGGTATGGGAAACCCGCAAGATTCTTGGCGATCCTTCCATTCAGATCAACGCCACCGTGGTCCGCGTTCCCGTGTTTTTCGGGCATTCCGAAGCGGTTGCCATCGAGACACGCGAAAAGATTTCGGCGGCGGAAGTGCGTCAGCTGATCGATCAAGCGCCGGGTGCCGAGTTGGTGGACATGCGTGAACCCGGTGGATATCCGACACCGGTCACCCATGCCTCCGGCAACGACGCCGTTTTCGTCGGACGGATTCGTGAAGACATCTCGCATCCGCGCGGCATCAACATGTGGGTGGTCTCGGACAATATTCGCAAAGGGGCGGCTTTGAACGCGGTCCAGATTGCCGAATTGATTGCAAACAAGCCTTGATTCCCTCTACAGTGCCAAGAGGATATTGGGGCTTGACATGAAGAAGTTCTTGCAAGTCATTGTGATTGCACTGGCTTTCGCGGTGGCCAGCGTGCCTGCATGGGCATTGGGATTGGGACAAATCCAGGTCAAGTCGCGTCTCAACGAGCCGTTTCTGGCCCATATTCCGATCATTTCAAATGATCCTGCCGAGCTGCAGGAGCTGAGCGCCAAACTCGCCGATCCCGAGACCTTCGTCCGCATCGGTTTGCCTTTGCCTGATCGACTGGTTTCCGATTTACATTTCTCGATTGAGACCGGCGATGACGGCAAGCCGTTCGTCAAGGTCACCAGTGTGACGCCGGTGACCTTGCCCGAGCTGGATTTCCTCGTTGAAGTGCAATGGTCCGACGGCCGGCTGGTACGCGAATATTCGGCACTCATGGCGGCGCCCAATACGATTGCCGGTGCGCCACCGGTTATCGAAGCGCCAACCGTCGCCGCCGCCAATACCGTCGAGCGAATGGATACGGCCGCGACGGAAAGCCTGCCCGATGCCATCGCGCCAACGCCTTCATCCACAACGACCGTCGACGAGACGCGGGTTGCTGACAGCAATCTCGCCAATACGCCTTCGGTGGTCCGCGATTCGGGTATTGCCGCATCAGGCAAGACCTACGGCCCGATCCGATATGGCGAGACGCTCGGCGACATCGCGCGTGAAATGGCGGGCTCCAACGGCGATGCCGTGGCCACCATGCAGCAGTTGTTGGCACTCAATCGCGATGCCTTCATCGGCGGTAACATCAATCGGCTCAAGGCCGGCGCGGTGCTTCGAACACCGGAAGGCAGCCGCGATGTGAAGCCGGCGGACGCCGAAGAGCGTGCCGCAGTGACCGCTGCCGCGCCGTCAATGACCAATCGCGCTGCACGCGCGGAAGACACTTCTACCGTGGCGAATACCGTGTCGGGTGCGAGTCGCGCCAGCACAGCAACGGCGCCGAAGGCGTCCCGTGAAGCCAGGCTCAAGATCGTGGCACCCACAGCCAACAACGATGCACCCACCACGCGTAGCGGCGGTGGTACCCAAGGGGATGGCGACATGCTTCAACAACAACTCCAACAAGCCAACGAATCCATTGCCAGCAAAGACGCCGAAATCAATGAACTGAAATCGCGTGTCGCCGAGCTTGAGCAGCTCAAGAACAAGCAGGCACAGTTGATTGCCATCAAAGACACGCAGTTGGCAAGCGCCGAGAAGAATCTCGAAACCCGGCAGGCATCCCCGCGCAACGACGCGTCGTCGAGCGCTGCGTTCCCTTGGATGGGTCTCACTTTGGGCTTGTTGGGCGCGCTGGCGTTGGCCGGATTGGCTTGGTTCTTCCTGCGCCGCAAGGCGCCCAAGACCGCGCAGTCGGCGACACCGCGCTGGTTGCAAGAAGGTGAGGGCGCACGCACTGCACCGTCGTTTGCCGCAGAAATGCCCCGAGATGCATCAGTTCCGTCGGCGCAAGATACCGGTACGCCCGTCGATGACGTCGTGTCGGCTGATGAAAGCGAGAAGGCTGACAGCGACCACGATGCGTTGTCGAAAATTGCCAAGGCGCGGGCGTGCATCGTCGTCGGTGACAAATCCACCGCACGTGAAATTCTCGAAGAATTGCTCGCAGGAACGCTGCTGCCGGAGACTCGTCTCGCTGCCGAACAACTCATGCAAAACCTCCGCTGAGCGCGCTTTAAGCCATGCGTTTCGCCTTGGGCATCGAATATGATGGCGGCCCGTTCCACGGTTGGCAGCGTTCATCCGCTGAGGTTCCGTCTGTACAAGGGGCGTTGGAGTCCGCGTTGTCCAAAGTGGCAAATGCGCCGATCAGCGTGACCTGTTCGGGACGTACCGACGCCGGTGTGCATGCCCGCTGCCAAGTGGTTCATTTCGATTCCGAGGTGGCGCGGGATACGCGTGCATGGTTGCTTGGCGCGACGACGCATTTGCCGCGGGAGATCGCAGTGGCATGGTGCCGACTTGTTCATCCGGAATTCAATGCCCGCTTTTCTGCGGTGCGTCGGGCCTATCGCTATACGCTACTCAACCGGCAAACCCGCCCGGGCTTCATGGCTCAGTATTTGGCGTGGGAGCTGCACTCCTTGGATGCGCAGGCCATGCACATCGCCGCACAATCGTTGGTGGGCGAGCACGATTTCAGCAGTTTTCGCAGTTCCCAATGCGAAGCACCGCATGCCAACCGTCTGTTGACATCGATCGCTGTCCAGCGGAGAGGCGACCTGATTCATATTGACGTTGAGGGCAATGCGTTCCTGCACCACATGGTGAGAAACATCGTCGGCGCACTGATTGAGGTCGGGAAGGGGCGGCAACACGTGTCCTGGATTGGCGAACTGTTGGCGATGCGCGACAGAACCCAAGGCGGCGTCACCGCGGCGGCGTGTGGATTGGTGTTCATCGGGCCACGCTATCCTGAAAAATGGAATCTGCCCGAAGAGGTCACCACGCGTGAGATCGCTGTTTCGAACTCGAACCCTGTTTGACGGATTCATGCGGCCGGGCGATGTGCGCTTAGCGGGTGAGCTCGGTGCCGATGCGGTGGCTTTTCAATTCGGGCGCGAATCGACCCATAGCGTTCGGGTGGAGGCGGCGCGCAGCATGCGTCAGGCCATCACGCCGTTGGTGGGTTCCGTCGCCTCCTTTGCCAACAACACCCAGCAGGAGGTGCGGGAGGCCATCAAGCAACTGCGGCCGAATCTGGCGATCTTCGCTGGTGAAGAAGAGGACGCGTTTTGCCGTGCTTTCGGCATCCCCTTCCTGAAGACTTTCAAGCAGGAGGCGCTTGTGCCCGGAATGGATGGCAAGCAGTTGCACGCCAAGTTTCCAAGCGCTGCCGGATTCGTATTCCGGGCGGCGCAAGCTTCGAGTACCACGTCACAGTCCGACTGGAAATGGTTGCCCAGCGAGCTCACCAAGCCCTTTCTGCTCTCGGGCGGGTTTAGAATCGATGAGATATTCGAGATCATCACGACCGTCGAGCCTTGGGGCATCGTCGTCTGCGATGAGATCGAGGCCCGACACGGCCTCAAAGACGGTGAGCTGATGCGTCAAGTGGTTTTCGAATCCAGACGCGCCGATTGCCATGAGGTCCAAAACGCCTGTGAAGGCACGCTCCCGGATACACGACATGACTGACGATAACGCAACCAACACCCAGGCAAACGAAACTGAAGGCGTCGCACTCGACCCGCAATTTTTCACCGCAACGAATGCCTATCTGGAATTGGCCAATCAACAAGGCCAAACTTTCGGCATGAAGCGCGTCAGTGCAGCGATCTTGTATGCCGCTGCGCGTTATAACTCTCATGCTTTCATCGGTTACGAAACCAACCCGGCGGCCAACAAGGAAGCCTTCGTCGAATACATGCTCGACTTGTATCGCCGCATGTTGGAAGAAAACGTCGACAATTTGATCGAGAACAATCAAGCCGTCGCCAACGCGGGTCAGGCCTGACCCGCATTGGGTTTGCCCGACCGGTCGGATAGACTGTCGGGCTCTTTGGATCGAAACATTCCATGTCCTGGCTGAAACGAATTACAACCACACGTGCCCGTACGGACGCGGGCAGTGAAACCCGCAAACGCAACGTCCCGGAAGGCTTGTGGGAAAAGTGCGACGAGTGCGGGTCTGTCCTGTATGCGCGTGAACTTGAGGAAAACCTTCAGGTTTGTCCGAAGTGTGCGCATCACATGCCTATTCGGGCACGTGCGCGGCTCCACGCTTTTCTCGACAACGGCAAGTTGCGGGAGATTGGCGGAGATTTGCTGCCTGTCGATGTCCTCAAGTTCAAAGATCAAAAGAAATACGCTGATCGCATCAAAGCGGCACAAAAGAGCTCCGGCGAATCTGAAGGTCTGATTGCGTACGCCGGTCAGCTGAAACGCATGCCGATCGTGGCCAGCGCATTTGACTTCGGCTACATGGCCGGTTCAATGGGTTCGGTGGTCGGCGAGCGTTTTGCTTTGGGGGTGGAAGAAGCGATCCGCCTGGATGCGCCGTTCGTCAATTTCGCCGCGAGCGGCGGCGCCCGCATGCAGGAGAGTCTTTTTTCCTTGATGCAAATGGCCAAGACCTCGGCGGGCTTGGCGCGACTGCGTGATCGCGGGTTGCCTTACATCTCCGTACTGACCCATCCGACCACGGGCGGCGTTTCCGCCTCGTTGGCGATGCTCGGCGATATCAATATCGGTGAACCCAAAGCACTGATCGGTTTTGCCGGTCCTCGCGTCATCGAGCAAACCATCCGCGAAAAACTTCCTGAAGGCTTCCAGCGCTCGGAATTTTTGTTGGAGCACGGGGCGATCGATCAAATTTGCGATCGAAGCGAATTGCGTGACCGGATTGCTACTTTACTCGCAATGTTGGGCAAGAAGCCGGCGCCGGCGGATGACGAGGAGACGGTGGCTTGAGCGGACGCAAATGGTTCGGCACGGACGGCATCCGCGGCCGGGTTGGCTCGCATCCGATTTCGGCCGATTTCGTGCTTCAGCTCGGCAATGCCTATGGGCGTGTGTTGAGCCATGCGCATCAGGCGCGCGGCAATTGGCGCAAGCCGGTCGTGGTGATCGGCAAAGACACGCGCATATCCAACTACATGTTCGAGGCTGCGCTCGAGGCCGGGCTGGTGTCCGCCGGTGTGGATGTGCAGCTGATGGGTCCGATGCCAACGCCTGCCGTCTCGCATTTGACGCGCTCATTGCGTGCCGATGGCGGGATCGTGATTTCGGCATCGCACAATCCGCACCATGACAACGGCATCAAATTCTTCAATGCCGACGGCGAAAAAATCGACGATGAAACGGAGCGTGCGATCGAAGCGGCTATCGATGCGCCTTTTGAAACCGTGGCTTCAGAAAAACTGGGCAAGGCCGTGCGCACACGCGATGCCGTGGGGCGTTACGTCGAGGCTTGCAAGAACTCGATCGCCAAAGGTGTCGATTTGTCGGGCATGCACTTGGTGATCGATTGCGCCAATGGCGCGAATTATCAAATCGGACCCATGGTGTTCCGCGAAATGGGGGCCAAAGTGGATGTGTTGGGTGTGGATCCCGACGGCACCAACATCAACGACGGTGTGGGTTCCACCCATCCGGCCGCCTTGGCGGAAAAAGTCGTGGCGCTGGGCGCTGAACTCGGCATCGCATTCGATGGGGACGGTGATCGCGTGGTCCTCGTGGACGGCGCCGGAAACGTCCGCGACGGCGATGACATCCTGTTCGTATTGGCCAAACATTGGAAAGCACAAGGACGTTTGAAAGGGCCGGTCGTCGGCACCTTGATGACGAACTTCGGCTTCGAAAAGTCGCTTGCCGATCTCGGTATTCCTTTCATGCGCTCCAATGTCGGCGATCGCTACGTCTTGCGCATGCTGCTGGATAACGCCGGCATTTTGGGTGGCGAAGCTTCAGGGCACGTGTTGTGCCTGGATCGCAGTGCCACCGGTGATGGCATCATCGCGGCCCTGCAAGTTCTGGAAGCCTTGCGTGAGTCGGGCGAGTCTTTGGACGAGGCGTTGCGTGGTTTGAAGAAAGTCCCGCAAAAGACCCGGAATGTAAAGATCGCCAATGCCAAGCAAGTGGTCGAACGTGACGACGTCAAAGCCGCTCTTGATGCTGCAAAACGACTCGTTGAGGGCAGGGGGCGCGCGTTCCTCCGGCCGTCCGGCACTGAGCCCGTTGTCCGGGTGACCGTCGAAGCGGACGATATGATTCTGGTGGACCAAGCGCTCGACGCGCTGGCTGCCGTGGTTGAACAAGCACATTGAGTCCGAAATGAGCCAAGGTCCGATTCCAACCTTTGATATTGGTGAATACACGCATGCGGAGAGTGCGGCCTCACGCGCCGCGTTCGTCAAGAAATTGGGCGACGCCTACCGCGAGTGGGGATTTGCCGGCATTCGCAATCACGGTATTTCCGCAGAAACCATTGACGCGGCGTACGACGTGTTCAAAGCATTTTTTGCCCTGCCTGACGAGGTCAAGAAGGCCTATCACTTGCCCGGTTCCGGCGGCGCACGCGGCTATACCCCGTTCGGCATCGAAACAGCGAAAGGCGCGACGCATTTCGATTTGAAGGAGTTCTATCACATCGGTCGCGAAATCCCGCGCGATTCCAAGTACGCCGATGTCATGCAGGCCAACGTCTGGCCGGCGGAATTGCCGGAATTCAAGACCATCGGATACGCGCTTTTCGAGTCGTTGGATGCGTTGGGTAACGTGATTCTCGAAGTGCTTGCGACTGACCTCGGTCTGGCGCCCGACTTTTTCGTCGAACGCACCTCGTCCGGAAACTCCATCTTGCGCCCGATCCACTATCCGCCGATCCCTGAAGGCGACGTCCCAAATGTTCGGGCGGGGGAACACGAAGACATCAACTTGATCACGCTGTTGGTCGGTGCCAGCGCCGAAGGGCTGGAAGTGAAGTCGCGCAAGGGCGAGTGGGTGCCCTTTACCGCAGACGCCGACACCATCGTTGTGAATATCGGCGACATGCTGCAACGCCTGACCAATCACGTTTATCCCTCCACCACGCATCGTGTGGTCAATCCGAAGGGCGATAGTGCGCGGGCGCCGAGATATTCAACCCCCTTCTTTTTGCACCTGAATCCGGATGCATCGGTCGGCGTTTTGCCTTCGACGATCACCCCGGACAACCCGAGTCGCTATCCCGAAGCCATCACCGCGAATGAGTATTTGATGGAACGGTTGCGCGAAATCAAACTCGTTTGAGGATTTTTCACATGCGTCAAAAAATTGTTGCCGGAAATTGGAAAATGAACGGCGATACGGCGTCAGCGCATGCGCTGGTGCAGGGCATTTCCAACATGCCCGCGAATGTCCAGTGCTTGGTTTTTCCGCCCGCGGTCTATTTGGCGGCGCTGATTCAGGCATTTCCGGAAAGCGGCCTGTCCTTTGGCGCGCAAGATGTCAGCGCCCACGATAAAGGGGCTTACACCGGTGAAATCGCCCCGGCGATGTTGAAGGATATCGGTGCAACCCACGTGCTTGTCGGGCACTCGGAGCGTCGTGAATATCACCGGGAATCGAATGAGAATGTCGCTGCCAAGTTCGTCGCTGCGAAGTCTGCGGGTCTGGTGCCCGTACTTTGCGTGGGTGAGACCTTGGCACAACGTGAAGCGAATGAAACCGAGGCGGTGATCCGCGCTCAGCTTGCCGCACTCACCGCGACGGCGGGCGTCAGCGCGTTGGATGGCGCTATCGTCGCCTATGAGCCTGTTTGGGCGATCGGCACCGGCAAAACCGCCTCCCCGGAGCAAGCGCAGGCCGTTCATGCATTCATTCGTGGCGAGATTGCCGCCTTGGATGCTAGAATCGCCGCCTCGCTCCCCATCCTGTACGGTGGAAGCGTCAAGGCCGACAACGCCGCCTCGCTGTTCACGCAGCCGGATGTCGACGGCGGCCTGGTCGGAGGCGCCTCTTTGGTGGCGCAAGATTTCCTGGGCATCGCGGCCGCAGCTGCCGCGCTGTAACGTTTGGATGATTGTTAAATGTTGATTCTTGTTCTGAATATCTTCTACGTGCTCATCGCGATCTCGATGACCGTGCTGATCCTTCTTCAACGCGGCGCCGGAGCGCAAGCCGGATCCGGTTTCGGTGCGGGCGCATCGGGAACGGTGTTTGGCGCGCAAGGTTCCGCGAGCTTTTTGTCCAAGAGCACGAAATGGCTCGCTGTCGCGTTTTTTGTCATCACCTTGTTGATGGCATGGATGCACGTGAAGCGTCCGGTCGACGCCGCCAACGGCGCGCAAGGCAGTGTGATGGCGGGTGCGCCGGCCGCCGCACCGGCGACGGTTTCACCGGCAAAAACCGAAAGTGCGGTGCCGCAAGCACCGGCTTCTGTCGTAACGCCGGTTCCGCAAGCGCCGGCTTCGACGGCGCCCGCAGAAAATGCAGCGCCTGCCGCGCAAAATACGCAGCAAACGCCTTCGCAAAAACCTTAATACGGTTTACACTAATGCGCTCGCATGGCGCATAAAAAACTTCATGCGGAAATCATTGCCCAGGTGGCGGAATTGGTAGACGCACTACCTTGAGGTGGTAGCGGCTTAGGTCGTGGGGGTTCGAGTCCCCCCTTGGGCACCACATCACGGCGCTCCGGACGAAAAGTCCGGAGCGACCGATCAAAACAGAAGGGACCGACGAAACGTGCTCGCCGAATACCTGCCTACGCTGTTGTTCCTGCTGGTTGCACTTGGAATCGGCATTGCCTTGATTGTCATCGGCAATCTTCTCGGGCCCAAGACGCCCACCGTCGAGAAACTCTCTCCCTACGAATGTGGCTTCCTGCCTTTTGAGGACGCACGTCTCAAGTTCGACGTTCGCTACTACCTGTTAGCGATCCTCTTCATCGTTTTCGATCTCGAAATCGCCTTTGTTTTTCCGTGGGCCCTTGTGTTCCGCGAACTCGGCGTTTTCGGCTTGATTGAAATGGGCGTCTTTCTGGCGCTGCTGTTCATCGGTTTCATCTATGTCTGGAAGCGGGGAGCCCTGGAATGGGAGTGAGTCACACGCCGTTCTTCAATCCGTTGCCCGAAGGGCGCCTGGACGATTTGCTCCGTCCTGAAGGCGACAACCCGGTGATGCAACAAGGATTCGTCACCACCAGCATGGACGCGCTGTGGAATTGGGCGCGCACGGGTTCGATGTGGCCCATGAGCTTCGGTTTGGCCTGCTGCGCCGTCGAAATGATGCATGCGGGCGCGTCGCGACTCGATCTTGATCGTTTCGGTGTCGTGTTCCGCCCGAGTCCGCGCCAATCCGACGTGATGATCGTCGCCGGTACCTTGGTGAACAAGATGGCGCCGGCACTGCGCAAGGTGTACGACCAAATGCCGGATCCCAAGTGGGTCATTTCAATGGGTAGTTGCGCCAATGGCGGCGGCTATTACCACTATTCCTATTCTGTCGTGCGCGGCTGCGATCGCGTGGTACCCGTGGATATCTATGTGCCGGGCTGCCCACCGACGGCTGAAGCTTTGATTTACGGCATTTTGCAACTTCAAAAGAAGATTCGTCGCGACACCGTCTGGGGCGAACGCAAGAACGTCGCAGATACTCGCGTCATTACTGCGCGCTGATCCTCATGACCCAGACCGTTGAACAATTTTCAGAAGCACTGCGCTCGGCGTTTCCCAATGCCGCTGTCCATGTGGCATTGCCGCGCGGCGAAGTCACCCTGACGGTAGCGGCGACGGATTGGTTTCAAACCAACGACGCGCTCCGCAAAAATTTCGGCTTCGAGCAAGCGGTCGATATTTGCGGTGTCGATCATCTCGGCTACGGCGAAGACGAGTGGGAAACCGATGTTTCTTCGCAAGGATTCAGTCGCGGCGTGGACGCGTTGGGACCGGGTCGCTTCAAGTGGGGTGAGTTTCCGACTCATACCGATGCCGCGACCGGTAACGAACGTCCCGACTCCGTGCCCGGCAATCGTTTCCAAGTAGTGTTGCAACTGCTTTCATTGTCGAACAACCAAAGACTCACTGTGCAGTGCTTCTGCGAAGACGCGCGCATGCCGGTGGTTGATTCGCTCACGGCCATTTGGCCGGGGTTGAACTGGTTCGAACGTGAAGCCTTCGACATGTTCGGCATCATCTTCACCGGTCATCCGGATTTGCGCCGGATTCTCACCGACTATGGTTTTGTCGGCCATCCGTTCCGCAAGGATTTCCCGTTGATAGGCAACGTGGAAGTGCGTTACGACGCTGAGAAAGAGCGCGTGATTTACGAACCCGTCACTTCGGTGGAGCCGAGGGTGGGCGTGCCGCGCGTGATTCGCGAAGACGCACGTATCGTGACCGCCATTGGCGAAAGCGCAGACCTGAAAGTCGCTTCGCGTATCGGGCCTGCAGGAGCGAAGCAATGACCGCCTCTTCCATTCAATCCGCGCCGGCCAGTGTTGCACTCGCCAGCGATGCGAAAGAGAAAATGCAAGAAATCCGCAACTACACGATGAACTTCGGTCCGCAGCATCCCGCGGCTCACGGTGTGTTGCGTTTGATCTTGGAAATGGACGGTGAAATCGTCCAGCGCGCCGATCCGCATGTCGGTCTGTTGCATCGTGGCACCGAGAAATTGGCCGAATCCAAGCCGTTCAATCAGTCCATCGGCTATATGGACCGGCTCGACTACGTGTCGATGATGTGCAACGAGCATGCCTACGTCGGTGCCATTGAAAACCTCATGGGCATTACGCCGCCGGACCGTGCGTTGTATATCCGCACGATGTTCGACGAGATCACGCGCATCCTGAACCACTTGATGTGGATCGGTTCCAACGCGCTCGATCTGGGTGCGATGGCAGTCTTCCTGTATGCCTTCCGCGAACGCGAAGAGTTGATGGACGCGTATGAGGCGGTCAGTGGCGCGCGTATGCACGCGACCTACTACCGTCCGGGCGGTGTGGCACGCGATTTGCCCGACACGATGCCGAAGTACCACGAATCGCCGTGGCGCAAGGGCAGCAAATTGAAATCCTTCAACAAGGCGCGCGAAGGCAGCCTGTTGGATTTCCTTGAGGACTTCACCCAAACCTTCCCGGGTCGCGTGGACGAGTACGAAACACTGCTCACTGATAACCGCATCTGGAAGCAACGTACAGTCGATATCGGCATCGTCTCCCCTGAGCTCGCCTACCAATGGGGCATGACCGGGGTGATGTTGCGCGGCAGTGGCGTTGCTTGGGATTTGCGCAAGAAACAGCCGTACGCCAAGTACGCCGAGGTCGACTTCGATGTCCCGGTCGGCACCAATGGCGATTGCTACGACCGCTATCTGGTCCGCGTCGCAGAAATGCGCCAGGCCAATCGCATCATCGCGCAATGCGTGAAGTGGCTGAAGGCCAACCCGGGTCCGGTGTTCGTCGACAACTTCAAAGTGGCGCCGCCGCGCCGCGAAGAAATGAAAGACGACATGGAAGCCCTGATCCACCACTTCAAGTTGTTCTCTGAAGGCTATTCGGTGCCGGCTGGCGCAACCTACTGCGCCGTCGAAGCACCGAAGGGCGAGTTCGGCGTTTACATGGTGTCTGACGGTGCGAACAAGCCGTTCCGCGTCAAGCTGCGCGCCCCGGGTTTTGCGCATCTGTCGTCGATGGACGCAGTCGTACGTGGCCATATGTTGGCGGACGTCGTGGCAATGATTGGTACCTATGATTTGGTGTTTGGTGAGGTGGACCGATGAAGGCCACAGGTAATTTCGAAAATGCGCGTCACGTCGACCCCATGGTCGTCCTCAGCGACGCAACCCGTGCGCATATTGATCATTGGCTGACCAAGTTCCCGGCAGACCGCAAGCGTTCTGCGCTGTTGCAAGGCATCTTTGCCGCGCAGGAGCAGAACAACGGCTGGCTTACGGATGAATTGATTGCTGCTGTGGCGCGCTATCTCGGTCTGCCCCCCGTGTGGGCCTATGAGGTTGCGACCTTCTACTCGATGTTTGAAACGCAGCCGGTGGGACGAAACAACGTCGCTTTCTGCACCAACATCAGCTGCTGGTTGAACGGTGCTGAAGATCTGGTCGCGCACGCCGAGAAGGTATTGGGCTGCAAATTGGGCGAATCGACCGCCGATGGTCGCGTCTATTTGAAGCGTGAAGAAGAATGCGTGGCTGCCTGTTGCGGCGCGCCGGTTGTGGTGATCAATGGTCACTACCACGAGAAGTTGACGCCGGAGAAGGTCACGGCGTTGCTGGAAGGGTTGGCATAAGCATGGCGCACGCAAGTCACTATTCGGAAGGTTACGGTCCCGTCGGTCCCGCGCCCGAGGAACACAACGTCGTTCGAACCACCTTGCATTTCGACAAGCCGTGGTCCTACGAGAACTACCTGAAAACGGGCGGCTACAGCGCGCTTCGCAAAGTGCTGGAAGAGAAAATCGCGCCCGGCGACGTGGTCGAAATGGTCAAGCAATCCGGATTGCGCGGTCGCGGCGGCGCCGGCTTCCCGACCGGCTTGAAGTGGAGCTTCATGCCCAAGGGTGAAGGCCAAAAGTACATGTTGTGCAACTCGGACGAATCCGAGCCTGGCACGGCCAAAGATCGTGACATCTTGCGGTACAACCCGCATTCCGTCATTGAAGGCATGGCGATCGCGTGCTACGCGACCGGCTGCACCGTCGGTTACAACTACTTGCGCGGTGAATTCCACCACGAACCGTTCGAACATTTCGAAGAGGCCTTGGCCGAAGCCTATAAGAATGGCTGGCTGGGCAAGAACGTCCTCGGCAGTGGCGTCGACATCGACTTGTACGGGGTGTTGGGCGCGGGTGCTTACATTTGCGGTGAAGAAACCGCATTGATGGAATCGCTCGAAGGCAAGAAGGGCCAGCCGCGCTTCAAGCCGCCGTTCCCGGCGGGCTTCGGTCTGTATGGCAAACCCACCACGATCAACAACACCGAAACCTATGCATCGGTTCCCGCGATCATTCGCAACGGCGCGGAATGGTTTGCGAACCTCGGCAAGCCGAACAACGGCGGCCCGAAGATTTTCTCGGTTTCCGGTCATGTGAACACGCCGGGCAATTTCGAAATCCGCTTGGGCACAAGTTTTGCAGACCTGTTAGCAATGGCCGGCGGTGTGCGCAACGGTCATAAATTGAAGGGCGTGATTCCGGGTGGTTCGTCCATGCCGGTGCTGCCTGCCGACACCATGATGTCGTTGACCATGGATTACGACGCATTGCAAAAGGCCGGTTCCGGCTTGGGTTCGGGTGCGGTGATCGTGATGGACGAAACGACCTGCATGGTTCGTGCCTGCCATCGGATCGCGCGTTTCTATTTCAAGGAAAGTTGCGGTCAATGCACCCCGTGTCGTGAAGGCACGGGTTGGATGTACCGCTTGCTCAGCCGCATGGTCAACCATGAAGCGACGATGGACGACTTGCAAATGTTGAAGGCCTCCGCCGGACAAATTGAAGGACACACAATCTGTGCATTCGGTGAAGCGGCCGCATGGCCCGTGCAAGGCTTCCTGCGCCACTTCTGGCACGAGTTCGAGTACGCGATTGTGAACAAGCGTTTCTACGTGGACGATGAACGCGCCGGCACACTGATCCGCTCGGAGGTGGCCGCATGAGCACGCCGCCGTCAGCTGTGAACCCGAATCTGCCGCCCGATCACGTCACGGTTTTTATTGACGGTCAGGAGCTTGCGGCACCCAAGGGCTCGATGATCATCCACGCCGCCGACAGGGCAGGTATTCCGGTTCCGCGCTTCTGCTATCACGAGAAGCTGCCCATCGCAGCGAACTGTCGCATGTGCATGGTCGACACCGAGCTGGGTGGCCGGATGGCTCCGAAGCCGTCGCCGGCCTGTGCCACGCCGGTTGCGGACGGCATGAAAATCTTTACCCGAAGCGACCGTGCACTGAAGTTCCAGCGCGACGTGATGGAATTCCTGCTCATCAACCATCCGCTGGATTGCCCGATCTGCGATCAGGGCGGCGAATGCGAATTGCAAGACGTGTCCGTCGGCTACGGTCGTTCTGTGAGCCGCTACTCGGAGCGCAAGCGTGTGGTGCCCGACGAAGACATGGGGCCGCTGGTTGCGACGGAAATGACGCGCTGCATCCAGTGCACACGCTGCGTGCGTTTCACCGCGGATATCGCCGGCACCTATGAGCTCGGCGGGATGCAACGGGGCGAGAATCTCCAAATCGGCACCTACGACGGCAAGCCGCTGACGACCGAATTGTCGGGCAACGTCATCGACGTTTGTCCGGTCGGCGCGCTCACCAACAAGGTTTTCCAATTCCGCGCACGCCCGTGGGAATTGGTGGCGCGCGAATCGATCGGCTATCACGACGCGATGGGAAGCAATCTCTTCCTGCATGCGAAGCGCGGTGAAGTGCTGCGCGCCGTACCGCGTGACAACGAGACCGTCAACGAATGTTGGTTGTCGGATCGTGACCGCTATTCACATCAAGGCCTGTACGCGCAAGACCGGGCGACTTCGCCTATGGTCAAGGATGCCGATGGTGAATGGCGTGATGTGAGCTGGGACGAGGCCTTTGAAGCCGCGGCCGCGATTTTTGAGAAACATGCGGGTGACGAACTGGGCATCTTGGCCCATCCGGCCACCAGCAATGAAGAAGGCGAGTTGCTTGCCCGCATGGCGAAGGCGTTGGGTACCGGACATTTGGATCATCGCATCCAGGCGACGGACCTCTCTGACGGTGCGCAGGCGGAAGTCTTCGGTATGCGTATTGCCGACTTCGAGCAGGCCGATCACATTGTTTTGGTCGGCACGCACATCCGTCACGAGTTGCCGTTGCTGCACCAACGTATTCGCAAAGCGGTGGCGCGCGGTGCCAAAGTGCATGTGGTCAATCCGGTCGACTTCGAATTCACTTTCGACGTGGCCGGAAAAACCATCGTCGCGCCCTCGCAAATGGCGGCGGCCCTGGCAGCGCTGGATATCGGGCAAGCCAACATGCCGGTCGTGGTGTTGGGCCATGTCGCGGAAAGCAGTGCCTACGCCAGTGAGTTGCGTGCGGCTGCCCGTGCGTTGGCCGCGCGTTTGAATGCGAAGTTCTGTCGCGTTCCGCAAGGCGCAAACGCCATCGGTTTGGCGCGCGCAGGCGTTTTGCCATCGGGCAAAGATGCGCTGCAAATGCTTCAAGATCCGCGCAAAGCCTACGTCATCTACGGGATCGAACCGGGCCTCGACTTCGCCGATCCGGGATTGGCCGGTCGTGCGTTGGGTCCCGCAAGCGTGGTGGCCTTCAGTCACTTCGCCTGCCAATCGACGCGCGCTGTCGCAGACGTGATTCTGCCGATCGCCCTCCTGCCGGAATTGGAGGCCACGCTGACCAATTTGCAAGGTGATGTTCAAGGCACGGAGCCGTCCGGGAAGTTGCCGGGTCTCGCGCGTGAAGGTTGGCGCGTTCTGCGTGCGTTGGGTGGCGGTCTCGGCTGGCAGGGCTTCGGCTTCAACGACCTGGCCGGGCTGCGCGCTGGTAGCGAACCCCGCACGGTGTCGCTCACGCAAGGTGGCGCAATTACCAAAGGGCAGGGCGATCTCGAAGTGACGGCAACCGATGCGATTTATCGCGTCGATGCGGTCACGCGCCGCGCCGAAGCGCTCCAAGCACATCCGCTAACGCGTGATGCGTCCTTGAGTTTGCATCCGGCAACGGCGTCAAAGCTCGGTCTGGCCAATGGCGCCATCGCCAAGCTCAAGACCGGTGCGGGTACGGCGGCTTTGCCGGTGCGCACTGATAGCGCAGTCGCAGAAGGCGTGGTCTGGGTGGAACGCGGATTTGGTGCGACCGCACCGTTGGCGACGTCGCATGCGGAGGCAAGTGCAGCATGATGCAGTACATCGACCCCATTCGAGACTTCTTCCTGAGCTTTGGCACCGTCGGTTTGCTGGCTTGGATCGTCCTCAAGATTCTGTTGATTGCGGTGCCGGTGATCATCACCGTTGCTTTTTACGTGGTTTGGGAACGCAAACTGATCGGTTGGATGCATACCCGTCATGGTCCGATGTACGTCGGCATGGGGATCTTCCAGGCCTTTGCGGACGTGTTCAAACTGCTCTTCAAGGAAGTGCTGAGTCCGGCCAAAGCCAATCGGTTCCTGTTCGTGCTAGCGCCCTTGATCGGGCTCGCCCCGGCATTCGCCGCATGGGCCGTTGTGCCGTTTGATACCCAACTCGTCTTGGCGAATGTCAATGCCGGCTTGATGTACCTCCTGGCCATGACCTCGCTCGGCGTGTACGGCACCATTCTTGCCGGTTGGGCTTCCAACTCCAAGTACGCCTTCCTCGGCGCCATGCGGTCCGCGGCACAAGTGGTCAGCTACGAAATCGCCATGGGCTTTGCGCTCGTGGGCGTGTTGATTGCCGCGGGCAGCCTCAATCTGACCGACATCGTCATGGCACAGTCCGGCTCGAAAGGTCCGTTCGACTGGTTCTGGCTGCCGCTGCTGCCGCTGTTTATTGTCTACTTCGTGTCAGGTGTTGCGGAAACCAACCGCGCGCCGTTCGACGTGGTCGAAGGCGAATCGGAAATCGTCGCCGGGCACATGGTCGAGTATTCCGGCGCCCAGTTCGCACTGTTCTTCCTGGCGGAATACGCGAACATGATTCTGGTCAGCATTCTGACCGCGCTCTTCTTCACGGGCGGCTGGCTGAGCCCGTTCCAAGGTCTGTACGACGGCCACGTGCATTGGTTGGTCGACTGGATCTGGAAGGGCGGCGCACTTTGGCTGTTCCTGAAAGCATTTTTCTTCATGAGCTGTTTCATTTGGTTCCGCGCGTCGTTCCCGCGCTACCGCTATGACCAGATCATGCGCCTGGGTTGGAAGGTATTTATCCCGCTGGCCCTGGTTTGGATCTTCGTGACGGCGCTCATGGCGTATTTCAACGTCTTCGTGCCGTTCAAGTGAGACAGAGATGAGCCGAATTGTTCCTTTTTTCAAAAGTCTTCTCCTCATTGAGCTCATCAAGGGCTTGGGGCTGACGCTGAAATACGTGTTCCGTCCGAAGTACACGCTGATGTACCCGATGGAAAAGACGCCGCAGTCGCCGCGCTTCCGCGGCATTCATGCCTTACGTCGTTATCCGAACGGCGAAGAGCGCTGCATCGCTTGCAAACTTTGCGAGGCGGTGTGTCCGGCACTGGCCATCACGATCGATTCGGCACCGCGTGAAGACGGCACCCGCCGCACGACGCGCTATGACATCGATTTGTTCAAATGCATTTTCTGTGGCTTTTGTGAAGAGAGCTGCCCGGTCGATTCGATTGTCGAAACGCATGTGTTTGAGTATCACTTCGACAAGCGCGGTCAAAACATCCTGACCAAGCCGACGTTGCTTGCCATCGGTGACCGCTTGGAAGCGGAAATCGCAGAACGCCGCGCCATCGACGCGCCTTACCGCTGAGGATCGCATGGACTTTACGTTGATCGCTTTTTACGCATTCGCCGTACTGGCCGCCGCCGCGGGTATCGGCGTCATTTCGGTACGCAATCCGGTCGTCGCTGCGTTGCTGCTGGTGCTCACCTTCTTCTCCGTGGCCTGCACTTGGATCATTGCCGGTGCCGAGTTTCTCGGTGTTGCCCTCATCGTGGTTTACGTGGGCGCGGTGATGGTGCTGTTCCTGTTCGTGGTGATGATGTTGGATCTCGACGTCGAGCCGTTGCGAGAGGGCTTTGTCAAATTCATGCCGGTCGGTCTCGTGGTCGCGGTCATCATGCTGGTGGAAATGCTCACGTTGATCGGCGTGCGCGCCAAGCTTGCGCCGTTCCGCGAAATCACCGATGAAGCGCCCAACGCGGTGTGGCTTGCGCGAAACCTTTTCACGGACTTCCTGTTGCCGTTTGAAGTGGCCGCGATCATTTTGACCATGGCCGTGGTCGCCGCGGTGATGCTGACCTTGCGTCGCCGCCCGGGCATCAAGCATCAGATTCCGTCGGAACAAGTCCGAGTGAAATCTGCTGACCGCTTGCGTCTTGTGAAAATGCCAGTCAGTGAAAAACGCGTGGCCGCACAGGCGGCGCCGGACGAGGAGGGTGCGCAATGACCGCGCTGGGTTTGGGACACTATTTGACTTTGGCTGCCGTGCTGTTCTGCATCAGCGTCGCCGGCATCATCCTCAACCGCAAGAACGTCATCATTCTGTTGATGTCGATTGAATTGATGCTGCTGTCGGTCAACATCAATTTCGTCGCGTTTTCACGCTACATGAATGATGCGGCCGGACAAGTCTTCGTCTTCTTCATTCTCACCGTTGCCGCTGCCGAAACCGCCATCGGACTGGCCATTCTGGTGACTCTGTTCCGTAATCGCCGCACGATCAACGTGGCCGAACTCGATACCTTGAAGGGCTGAACATGACGGGTACTGAACTCACGTTGTCGCAACCGGTTCTGGTCGCGATTGTCCTGGCACCGCTACTGGGCTCGATCATTGCCGGCCTGTTCGGCAAATTCGTCGGCCGCACGGGTGCGCACATCGCAACCATCGCCGGTGTGGCCATCAGCTGTGCGTTGTCGATCTCCGTGCTGTGGCAATTGCAACACGGCGCCGCGAGCTTCAATCAAAATCTCTACACGTGGTTCGACATCGGTGGCATCAGTGCCCACGTCGGATTCATGGTGGACAACCTCACGGCCATGATGATGGTGGTGGTGACCTTCGTGTCGCTGCTGGTCCACCTCTACACCATCGGCTACATGCACGAAGATCCGGGTTACCAACGCTTCTTCAGCTACATCTCGTTGTTTACCTTCTCGATGTTGATGCTCGTCATGAGCAACAACTTCCTGCAGCTGTTCTTCGGCTGGGAAGCGGTGGGCTTGGTTTCCTACTTGTTGATCGGTTTCTGGTTCAAAAAGCCCACGGCGGTGTTCGCCAACCTCAAAGCGTTTTTGGTCAATCGCGTGGGGGATTTCGGATTCCTGCTCGGGATCGCTGGTGTGCTGTATTGGTTGGGCACGCTCGACTACGCACAGGCCTTTGCCGGTGCGAGCAAGCTGAACAGCCAAGTCGAAATTTTTGCCGGACATCCCTGGACGATGGCCACGGTCGTGTGCATCTGTCTGTTCATCGGCGCGATGGGCAAGTCCGCCCAGGTACCGTTGCACGTTTGGCTGCCTGACTCGATGGAAGGTCCGACGCCGATTTCTGCGTTGATCCACGCCGCGACCATGGTGACCGCGGGTATTTTCATGGTCGCGCGGATGTCGCCGCTGTTCGAACTGTCGCAGACAGCACTGAACTTCGTCTTGTTCATTGGTGCAACAACGGCCTTCTGGACCGGCTTGATTGGCATGGTGCAAAACGACATCAAGCGCGTTGTTGCCTATTCCACACTGTCGCAGCTCGGCTATATGACGGTCGCGCTGGGTGTCAGTGCCTATTCCGCAGCAGTCTTCCACTTGATGACGCACGCTTTCTTCAAGGCCTTGCTGTTCTTGGCAGCGGGTAGCGTGATCATCGGCATGCACCATGAACAGGACATGCGAAAGATGGGTGGCCTGCGCAAATACATGCCGATCACCTATTGGACGTCCTTGATCGGCACGCTGGCATTGGTTGGCACGCCGTTCTTCAGCGGTTTCTATTCCAAAGACACGATCATCGAAGCGGCGGCAGAGCATGCGCACGAACACGGCGGTGCCATTGCGCAATACGCCTACTGGGCGGTGTTGTTGGGTGCTTTCGTGACGTCTTTCTACAGCTTCCGTTTGCTGTACATGACCTTCTTCGGCATAGAGCGCTTCCGCGATGCGCACGATGACCATCACGCCCATGACGACCATGGCCACAATGATGCGCATCACGGCGCACATGAGCCGCATGAGTCTCCGTGGGTGGTGACGGTGCCGCTGGTGCTGTTGGCGATTCCGTCGATCGTGGTGGGTTTCTTCACCATCGGTCCGATGCTGCACGGCAAGGGCACCGACGGTCATGCACTGGGCAAGGGCTTCTTCGACGGCGTCATCCAGATGCCGGCCGATGGCGCGATGGCAAAGCTCGGCGAAGAATTCCACGGCGCTTTGGCCATGGCATTGCACGGCTTCACCGCCATGCCGTTCTTCCTCGCGCTGGCCGGCTTCCTGCTTGCCACCGTGATGTATGTTTGGCGCCCGGAGCTTCCCGCGAAGGCGGCCAAGGTGTTTGCGCTGCCGATCCGCATCCTGGAAGAAAAATACGGCTTCGACAAGCTGTGGATCAACGGCTTCGCCGGCGGCAGCGTTCTGCTCGGCCGTCTGTCGCGCTGGTTCGACAGCAAGGTCATTGACGAGCACGGCGTCAACGGTGCCGCACGTGATGTCAACGATCTCGCGACTTTGATTCGTCGCGGTTCGACCGGTTATCTCTATCAATACGCCTTTGCCATGATCATCGGCCTCATTCTTTTGCTCGCTTGGCTGATCAAGGTGGCCGCATGATGCCTATGCCTCTTCTCAGTATTTTGATTTGGTTGCCGATCCTCGGCGGTCTGGCTGTTTTTGCCTTCGGCGAACGTGCCAATGCCGCGCGTTGGTGTTCGATTCTCATCGCTGCCGTCACCCTTGCACTCAGTATTCCGTTGTATACGGGCTTTGCGCAGGGCGAGGGCGGCATGCAGTTCGTCGAGCAGCTGGCATGGATTGATGCATGGAAGATCCAATACCATCTGGGCGTTGACGGCATCTCGATCGCGCTCATCATCCTCACCACCATCACCTCGCTGCTGGTCTTGATTGGTGCTTGGGGTTCGGTCGACAAGAAGGTCAATCAGTATTACGGCCTGTTCTTGATTCTTGAAGGCCTGATGATCGGCGTGTTCAGTGCGCTCGATGCCATCCTCTTCTATGTCTTCTTCGAAGGCATGCTGATTCCGATGTTCGTCATCATCGGTATCTGGGGCGGTCCGCGCCGTGTGTACGCGTCGATCAAGTTCTTCTTGTACACCTTCCTCGGTTCCCTGTTCATGCTCTTGGCGCTGATCTACCTGTACTTGAAGGGTGGCAGCTGGCAGTTGCAAGACATGTATGCGTTGCCGCTGACCGCGACCGAGCAGATGTGGCTGTTCTTCGGCTTCCTCGCAGCGTTCGCGGTGAAAGTGCCGATGTTCCCGGTGCATACCTGGCTTCCGGATGCCCACGTCGAGGCGCCGACAGGTGGCTCCGTGGTGCTTGCGGCAATCATGTTGAAGATCGGTGGCTACGGCTTCCTTCGTTTCAGCTTGCCGATCACCCCGGACGCCAGCCATGAGTGGGCCTGGTTGGTGATCGCCTTGTCGCTGATTGCAGTGGTTTATGTCGGACTTGTGGCCCTTGTCCAAGACGACATGAAAAAGCTCATCGCGTATTCGTCGATCTCGCACATGGGCTTTGTCACCTTGGGTACCTTCATCGCTTTGGGCATGATTCGCGATCAGGGCAACACCGCCGGTGCGCAGTTGGCCTTGCAGGGCGCCATGGTGCAAATGATTTCTCACGGTTTTGTGTCCGGTGCCATGTTCTCCTGTGTCGGCGTGTTGTATGACCGCGTCCACAGCCGGATGATTCGCGACTACGGCGGCGTGGCCAACACCATGCCGTGGTTTGCCGGACTCGTCGTCTTGTTTGCCATGGCGAACTCGGGATTGCCGGGTACCAGTGGTTTCGTCGGCGAGTTCATGGTCATTGTGGCGAGCTTCCAACACAATCCGTTGATCGCTTTTGCCGCTGCACTCACCCTCATCATCGGTGCGGGTTACACCCTTTGGCTCGTCAAGCGTGTCATTTGGGGAGAGGTCGGCAATGCCAATGTCGCCGCGCTGAAAGACATCAATCCGCGTGAAGTCACGGTGCTTCTGGCCTTCGCCGCCGGCGTCTTGGTGCTGGGCGTCTGGCCGAAACCGCTGACTGATCTCATGCAACCCGCCATCGAACATCTCGTGACCTTGATCGCGAGCAGCAAGATTCCCGGACCGTAATAATGCAGACGACGCTTACACAAATGAATCCGGCCGAGTTGTGGCCACTGCTGCCGGAATTGGTTTTGGCGGGCGCGGCGTTTGCCTTGCTCATGTTGGATATCTTCCTGGCGCCCAAGCGCCAAGGCCATGCGCATTGGTTGGGCTTGATCGTCCTGCTGGTGGTCGCGGGCCTGACCCTCGGTGGCTTTGGCGGCCACGGCGTGGTCTTGAATGAAATGTTCATTCGTGACAATGCTGCGGATGTCATGAAGACCGTGATCTGCGTGGTCAGTGCATTGGCGTTCGTTTACGCCTGGCCGTACTTGCGCGCGCGCGGGCTGTATCAAGGCGAAATTTCGATTTTGATGCTCCTCGCAACCCTCGGCATGATGCTGATGGTGTCGGCGAACAGCCTGGTGATGATCTATCTCGGCTTGGAAATGTTGGCGCTGAGCTCCTACGCATTGGTGGCGTCTGATCGCGACAATGCCGTGGCTTCGGAAGGGGCGATGAAATATTTCGTTCTGGGGGCGTTGGCCTCGGGCATGTTGTTGTTCGGCATGTCACTGATTTATGGCGCGGCGCACTCGCTCAACCTGGCTGAAATCTATGCGGTGGCCGGCAACAACAGCCAGCCGGGTCTGCTATTGGCTGGTTCGGCATTGGCGATCGCGGGTATTGCCTTCAAATTGGGGGCAGCGCCTTTCCACATGTGGTTGCCTGACGTGTACGAGTCGGCACCGACTCCCATCACATTGTTCATCGGCTCGGCCCCGAAAATTGCCGCGTTGGCGATGTTGTGGCGCTTGCTTGAAACCGGACTTGGTTCGATGGGCAACGAATGGCACTCGATGATTGCCGTGTTGGCTGCGCTGTCGTTGGTCATCGGTAATTTGTTCGCCATCATGCAAACCAATCTGCGACGCATGTTGGCCTACTCGACGATTTCGCACATGGGCTATGTGCTGACCGCCGTGGCCGGCGGTGGGCAGGATGGCTACAGCGCCGCATTGATCTACACCATTTTCTACGCCCTGATGACGACGGCTTCGTTCGGTTTGATTGCGTTGCTGGCCCGCGACGGCTTCGAAGCGGACAAAATTGACGACTATCGCGGCCTGTTGCAGCGCTCGCCTTTCACTGCGTTCATGATGTTGTGCGTCATGGCCTCGCTCGCGGGGATTCCGCCATTCGTCGGCTTCTTCATCAAGCTGTCGGTACTGCAAGCGGCAATCCAAGGCGGCTTCCTGTGGTTGGCGCTGGTGGGTGTGGTGATGGCCGTGGTCGGTGCGTTCTATTACCTGCGCGTCATCAAGGTCATGATGTTTGATAGCGCCGAAGGCGCACCGGAACTGAAAATCACGCCGACCCCGGGTTACGGATTGATCATCGGCATCAATTGCTTGTTGCTCTTGGTGGCCAGCGTGTTTTACCAGCCGATCATGGCCTGGTGTGTCGGGGCATTTGCTTGAGTGAATGTCGCGTAATCGCTATTGCATGATGAACGATTGGGTGTTACAGTTTCCAACTTGCTGCGGGGTGGAGCAGTCTGGCAGCTCGTCGGGCTCATAACCCGAAGGTCGTAGGTTCAAATCCTACCCCCGCTACCAAACATGCAGCATATGGCACGGCAACCTCAGGGTTGCCGTTGCTTTATGAGCGACGCGTTGGGTGCGCTTGCCCGGGATTTTGGCGTTTGTTACAATCCTCGGGTGAATCCGGAATGCCTGTGCTAGGCAAACCACCGAAATCCAGTTTCTTGGAGCGGGCCCATCGGGGCCTTTTTTGTTTTTTGAGGATTCGAAACCATGACACGATCGGATCAGTTGCAGACCTTGCTCGCGCCTACGGTCGAAGCGTTGGGGCTGGAGCTGTTGGGCATTGAATACTTGCCGCAACCCGGTGGCGCATTGGTGCGCCTGTATATCGATGCCAATGCTGCCGATGCCGCCGAGGGCAAAGGCGTCGGCATCGAAGAGTGTGAATCCGTGAGCCGCGAAGTGTCGGCACAATTGGATGTTGAAGATCCGATCACAGGCAACTACACCTTGGAAGTCTCCTCACCCGGTGTGGAGCGCCCGCTGTTCACCCCGGCGCATTTCGCCAGATTCCTCGGTGAAAACGCCAAAGTCGGTTTGAAGCTGCCGCAGGATGGACGCCGTCGATTCACCGGCCGGATTATTTCGGTGGACGGCGATACGCTCGTTTTCGAGGTTGAAGGTGCCGGAGATTTCGAAGTGCGACACGAAAACATAGACAAAGCAAAGCTGGCGCCTGATTGGGCGGCACTCGGTTACGCACCGAAAGCACCCAAGGGCGCCGGTCATTCCAAACAACCCAAACAACATGGCGGCAAGAAGCCGTCGAAGTCGGAGTAATAGATGAGCAAGGAACTTTTGCTGGTCGTCGAGGCGGTCGCAAACGAAAAAGGCGTGCCCGAACGCGTGATTCTGGAAGCCATCGAAGCCGCGCTCGCTTCGGCGGCGAAGAAGCGTTACGTCGATCAAGACGTTGCCGTGCGCGTGTCCATCAATCCGAAGGACGGCAGCTATGAAACCTTCCGTCGTTGGGAAGTGGTCGCCGACGACGTGGTGATGGAATCGCCCGATCGCCAACTGCGATTGATGGATGCCGTTGACGAAAGCGAAGGCGTCGAAGTCGGCGATTTCATCGAAGAGCCGATCGACAATGCCGAATTCGGCCGCATCGCCGCGCAAGCTGCCAAACAGGTGATTGTCCAGCGCGTCCGCGAAGCCGAACGCATGCAAGTGGTCGAGGCCTGGCAAGACCGCGTCGGTGAACTCGTCACCGGTACGGTCAAGCGTGTTGAACGCGGCAACATTTACGTGGATCTCGGTGGCAACGCCGAAGGTTTCATCGCCAAAGACAAAGGCATTCCGCGCGACGCGTTGCGCACCGGCGACCGTGTGCGCGGTTACTTGTATGACGTGCGCAGCGAGCCGCGCGGTCCGCAGTTGTTCGTCAGCCGCGCCGCGCCGGAATTCATGATGGAACTGTTCCGTCTTGAAGTGCCGGAAGTGGGCCAGGGCTTGGTGGAAATCAAAGCCTGCGCACGTGATCCGGGTGACCGCGCGAAAATCGCCGTGCTGGCGCATGACACGCGTACGGATCCCATCGGCGCCTGTATCGGCATGCGCGGCTCGCGTGTGCAAGCGGTGACCAACGAGCTCAATGGCGAGCGCGTCGACATCGTCCTATGGAGCGACAACGTCGCCCAGTTCGTGATCAACGCCATGGCGCCGGCAGAAGTGCAGTCGATCATCGTGGATGAAGACAAGCACGCCATGGATTTGGCGGTCTCCGAAGAAAAGCTCGCGCAAGCCATCGGTCGCGGCGGTCAAAACGTGCGTCTCGCCAGCCGCCTTACCGGTTGGCAGCTGAACGTCATGACCGCCGACCAAGTGCAGGCCAAGTCGGAAGCAGAGCAAGCCGTTGCGCGTCAGTTGTTTATGGAGAAGCTCGAAGTCGACGAAGAAATCGCCGGCATCCTGGTCAGCGAAGGCTTCAGCACGGTTGAAGAAATCGCCTATGTCCCGGTGGGCGAGCTGTTGGCCGTCGAGGGCTTTGATGAAGACATCGTTGAAGAGTTGCGTGCGCGTGCGCGCGACGCGCTCTTGAACGAAGCATTGGCTGCCGAAGAAGGTCTGGAAGACGGTCAGCCGGCCGAAGATTTGTTGACGCTGGACGGCATGGATGAAGCCACTGCTTATGTGTTGGCATCGCGTGGTGTCCGCACCCGCGACGATCTGGCCGAATTGGCCGTCGACGAAATCACGGACATCGAAGACATGGACGAAGCACGTGCTGCGGCCTTGATCATGGAAGCCCGCAAGCATTGGTTCGAATGAACATGACAGTCATGTCTTGACTACTCATTTACGGCTGCCGCAAGGCGCCTCATAAAACGGAATACGCATGTCGCAAAACACCACCATCCGCAAACTCGCCGAACTGGTCAACACGCCGGTTGAGAAGTTGCTTGTGCAGCTTGCTGAAGCGGGCATGCCTTTTGACAACGCCGATCAGGAAGTCACCAGCGCACAGAAAGTGAAGCTGTTGGGCTTCTTGCGCCGCACGCACGGACGCGCTGAAGCCGCTGGCGAGACCGAACAGGCGCCGAAAAAGATCACGCTGTCGCGTCGCAAGGTCGAAGAGATCACGGTCGGCGGGGGCAAGAACAAGTCGACGGTCGATGTCGTGGTTCGCAAGAAGGTCTTAGTGCGTCCGACCGAAGCCAAGGCTGCGGCTCCCGTGACCGACGAACAGGCTGAAATCCAGCGCAAGCTGGAAGAGTCGCGTCAACGCAATCGGGAAGAGCAAGAGCGTTTGGCCGAACAAGATCGACTCCTGCGCGAAAAAATCGAGGCGGACAAGCTGGCGCTGGAAGAAGCCAAGCGCGCTGCCGAAGCGGCAGCGGCGCAAGCGGCCTTGGACGTCTCGACGGGTCGTGGCACGCGCAACGACGATGATGCCCAAGGTTCGTCGCGCCAGAAGCCGGCAGCGGCAAAGCCGTCGCCGGCCAAGAAACCGACCCGCGACGATCGTTCGACCGGTGCGCAGAACAAAAAGGGCACCAGTCGTGGTGACAACGGCATGGGCGCCACGCCGGAAGACGACGACAATGCCGCGCGTTTCGCCGGCAAGATGCATCTGTCGGCGCAGGATCGTGCCCGTCGCGGACCCGCGGTCCGCGGCAAAGCGAAACCGCATCGCCCGGAACAGGTCCGTACCGGTTCGGGTGACCACGGGTTCCAACGTCCGACTGCGCCGATCATCCGCGAAATTCAGATCGGTGACGCGATCACGGTGTCCGACTTGGCGCAAAAGCTTGCGCTCAAGGGCGGTGACGTGGTCAAGGCGCTGTTCAAGATGGGCGTGATGGCCACCGTCAATCAGTCCATTGATCACGACACGGCGGCATTGGTGACGGAAGAGCTCGGCCACAAGGCCATGCGCGCCACCGATAACGATGCCGAAAGCGATTTGTTGGCCCACGTCGAAGACGACAACGGTGAAGCGCAAACCCCGCGTCCGCCGGTCGTGACGATCATGGGTCACGTTGACCACGGCAAGACGTCTTTGCTTGATTACATCCGTCGCACCAAGGTTGCCAACGGCGAAGCCGGTGGCATTACGCAGCACATCGGTGCCTACCATGTTGAAACGCCGAAAGGCGTCATCAGCTTCCTGGATACGCCGGGCCACGCTGCGTTCACATCGATGCGTGCACGAGGCGCGAAGCTGACCGATATCGTGGTGTTGGTTGTCGCAGCAGATGACGGTGTGATGCCGCAAACGCAAGAAGCGATCCAGCACGCACGTGCAGCCAAGGTGCCGCTGATCGTCGCCATCAACAAGATCGACAAGAGCGATGCCAACCCGATGAACGTCAAGAATGAACTCTTGACGCATGAAGTCGTGTCCGAAGATTTCGGTGGCGACACGCAGATGGTTGAAATCTCGGCCAAGACCGGTCAAGGCATCGACGACTTGTTGGATGCCATCTCGTTGCAATCCGAAGTCTTGGAGCTCAAAGCCGTGGCAACAGGCCGCGCGCAAGGCATCGTGATCGAATCCACGCTCGACAAGGGCAGGGGTCCCGTGGCAACCGTGCTTGTTCAGCGCGGCGTGCTGGAGAAGGGCGATTACTTGGTCTGCGGCGTGCAATATGGCCGCGTCCGCGCGCTGTTCGACGAAACGGGCACCAATGTGACCAGCGCCGGTCCTTCGATCCCCGTGCAGTTGCTGGGCTTGTCCGGTGTGCCGGATGCGGGTGACGACTTCGTGGTGGTTGCCGATGAACGCTTGGCGAAGGACGTCGCGCAACAGCGCGACGCGAAACGTCGCGAAACGCGTTTGGTCGCACAAGGCGGCAACCGCATGGAAGACATCATGGCGCAAATGGGCGAAGGTGCTTCCCAGCAGACCCTCAACCTTGTGGTCAAGGCGGATGTCCATGGCACCTTCCAGGCGCTGCGTGAAGCGCTGACCGGTCTGTCCAACAACCAGATCCGGATCAATGTGATCGGTGGCGGCGTCGGCGGCATCACCGATTCCGATGCGCAATTGGCGGCCACGTCGAAAGCGGCAATCATCGGTTTCAACGTCCGTGCGGATGCAACGGCCAAGCGCACGATCGACACACATGGTTTGGATGTGCGTTATTTCTCGATCATCTACGACGTCATCGATCAGGTGAAGCAAATTGCTTCTGGCGTACTGGGCAAGGAAATCCGCGAGGAGATCATCGGTACTGCGGCGGTGCAGCAAGTCTTCCGTCATTCGAAGTTCGGCTCGATCGCCGGCAGTGTCGTCATCGAAGGTGTCATCCGTCGCGGCAAGCCGGTTCGCGTGCTGCGCGACAGCACCGTGATCTTCGAAGGCGACCTCGATTCCTTGCGTCGCTTCCAAGAAAATGTCGATGAAGTGAAGCAGGGCACCGAGTGCGGTATCGGCGTGAAGGGTTACGATCAGGTGCGCCCGGGCGACCAGATCGAATGCTTCGAGCGCATTGAAGTTCAGCGCACTCTCTGATGGCAGGCCGCAAGTCCTTCCATCGCAGTGACCGCGTCGCGGCGCAATTGCGTCGCGACGTGGGTACGCTCGTTCACAATGCGATGCGCGAGTACGGCTTGCCTTCCGTCAGCGTGTCTGACGTAGAGGTGACGCGCGACCTCGCGCATGCCAAGGTGTTCGTCACCGCGTTCGAAAAAGCCTCGGCATTGGAAACGCTGAAGGCCTTGCAGCAACTGTCGAAAGAGCTGCGCAAAGCGCTGGCGCACATGATGAAGCTCCGTCATGTGCCCGAGCTGCATTTTTTCTACGACGAATCGCTCGATCGCGGCGAGCATATCGAAACCTTGTTGCGGCAATTGCCCGCTTCCGACATCGCAGATGCCGATGACGAAGCGGATGAAGTCGACGACTCAGAACACTGACGCATGATGCCGGCGGGTTTCCGCCGCATTGCGTCTACAATCGCCGAATGACGCAAACGTCGCGCCGCATCCGTTATCGACCCTTGCACGGCATATTGCTGTTGGACAAGGCGCGCGGCCCCAGTTCAAATCAGGCGTTGCAGCGCGTGCGGCGCTTATTTCAGGCCGAGAAAGCCGGTCATACGGGCTCGTTGGATCCCTTGGCCACCGGGTTGCTGCCCGTGTGTTTCGGCGAAGCCACCAAGATCGCCGGGGGATTGCTGGGCGCCAGGAAGGCCTACGAAACCGTGGCCCGTTTGGGCGTGGTCACCGACACAGATGACGCCGAAGGGGAGATCCTGCGCAGCTGTGACGTGCCGGATTTGACGCTGGACCAAATACAAACCGCACTTGCCGAGTTGACCGGGCACTTGCAGCAAGTTCCGCCGATCTACTCGGCACTCAAGCGCGGCGGCGAACCCTTGTATGCGAAGGCGCGTCGCGGCGAAGCAATCGACATCGCGCCTCGTGCGGTCGACGTACATGCGTTCGAGCTCGTCGGTGCGGGCGATTTGCTGGAGAACGTCCCGCTGTTGAGATTGCACGTCGAGTGCGGTTCCGGCACCTACGTTCGAAGCCTTGTGCGGGATCTGGGCGAAAAATTGGGCTGCGGTGCGCATGTCGCCGAATTGCGACGTCTGTGGGTGGATCCCTTCCGCGAGCCGCGGATGTGGACCTACGAAGCGCTGCAAGACATGGTGGAGCGCGGCGGGCTGCAGACCTTGGATGCGTGTCTCCTGCCCATTGAGACGGGTTTGACGGCGTGGCCCGAAGTGACGGTTACCGCCAATCAAGCCTTGGCGTTGGCTCGAGGCCAGCGGGTGGAGGCGGCCTTCCCGCATGAGGGCGAAGTCGCCATTTTCGACAAGACGGGGAAAGCTCTGGGTCTTGGTTGGGTCGACGAAACAGGCACGCTCAAGCCGAAACGCCTGTTTGTGTGGACTGCACATCTGGCCAAGACCGAGACCGCGCAACCCGGCGTGTGACACAGGTCCGCCGCTTGACGTACAATATGTGCGCCCATGTATCGCATGGGCATTTCTTTCACGGCGATATACACGGTGTCCGGCCGCCGAACCGGATTCCTGTGATATGCGCATCTGATAAAGGTACTCAAGGCAATGTCCATCGACACCAGCAAGATCATTGAAGAAAACAAGCGTGGCGCCAACGACACCGGCTCGCCGGAAGTCCAAGTCGCGCTGCTTACCGCACGCATCGAAATGCTGACCGGTCACTTCAAGACGCACAAACAAGATCACCATAGCCGCCGCGGTTTGTTGAAACTTGTCAACACCCGTCGCAGCTTGCTCGACTATCTGCACCGTAAGGACGCAGAAAGGTACAAGGCTTTGATCCAGAAGTTGGGTCTGCGCCGCTAAGGCAACACACACCGCGGCCTCATGGCCGCGGTTTTATTTGTGCAACATCAAATTCGCTCGGGCAGGGGCCCGGCGAAAACCATGAAACCAAGGATCAAACCATCGTGGCAAAAATCACCAAGAGCTTCCAGTACGGCGGTCGCACCGTCACCCTTGAAACCGGCGAAGTCGCACGCCAAGCCGGCGGCGCCGTCATGGTTTCGGTTGATGGCACCGTCGTGCTCGCAACCGCCGTTTGTGCAAAGTCGGCTCGTGAAGGGCAAGACTTCTTCCCGCTGACGGTCGATTACCAAGAGAAGTTCTATGCCGGTGGCCGCATCCCGGGCGGTTTCTTCAAGCGCGAAGGTCGCCCCACTGAAAAGGAAACTTTGATTTCGCGTTTGATCGATCGTCCGATCCGTCCTTTGTTCCCCGAGGAATACAAGAACGAAGTCCAAATCATTGTCACGTTGATGTCGTTGAACCCGGAAGTCGAAGGTGACATTCCGGCGCTCATCGGCGCCTCGGCCGCGTTGTCGCTGTGCGGTTCGCCGTTCCAAGGTCCGATCGCCGCCGCCAAGGTGGGTTATGCAAACGGCCAATACATCTTGAATCCGAGTGTCGAGCAACTGAAGACCTCGGAACTCGAGTTGGTGGTTGCGGGCACGCAAGACGCCGTTTTGATGGTTGAATCCGAAGCCAAAGAATTGTCGGAAGACGTCATGTTGGGCGCGGTGATGTTCGGTCATCGCGAGTCGCAAGTCGTGATCAATGCCATCAAGGAAATGGTTGCGGAAGCCGGCGTCAAAGCCTCCGATTGGGAAGCACCGGCCAAGAACGAATCCTTGATCAGCGAATTGGCGCACGCCATCGGCGACCGCATGAAGCAAGCCTACTCGATCATCGAAAAGGCCGATCGTCGCGTCACCTTGGGCAACCTGCGAAAGGAAATCTCCGAGCTGCTGAATCCCAAGGGCGAAACCGCCGGCTGGACCCCGGGCGATGTCGGCAAGGAATTCGGTGAGCAGGAATACAGCACCATGCGTAATTCGGTGCTGCAAACCAAAAAGCGCATCGACGGTCGCGGTCTGACCGACGTCCGCCCGATTTCCGTCAAGGTCGGTGTGTTGCCGCGCGTGCACGGCTCCGCGCTGTTCACCCGTGGCGAAACCCAAGCCCTGGTGGTGACCACGCTCGGTACCGCACGTGATGGCCAGATCATCGACGACGTCGCCGGTGAGTGGAAAGAAAACTTCATGTTCCACTACAACTTCCCGCCTTACTCCGTCGGTGAAACGGGTCGCTTCGGTGCGCCGAAGCGTCGTGAGATCGGCCATGGCCGCCTTGCCAAGCGCGGCGTGTTGGCCATGATGCCGTCGCTGGAAGAGTTCCCGTACACGGTTCGCGTGGTCTCGGAAATCACCGAATCCAATGGATCTTCGTCGATGGCCTCGGTCTGTGGTTCGTCCTTGGCTTTGATGGACGCCGGTGTGCCGGTGAAGCGTCCGGTGGCGGGTATCGCCATGGGTCTGGTCAAGGAAGGCAACGACTACGTCGTGTTGTCCGACATCCTGGGTGATGAAGATCACCTCGGCGACATGGACTTCAAGGTGGCCGGTTCCGAAGCAGGCGTCACCGCTTTGCAAATGGACATCAAAATCCAAGGCATCACCGAAGAAATCATGAAGGTTGCCTTGGCTCAAGCCAAAGAAGGCCGTCTGCATATCCTCGGTGAAATGTCCAAAGCCCTGACGAGCGCACGTTCGGAACTCTCCGAATTCGCCCCGCGTCTGTTGACCATCAAGATCCACCCGGACAAGATCCGCGAAGTGATCGGCAAAGGCGGCGCCACGATTCAAGGCATCACCAAGGAAACGGGCACGCAGATCGACATCCAAGACGATGGCACGATCACCATCGCCTCGGTCAACAACGCGGCCGCCATGGCTGCGAAGACCCGCATCGAACAAATCACCAGCGATGTCGAACCGGGCCGCGTTTACGAAGGCAAGGTTGCCAAGATCATGGACTTCGGTGCATTTGTCACCATCCTGCCGGGCAAAGACGGCTTGGTTCACGTGTCGCAAATTTCCAACGAACGTGTGGAAAAAGTCAGCGACAAGTTGAAGGAAGGCGATCTGGTCAAGGTCAAAGTGTTGGAAGTCGACAAGCAAGGTCGTATCCGCTTGTCCATGAAGGCATTGGATGAAGAAGCTGGTGAGGCTGCTGCAGCCGAATAAGCCGCTGCGCATCGGCACACGAAAAAAACGGGCCTTTGGGCCCGTTTTTTTTATCCCTCAACGTTGCTTTCGAGCCGGACGAAATGCCGCGCGCGCCCTCGTACAGAATCTGACGGACTTAGTCGAAGCTACTCATGTTTTCCTGCGCGAACGACACTGTCAACGTGCCCGCACCGATGTTGATCAGACCGGTCAAGCTCATCATCGCCTCGAGCAAGGTCACGCCGTTGTTCGCACAAGCCTGCTTGAGGCTGGCATAGCCCGGCAGCTTGCGCATCTCATCCAGATGGCCGCCGTAGCTGATCGACACAACCGGCGCCAAGAGTCCCTGGCCGACAGCACGCGTGACGTGGTTGAACATCTTTTCACAGGCCGGTTCGAACCCGCGGATTTTGGCAATCGGCTTGGTCACACCGCGATTGGCGTACAGCAGGGGTTTGATATCCAGCGTGGTGCCGAGTGCCGCACTGAATAGACTGACGCTGCGATCACCCTTGGCGCGACCGCGGTTGCGCACGTAGTAAAGGTCCGGGGTCACGAGCATGGCATGCGTATTCGCGGTGACTCGATCGATGCGAGTGCGAATGGATTGCATGGAGGTGCCGTTATGTCGCAAATTGACGGCTTCCCATGCGGCAATGGCTTGGCCGGAAAACAGACTGCCGGTGTCGACGACGCGCATGTTGAAAGGCGTGGTATGACCGGCGGCCTCACGGACCGCGTGATAGTCACTCAAAATCTTGAAACTGGCTTGGACGCAGCGTTCGTAAATCGGACTTCTTGAAGCGGCAATGGTCTGAACCATCACATAGTCGTAATCCACAACGAGTTGATTCAGGAACAACTCGGAAATCTGCTCGACCGTGTAAGGAATGGTTTCAGCTTCGGCGGCATCCTTGGCGATGCCGCTTTCAAGAAATTGCTCAATCACCGCATCTTGGCGGTTGTCATTGATCAGTTGATCGCCGATGCGGACCGCAATCGGCAAAACGACGATGTTTTCCTGCTCGATGATCGACTGCGGCAAATCGCAACCGGCGTCGACAACATATCCAATGCGCATGGCGTGGCAACCTCGGTGAAAGCACTTAACAAGCGTAACCTGAATTCGACAGGCTTTCCGTATCGAAACCGGCGTTGGTCTGCGAATTTTTCCGTAGGGTTGTCAGCCTTGCGCGGCATCCGTGTCGAAAAGCTGTCCAGCCAGGGAATCGTCGAATCGGGCGCCGTCGTGAAATCCCGATACCCCGATGCCGACCAAGCGGTAGCGCGTGTCCTCGGGCAGATCGATCCGTCGGCACAAGGCTTGGGCACGAAGAAAAAGTTCTGCTGCGTTGGTGGGGAAGGGGGTCTCGGTGATGGAGCGCGTCAGGGTGCGAAATCCGGCGGTTTTCAGCTTCAGCACCACGGTTCGTGCGTGCCGGTCGGGGTGGCGCGCAAGCTCCCGTTCATACGCCTGCCAGGTTTTGCCTGAAAGGGCTTCGAGCGTCTCGTCGAACTGCCCCATGGGAAGGTCTACGGCAAACGTGTCCTCACTGGAGATCTGCAAAGTTGCGCGCTCCGGCAGGACCGCGCGCTCATCGTGACCGTGTGCGAGCTCGTGCAGGCGTTTGCCCCACTTTCCAAAATGTTGCTCCATCACTCGCAAGTCGGCGCCCCGCACGTCGCCACAAGTCTTGAAGCCCAAAAGGGACAGGCGACCTTCTGTGACTTTGCCAACGCCCGGCAGCCGCGCCAGCGGCAGATCGAGCAAGAACGCGTCCACCTGCTGCGGCTTGACCACAAACAAACCGTCGGGCTTGTTGACGTCGCTAGCGATCTTGGCAATGAACTTGTTGGGGGCGACGCCGGCAGAGGCGGTCAGGCCGGTTTCGAGGAATATTTCGCGCCGGATGCGTTCGGCAATGGCGGTGGCGCTACCCAAATCGAGGTGCGGATGCGTGACATCGAGATACGCCTCATCCAACGAGAGCGGTTCCACCAAGGCTGTGTAGCGGGAGAATATCTCCCGAATCTGAGCGGACACTGCCTTATAGCGGCTGAAATCCGGCGGCACGAATACCGCCTCCGGACACAAGCGTTCGGCGCGTACGGCCGGCATCGCGGAACGCACGCCGAACGTGCGTGCCTCGTAACTGGCCGCGCAAACCACCGAGCGTGCGCCACGCCAAGCGACCACCACGGGACGCCCCCTCAGTTCCGGGGCGTCTCGTTGCTCGACGGAGGCATAAAACGCATCCATATCCACATGGATGATTTTTCGAGCGGTGGTTGTTGCGGACGACGGCATACGCAGATTTTCGCAGGTGCCGACGCACAGGGCGAGACGCCGTTCAAACTTCCTCAAATGCTTTCAATGCGTCCAAATTCTTTTGCGCTTTGACCAAGGTGCCGCCGGTCACGGCATCTTCCATGGCGCGCTTGAGTCCGGGCCTTGACGGCTGCCGCGACCAGCGATGAAACCAGGCGGTGGCACACAGTCCGGCAACCCCGACGGCGATGCAAATCCAAATTGACGCGCCCATCCGTGACAGGAAATCGACCTTGCCGTGCGTCAGCACATCAATGCCTGTTGCCATGAACGGGATCCAGAACAACCACCAGCACAAGCCGACGACCATGCCGCCGATCACATAGGTTTTTCGTGCCATCGCGAGTTTGTGTTGCAGGTCCGTGACTGCCTGAGTGGGATCCAGACTGGAAAGACGTCCAAGTAGCATGCCCGCCGCAATGATGCAGGCGACACCATAGGCATGGACGATGATGCCCGACCACAGCAGCCAGCCACCATCGCGATGTTGTGTCCATCCTGCGACGCCCAGCAAGATCATCAGGATGCCGAAAACGATTTGAACCAGTTGACCCAAGTACAAGGGCCAAAGCGAGCGGCGGAAATGCTTGGCTTTGCGTACGCGTTGAAGCGCATGCTTTTCCCGCGCGTCGCTCGACAATCGCTCTGTGACGGCATTGAGGGCCCGCTTGAGCTCATCGAATTGCAGATCTTGGTTTGCGTCCATGGTTCAGGACTCCCGTGAATTGGCGAAAAGGGTTTTCAATCGCTGTTTGATGCGATTGAGCTTGGTGGCGACATTGCTTTCTGAAATGCCGAGGACCTCGCCGATGTCACGATGGCTCAGATCATCCAAATGCATGACCAGCAAGGCGCGGTTGTACACGTCAAGGGCGTTCAACGCTTGATTGAGCCGCTGCACCGGATCTGCTGAAGCGTCGTTAACACCGGTTACAGCAAGGTCGTGCACGGCAGGGTCGAATGCCACGTGATGTTGATTGATTCGCGTCTTCCGCCGGACTTCCGATATCGCCACATTCAACGCAACGCGATACATCCACGTGGAGAACGGCCGGTTCCCGTCGTACTTCGGCCAACTTTCCCAAAGCGACGCGCGAATGTCCTGAGCCAAGTCCGAACGATCTTCCGGTGTCCAGGCATATGTGGCCGTCACTTTATGCAGGATGCCGATGTGCGCATCCAACAGGCGCAGAAAGTCATTCGCTTGCGCGTTGTCAGTGGCAGGGTGGGGGTGAGCGATGGACATCCATGAAATCCGAATGGTTTGAACAGTGATTCGCACGGCAGCCCGAAATATCACACTGCCACGACCGGGCGTAGATACAAAACTGGCTATGCTTTGACGACAGGCGTCCGGAGTTCATCATGCAGGAATCCCCAAACAAGCCCCGCCACTTCTCGATGTTCCGCGATTTTCACTTGGCGGACTGGTTCACCCTCGGCAATGCGTTCTGCGGGACAGGCGCGGTTTTCGCCGCCATGCGCTTCCTGCAGGAAGGCAACATGCGGGATTTGATGGTCGGCATGGCATTGATTCCGCTGGCCTTCGTTTTGGACGCACTGGACGGTCGCATCGCGCGGTGGCGCAATGTGTCGTCCGTGTTGGGTCGGGAACTGGATTCCCTGGCCGATGTCATTTCCTTCGGGGTGGCCCCTGCGGCGCTGGCCTACGCATGCGGCCTCCAGGGGGGTTGGGATTGGATAGTTCTGAGTTATTTCGTTTGTTGCGGCGTCAGTCGTCTGGCGCGTTACAACGTCACTGCGGAGTCGTTGTCGGGCGCCGAGGGCAAGGTCAAATACTTCGAAGGCACGCCGATTCCCAGCAGTTTGCTGCTTGTCGTGATATTGGCAATCGCCGCTTGGCGCGGATCGATCGGCCAGAACATTTGGTTCGGTGCCGTCCAACTCGGACCTTGGCAATTGCATCCGCTGGTGCTGGTATTCGCACTGTCCGGATCACTCATGGTCAGCAAAACATTGCGTATTCCGAAACCCTGAGATCGCCCGTGTCATGAAACCGATGTCATCATTGCAGGCAAATCCAAGGAGTTCCGATCAATGAATCCGCAATGGCCCAACGATTTTGAAAGCCTCGGGCGTCAATACATGGAGGCTTGGCAGAACATGATGCGCGGCGCGATGGCCGGGCAGGGGCCCGCGCCTTCGGGCTTTGCCGGCATGGGCGGATGGCAAGATCCTTCGCAAGCGTGGGCACGCACGGCTTCCCAGTTCGCCAATCCTGAAGCGATGGCGGCCATGCATCGTTTCAACGCCCAGTCGAACGGTTGGTTCGCGCAGATGCATGAGTTGGCGGCCAAGTTCACCGATCAAGGGGCAACCGCCAAGAACATTGCCGACGAATGGCGGCGCATGTTGGAAAGCTCCTCCGGCAATGTCATGGCGGATGCATTGAAAAACATGCAAAGCGGCGGCAGCCAAGGCTTCGATGCTTGGTACGCGAACGTGGAGCCGATGTTGAATGGCTGGAAACGCGAGTTTTCGTCTTGGTTAAGCGTCCCCGCATTCGGCTTGGCGCGTGAACATCAGGAGCGCTTGCAAAAGTTGTTGCAGTCTCAATTGGACTATCAGGAGGCGTTGGCCGCGCACAACGCCTTGCTCGGAAATTCGGCCGATTCCGCCATGAAGTATTTCGAGGCCTTGCTCGACAAAGCGGGGAAGGCGGGCAAGCCCATCACTAGCGCGCGCGGATTGTTTGACACCTGGGTGGATGCGGCCGAACAGGCCTATGCCCAAGTCGCACTGTCGCGCGAGTACCGCAAGGCCTATGCGGACATGGTCAATGCACAGATGCGATTGCGATCGGGCGTTCAACGCGAAATCGAACAGGCCTGCGACATGCTCGGTATTCCCACGCGCACGGAAATGGATGCCGCACACCGCAAGATCGCGGAGTTGGAGCGTGCGTTGCGACGTGCGCGCAGCACGCCTCCCGATGCTGGCGCCAAACCGCAAGCGGCGACGCCAAGGGCTGCCCCTGCGGCCAAGCGTGCGACCCCCGCCGCACGCAAGCAGGCGGCCCGCAAAGCGCCTGTGAAAAAGTCAGCGAGTGCAAAGTCCACTGCCGCCCGTACGACGAATAGGAAGCGCTCATGAAGAGCAAGTCGCCCATCGATATCACCGTTGAAGGGATCGCGGATGAAGTCGCGAAGGTGCAGGCCAAGTTGGGTGCCAGCCTCGGCACCTTGAGAAACGTCGATAATTTCGACTACGGTGCCTCGGAGAAACAAGAAGTCTGGCGCGACGGAAAAGTCGTCCTGTATCGCTATACGCCGGTAAGGAAAACCCTGTCGCGCGTTCCGATCCTGGTGAGCTACGCCTTGGTCAATCGGCCTTACATGATTGACCTCCAAGACAACCGCTCTTTGGTGAAAGGTTTGCTTGACCGCGGCGAAGACGTCTACCTCATTGACTGGGGCTATACAGATCGTTCGGACAAATTCCTGACCCTCGAGGATTACATCCAACGATTCCTGGACGGTGCCGTCGATTTCCTGCGTGCTCGCCACAAAGTGGACGCGGTCAACGTGTTGGGTATTTGCCAAGGTGGCGTTTTCTCCTTGTGCTATGCCGCGCTCAATCCGTCAAAGGTGAAGAATCTGATCACCATGGTGACCCCGGTGGATTTCCAAACGCCGGACAACATGTTGTCGAACTGGACACGCGAACTCGACGTCGATCTTTTCGTCGACACCATGGGCAACATTCCTGCCGATGTCATGAACTACTCGTACCTGATGCTGAAACCCTTCCGACTCAACATGCAAAAGTATGTCGGCATGGTGGACATCATGGACAACCCCGAGGCGATGACGGATTTTCTGCGGATGGAGAAATGGATTTTCGATTCCCCGGACCAAGCCGGCGAAGCGTTCAGGCAATTCGTGAAGTTCTTCTACCAAGGGAACGGATTCGTCAACAAAGATGTCGACATCGGTGACCGTCCGGTAGACCTCGACGATGTGACCATGCCTGTTCTCAACATTTACGCGGAACAGGACCATCTGGTGCCTCCGGATGCGTCAAGGCGGATGAAAGAACTGGTGGGAACGCGTGATTACACCGAGCTGAGTTTCAAGGGGGGGCATATCGGTATCTACGTTTCCAGCCGCGCGCAAAAAGAAGTGCCCGACACGATTCACCATTGGCTTTCCCAGCGATCGGTCTAATCCGCATGGGCAAGGCGCTGCGATGTGTCGCCGGGGTGCTTGGAGTCATCTGGACTCTGCCCAACAGCCTGGTCGGTGCAATCTTGGGCTGTGCCGGTCTGCCATTCGGTGCGCATGCGCATTTGCGTAAGGATGATTGGGCGTTGGTGTTTCATCGATGGCCGTGGGGGCCGGGCGGGGCGATTACCTTTGGCAATGTCATCGTCCATACCGGTGACGACTTGGATACGCCGTGCCTGACCTATGCGACGCGTGCCGGGCGCGCCCAAGATGCGCACATCCGCTTGAACGACCACGAACGTGCGCACGTTTTCCAATACATGGTGTTCGGTGTCCTTTTTTTGCCCCTCTATCTAGCCTGCGGCGGCGTCAGCGTGCGCAATCCGTTTGAGCGCGCGGCCGATCGTTACGCCCTCTCAGGTCGGGGTTGGTGGCCGTTCCAACGCTAGGCCACTGACGAGCCCCGGTTTTTAAGTCGCGGCAGGCAAGATTTCTTCCACGCGCTCGGGCGGACGACAAAGACGGGTCCCCATGTCGGTACGCACAAAGGGGCGGTTCAACAGACGTGGGTGGCTGGCCATGGCTTGGATCAGGGTTTCCGAATCGGCATCACCAAGCCCCAGTGCCTCAAATTCCGGTTCTTTGGCGCGGATGGCGTCGATAGGTGCAAGGCCGGCATCGGCAATCAGTGCGCGCAACGTCTCTGCGTCGGGTGGCGTCGACAGGTAATCAATGATCTCGAGGTCGACGTTGCGTGCTTGGAGTCGCTCCAAAGCGCCCCGGGAGTTACTGCACTGCGGGTTGTGATAGATCGTCGCCTTCATACCAGTCCTTTTCCACGTGTTCGGCGACAGTTTGCGAAGGAAACACAAGCAGGACAAGGGAATCCATCGCTATACTTCAAGATCAACTAATTCCAGTGAGCGAAATCGCCAGTTGTTTCAATAGCTTGCGATCGTTTGTTCATTTAATTTATTACGTTTCGCGGGCGAAACGTTGACTGAGTGCTGCATGCGTCTTTCTACAATCAAGCTTGCCGGTTTCAAATCGTTTGTTGATCCCACGACATTGCACCTGCCGGGCAACATGACCGGTGTGGTCGGGCCCAATGGCTGCGGCAAGTCCAACATCATTGATGCTGTGCGGTGGGTGATGGGCGAATCCTCGGCCAGCCGCTTGCGCGGTGACAATGCCACCGACGTGATCTTCTCCGGTTCAACGGCACGCAAGCCTGTCTCGCAGGCCACGGTCGAACTGATTTTCGACAATTCGGATCATGCCATCACCGGTGAGTATGCGAGCTTCAACGAAATCTCCGTGAAGCGCACCGTCGGTCGCGACGGCCAAAGCAGCTACTTCTTGAACGGCACACGGTGCCGCCGTCGGGATATTACCGACCTCTTCTTGGGCACGGGGCTCGGACCGCGGAGTTACTCGATCATCGAGCAGGGAATGATCTCCCAAATCATCGAGGCAAAGCCCGAAGAGTTGCGTGTTTATCTCGAAGAAGCCGCCGGCATTTCCAAATACAAGGAACGCCGGCGCGAGACCGAAAACCGGATCCGCCATACGCGGGAAAATCTCGACCGACTCAATGACCTTCGCGAAGAAGTCGGCAAACAATTGAACCATTTGGCAAGGCAAGCCAAGCAGGCGGAACAATACACGGCGATTCAATCCGAGAAGAAGATCAAGGAAGCGCAGTGGAAGGCGCTTCAATTCAAAACATTGGATCAACAGCTTTCAGCACAGCGTAGTGCGCTATTGGCGGATGAGACCCGTCTCGAACAACTGATCGCAGAACAGCGGGAAGCGGAACGACAAATCGAAACCGGGCGCATCCGTCACCAGGAATCGGTCGACGCACACGCGGCGGCGCAGGCGGAGGTCTATCGCGTCGGTGGACAACTGGCACGGCTTGAACAGCAGATCCAGCATCAGGCTGAAATGCAGCAGCGATTGCATTCAGCACATGAAGAGGCGCAAGGCGCCTTGGGCGAATTGATCGCCCATATCACTCAGGACGCTTCGGCGCTGGAGGGCTTGGAAGCCGAACTCAGCGCCAACGAGCCCGCGCTCGAAGAATTGCGTCTGTTGGATGAGAGCAAACAAACCGAGTTGCGCGAGATTGAGTCGCGCCTTTCGGAACTGCAATTGCGCTGGGATACGCATCATCGCGAGCAAGCGGAGGCCGCACGCGCGGGCGATGTCGAACGCACCCGTGTCGATTATTTGGATCGTCAGGTCCTGGAGAGCGAGCGTCGGCGGGAACGTCTGCAGGAAGAGCGTGACAGTCTCGATCTTGACGCGCTAGCCGCGGTGTTTGCCGAACACCAGATGCGCCATGACTCGGAAAAAGCGTCACTGGAAGTCATGCAGGCGGAATTGGACGCGCGCAAGGAAGCGGTCGTCCTCTTGCAAGACCAGCAGCGCGAGCATCAAAACACGTTGTCAGAGCTGCGCAAGGAAATTCAACAATCGCGCGGACGCCTCGCATCGTTGGAAGCGCTGCAGCAATCCGCGCTGGGTCAAGAACAAGGCGCCGCGCTGGCATGGTTGCAGGCCAATGGTTTGGGTGGCGCGGCGCGTGTGGGTGAACGACTGGACGTTGACCCGGGTTGGGAAGGTGCCGTCGAGAGCGCATTGGGTCGCATGCTTGAGGCGGTTCTGGTCGAGCAGCCCACGACCTATGTCGATGCATTGGCCGCCTTGACCGAGGGGCGTGTGGCTCTGGTCGATGCCGCAGACGGCCTCGCGGAATCCGCGGCCACTTCGCTGGCGCGCAAATTGCGCGGGCCGAAGGTCGTGCTAGAGCTCCTTTCAAGTATTCATGCGGTTGAGTCGCTGGATGAAGCCAACCGGCTTCTGCCGACACTGCCGAAAGCCGCCATCTGCATCACGCGTTCGGGTGAGCGTGTCGGTCATGGTTGGCTGCGGATCGAACGACAGTCGGCATCCCAACAGGGTGCGCTGTTGCGGGAACGCGAAATCCAGAACTTGCGCACTGCCTTGGAGCAAGCGCTTGCGCGTGAAGCTGAATTGGATCAGTCGATTGCCAAAGCCAAGCAGCAGGCGCTCGAAGCGGACCAGGCTCGCGAAGAAACGCAGCGCGGTTTGTACGTGGCCCATCGTGGCGTCTCCGAACTTGCCGGTACTTTGCAAGGCCAAAAGAGTCGGGTCGAGAACGCGCGCCTGCGCTTGGATGCCATTGACGCCGAACTCGCGCAGCTGTTGAACAGTCGTACCGAGAGCGAGCAGCAGAGCAAGGCGTCGCGTGCCGAGCTCGAATTGGCTGTCGAACGCATGGCGCAATTGGAAGAAACGCGTCGGACGCTCGAAGACGCTCGTCGCGCATTGGGTGCTGAACGCGAAGCGGCGCGCGATGCGGCGCGCACGGCGCGCGAAACTGCACATGCGCTGGCATTGAAAGTTGAGACGCAGCGCACGCGCCTCAGTGCACTGCGTCAAGCCCTCGAGCGGATGAGTCAACAGCGCGGGCAACTCGATGCGCGCGTCGGCGAGTTGTCGCAGCAACTCAAGGTGGATGACGATCCGGGCAAGGCATTGGAGTCAGAGCGTCAAACGATCTTGCAAGAGCGCGTCCGTGTCGAACAGGCGTTGGCTGAGGCCCGATCGGTCATGAACGGTATCGAGCACGAGTTGCGCGAATTCGAACAAACGCGACAACAACGTGAAGCGCAATCCATCAGCCAACGCGAAGCGATCAGTCAGCGCAAGTTGGAGCAACAGGCCTTGTCTTTGGCGAGCGATCAGCTGAAGGCATTCGTCGCCGATGCCGGATTCGTGCTCGAAGATGTGGTCAATGAATTGGATGATTCCGCGGACACCGACGTCTGGGGTAGCCAGGTCGCTGATCTGGAAGGGCGCATGCGACGCCTTGAGCCGGTCAATTTGGCCGCCATTGCCGAGCATGCGGAAGCCGCGCAACGCAAGGAATATCTCGACGCCCAGGATGCGGATCTCAGCACGGCGCTCAATACGCTGGAAGAGGCGATCCGCAAAATTGATCGCGAAACCCGAGGTCGCTTCAAGGACACCTTTGATCGCGTCAATGCAGGCGTGCAAGAACTCTATCCGCGCCTCTTCGGCGGTGGCCATGCCTATCTCGAATTGACGGGTGAAGACCTGTTGGATACCGGTGTCGCCATCATGGCGCGCCCGCCCGGTAAGCGTGTCTCCAACATTTCGCTGTTGTCAGGGGGTGAAAAAGCGATGACCGCGGTCGCGCTGGTCTTCGCCATTTTCCGGTTGAATCCCGCGCCTTTCTGCTTGTTGGACGAAGTGGATGCACCACTTGATGAAGCCAACGTCGGCCGCTTCACGGCGATGGTCAGTGAAATGAGTGAACAGGTACAGTTCTTGTTTGTGACCCATAACAAGGCCACGATGGAAGCCGCGCGTCAATTGGCCGGTGTCACCATGCGGGAACCGGGTGTCAGTCGATTGGTATCGGTGGATCTGGCGGAAGCAACGCGTCTCGTCGGCGCCTAAGAGGAAATTTGAATGTCAGAAGCATGGTTGATCAGAATCGGAATCCTCGTTGCCAGCGCAATTTTGGTTATTGCGATCATTTGGCAGGGCCGCCCCAAAAAAACGCCGCAGGGCAAACGCATCGGTGAGCGCGGCGCGGATCGCAGCGAGCCGGGCATGGGCGACGATGCGCTGAATGGTGAATCCGATGACTTGTCACAGGGCGGCCAATCCGAATTGCCACTGTCTTCGGCAGACAGCGAGCTCGGAAAGCGCGCCGATGAGAGCTTCGACAAAATTGTCGCCATTTATGTCGCCGCAAAGGCCGGACAAACCTTCCATGGTCCGGACATCGTAGTTGCGGCGGAAAAGACCGGACTGACCTTCGGTCACATGAGCGTGTTTCATCGATTGGTCGAACGTCAGCCCGAGCGCGGTCCGGTGTTCAGTGTTGCGAACATTGTGAAACCCGGAAATTTCGATATGGCCGACATCCATGCGGTCGAGACGCCGGCACTGGCCTTCTTTTTGACCTTGCCGGCACCAGTCACGGCGCTGGAAGGCTGGGAAATGATGTTGCCGACTGCCACGCGCATCGCCGAGTTGTTGGATGGCGTTGTCTTGGACGAGGACCGCAACGCGCTTGGACGTCAACGCATTCAACACATTCGCGAAGAGCTTCGTACCTACGACCGTCAGCGGGAAGCGCCATTGCTGCGCCCGAACAAGTGGTAAGTGATTGACGCCATGAACAACGTGTCCGGACGCATGGACCTGCTCCGTGCACAAATTGAAGAAGCCAATTACCGTTACTACGTCCTCGACGATCCGGCCATTACCGATGCCGAGTGGGACGCGCTGTTTCGCGAGTTGCTGGCGCTGGAGGCGGAGCACCCGGAGTGGGTGACGGCCGACTCCCCCACGCAACGCGTTGGCGCAAAGCCCTCAGGTAAATTCGACAGCGTTGTTCACTCGGTGCCGATGCTGTCCTTGTCCAATGCCTTCACCGATGACGAAGTGGCGGAATTCGTCCAGCGTATTCGTAAAGAGTTGGGTACCGAATCGCCTGAGTTTTCCATCGAGCCCAAGTTCGACGGCTTGGCGATCAGTCTGCGGTACGAGCAGGGTCGATTTGTTCGCGGTGCGACGCGCGGAGACGGTGTCACCGGCGAAGATGTCACGGCAAATTTGCGGACCATCAAGTCCTTGCCGTTGAAACTCAGGGGCGAAGACGTGCCTGCGGTACTTGAGGTACGTGGTGAGGTCGTCATGCCGAGGGCGGATTTCGAGGCATACAACGCACGTGCGCGTGCCAGCGGCCAAAAGGTGCTTGCCAATCCGCGCAATGGCGCAGCAGGGTCGCTTCGTCAACTGGATCCTGGTGTGACGGCAGGCAGACCCTTGGCGTTCTTCGCGTATGCCTTGGGTGAGGTCGAGCCCGCCACCGGCGTGCCAAAACGACATTCCGATGTTCTGTCGTGGTTGCGGACGTTGGGCTTTCCCGTCAGCACTGAAGCATCCACCACGGCGGGACTCGAAGGTCTCCTCGAGGCTTTCAATGCGATGGCGCATAAGCGCGATCAGTTGCCGTTCGACATCGACGGTGTGGTTTACAAGCTGGATCGGTTTGACCAACAGCGGGAAATGGGCTTTGTCTCACGCGCGCCCCGATGGGCGATTGCCCACAAGTTTCCGGCACAAGAAGTGACCACGCGAGTCGAATCGATCGAGGTGAACGTCGGACGCACCGGGGCCGTCACGCCTTGGGCGCTCATGGAGCCGGTGCATGTCGGCGGCGTGATGGTGGCAAGGGCCACCTTGCACAATGCAGATCAAATTGCGCGACTGGACGTGCGCCCCGGCGACACCGTCGTGGTACGCAGAGCCGGCGATGTCATTCCGGAGGTCGTGCGTGTCATTTTGGAAGAGCGTCCCGTCGATGCATCGGGTCTGGCCTTGCACCAGCCATTCGAGATGCCCGCCACGTGTCCGGTCTGCGGGTCGGCCGTCGAACGTGAGGACGGCGAGGTGGTGGCACGGTGCACGGGCGGCCTGTTTTGCCCGGCGCAGCGCGTCCAGGCCTTGGTCCATTTTGCGGGACGTCGCGCCATGGATATCGAGGGCTTGGGTGAAAAGATCGCCGAAGCGCTTGTGGAGTCAGATCTGGTGCATTCGCCCGCGGACTTGTACCGGCTATCTGTGGATGACCTGATGGCCATGAAGCGACGCCAGGATGCGCGCGAGGGTGCGAAGGAAAGTCAGGCGACGCGATGGGCTGAGAATCTGATTGCTGCCATTGCGGCGAGCAAGCAAACCAGTCTTGAACGCTTGCTGTTCGGGCTGGGTATTCCGGATGTGGGGGAGGCGACAGCAAAAACCTTGGCCCGCCATTTCGGCAGTTTGGATGCGTTGCGGCATGCGGACATCGAAGCACTGATGGCGGTGGATGATGTCGGTAGCATCATGGCTCATCACATCAAGCACTTTTTTGAGGCCCCACATAATGCTGCCGTCTTGGATGCGTTGCGTGAGCAAGGCGTCCGCTTTCCTGAAGGTCTGCCCAAACGTGCGGCCGATGGACCGCTGTTGGGCAAGACCGTTGTCCTCACAGGTGGCTTGGCCGGTATGTCGCGCGATGTTGCGGCCGGGCGATTGGAGCAGTTGGGTGCGAAGATCAGCGGCAGCGTCTCCAAGAAGACGTCGATTGTCGTTGCGGGCGAGGCGGCAGGCAGCAAGCTCGCCAAGGCGACCGAACTCGGCGTGGAGATTTGGGACGAAGCGCAATTGACGGCATTTCTGCAGGCGCATGAGCATTAACGCAGATTGGCGGCCAAGCGCGGGTCGCGACGCGATCGTGTTGCGGGCGCGTCTTTACGCCATGTTCCGCGCACATTTCGAACGCACCGGGGCGCTGGAAGTGGAAACCCCGATTCTGTCAGCCGCCGGCACGACGGATATCCACATCGAGTCTTTTTCCACGCGCTTCACGGGCCATGTGGATGCGGGTGCGCCAACGCGCTGGATGCGGACATCGCCGGAATTCGCCATGAAGCGATTATTGGCGGACGGCATCGGTGACTGTTACGAATTGGGAAGGGTCTTCCGAAACGGTGAGGCCGGCGGCCGACACAATCCCGAATTCACCATGCTTGAGTGGTACCGCGTCGGCTGGACCTTGGATCGACTGACGGACGAGACGGCCGAACTGGTCATGGCGGCCATGGCGCTTTGCGGTCGACAGCTTGAAAGAAAAGACCTGACGTATCGTCAAGTATTCATTGACACCGTCAATGTGGATCCGCTCCGCGCCAGTGATGCGGAGATCGTTGAAGCTGCGGACGGCATCAATGTTGATCCTGCTGGCCTGACGCGCGATGACTGGCTCGATTTGATTTTCACCCATCGCATTCAAGCGAATTTCCCCGACAACAGGCTCACGACGATTCGTGACTATCCTGCATCGCAAAGTGCCTTGGCGAAAGTTGAAGCCGACTCACAAGGAGATCCTGTCGCGAGGCGATTCGAGTTGTATGCGGGCGCACTGGAATTGGCGAATGGCTATGACGAACTTATCGACGCGGTCGAACAAGCAAGGCGGCAAATGGCAGATCAATCGCAACGGCAACTGCGCGGTACCTCGGGGCCGCCGTCCGACGCAAACCTCGTCGCCGCATTGCAGCACGGGATGCCCGCAAGTGCCGGTGTTGCATTGGGTGTGGATCGCTTGTTGATGGCGATGCAAGCAGTCAACACGATCGCCCCGGTTATCTCGTTTAACTTCCAGCGTGCTTGAAACGCCTGAATTGTCATCGCATTCATGAATGTGCGATAGATTGAAGCCATGAAACGCGATTTTGCCGCCACGATGAATCCCGTCAATTGCCTGCTGCTTGCGGTGGCGTTGCCGACGACGGCGTTCGCCGCTGACATCCGGAATCTGTTTCGAAAAGCCGAGGACGGAAAAGTCATCCGCTGCGAATCGCGGGCCATGGAGACCAATGTCTGCAAGGCCGATGTCAGTGGTGGCGTTCACCTCTTGCGCCAACTTTCCAAGACCCAATGTGTGGAGAATCGGAACTGGCGGGGTACCCGCGATGGCATCCAAGTCAGCGGCGGATGTCGCGCAGACTTCAATTTGGGCCCGCCGAAAAAGGTCTACGGCAATCAGGTCTTGATTTGTGAATCGGTCGGACACCGTTGGAAGCTCTGTAGCGCAGATACACGCGACGGAGTTCGACTGGCACGTCAGCTCTCCGACACCTCGGCGTGTATCCGCAATCAAACCTGGGGTGTGCGTAACGAAGGCGTCTGGGTTGCGTCCGGCTGCCGCGCGGAATTTCGCATCGGCGCGGCAGAGGAACCGGTTGCCAGCGGCGTGCCGGCGCGCATCACGCGCTGTGATTCGGAAAACGGCATGCGTAAGCGCTGTCGCATCGACACGGGCAAAGGGGTGCGCTTGGTGCAAAAGATTTCCTCTTCACCTTGTACTTACGGCAGCACCTGGGGCTTCGACGACGATGAAATTTGGGTTCGTCGGGGTTGCCGCGCAGAGTTCCAGATAGATATCGAACCGCGCGATATCGTCGCAAAACCGCAGATTCCTGCCAATGCGGCGCTCGTTCGCTGTGAGTCCGAAGACAATCAGCCCCGACGTTGTCCCATCCCGGCGGTGGAGCACATCCAGGTCAAAGAACAGTTGTCGAACAAGTCGTGTGTGGAAGGCAAATCGTGGCGCACGGAGCAACGTGCGATTGTCGTGAAGTCAGGTTGCCGCGCTGTATTCGCGGTTTGGTAGTCGTCTCCAAGGAGAATTGAAGATGCGAATTCAAAACCCTGTTGTCGTTGCACTTGGACTTTGTGCGTTGGCGAGCACGGCGTACGCCCAGCAATATGGCAACTACCGCGGCGGCTATGATCGCGGCGGGAACGGTCAGGTCTTCGAGTGCGCTTCAGTACGTAACGACTATCGCGAATGTGCTGTGCCAGGTCGCGGCAACGCCGTCATCATCCGTCAAATTTCCAAGAACGCTTGCGTGGAAGGCAGAACCTGGGGTCAGCGCAACGGTACGGTTTGGGTTCAAAAAGGTTGCCGCGCACAATTCCAAGCACGGTCCGGTTGGGGTAACGGGCGCGGTGGACGTTGGGACAACAACAATGGTCGCTACGGCAATACCAGCTCCTTCCTTTGTGAGTCCATTGACGGGCGGCAAAATTATTGCGGTACGAATACCCGTGGCGAGGTCCGCTTCCGTCGGCAAATTTCCAAATCGGCTTGTATTGAAGGTCGTACCTGGGGGATCGATCGCCGTGGTGTGTGGGTGGCCGGCGGGTGCCGTGCGGAGTTTGAAGTCCGCGGTTATTGAGTCGCGGTACAAACAGGACGGCTCCACTAGAATGTCGATATGAATACTGTCGACTTCGATCGCTATGACCACGTCCGTCCAATTCGTTGGACGGGCGAGGTACTCGAATTGCTGGACCAACGCGTGCTGCCGTTTGAGACGTTTTACCGGCGTCTCCATACGTTCGACGAAGTGGCGGCAGCCATTCGTGACCTCGTTGTGCGCGGTGCGCCGGCGATCGGCATTTCGGCGGCATGGGGTGTGGTGCTCGCTGCCAAACAAGTCAGTGCAGGCGACGGCCAAGCGGCCTTGAAGCAATTGCAACCGGCATTCGATGTTTTGAATGCATCACGGCCTACCGCCGTGAATCTGGCATGGGCGCTGGGCCGAATGCGTGCTGTGCTCGCGAAGTCGGGAAGTGACTGGCTTTCGGCGCTGGAGCAAGAGGCGCTGGCCATTGCGACGGAAGATCTTGCAGCCAACCGTTTGATGGGACGTGCGGGTGCCGAATTGATCGACGTCGGCAGCGGTGTCTTAACCCATTGCAATACGGGTTCACTCGCGACGGCCGGTTTCGGCACGGCTTTGGGCGTCATTCGTGCAGGCGTGGCCGAAGGGCGCATCGACAAGGTTTTTGCCGGTGAGACACGCCCTTGGAACCAGGGTGCGCGGTTAACCGTTTGGGAGCTGCAAGAAGATGGCATTCCTGCCACCTTGATCGCCGATGCCGCAGCCGCGCACTTGATGAAAACCGGTCAAGTGCAATGGGTGGTCGTCGGCGCCGACCGGATTTGTGCGAACGGCGACACCGCCAACAAAATCGGCACGTATCAATTGGCCATCGCCGCGCGACACCATGGCGTCAAAGTGATGGTGGTGGCACCGTCTTCCACCGTTGATATGGATACGGCAAGTGGCGAACATATCGAGATCGAAGAACGTGATCCCGGTGAGTTGCTCACGGCATTGGGAAAACGCACCGTCGCTGAGGGAATCGTCGCGTGGAACCCCGTGTTCGACGTCACACCCCATGACTTGATCGATGCCATTGTCACTGAGCGCGGCGTCATTCTGTCGCCGGATGAAACCGGCATGCGGGCTGTTTTCGGTACGCCCTGATCGCGTTCTGAAATAACCGCCGAAAAAGGGAGTGAAGGCGGCTATAAGTTATTGATTTCCGAGTGGATTCGGTTGGAATTCAAAGTCTGTTTATGTTAAAATTTCAGGCTGTTCTGGGGCGCTTTCAGCCCTGATCCCGCCTGATTCGGAAGACTTGATGTCACAACAACCGATGGACCCGGCACCGGAAATCATCCCGGTCAATCTCGAAGACGAAATGCGCCGCAGCTACCTCGATTACGCCATGAGCGTGATCGTCGGACGTGCGCTCCCTGATGTTCGCGACGGTTTGAAGCCTGTCCACCGACGCGTTCTGTTCGCCATGGACGAGCTCGGTGCGCATAGCAATCGCCCGTATTACAAGTCGGCGCGTATCGTCGGTGACGTCATCGGTAAATACCATCCGCACGGCGACGCGTCCGTTTACGACACGCTCGTGCGCATGGCGCAACCGTTTTCCCTGCGCTACATGCTGGTAGACGGGCAAGGTAACTTCGGTTCGGTGGATGGCGACTCTGCCGCCGCCATGCGTTATACCGAAGCGCGCATGGCCAAGCTGACGCACGAGCTCATGGCGGATATCGACAAAGAAACCGTCGATTTCCAACCGAACTACGACGAAAAGGAAATGGAACCGACGGTGATGCCGACGCGTTTCCCGAACCTGCTGGTCAACGGTTCCGCCGGTATTGCCGTGGGGATGGCGACCAACATCCCGCCCCACAACTTGACCGAAATCATCAACGGGCTTTTGGCCTTGATCGACAATCCAGAACTGGATGTCGAAGGGTTGATGGAGCATATCCCCGGACCCGATTTCCCGACCGCCGCGATCATCAACGGCGTCGGTGGCATTCATCTCGCCTATAAGACGGGTCGCGGTCGCGTCCGTATGCGTTCGCGCGCCACGATTGAAGTGGCCGACAACGGTCGGGAAGCCATCGTTGTCACCGAGATCCCTTATCAGGTCAACAAGGCGCGATTGATTGAGAAGATCGCTGAACTTGTGAAGGAAAAGAAACTCGAAGGCATCAGCGAATTGCGCGACGAGTCCGACAAGGACGGCATGCGCATCTACATCGAAGTCAAACGCGGCGAATCGGCGGACGTTGTCTTGAACAACTTGTACGCGCAGACGCAGATGGAATCCGTCTTCAGCATCAACATGGTGGCCTTGGTCGACGGACGTCCGAAGACCTTGGGATTGAAGGAAATTCTGGAAGCCTTCTTGCGCCATCGCCGCGAAGTGGTGACGCGCCGTACGATTTTCGAGTTGCGCAAGGCCCGCGCCCGCGCGCACATCTTGGAAGGTTTGACCGTTGCGCTGGCCAACATCGACGAAATGATCGAGCTGATCAAAACGTCGGCGAATCCGGATGAAGCAAAACAACGCATGTTGGCCAAAGTCTGGCAGGCCGGCATGGTGGGTGCGCTCCTGCAATCGGCAGGTGCTGATGCCTCACGTCCGGAGGATTTGCCGAGTGGTGTGGGATTGCTGGCCTCCGGTTATCAATTGACCGAGATCCAGGCGCAACAGATCCTGGATATGCGTTTGCATCGCCTGACCGGTCTTGAGCAAGAAAAACTGACCGACGAATATCGTGAGTTGTTGGAGGCCATCCGCGGCTTGATCGAAATTCTCGAGCAGCCCGGTGTCCTCATGCAGGTGATCCGCGGCGAACTTGAGAAGACGAGGGCAGAGTTCGGCGACGAACGTCGCAGTGAGATTCGCGCCAGCGAAGAAGACCTCGATATTCTCGACCTGATCGCACCTGAAGACGTGGTAGTCACCCTGTCGCATGCGGGCTATGCGAAGCGCCAGCCGGCGACGACCTACCGCGCCCAGCGCCGTGGGGGCAAAGGTCGTAACGCCGCTGCGACGAAGGACGAGGATTTCATCGATCAACTGTGGTTGGTCAACACGCATGACACGCTCCTGACGTTTACCAGCAACGGTCGTGTCTTCTGGTTGCCGGTTCACCAATTGCCCGACGCAGGACCGCAGGCGCGCGGTCGCCCGATCGTCAATTGGATTTCTTTGGAGCCGGAAGAACGCGTGCAAGCGGTGCTGCCGGTGCGTGAATACGAAGAAGGCAAGTATGTTTTCTTTGCCACGCGCAACGGCACCGTAAAGAAAACGGCGTTGACCGAGTTCGCTTACAAATTGGCACGCGGAAAAATTGCCATCAATTTGGCCGAGGGTGATGCCTTGGTCAATGCCGAGCTGTCAGACGGCAGCCGCGACATCATGTTGTTCGCATCGAATGGCAAGGCGGTCCGTTTCGCGGGTGAGTCGGTGCGTCCGATGGGTCGTACCGCCACCGGGGTCCGTGGCATGAAGCTGGCCGAAGGTGAGCATGTGTGCAGTCTGATCGTCATTGACGGCGATGGCGACATTCTGACCGCGAGTGAAAACGGTTTCGGCAAACGCACCGAAGAAACGGCTTTCCCCCGCAAGGGTCGCGGTACGCAAGGCGTCATAGCATTGAAGACCACAGACCGCAACGGCGCACTCGTCGGTGCAATCCAACTCAGTGATCATCACGATGTGCTGTTGATTTCGGATGGCGGCACTTTGGTGCGCACGCCGGCGGCGGATATCGCGCAAGTCGGTCGCAACACGCAAGGCGTCACGCTGATGCGCATGCAAGAAGGCGAAAAACTCCAGGCAATCGAGCGTTTGGACGTGTCGCTGGATGAGGCTGACGGCGACACAGACGCCGAATAAAACCGACGCCTCACCCACGCCAAAACGTGTGGGTGAGGCGTTCTAGAGGTTTAGGTTTAGCTGCCGATCCAGCCGTTCAACAGGTCTGCGAATTCGTCGGCATGCTCTTCTTCTTGGGCCAGGATGGCCATGAGCATACGTTTTGTCGTCGTATCCCGGTCGCCGATGTAGTTGATCATTTCACGATAGCTATCGATCGCGATGCGCTCGGCAATCAAATTTTCCTTGACCATGTCTTTGAGATTTGCGCCTTCCTTGTACTCGGCGTGCGAGCGTTCGGTCAGCGTTGCCGGATTGAGGTCGGGCTCACCGCCCAACTGCACAATGCGCTCGGCAATCTTGTCCGCATGGGCTTGCTCTTGCTTGGCATGCTCCAGGAACTCAGCTTTGACCGCATCGGCCAGCATGCCCGAGGCCGTGAAGTAATGGCGCATGTAGCGCAACACGCAAACCCATTCCGTGGCCAACGCTTCGTTGAGCAGTTCGATCACCAACTTCCGGTCGGCACCGTAGCTGTCGGTGACCGCACCTTTGTCGACATTTTTGCGCGCGTTGGCGCGTAAGGTCGCCACATCTGTGAAAGCCTCACGCTCATAGGAGACGCTGACTTTGCGCTCAGCCGTGGGCTTGGGTTCCTGCACAGCGCGGGCGGACGCTTTGACCGCCGCTGTCTTCTTGGCAACGACTTTCTTGGTTGCGGATTTCTTGGTCGCTTTTTTGGTAGCCATGGGATTCTTCCTGGGAGATCAAGAGATATGGGTCAACATGTTTTCGGCACTGGATACACGCATTTCACCCGGTGCTTCGATTTCGACGGATTTCACGACGCCGTTGTCTGCCAGCAAGGCGAAGCGCTGACCGCGCGTACCCATGCCGTAGGCACTGAAGTCCGAATCCAAGCCGAGGGCTTTCACCAGATCGCCATTACCGTCCGCGATCATCAACATGCCCTCTGGCACGTTGCGCGACTGGGCCCACGCCTGCATGACAAACTTGTCATTAACCGAGACGCAGGCAACGTCGACGCCCTTGTCTTTGAATTCGCGGTAGTGCTCGACGAATCCGGGCAGATGCTGTTCGGAGCAGGTCGGCGTGAATGCACCGGGAACCGAGAACAGCACGAGTTTGCGATTTGCAGCGAAGGTCGCGAGGTCAACTTGTTCGGTCGCTGCACCGAGGGTGTTTCCAACAATTTCAATTCGGGTGGAGGGCAGGGAGTCGCCCACTGCAATAGTCATTACGGCATCCTTTAAGACCAGCTCAAAGTCTATTCACACCAGATGAAAGACGGCGTGTACGCGCCGTCGACCCGTCGTTGGATAATGAAGCTCTGGCAAGTGATGGGAATTACCGATGCAGTTCAAAGACTATTACGCGATCTTGGGCGTTGAGCCCGGCGCCGGAGAAGCGGAAATCAAGACCGCCTACCGCCGGCTGGCGCGGAAATACCACCCGGACGTCAGCAAAGAGGCCGGGGCGGAAGAGCGCTTCAAGGAAGTCAATGAGGCGTATGAGGCACTTCGGGACCCGCAGAAGCGCGCCCATTACGACCAATTGCGCGCCGCGGGCTATCGACCCGGCCAAGATGTTCCGCCACCCGGCGGCGGTTTCCACCGGGGCGGCCAGGACGATTTCGACTTCGAAGAAATCTTTGCCGGCGGCGGTGCAGGTGGCGGTTTCAGTGATTTCTTCGAGCAAATGTTCGGGCGCGGTCGCGGACGCGCGGGCGGCGCACCGGGGGCTCGTGGCAATGGTGACAGCCGGGCGAAGTTGAGCGTGCCCTTGGAAGCTGTCTACAAAGGCGAGTCGATCCGCATTGGTGTCGGCGGCAAATCACTGGACATCAAGATTCCCAAAGGCATTCGACAAGGTCAGGTCATTCGCCTGCCCAACCAAGGCGCAAACGGCGGCAACCTGTTGTTGGAAGTCGAGTATGCGGCGCACCCCGATTTTGAAGTCGATGGCCGGAATATCCTGCACATCGTGCCGATCATGCCGTGGCAAGCCGCGTTGGGCGGGACAATCAGCGTCGCCACCTTGGGCGGACAGGTCGAACTCAAAATTCCAGCAGGTTCGGAAGCCGGCAAGAAACTTCGTTTGCGCGGTCGCGGCTTGCCCGGCGCATCGCCAGGCGATCAAATTGTCGAGTTGGAAATCGTCGCGCCGGTGCCGGTCTCAGATGCGCAAAGAGACGCTTACGCGTCTCTCAAGCAGGCCTTTGATGCGTGAGCAGGTTTAGGCTTCAGGCGACAGGAAGGCGTTGATGGAAGCTTGCAGTTCGGATTCGCTGAAAGGCTTGGTGACATAAGCCTTGGCGCCTTGACGCATTCCCCAGACTTTGTCTGTTTCCTGGTCTTTGGTCGTGACCAGGATGACGGGAATGTGCGCAGTGGTGGGTTCGCGCGAGATCGCACGGGTGGCTTGGAAACCGTTCAAATTCGGCATCACCACATCCATCAGGATCAGATCCGGCAACAGATCTTTTGCCGCCTGAACACCGGCGGCACCGTCTTCCGCGGCGCTGACCTGGTGGCCCATCTTTTCGAGAATGCGCTGCAAACCCAAGACTTGCGATGGTGAGTCGTCGACGATCAGGATGTGTGACATGCGGCTTTCCCAGAGGCTTGGCTAAGTTTACAACGCGGATGCGCCAATTCGCACTACGGTCCGGCCGAGCGAGCGCCCGGCCAGCATGCGCTCGAAAATCGGGGCCATGCCATCGAGCGTGACTTCATCAGTGGCGATGGCATCCAGATTCTGAGGCTTCCAATCCGACGCGAGGTGTGCCCAAACGGCCTCACGGATGTCTCGGGCGGTGCCTGCCGATGCCACGCCGAGCAAGGAGACGCCGCGGATGATGAACGGCATCACGGTGGTCGGTAACTCGGAAGAGGCCGCAAGGCCTGCGGTGGCGACATTGCCGTAGGGCACCGTCTGCGCGAGGAGACTGTTCAACATCGCCCCTCCGACATTGTCCAAGGCGCCTCCGAAACGGGCCGACTCCATCGGCCGGCGGGTATCCAAGGCGTCACGCCCCAAGATGTCACTCGCCCCCAAAGACTTGAGGTAGGGCGCTTGGTCGGCTTTGCCCGTGACCGCGTGGACCGTGTAACCCGCACGAGAAAAGATGGCGACAGCCAATGAGCCGACACCGCCCGTCGCGCCGGTGATGGCGATCGGCCCCATGTCGGGCGTCTGTCGGTTGTCTTGCATTCGAAACAGGGCCAGCGCGGCAGTGAAACCGGCGGTGCCCAAAATCATCGCTTGCCGTAGATCCAGCCCGGTTGGAAGGGGAATGACCCATTTCGCCGGGAGACGTGCGTATTCCGAATAGCCGCCATCGCGCGTCTCGCTCAATCCGCAGCCGGTCACCAACACCGCGTCGCCTTCCTTGAACGCGGAATCGCGTGAAGCAACGACCGTGCCGGCGACATCAATGCCGCCGTTCAGCGGGAAATTGCGCAGGATCTTTCCTTGTCCGGTGGCCGCCAACGCATCTTTGAAATTGATTGAGGACCAAGCCACCTTGATGTCAACTTCGCCAGGCGTCAGATCGTCCAATGTGACTGCCTCGATACCGCTGCGATAACCCTGGGCATCGTCCCTGATCCGAAACGCATTGAATTTGCTCATAACTCAGGTGTCCTTCATGCCTTTAAGTTGGCTTCGCCGTTTTTCGTCGAGCCATTTGTCCGCGTTGGCGGGGGTGTAGTGCGTCATCCACTCGAAGAGTGCGTCGATATCTTCGCCATGCCAGAGATCGGCGCGTTGGTCTTCATGCAAGAAGCGTTCCGTCACCATCGTATCGACCACAGACATCAGCGGCGACCAAAACCCTTCCACGCTTAAGAACGCGCAGGGCTTTTTGCCAAGACCCAATTGTCGCCAGGTCAACATCTCAAACATTTCGTCCAAGGTGCCGAATCCACCCGGTAGCGCGATAAAGGCATCGGCCATTTCGAACATGCGCATTTTTCGCGTATGCATGTTATCGACCACGATCAACTCGGTGAGGCCGCGATGCGCGACTTCCCATTCGACGAGCTGCTGCGGAATGACGCCGTAAACGTTGCCTCCGGCCGCGAGCGTGGCGTCGGCGACTTGTCCCATCAATCCAACATTGCCACCGCCGTACACGAGGGCATGCCCGTCACGCGCAATGCGTTCGCCCAAAGCGCGAGCGGCTGCGGTGTAAGCCGGCCGTGCGCCTGCGTTGGCGCCGCAATACACACAAATCTTCTTCATTGCTTCCAATTCATCGGGAAAGGGCGGGGCGCGTTCACGGCACAAAACTCAGGAACAGGTAGACGGCCAACAAAGTGATATGGACGGTACCGATCAATTTGTTGGTCTTGCCGGTGCGCAACGATATGGAGGTAATGAACAAGCTGATGAATAAAAGCACGGAGGACTTCTGGTCGAGGCCCAGTTCAAGCGGCCAACCCATCACCAAGGCGACGATGGCAACCGTGGGAATGGTCAATCCGATGCTGGCGATTGCAGAGCCCGCGGCGAGATTCAAACTTGTTTGCACACGATCGTTTAATGCCGCGCGCACAGCGGCGACGCCTTCCGGCAAAAGCACGATCATGGCGATGACGATCCCGACGACGGCGCGAGGCGCGCCGACCGCCTCAAGGCCGATTTCCAACGTCGGCGCCAATTTTTTTGCCGACAGCACAACCACCACCAAGCCGATGAACAGCAGTACCAAGCTCGCCCAAGTTTCTCCGTTGCTCGGTTTGTCGATGTCGCCAATGGACTCGTCCGCCGGCTTTCCGTCGATCAAAGGGAGGAAGTAATCGCGATAGTCTATGGTTTGGAAAACGGTAAAGGCGATGAACAAGACGAGGGTCACAATCGCGACGAAAATCAGTTGTGCGGTGGTGTAGGTCGGTCCGTGCGAGCTGCTGGTGAAGTTCGGAAGCACCAAGGTGAGCGAAACAATGGCCGTCAGTGTCACCAGGGCAGCGGTGATGCTATGAATTTGATATTTCTGTGTGCGATGCCGGCGACTGCCTGCCAGCAAACTGAATCCAATGATGCCATTCAAGATGAGCATGACCGCCGCGAAGACGGTGTCCCGCGCCAAACCAAAAGTCCCAGGATGTTCACCCCCCGCAATCATCATCGACACGATCAAGGCCACTTCAATGGCCGTCACCGCCAATGCCAAGACGAGGGTGCCATAAGGTTCACCGACGCGATGGGCAATCACTTCGGCATGGTGAACGGCCGAAACCACACTGATCGCCAGACCGATGACCAGCAAGATATCCACGATCGTAGACGGGGGCGCGGCAAAGCCGATGCCGAGACAGAACAAGCCGATGACCGGGGAGGTCGTGGCCCAAAGCGGATTGTGGATGCTCTTGAACTTCATCGATATGGTGGTCCTCTTCAACTATGGACTGATAACTGAAACAAAAACGGCGCACCGAAGCGCGCCGTTTTTCCAAGCGTTGATTCCGCGAGGAAATCAGTTGGCTTTATGGATCGCGCGCTTGGCCACAGCCATGGCCGCATCGTGCACAGCTTCCGACAGACTCGGATGCGCGTGGCAGATACGTGCCAAGTCATCGGCAGAACCCTTGAACTCCATCGTGAGTACGCCTTCGTGCACCAACTCTGACACATTCGGGCCCACAAGGTGCATACCCAAGACGCGATCGGTTTCCGCGTCGGCCAGTACTTTGACGAAACCGATCGGCTCGGACATCGCCACAGCGCGGCCCACTGCAGCGAACGGGAAGCTACCCGCCTTGTATGCAACGCCTTCGGCTTTGAGCTGTTCTTCGGTCTTGCCCACCCAAGCGAGCTCCGGCTCGGTGTAAATGACCCACGGGATTGTGTCGAAATTGACGTGCCCCGGCAGCCCGGCGATCAACTCGGCCACGGCAATGCCTTCCTCGAAACCCTTGTGCGCCAGCATCGGCCCGCGAACACAGTCGCCAATCGCCCAAACGCCATCGACGCCTGTGTGGCAGTGCTCATCAACTTCGATTTGACCGCGGTCGTTGAGCTTGACGCCGGTATCGTCGGCCAACAAATTCTTGGTAGCGGCACGGCGACCGACCGCAACCAGCAATTTGTCAACGACGAGTTCCTGGTCGCCTTTGGCATCCGTGAACGACACGTGCACGCCGTCGGCTTTGACTTCGATCTTGGTGCACTTGGTGCCCAAGCGAATATCCAATCCTTGCTTCTTGAATTCACGCGCGGCGACTTTGGCCACTTCCTTGTCGGCAGCCGCGAGGAAATCGGGCATGGCTTCGAAGACGGTGACTTCGGAACCAAGGCGATTCCAGACGCTGCCGAGCTCAAGACCGATGACACCCGCGCCGATGACGCCCAAGCGCTTCGGGACTTCGGTGAAATCGAGCGCGCCTTCGTTATCGACGATGTTCTTTCCGTCGAACTTGGCAAACGGCAACTCGATGGAGTCGGAACCCGCCGCAAGAATCACGTTGGTGCCCTTCAGCTCGACGGTGGTGCCGTCATGTTGCTTGACGCTGACGACATTGCCTTTTTGCAATCTGCCGAAGCCGTAGAAGGCCGTCACCTTGTTGGCTTTGAACAACGCCGCAATACCGCCGGTGAATTGCTTCACGATCTTGTCTTTACGACCGACCATCTGCGCCACGTCGATCTTCTGGTCTGCAAAGCTGATGCCATGCTCGTTGAAGATATGGCCCATGTTCCAGTACTGACGACTGGAATCAAGCAGCGCCTTGGACGGAATGCAGCCAACGCGCAAGCAAGTACCACCCAGTGCCGGCTGACCGTCTTTGCCCAGTGCCGCGTCAATGCAGGCGGTCTTCAAGCCCAGTTGTGCAGCGCGGATGGCTGCGTGGTAACCGGCAGGGCCGCCACCGATAACCACTACGTCGAATTCTTGTTGCTCTGCCATGTGCAGTGTCCTGTTCCTGTAGATACGATTTACAAGCTGAGCAACATGCGGCTCGGATTTTCCAGCTGGTTCTTGATGTCCACGAGGAACAACACAGCTTCTTTGCCATCGATGATGCGATGGTCGTACGACAGTGCGATATACATCATCGGCGCTGCAATCACTTGGCCGTTCTCAACAATGGCGCGTTCTTTGATCGCGTGCATACCGAGAATGGCGGACTGCGGCGGGTTGACGATCGGCGTCGAGAACAGCGAGCCGAAAGTGCCACCGTTGGTGATGGTGAACGTGCCGCCTTGGAGGTCTTCCAATTTGAGGCCGCCTTCGCGTGCGGCTTTGGCATAGCCGGCGATGCCTTTTTCGATGTCGGCGAAGTTCATGCGCTCGACGTTGCGAAGCACCGGCGTGACCAGACCTTTGTCCGTCGACACAGCGACAGAAATATCGGCGTAGCCGTGATAAATCACGTCATCGCCGTCCACCGAGGCGTTGACCACCGGATATTTTTCCAAGGCATTGGCAGCGGCCTTGGCAAAGAAGCTCATGAAGCCGAGCTTGATGCCGTTGTCCTTTTCGAACTGTTCGCCAAGCTCTTTGCGCATGGCCATGACCTTGCCCAAATTCACTTCGTTGAACGAAGTCAACATGGCGATCGAGTTCTTCGATTCCATCAAACGCTCGGCAATGCGCTTGCGGATGCGGGTCATGGGGACGCGCTCTTCCGGGCGTGCGCCTTGCGTGCCGGCCATCGCGTTGTTGCTGATACCGGCGGTCTTGCCGGCAGCGAAGTTGACCAAGTCCTCCTTGGTCACCGCGCCGCGACGGCCCGTGCCTTGCACATTGGCCGAATCGATGCCTTTGGTTTCCGCAGTAAAACGGGCACCCGGCGGCAATTGTGCATTGGCGTTTGAAGTTACCGGTGCCGGCGTTTGGCTCGCCGGGGCCGCTGCTTGCGTTTGCGCGGCTTGGGCTTTCGGTTGGACTTCTTGCGCACCGGCAGCGGGGGCTTCGGCACTCGCCGGTGCCGGCGCTGCAGCGACCGCGCCTTCTTCAATGATGGCGATCACTTGCTGACTCGTAACGGTGGCGCCGGAATCGAACTTGATTTCTTTCAACACACCGTCGGCAGGCGAGGGGACTTCCAGCACCACCTTGTCGGTTTCCAGGTCCACAAGATTTTCGTCGCGGCTGACGGCATCACCGGGCTTCTTGTGCCAAGAGGCGATGGTGGCGTCCGAGACGGATTCGGGGAGTACCGGAACTTTGATTTCAATGGCCATGTGCGGCGTCCTGAGGCTGTAAAAGGTTGAATTATTCGACGCCGAAACCGGGGTTCGGCGCGTTGACGAGTGCGTCTGAGATCAGCTGTTGCTGTTCCACCACGTGGTCGTTTGAATGACCGGTGGCGGGCGAGGGCGAGCGGCCACGACCTGCATAGGTGATCGACTGACCATTGGCCAGGCACGCGCGCAAGTGGTGTTGGATCTGGAACCACGCACCTTGGTTCTGCGGTTCTTCCTGACACCAGATCACATCTTGCGCGCCCTTGTACTTGGCCAGCTCCGCTTTGAGGAGTTCGCGCGGGAACGGATAGAGCTGTTCAATGCGGATCAATGCGACATCTTTCTGCTCACGCTTGGTGGCATCTTCAAGCAAGTCGTAATACACCTTGCCCGAGCACAGCACCACGCGCTTGACCTTCGCGACGTCGGCGGCAGCATCCGGAATCAAATGTTGGAAGCTGCCATTGGCGAGTTCGTCCAGCGAGGACACCGCAAGCTTGTGACGAAGCAACGACTTCGGCGTCATGACCACCAGCGGCTTGCGGGTGTCCATGCACAGTTGGCGACGGATCATGTGGAAGGCTTGTGCCGGCGTCGTCGGGACGCACACCATCATGTTGTTCAATGCGCAGAGTTGCAGGAAGCGTTCCAAACGCGCCGAACTGTGTTCCGGGCCTTGGCCTTCGTAGCCGTGCGGCAAGAACAAGGACAAGCCGCTGAGGCGTCCCCACTTCGCTTCACCCGAGGCGATGAACTGATCGATGACGACTTGCGCGCCGTTGGCGAAATCGCCGAATTGCGCTTCCCAGATGTCCAAGGTGTCGGGGTCGGTCGTCGAATATCCGTACTCGAACGCCATGACCGCCTCTTCGGAGAGCAGCGAGTCGATGATGGTCGCGTCTTCGGGTTTTTCGACCAGTTCGCGCAGCGGCAAATAGTAGTTGTCGGTTTTTTGATCGTGCAGCACCGCATGGCGGTGGAAGAACGTGCCGCGACCGGAATCCTGACCGACCAAGCGCAAACGCTTTCCACTGGAAAGCAGCGTGGCGTAAGCGAGGTTCTCAGCGAAACCCCAGTCGCCGGGCAATTCACCGGCCGCCATCTTGCGGCGATCGTCATAAATCTTTTGCACACGCGGATGCAGGGTTATTTCAGCCGGAATTGTATTGATCTTCGTCGCCAACGCATCCAATGTCGCACGCGGCACCTGCGTGTTGACGGTGTCGGACAACTTGCCCTTCAAGAGCGCGCCCCAATTGGGCGACATAGAGTCGGATGAAGCGGAGACGACTTCAGCAGTCACTTCACCGGCATCCAATTTGTTGCGGTAAGCGTCAGACAGAGCCTTGACGTCGGCGTCGGTCAGCACACCTTCGGCAACCAAGGTTTTGCCGTATTTTTCGCGAACCGTCGGCATCGAACGGATCTTTTGGTACATCAACGGCTGTGTCGCCGCCGGTTCGTCCGCTTCGTTGTGGCCGTTGCGGCGATAGCAAACGAGATCGACCACGACGTCTTTCTTGAAGCGCTGGCGGAATTCGAATGCGAGCTTCGTGATGAACAAGCAAGCTTCCGGATCGTCACCATTGACGTGGAAAACCGGCGCCTCGACCATCTTGGCGACATCGGTCGAATACAGCGTCGAGCGCGCATCTTCCGTGGCCGAGGTGGTGAAGCCCACCTGGTTGTTGATCACGATATGCAAGGTGCCGCCGACCGCAAATCCGCGTGCCTGCGACATTTGCAGCAATTCCATACCGACGCCTTGTCCGGCAAAAGCGGCGTCGCCGTGCAGCAATATCGGCATGACCCACTTGCGCTCGGTGTCGTTGCGGCGAAGCTGGCGCGAGCGGACGCTGCCGGCCACTACCGGGTTGACGATCTCCAAGTGCGACGGGTTGAAGGCCAGCGCGACGTGAACCGGGCCGCCGGGGCTCGCAAGATTGGCAGAGAAGCCCATGTGGTACTTCACGTCGCCGGTATGGGCGCCGTCATGTTCCGGGTGCTCGAACTTGCCTTCGAATTCGTTGAACAGGGCGCGCGGCGGCTTGCCCAAGGTATTGACCAAGACATTCAAGCGGCCGCGGTGGGCCATGCCGATGACAATGTCTTTCATACCGTCGGCGCCGGCGCCACGGATGGTGCTGTCCAGCATCGGAATCAGCGTATCGCCGCCTTCGAGCGAAAAGCGCTTCTGGCCGACATATTTGGTGCCGAGATAGCGTTCCAAGCCCTCGGCCGCGGTCAAGCGCTCAAGAATGCGCTTCTTGTCTTCGGCCGACAGGTTGAAATTGCCACCGGCGGCTTCCAAGCGCTCGTAAATCCAACGACGTTGCTCGATATCGGTGATGTGCATCAGCTCGGCACCGATCGACCCCGTGTAGGTGGCCTTCAGCAGGGCGAACAGTTCGCCCAGTTTCATGTGCGAACGGCCACCGACGCCGCCGGTGCTGAACTCAACGTTGGCATCCGCTTCGCTCAAGCGGTGGAAGCCGAGCGTCAGATCAGGTGCGTCGGGCTTGACGAGGAGTTCGAGCGGATCGATGTTCGCGCCCATGTGGCCGCGCGAACGGAAGGCCGTGATCAAACGACCGACATTGCGCTCGCGCTCATCGCCCGTGCTGGTCGCGCCAACGTTGCCGTTGGTGACGGCTTGTTTGGCGGCCTTGCTGACGCCTTCCGCAATGACGGAGTGGGGGACATCGCCGGCTTCACGGCCCTTGCTGGCATCGAAGTAAGCCTTCCAATCGGCGTCGACACTGTCCGGATTGACGAGATATCGCTCGTACATCTCCTCAATGAAGCTGGCATTGCTGCCCAGTTGAGAGGATTGCGCAAACTGCTTGATCAGGCTGTCCGCCATGGAATGTTGTGCTCGAAGTTCAATTGATTGTGCCAAGCCCTTGATTCATTAGGCATAAGCGCCAAAGTTGAATGGGGCTCGGGTAGAACAGCCAATTATAGGCGCATGTGACGGACGGGTGCATCAAATACCCAAAGGACGAAATTCCGAACAACCACGCGCGCGATCCCAAATGCGATTGAATTGCAGCATTAACGACTGTGCACGCGCTGGTGCATCGAATGCATATTCGCCGTGCAGACCGGTGCCGATGTCCCACTTCATGACGCCGTTGCGATCGCTGACCACGGCATCGAATTCCATTTGCGCTTCATCCGGATCCGGCTGCCGGAACTGCAAATGCGAAGGCATCCTTTGAGCGAGCGCCATGAAATGGGTGTTACCCATCGTCAGCGCCGCCGGTTCACCGACAAGAATGCGGATATTGCACTGCGCACGATCTGTGAGGTAGGCGCGCGTCGCGGCAATGACGGCGGGATGCTCCCATATCGCGGGTTCCAGGTTTCGGGTGTGGACGGCGATATCCCGGCCCGCACGCGCCATCAATCCCACCAGCGCGCCGGCTGCGATCTCCGCATTGTCGAACCGGTCAAACTGCGTCGAATGATTCATGGTCGTCCTCGATCATGTAGTGGCCGGCATCGGCCAAGGTCTGAAGTGCCTGACGGCCGTTTGTGCCCAGCGCATCGATCAGCGCCGCGTCGATGAACTCTGCTGCGGCAATGGCTGACGCGTCTTTCACGCTGCAATCAAATGCCATGCCATTGACGAAAAGTTGGGCCTGCTTGCCTTGACGGGTCCACGCCGCGCGCGAGTAGGGATGGCGGGTCCAAACATGCCCCTCGGCAACAGACTGGACAATATCCGCCCCTGTCGCGCTGTCGGCATCGGGCGCCATGTTGGCGGCGACGCGGTAGGAAGAGATGACACGCCCGAACCACTCGGCAAACTCGCTCCGATTTCCAATGCGCAGTTTGTGAATCGCTTCGACGGCACGATCCAGCGCCGCGTCGTCAATCTCGTACGGGTCCGCCGGCACAGAGACACCGGGGTCTTCGTAGCGGATCGTTTCCGGCGCATCAAACACCATGGCACCGGCCAATTCGTCCACCAATTCCGCGCTGGATGGCGCGCGCAAGCCGACTGAAATCGTGACGCAGGCATCCACGCCGATTCCGTGGTGCGGCACCCCGGGTGGCACGTACAGCATGTCGCCCGGATTCAAGACCCAATCCTGATCCGGATTGAAATGCTTCAGCAAGCGCAAAGGCACGTCATCCCGATAGGTCTGATCGGGTTTTGACTTCGTATCAATGAGCCATCGGCGTTGACCGACGCCTTGCAACAAGAACACGTCATAGTTGTCTATGTGCGCGCCGACGGAACCGCCGGGCGCGGCAAACGACACCATGATGTCGTCCATTCGCCATCGCGGCAGAAACTCGAACGCGTACAACAGCGCGCGAACATCGGCATCCCATTTGTCCACGTCCTGAACAAGCAGCGTCCAATCTTTGCGGGGCAAGTTCGGGAACTCGTCTTCCAGAAATGGACCATTCCGGACCTGCCAGGTGTCATTCGTAGGATTGCGGGAAACGATGCGGGACAAGGCACTGTCTTCGCATGCCAAGCCGGCCAGGTCTTCGGCGCTGATAGGTGATTCGAAGTCCGGGAACGCATTGCGGATCAGCAGCGGATGACGCTGCCAATAGACATCGAGAAACTGTTGCGCGGGCATTCCGAGAATCGGGAAATCGCGTGCATCGACTTCGACGGGAGGAGTTTTCTTGCCGGCCATGCGAATTGCTCTAAACGTCTGGAATACCAATTCTAGGCGAGCGCCGCCCGCTGACGCATTCCGCTGCTAGGATGGAGTCAATTCAAGTCGACGGGTACGCGTATGGCTGTGGTGGTGGGCGCATTGCGGGAACACTTGGCTGGCGAACGTCGTGTCGCGCTTACCCCCGAAACCTGCAAAAAGCTGGTGGCACAAGGTGCCGAAGTGTTGTTTGAATCCGGCTTTGGCATCGCGTCCGCCTTTACCGACGACGCCTATGTGGAAGCCGGTGGCAGGCTTGCTTCTTCTGAAGATATTTTTCACCAAGCGGATGCCTTGGTGTGCGTGCAGCCGCCGCGGCCGGACGCATTGCGGTTGGCGAAAGAGGGCGCGATCTTGATCGGCATGTTGTACCCGGACGCCGACGAGGATAGGGCAACCGCCATACGTGAGCGCAAGCTGCTGGCATTTCCGCTGGAGAAACTTCCGCGCACCACGCGTGCGCAAAGCATGGATGTGCTGAGTTCGCAGGCGGGTATGGCGGGATACAAAGCCGTGCTGATTGCCGCACAACTGGCGCCGAAATTTTTTCCGATGTTGACCACCGCAGCAGGGACGATCCGGCCTTGCAAGGTGTTGATCGTCGGTGCAGGCGTGGCCGGTTTGCAGGCAATTGCCACGGCAAAGCGTTTGGGCGCACAAGTGGAAGGCTTTGATGTCCGGCCTGAGACCCGTGAGCAAATTGAATCGTTGGGCGGGAAATTCCTGGATTTGGGGGTGAGTGCTGCGGGTGAAGGCGGATACGCGCGCCAACTGAGCGATGACGAGCGCGCGTTGCAACAACAGAAACTCGGCGACCATCTTCGAAACGTGGACGTCATCGTTTGCACCGCGGCAGTTCCCGGGCGACCAGCGCCGAAAATCATCACCGAAACCATGGTGGCCGGTATGAAACCGGGCAGCGTGATTGTGGACTTGGCTGCGGAAACAGGCGGCAACTGCAGTGTGACCCGACCCGGTGAAACGATCAGTCACAACGGTGTGACCATTTCGGGGCCGTTGAACCTCGCTTCGATGGGAGCGATTCATGCAAGTGAAATGTTTTCGCGAAACGTCTTCAATTTCCTGGCATTGATGCTCAAAGACGGCGCACTGCATTTGGATTGGAGTGATGAATTGCTCGACAAAACCGTATGGCCCGCACGCGATCAGGGAGCCGCCGCATGATTGATGGAATGTCCGCCCTGTATATCTTCATGCTCGCCGCCATCGCGGGCCACGTCATCATTTCGCGCGTGCCGAGCATCCTGCACACCCCGTTGATGTCGGGGAGCAATTTCATTCACGGGATCGTACTGATCGGTGCCATGGTCATGCTCGGACACGCAGACACCACGCTCGAGAAAGTGATCGGGTTCATCGCTGTGTTCTTGGGCGCTGGCAATGCCGCCGGCGGTTATGTGGTGACCGAGAGAATGCTCGAGATGTTCAAACCTTCCGGCAAGCAGTCCGCCAAAGCAGGTGAGCACTGATGGAAGGATTGACGGTGATCAAGTTCTGCTATTTCGTTGCCGCGGCCCTCTTCTTGTTGGGCTTGCAACGCATGAGTTCGCCGAAAACCGCACGCAGCGGCATCCAATGGGCGGGCGTGGGGATGCTCCTGGCAACCGTTGCGACATTCTTTTTGCCCAGACTGCACAACATTGCGCTGATTCTTATCGCAATCGTTGCAGGGGTGGCCTTGAATTGGCTCTGGGGAAAGAAGGTTGCCATCACCGATATGCCGCAGATGGTCGCATTGTTCAATGGCATGGGCGGTGGTTCTGCCGCAGCGATCGGTGCCGCGGAACTGGTCGCCAAGAATGCGGAAGTCCGGCATGTGTTGGGGGTTGTGGAAACCGCAGGGCTCGGTCATGCCGTTGCAGGCATGCCGCAAGCGACGCTCGGTGTGATTGCGCTGGCGACTGTGGGCGCGTTGATTGGCGCGGTGTCACTCACGGGATCCATCATCGCTTGGGCCAAGTTGGATGGTCGGCTGGACAAGCGCTTCACTTTCCCGGGTCAACAAGTGGTCAATGTCTTGGTGGCCTTGGCGGCAGTCGGCTGCGGCGTCATGGCTGCAGTCACTTTGCAAATGCCTTGGATCATCGCGTTTTTTGCTCTGGCACTCGCGCTCGGCGTATTGATGACCTTGCCGATCGGCGGCGCGGATATGCCGGTTGTGATCTCGCTCTACAACGCATTCACCGGTCTTGCCGTGGCGCTCGAAGGCTTTGTGCTCGATAACGAGGCGCTGATCATAGCCGGCACCATGGTGGGTGCGGCAGGCATGATGTTGACGCGATTGATGGCAAAAGCGATGAATCGCTCGATCTCAAGCGTTCTGTTCTCAAATTTCGGCGCTTCGTCCGGGGAGGCGACAGAAATTGCTGGCACACAAAAACCGATTGAAGCCGCTGATGTCGCGGCCCTGATGGCTTATGCCGAACGCGTAGTGATCGTGCCCGGCTACGGCATGGCGGTGGCACAAGCACAGCACAAGATTTGGGAGCTGACGCGCCGCCTGCAGGATCGCGGGGTCAAGGTCAAATTCGCCATCCATCCGGTGGCGGGACGCATGCCCGGTCACATGAATGTTTTATTGGCCGAGGCGGGCGTGCCCTACGACCTGATCGCTGACATGGATGACATCAACCCGGAATTTGCGACGACCGACGTGTCCTTGGTCATCGGCGCAAATGACGTCGTCAATCCCGTGGCCAAAACCGACCCTGCGTCTCCGATCTACGGCATGCCGATTTTGGACGTCGTGGATTCCAAGAACACGATCGTGATCAAACGCGGTAAAGGGACAGGCTTCGCAGGCATCGAGAATGCGCTGTTCTACGCAGATAACACGCGCATGCTCTATGGCGATGGTGCGGAAATGGCCAGCGCGCTGGTCAGCGAATTGAAAGCCTTGGACGGCGGACACTGACACCAAGGCCTGCTTGTGACATCACGGCGCGGTATTGGCCGACTCTTGACTCAACCGAAGCTTCAACGCGGTCTTGGCGGATTCCGCCAATTTGCGACAGGCCTGGGGTTGCACCAGTGCTTCTTTGCCTTCCAGTCGTTCAATGAGGTGACTGCTGGAGGGATGTGTGGTCATCAACACATCGCAAGGCGCTTTTTCCAGTCTGCTCAAGGTCTGTTGCATCGGGCGGGCGAGTGCACCTGCGTCGCTGTAGCGATACGTCTTATCGGAGATGGCGCTGACGCTATCCGAATAAAAGAAGTTCAGGCACACGCTGCCTTCGCATTCCCGCCATCGCCAGCCTGATCCGCCCGGTGTGTGCCCGGGCATCGGCACATTGATGATTGTTCGCTCCGCCGCGCGCAATCCGGCACCGGCCTTGATGGATTGAACATTCGCAATGGCCGGGAACGGATCCAAGACATCGAATTGCGGATCGCGACGGTCACTTTTGCCGCGCTTGAGTGATGCCGCGGCTTCTTGTCGGGTCAATACGACGGCGCCCGAATCCCGCTGCAACTGCGCAACACCCCCGACGTGGTCGAAATGTTCGTGCGACACCAAGATGTATTTGATGTCCTTGAGGTCGACGCCCAGCGCGCGAAGATTCTTCTCGATTCGCTGCGCGCCCAATTTAGCGCCACCGTCAATCAACACATGTCCCTGCGGGCTCGCAATCAAGATCGAGGTGATTCCGCAAGTACCGACATACCAAACATCGCCGAAAAGATGGCGCGGAGGCATCGGGTCATCCCAACCGGCATCTTCCGCGCACTGCAGCGGCTGATGCGGAGCGGGCAGGGTCGGCATGCGCGCGGGTGTCGCCGCGGCGGCCGAGCCGCATGCGGCAAACAAGGCAGACCACAGCGCTGCGCGCATCGTCGTCAAATCTCGCTGGCGAGTTTCGCTGCGACGCCGATATAAGATGCCGGTGTCATCTGCATCAACTCGGCTTTGGCATCTGCGGGGAGATCCAATGTGTCGACGAATGCGCGAATGGATTCCTTGTTGATGCCTTGTCCGCGTGTAAGCGCTTTCAATTGTTCGTAGGGATTGGGCAAGCCATGACGACGCATGACGGTTTGAACCGCCTCGGCGAGCACTTCCCAAGCGGCGTCCAAATCCGCCGCCAAGCGCTCCGGATTGACCTCCAACTTCCCGAGGCCGCGCGACAGGGCATCGAAGCCGATCAGGGCGTGCCCGAACGCGGTACCCAACGCACGGAGCACCGTGGAGTCGGTGAGATCGCGCTGCCAGCGGCTGACCGGCAGCTTGGCAGCGAAGTGCTCGAAGAGCGCATTGGCGATGCCGAAGTTCCCTTCAGCGTTTTCGAAATCGATCGGGTTCACTTTGTGCGGCATCGTAGAGCTACCGACTTCGCCTTCTTTCAAGCGCTGCTTGAAGTAGCCCAGCGAGATATAGCCCCAAATGTCACGCGCCAAATCAATCAAGATGGTGTCGATGCGCTTCATCACATCGGCAATCTCAGCGATGCCGTCATGGGGTTCGATCTGGGTGGTGTAGGGCTGCCAGGTCAGACCGAGTGAACCGACAAACTTGCGGGAAAATTCCGCCCAATCAATGTCCGGGTAGCTCGCCACGTGTGCGTTGTAATTACCGACGGCGCCGTTGATTTTTCCGGGCATCGGCGTCTCCGCCAATACCGCGCGTTGACGGTCCAGTCGCGCCACAACGTTGGCGATTTCCTTGCCAACGGTTGTCGGCGATGCCGTTTGTCCGTGCGTGCGGGAAAGCATCGGCAGGGCGGCGTGCTCGTGCGCCAATGCCCGCAGCGACGCCATCAAGCCGTCGAGCTTCGGCAGCATCACTTGGTCACGGGCGTCACGCAGCATCAAGGCGTAGCTCAAGTTGTTGATGTCTTCACTGGTACAGGCGAAGTGGACAAACTCGAGCGCCGGCGCGAGTTCCGCATCATTCTTCAAACGTTCCTTGATCAGATATTCCACCGCTTTGACATCGTGGTTGGTGGTGGCTTCGATGGCCTTGACGCGGGCTGCATCGGCGGTCGACAAACCATCGGCAAAATCACGCAGGCGTTGCGCCGCGGCATCGGAGAACGGCGCGAGTTCTGAGATGCCGGGCTCCGCGGCCAGCGCCAACAGCCATTCGATTTCGACTTTAACCCGAGCCTTGATCAGACCGAATTCGGAGAAAATCGGTCGGAGCGCATCCACTTTTGACGCATAACGTCCGTCGAGGGGCGAAAGGGCGGTGAGGGCGTGTTGGCTCATGGCATTCGGGTGTGGCGAAGGAATTCGCCCATTCTAAACGGTGCAGGGCGTAGGCTTGGTGCGGACAGTTATGGAGCGCATCATGGCCACCCGCAAGAATAGTGATGTCGGTGTACGAATCATGTCGGACAGCATGGGGCGGATCGAAGTCCCGGCTGCGGCTCTGTGGGGTGCCCAAACCCAGCGGGCCGTCGAGAATTTCGATCTGTCCGGTCAACCGATGCATGCGGACTTCATTCGCACACTCGGCTTGCTGAAAGCCGTTGCCGCCACAGCGAACGCGACCCTCAAGCAGCTTCCGGTTCGTACAGCGACCGCCATCAGGCGTGCCGGAATGGAAGTTGCCAGCGGCTATTTCGACGCGCATTTCCCGATCGACCGTTATCAGACGGGTTCCGGCACCTCTACCAATATGAACGCGAATGAGGTGATCGCAAGTCTGGCGACGCGAGCATCGGGCAAGCCGGTCCACCCGAATGATCAAGTCAATATGGGGCAAAGCTCGAACGACATCATCCCCACGGCGATGCGCGTTGCCAGCGCGCTGACGGCCAGCGACCGTTTGCTACCGGCACTCGCGCATTTGCGGAAGACCATCGCAAGAAAGGCGAGGGCCCACGCACGAACCGTCAAGACGGGCCGGACCCATCTCATGGATGCGATGCCCTTGACCGTGGCGCAGGAGTTGGGCGCGTGGGCATCGCAACTGCAATCTGCCGAAGACCGCATCAAAGACACACTGAAACGCGTCAAACGTTTGCCCATCGGGGGCACCGCGATTGGCACCGGTATCAATGCGCATCCGCGTTTTGCGGCGACATTCGTCCGCACGTTGAACGCCACTGGCCCGGTGAAATTCACCGCCGCTGCCGACAAGTTCGAAGGCATCGCCGCACAGGATGATCTCGTCGAACTTTCCGGTCAGCTGAGCGCGGCCGCCGTCGCTCTGATGAAAATCTCAAACGATTTGCGCTGGATGAACTCCGGCCCCTTGGCGGGACTGGCAGAGATTGAACTGGAAGCGCTTCAGCCCGGAAGCTCGATCATGCCGGGCAAGGTCAATCCCGTGATTCCCGAAGCCGTTGCCATGGCGTGTGCGCAAATCATGGGCTTGCATACCGCAAATACCGTCGCGGGACAGAGTGGCAACTTCCAACTCAATGTGATGTTGCCTTTGCTCGCCAACAACCTTTTGGACGCCATCGACTTGTTATCCCGCGCCGCCTTTGCACTGGCGGACGACGCCATTGCGAATTTTGTCGTCAATCGCAAAAAGATCGATGAAGCCCTGGCCAGGAACCCGATCTTGGTGACCGCGCTCAACCCGATCATCGGGTACGACCGCGCTGCGGCCATTGCGAAACGCGCCTATAAAGAAGGGCGACCAGTGTTAGAGGTCGCCCTTGAAGACAGCGGATTGGATCGATCCACGTTGACCCGGCTTTTGGAACCACTCCAACTCACCGGATCACGCTGAGGTCATTCCTTTTCTTTGTCTTTCATGCAGTCATCGATACTGCCCTGCGTGATGTTTGCGTAGGGTTTGAACTCGGGCATGATTGCCGCCAATGCTTGTTGTGTCTGCATCATCGGCCCCAGGTTGTTGCAAAGAACACGCGCTTGCGCTTCCAGTTCCTTACCTTTCGCTTCCATCTTGGCTTCGTAACGCTGGCGCGCTTCGTCACCGCCCACTATCAGACCGGGAATACCGGTGAGGGCTTCGTTGGCGAGATCGGCGCCTTGGACGCCCATGTTCATACCCGCGTTGGCGATATCAATGATTTCTTCACGATACGCCAGCAGCAACTTGCGTTGGTCCGGTGTCGGCGTGACAGTCTTGCCTGCAATCAGCAAGTCACCCGTCGGCGTGATTTCCGCTTGAGGCAGGCTGGAATCAGACTTTATTTTGACACCATTGATATTGATGTTGTCGCCACCGTTGATGGAAATGTTCTCTTTGGCCAGTTTTTCGCGCGCCTCCGCCAAAGCCTTGGCCGTTTGTTGTCCGAGCTCACTTTGCGGAATGGCATGACCGTTTGCGTCCACTTGGACGGTGCCGGTCGACGCACCTGGCGGGTTCGGCGGGGCCGGCGGCTGCGGCGGGCTCGGGGGTTGGCAAGCGCTCACCAAGGTGAGCGCTGCAACGGTGGCGAGGCTGAGCAATGTTTTGTTCATGGTCGTCTCCTTCTTTTCTCGATCAGCCTTCATCGCGGAAGCGGCGAAGACGAATGGCCACAAAGATCATCGCGATACCTGCCACTGCGCCAATCCAAAGTGTGGGGCTCGCCAGGAGCTCGGTACCTGAGGTCTTCAAGACGATGTCGCGAAGGCCGTGCTCGGTGCCTTTGAGATGGCCGTTTCGTGCCATTTCCAAGACGTGGGTACCCGGGAAAGCACTGGTCAAAATCCGTACCACGATGTTTTTCCAGTACCAGTCATCGGCAACGTTGAAAATACGCAACAAATCGAACCAAGAGATCAACACACCGGTGAACAACGGCACGCCGACCGCCCACAGGAAGGGAACGCGTTTGGACCATGCGGACACCATCAACAGCCAGCCTGCAGTCGGCAACGCCCACACTGCGTACAACGGAATCCACAGCAGCAGGCTGCCAAAAATCGTCAGGTAGTCGAGATTGGCCAAATACACGGTGACCGGGTTCACGCCATTGAAGGCCAGAAATCCGCAGAACATCAGCATTGAGGCAAGCATGACGATCAGTGCGGCAGCGCCGGCGATGATCGGTGCAACGATCAGCGCCGTCACCGCTTTGGAGATCACCGTTTCGGAATCGGAGACCGGCAAGGATTTCCAGAACAGAATGCTCTTGTCCTTGCGTTCTTCAAACATGGCATTGACCAAGTAGAAGAACACTACGAATCCGAAGACGACGATCGGCCAGGTCGCAGACATCATCGTGAGTCCGGTGAAGGCATCACGCAATTGGCCCAAATCTTCAGGATTCATCCTCGACAGTTCACGGGCCAAATCGACTTTGCCCATCGGATGGGATTGGCCGTTGATGTTCACCATGCGGTCATTGCGCGACAAGATGCTTTGAAGCGCACCGCCTCCGATCAATTGGAAGAACAGAAAGATCGCGCCGGAAATCAGCGGTGCCCAGAAGAAGCCACCCTTGTGTTCCCAGAACTCCCGTTTGAGGAGCAGTTTCATCGTGTTCGTACCGTGGGATTGCGTGCGAACAACGCTCGGATTATTGATCATCGTGTTCATGCGTAGGTTCCTTTCATGGTGGCGACGAACAGATCCGCCACGCCGGGAGTACGGGTTTCACCCAGTTGCTGCAGTTGGTCGGCAGGTACGTTGTCGAACAGCATCACCGTCTTGCCAAACGGCATGGCGCGCTCGCCGATCGGTTTCCAGCTTCGGCCGGCTTCGACCTTTCCGGCATCCACCAGCACTTCGGTGAAGCGTTCCGCCAGATTTTCCATCGATGCATCCAAGACGATCTTGCCTTCCTGGATGAAGATCAAGTCGGTCAGAATGTGCTCGATCTCTTCAACTTGGTGCGTCGTGATGAGGATGGTTTTGTCCTCGTCGAAATAGTCTTCCAACAGTCGTTGGTAGAACTCACGACGATAGAGAATGTCGAGGCCGAGCGTGGGCTCGTCGAGCACCAAAAGCTTGGCATCGATGGCCATGACCAGTGCCAGATGTAGCTGCACCACCATGCCCTTGGACATCTCCTTGACCTTCATCTTCGGGGTCAATTTGGTGTTTTCGATGAAGCGGTTGAAGCGGGCACGATCGAATCGCGGGTGGACACCTTCGACGAACTCTGCCGCCTGACCAACTGTGATCCAGCGCGGCAGGACTGCAACGTCGGCGATGAAGCACACATCGTTCATCAGATCGTCGCGTTCGGTCATCGGATCGCGACCCAACACCTTCAACTCACCCTCATAGGGCACGAGGCCGAGGATGGACTTCAACGCCGTGGTCTTGCCCGAACCGTTCGGACCGATCAAGCCGACGATTCGGCCCTTTTCGATCTTGAAATTCGCGTTATCGACCGCGTACGTCCCCTTTTTGTATGACTTCTTGAGCCCCTTGGCTTGAATGACCTGACTCATGTTGCACCCCATTTTGACTTCGGATCGAGTAATTCGCCCAGGTCCAGCCCGAGCAAGTGGATGCGCTCCAAGACCTGTGGCCATTCTTCTTTGAGGAAACGGTCACGCTCGTTGTTGCGCAGTTTGGTGTTGGCACCATCGGTCACATACATACCGATGCCGCGACGTTTTTCGACCATTCCGTCGTCGACGAGCTCTTGATAGGCGCGTGACACGGTGATCGGGTTAAGTTGATATTCCGCGGCCACTTGGCGAACGGAGGGCAAGGCATCGCCGGGCTTGAGTTGGCCTTCAAGCATCATCGTGATGACCTTTTCTTTGAGTTGGCGGTAAATCGGGCTGCCATCGGCCCATTGAACGGGAGACATGTCGTTCAACCCCCTGCGGTGAATGAAAAGAACGGCATCGTGAGATGATGCCGGGCGAGCGTTTTTTTGCGTACGGCTTTTTGATCAACAACTGCGTCGCGAGCCACCGGGCCTGACGGCGACTTGCGTTTGCCTTCTGCCATGGCCGGCACGATGGCTGCAAAGATCAATGCGACAAACAGCAGCAAAAACGCCGGTTGCGTCATGACGCTGAGTGCCTTTTGAGTCCGGGTGTTCATGGAGCCATCCTGTTGGAGTGGTGTTGTATTGAACTATAACACCAACACTGAACATGTCAACACCGGAATGACCCAACTAAAGGCATGGTCCGTGAAATTTATCTAAGTGATTGAATCAATTGCAAAAAACGCGTCGCATCGACGTTTCCGCCGCTGATAATGACGCCTACGCGGGTGCCAGCGGGCAGTTGTAGCGCACCGGAGACTAGGGCGCCCAGGCCCAAGCAACCCGTCGGTTCGACCCAAATCTTCATGCGTTCGGCGTAGAGCTGCATGGCTTGGATCAAGGCCGGGTCATCGACGGCGACCACGTCGGTCACCAAGCTGCGAATGATGTCGAAGGTGAGGGTACCCAGTGCTTGAGTTTGTGCACCATCGGCGATGGTCTTCGGCGTGTCGATTTGCACGATTTCGCCTTTTTGAAAGCTTTGCTGGCCGTCATTACCGGCCAGAGGTTCGCAACCGATGACCCGGATATCCGGTTGAAGCGCTTTCGCCGCGATGGCGGTGCCTGCCAGCAAACCACCGCCGCCCAGCGGTGCGCAAATCACCTCGAGGTCAGGAACCTCTTGCATGAATTCAAGCGCAACAGTGCCTTGTCCGGCAATCACGTGCGGGTGATTGAAAGGCGGGATGATTGTCATACCGGAGTGTGCGGCGATCTCATCGCAAATGCTCTCCCGGTTCTCCTGATACCGGTCGTAAAAACGCACTTCCGCACCGTAGGCCTTCGTCGCCGCGATCTTAATAACAGGCGCGTCAGCGGGCATGACGATGGTTGCCGGCATTTGCAGCAGGCGTGCGCTGCATGCAATCGCTTGTGCGTGATTCCCGGAAGACGCGGTCACCACGCCATGTCGCTTTTGATCAGCATCAAATTGCGAAAGCGCGTTGTAGGCGCCACGCATCTTGAATGCACCGACCCGTTGGAAGTTCTCACATTTGAAATGCAGATCCAATCCGGTCAATGCATTCAATGCGGAGGAGGTGAGAACCGGTGTTTTGTTCACTGCGCACGCGATCCGATCTGCAGCTGTGACGATGTCTTCGAAAACGACTGCGTGCATATGCGGGACTTTTCGGAAAGGTGTGGCGGAATTCTATCGGCGAAAGGAGTTCACGGTGCCAAGCGCAGAAGTTTCGCGTTGCTACCGTCTTCCAATGCCCAGACTGACTCGTCCGGTGCTTGGACGACATCACGTATCCGCTCACCCATGTCGATCCGCTCCACTTCGCGCGCATGGCCATTCTCAATCTTCACGCGTATGAGGGCCTCGGATGAAAGGCCGCTGATCAATGCATCACCGGTCCATTGCGGTATGCGTTTGCCGGTGTAGAACATCAAACTGGAGGGCGAGATGACCGGCGTCCAGGTCATTAACGGTGCGCGGAATTCCGGGCGAGTCTTGTGGTCTGGAATCGACTTGCCGCTGTAATGATCCCCATCAGACACCTCCGGGTAACCGTAATTTTTTCCGCGTTCAATCACATTGAACTCATCGCCACCGCGCGGTCCCATTTCATGTTCGTAGAGCTTTCCGTCCGCGGGGTTGAAGGCCAGCCCTAACAAGTTTCTATGGCCGAGCGACCAAATTTGAGTGGCGACGCCGCCTTGCGCGAAGAAGGGATTATCAGCAGGGGAGGTGCCGTCATCATTCAGGCGCAACACTTTGCCTAAGTTGGCTTTCATGTCTTGGGCGGGGAAGAATTTTTGCCGTTCACCCGAGGTGACGAACATCTTTCCATCCGTTGCGAACACAATGCGATGGCTGTAATGCCCCTCACCTTCGACTTTCGGGACCTGTCGCCAGATGACTTCGCCATCGGATAACTGGCCGTTACCTTGGTCATCCAAAGCGAGCTTCGCGCGCATGATGGCGGCGCCTTGGGTGCCATTCCCGCCGGATTCCGCAAAACTCAAATAGACCATTCGGTTGTTGGCGTAGTCCGGATGAAGTGCGATGTCACCCAAGCCGCCTTGGCCGCCGTAGGCCACTGAAGGAGTGCCGGAAATGTTTCCGGTTTTTCCCGTAACGGGATCAAACAATCGCAGATTTCCTTTTTTCTCTGTGACCAACAAGCGCCCGTCGGGCAGGAATGTCATTGCCCACGGTTCGTTGAATCGTGCGAGCTCGGTTCGCTTCAGGTTCATGGCCTTCGGGGCGCCCGCGGCATCTCGCTTCGCATCGTTTTGCCCCGGATTGCCGGCAGTGCCGTTTTGGCAGGCGGCAAACAGGATGGCGGCAGCGGCCAAGGGCAGGGCAGTGAGCTGATGTCGAGTCGTCTTCATAGCAATTCTCCGGTATCCGGCCATTGTGAAAGAGGCGGGGTTAAACGGCTGTCAGTACATCATGTGATTGTGTCCGCTTAATCCGCTGCCTAAGATGCCGCTTGAATCCATGCTATGAAGGTAGGCCTGCGTCGATGGGTGCCGGACATGATCACGGCGGTGGCGCCGTCAAATTCGAAAAACCCCTTTGGATCGCGCTGGCGCTGACCTCGTGTTTTCTGATCGTGGAAGTGGTGGGGGCATTTGTTTCCAACAGCCTCGCCTTGCTTTCGGATGCGGCGCATATGGGCACCGATGTCATTGCCTTGGCGATTTCCCTGTTCGCGGTGCGCTTGGGCAAACGTCCGGCTGACGCCAAACGAACCTACGGTTACGCGCGTATGGAAGCCATTGGTGCATTGATCAACGGTGGCTTGTTGTTTTCGGTCGCCGGATTCGTGCTTTGGGAAGCCCTCGGGCGCTTTCTCTCGCCGCCGCCTGTGGCATCGAACGCCATGTTGTTGGTCGCTGCGATCGGCCTGGTCATCAATCTGATTTCCATGCGATTGCTAAAGGCCGGTGCGGGGGAGAACCTCAATATGAAAGGGGCTTATCTGGAGGTCTGGAGCGATATGCTCGGATCAGTCGGGGTGATTATCGGTGCCCTGGTAATCCGAATGACGGGGTGGACCGTGGTGGATCCGATCATTGCCGTGTTGATCGGCCTGTGGGTGCTCCCAAGGACATGGATTTTGTTGAAGCAATCCAGTCATATTTTGATGCAGGGCGTGCCTGATGGATTGGATTTGGATGCGGTGCGGGCGAGTTTGGCCGAGCATCCGGCGGTGTCGGAAGTGCACGATTTACATGCGTGGGCGCTGGGGTCCAAAGATGCGGTGCTGACCGTTCACGTTGTGGTGGGACCCGGCGTTACCGAACCTGACCGAATTCGATCAGAGCTTGCGGAACTTTTGCATGATCGGTTTGATGTAGAGCACGCCACGATCCAGGTCGAGTCTGCGCATTGCGGCGGACATGCCCTGCATGCCTGATTGGCATGCGCCGACAAACGGATTTCTAACGCGCCCCAGGTCGTTTTTACAGCATCATGGGCACTGACTCCCCATTGATGTGAATTTATGCTCGAGATGCTCTCTGATCCGCAAATCTGGATCGCGCTCCTGACCCTGACGGCCTTGGAGCTCGTGCTCGGCATAGACAACATCATTTTCATTTCAATTTTGTCAGGTCGTCTGCCGGTCGAACAACGCGACCGCGCCCGCAAGGTCGGCTTGGCACTCGCTGCGATTACGCGCATTGGCTTGTTGTTCGCCATCAGTTGGATCATCGGTTTGACCGATCCGCTGTTCAACGTCGCCGGTCATCCGATTTCCTGGCGCGACATCATCCTGATCGGTGGTGGTCTGTTCTTGATCGGAAAAGCCTCGCACGAGATCCATAACAAGGTGGAAGAGGCTGGCGCACCATTGGAACCGTTTTCGGCCTCGGCGACATTCGCCGGTGTGATCGCCCAAATCATGGTGCTGGACATCGTTTTCTCGCTCGATTCGATCATTACCGCCGTGGGCATGGTCGATGAGCGTTGGGTCATGGTGACCGCAATTCTGATCTCGATCGCCTTCATGGTGGCGTTTGCCAAGCCGCTGAGCGATTTCGTTGAGCGCCATCCGACGGTCAAGATTCTTGCATTGGCGTTCCTGATGATGATCGGTCTGGTGCTGATCGCGGACGGCTTCGGGATGCACATTCCCAAGGGCTACGTGTATTCGGCGATGGCGTTTTCGGTCTTCGTTGAGCTGATCAATCTGTGGTTGCGGCGTAAGGCGCGTTTGGCGGGTAAGACCGCAGGACCGGCGGATAAAGCGTAAGCGCTCCCAGCCATGCGTGGGCGTTTACATAATATGCATTATGCGAACTACTATAGATGAGTGACAACAACGAGCCCTACTTGGCAGCGCCGATGAAAACGCCGGAATCCGGGATAAAACCGACGAACCGTCTGCGCTTGTCCAACACCAATGCATTCCTTCGTCGCAACGCCCGTTGGTTTTTTTGGGCCGCTGTGGCCGGAACCTTGGCGAAGATTACAGAGGAAGTTCTCGAGTTCGACCTCATCCCTGTGGATCGCAGCATTCTGCTGTTCCTGCATCAATGGATTCCGGCAAGTTGGTTGCCGCTCGTCAATGCCGCGACACTCACCGGGTCGTCGAAGTTCCTGATCCCGTTGGTTGCGGTTATCGCCGTTGCGCTGTGGCTTCGACGCCACAGATTTGAAGCCATACAAATTGCCCTGGCGATGGCGGTCGCAGGCGCGGTCATCTATATCGTTAAAACTTCAGTGAATCGCGTCAGGCCCCAACTTTGGGAGACAGAGACCTATTGGGGCTCCAGCTTTCCCAGCGGACATACGTTGGGCGTTGCTGCGGTCGCGACCGCGTGCTGGTTGGCGGTTTCGCGTTTGGCGCCGCGGCATCTGACCCTCGCCAGCCTTTCGTTAACGGCTTGGGTCTGCTTGGTGGCGCTGTCTCGATTGATCTTGGGCGTGCATTGGCCAACCGACGTCGCCGCGGCCGCATGTGCAGGCTTGCTGATTGCTGTGGCAATCAACGGCATCGGGCTGATGATCAAACGCAGGGCGCCATTGCGCTGAACCAGAGATTCGGTACGCTAGGGCATGGAGACGAAAATGCCCAATTCGCAGTTTGAAACAACGCTTCAGACGCTCCGCAACAATTTCGACAGCGGCGTCACGCGTTCAATCGAATGGCGACGACGACGTCTGCAGCAATTGGATAGATTGTTACAGGAAAACGCGGCAGCGCTAGAAGCCGCATTGAAATCCGACCTCGGCAAATGTGCGGTGGAAGCAAAGCTCACCGAAACCGCATTCTTACGTTCTGAAATCGCCCATGCACTTCGGCATTTGAAGTGCTGGATGCGTCCACGCCGTCTCGGTATGCCGCTCTCGTTGCAGCCTGCCAGCGGAATTTTGCAGGCGGAACCTCTGGGTGTCGTGCTGATCATCGCACCTTGGAACTATCCGATCCAGTTGTTATTTTCACCGTTGGCAAGCGCCCTCGCCGCCGGCAATACCGCGATTTTGAAGCCGAGCGAAGTCGCGACGCATTGCAGCGCGCTGATTGCGGAACTGGTGCCGAAGTATTTCAAGCCCGACGAAGTGGCGGTGGTGGAAGGCGGGGTGGCCGAGACCACTGCCCTGCTCGCCCTGCCCTACGATCACATTTTTTATACCGGTAACGGCCAGGTGGCGCGCGTCATTCTGCAAGCGGCCGCTGCGCATCTGACGCCGGTAACCTTGGAACTCGGCGGAAAATGTCCGGCGTGGGTGGATGAAAGTGCGGATCTTGCCGTCACGGCGCAGCGCTTGGTCTGGGCAAAATTTTTGAATGCCGGTCAAACCTGTGTTGCACCGGATCATGTGCTGGCATCACGCGGCACATTGGACAAACTCAAGCCGCTGTTGATCGCCGCCATTCGCGAGCAATTCGGCGAGGCACCGTCGGACAGCGCGGCATATGGTCGCATCATCAATGCAAAGCACTTCGATCGACTCGTGGGATTGTTGTCAGACGCCACGATCATCTCGGGCGGCAAGCACGACGCCCAACAGCGTTACATTGCGCCCACGCTGGTCGAAGGCATCGCGCAGTCGCACCCGCTGATGCAAGAGGAAATATTCGGCCCGATCTTGCCTTTGATAGAAGTCAAGGGATTGGACGCAGCCATCGCATCGATTCGTGCATATGGCAAACCGCTTGCTGTGTATGCATTTACGCGTGACGCAACCGTGCGAAAAACCTTGGCAGAACGCACAGCATCGGGTGCATTGGTATTCAACATGGCGGTCGGTCATCTCGGTGCAGCTGAAGTGCCGTTCGGCGGCGTCGGCGAAAGTGGCATGGGGGCCAGTCATGGCTGGGCGGGGTTCCAAACATTCAGTCATCTGCGCCCGGTGGTCGACAAATCATTTTGGCCGGACACCCTGAAGCTCATCATGCCGCCCTATGGACGAACGGTGGAACGCGTCATCAAATATCTGATCGCAAAGGAATGAAGGGAATGGGATTCAGCGTGCGTGGGTGCGACGTGCTGGTCACGGGCGCGGCAATGGGGATGGGTCGTTTGTTTGCCCTGCGCGCCGCAAAAGAAGGGGCGCGAAGTGTCATTCTTTGGGACATCGATTCGGCGAAGCTTGCGATCGTGGCCGAAGAAATCCGTGCGTTGGCCGTCATCGCCAAACCGATGCAAGTGGACGTCTCGGATGCTGATGCTGTCGCGAACGCGGCACGCAGCGTGCTTGACGAATGTGGCGGGTTGGATTTTTTGATCAACAATGCCGGCGTGGTGCGCGGTAAACCGTTTTGGGAGCATGACGTCGACGCGGACATCAAGTTCACCATGAATATCAATGCAGTGGCCCCGATGGTGATCACCCGGCAGTTCATTCGGGCGATGATGGCGCAAGACGGCAAGTCGCGCCGCATTCTGAACATCGCTTCGGCGGCGGCGACGGTATCCAATCCGCGAATGAGTGTGTATGCGTCTTCGAAATGGGCGGTGTTGGGTTGGAGCGATTCGTTGCGCCTTGAATTGGAACAAGTGGGCGATTCGCTGCTCAAGGTCACAACGTTTTGTCCCACTTATGTCGGGACCGGTATGTTTGCGGGCGCCCGAGGGCCTTTGCTAACGCCGATCATCACGCCCGAGGCGGCCGTCGATGCGGCGTGGCGTGCCATGATTGCCGGAAAGCCCATCAAGTACATGCCGTGGACCACGACGCTTGGCACCGTTCTCAAAGGACTGCTGCCGGTGCGCGCTTGGGATTTTGTCGCGGGTCGCGTCTTCGGCGTCTATCGCTCCATGGATCATTTCACCGGTCGTGCCGATCCGCCGGACTGACTAATCGTCCAACGCGCTTGCGTACGTGCGGCCTAAGAATCGATTACAAACGCAGCGCGCTAACGACCTTTCTTGCGACATCCTCCACGCCGGTGTCGACGGTATCGACGCAGAGCTCGGGTGATTCAGGCGCTTCATATGGCGAATCAATTCCGGTGAAGTTGGGGATCTCCCCTGCCCGCGCACGTGCGTACAGACCCTTCACGTCGCGCGATTCCGCCACTTCCAAGGGCGTGCTGACGTAGACCTCAAGGAATTCACCTGGCGCGAACAACTCACGCGCCATTTGTCGCTCTGAGCGAAACGGTGAGATAAAGCTCACAAGGACAATCAGTCCGGCATCCGTCATCAGTTTGGCCACTTCCGCGACCCGTCGGATGTTTTCAACCCGATCCACATCGGTGAAGCCCAAATCCCTGTTCAAACCGTGGCGGACATTGTCGCCGTCGAGAATGTACGCATGCTTCCCGAGGGCTAGCAATTGCTTCTCTACAGCGTTGGCGATGGTCGATTTGCCGGCGCCGGACAGGCCTGTAAACCAAACGCATTTGGGCGTCTGGCCGAGGCTGATGGCGCGTGCTCTTTTGTCCACCTCGATCGCTTGCCAGTGCACGTTTGTGGCACGGCGCAACGCGAACTCGATGCGTCCTGCCGCGACGGTTTCGTTGGTTTGTCTGTCGATCAAAATGAATCCGCCGAGCGCCTTCGACTGGTCGAAAGGCGCAAACGGAATGGGCGAGGCCAGCGAGATGTTGCAGGCACCGACCTGATTGATCTCGAGCTGCTTAGCCGCCAGTTGCGCTTGCGTGTCGACATCAATCAGGTGTTTGATGTCGGTCACGGTGGCCATGACCTCACGTGTGCCGCAGAGCAGTCGATAGCTGCGGCCTGGCAGCATGGGTTGGGTGGACATCCAAAGCAGATGTGTCGAGAACTGATCCGAGACTTCCAAGGGATTTGCAGCCGCACTGAGAACGTCGCCACGGCTGATGTCAATTTCCTTGTCCAGCGTCAGCGTCAAGGCTTGGCCGAGAGTGCCTTCTGATATCGCCGTTCCGCCCGAATACACGGCAGTGATCGCCGCCCGCAAGTTCGATGGCTGGATGGTCACCGTGTCGCCGGGTCGAACACGGCCGCTGACCAAGGTGCCGCAGTATCCACGAAAGTCCTGCCCCCAACGATTGACGTATTGCACCGGCAGATGGAACGCGTCAGCGATTCCGTCGATGCGCGAAGGTTCAAGCGATTCCAGCGCCGTCAACAAAGTCGGACCGCTATACCAAGGCATGCTCGTCGCAGTCTCAACGAGGTTTTCGCCTAGCAACGCGGAAACCGGAATGGCTTGAACAGAAGTGATTCCGGCGGCGCGTGCCATCTCGGCGTACTCAGTACGAATGGCATCAAACACGGCCTCGTCATGACCGACCAAGTCCATTTTGTTGACCGCCAAGATGACGTCTCTTACACCAAACAAACCGCAAATCCATGTATGCCGTCGGGTTTGTGTCAAAAGCCCCTTGCGCGCATCTACCAAGACAATGGCTGCCTCCGCATTGGAGGCGCCAGTCGCCATGTTGCGCGTATATTGCACGTGCCCGGGGCAATCCGCCACGATGAAACTACGTACCGGCGTGTGGAAATAACGATAGGCAACATCAATGGTGATGCCCTGCTCGCGCTCCGCATCCAAGCCGTCGAGCAATGCTGCAAAGTCGACCGCACCTTGTGTATCGGTGGCCGCGCGCAACTGGTCGTCAAAGACTGCGCCGGTATCATTCAACAAACGACCGATCAGTGTGCTCTTGCCGTCATCAACGCTGCCGCACGTAATGAAGCGCAACTGGGAGTGCTGCGAAGCACGCATCAGAAATACCCCTCGCGCTTTTTCTTTTCCATGGACGCGCCGGGGTCGTGATCAATCACCCGACCCTGACGTTCCGAATCCCGGGACGCGCGCATCTCGGCAATGATGTCATCAAGGGTTTCGGCGGTTGATTCGATTGCGCCCGTCAGCGGATAGCAGCCGAGGGTTCGGAAACGAACGCAACGCTCTTCGACTTTCTCGTCAGGCCCGATCGGCATGCGGTCGTCGTCCACCATGATCCAGGCACCATTGCGGTTGACCACCGGTCGCATCTTTGCGAAATACAGCGAAGGAACTGGAATCCGCTCGCGTCGGATATATTCCCACACATCCAATTCGGTCCAGTTCGACAAGGGGAAAACCCGCACGGACTCGCCTTCATTTAGATGAGTGTTGTACAAGGACCACAGTTCAGGACGTTGATGTTTGGGATCCCAGTGGTGGTGCGTGTTCCTGAAGCTGAAGACGCGCTCTTTGGCCCGTGATTTCTCTTCATCACGCCGGGCGCCGCCGATTGCCGCGTCCACTTTGAAAAGATTCAACGCCTGTTTCAGCGCGTCGGTTTTCATGATTTGGGTGTGTTTCGCAGCACCGTGGGTAAAAGGTCCGACACCCTCCGCTACACCCTCGGGATTGGTATGCACATGGAGGGGGATGCCCGTCTCACGCACACGCATATCGCGGAATGCAATCATTTCGCGAAACTTCCAACCTGTATCCACGTGCAGGAGAGAAATCGGTGACATTGCCGGCGCGAAGGCCTTTTGCAACAGGTGCAGAAGCACGGAGCTGTCTTTGCCGATCGAATACAGCATGACCGGTCGATGAAAGCAGGCCGCCACCTCGCGAAGAATGTGGATGCTCTCGGATTCCAGTTGATCCAACGTACCAGTCACCGCGTTCTGTTTGACCTCAGCCGCGACCGTAAACGTCATCAAAGCGGACGATATCGTCCTCGCCAAGATAGCTGCCGGATTGCACTTCGATCAATTCCAAGGGAACGACACCCGGATTTTCCAGTCGATGTTTGACACCCAAGGGGATGTAGGTGCTTTGGTTCTCCGACAGCATGATGATTTCTTCGCCACGCGTCACACGTCCCGTGCCGCTGACAACGATCCAATGTTCGGCTCTATGGTGATGCATCTGCAGGCTGAGTTGCGCTCCGGGTTTTACCGTAATGCGTTTGACCTGGAAACGGCCACCGACATCAATCGAATCGTAATTTCCCCAAGGGCGATAAACCTTGCGGTGCGCACTCGGCTCACTGCGACCTGCGGCCTTCAGCTTTCCGACGATCCCTTTGATGTCTTGGACTTTGTCCTTGTGCGCTACCAGAACCGCGTCGGCGGTATCCACCACCACCACGTCTTCAAGTCCCAATAGCGCGACCAACCGTTGATCACTCCAGGCCAATGTGTTGCGACATTGCTCGGCAAGCACATCGCCATGGTGCGCATTGCCGTTGCTATCTTGTTCTGCAACTTCCCAAAGCGCCGACCAACTGCCGACGTCGTTCCAGCCGACGTCGATAGGCAGCACGGCCGCGGAGTCTGTTTTTTCCATAACCGCGTAGTCGATAGAGTCGGAAGGGGAAGCTTCAAAAGCGGTGCGATCCAAACGCACAAAATCCGTTTCCCGGCGCGCCTTCGCCAATGCTGCGCGACTCGCGTCGAGCATTGCGGGTTGATGGGTCGCCAATGCATCGAGATACGCGGACGCTTTGAACAAGAACATCCCGCTGTTCCAGAAATAACAACCGCTAGCGACGTATGCTTCTGCAGTTGCGGCGTCGGGTTTCTCAACAAATCGCTCGACGCGCTTGACGCCCTCGCCGTCCGCCGATTGTATGTAGCCGTAGCCGGTTTCGGGCGCAGTCGGCACAATGCCGAAAGTTACCAATTGTCCTGTTTCCGCCGCAGTGCATGCCTCTAGCAATGCAGCTTGAAATGCCTCTAAATCAGCGATCACGTGATCAGAAGGCAAGACCAGCAAGAGCGGGTCACCCCCGTTGGAAATGGCCTCGAGTGCCGCGACGGCGATGGCGGGTGCCGTGTTGCGTCCTACCGGTTCCAACAAGATCACTGGGTTCGGGCATCCTGCTTCACGCAATTGCTCCGCCACCATGAATCGGTGCTCCTCTCCAGCAACCACGATTGGAGATGCACTGGCCACAGACTTTACTCGGTTCCAAGTAGCCTGCAACATCGTGTCCCCGCCCATCAGGCTTAGGAACTGTTTCGGAAACCCTTCCCGCGACAGGGGCCACAAGCGGGTGCCGGAGCCACCGGAAAGAATTACGGGAATCATAGAGATATTTCCTAGTAGGTACCTAGACTCAGTATAACTCGGTACAAAGCGGTGCCGGACGACTCATCCCTTGTCGTGCAACGCTTTCGCGCGCGCGTTGCGCAACGCATCCAGCTTTTCCTTGAGCCTGATTTCTAAACCCCTGTCGACAGGGTTGTAATACACACGTTCACCCATGGCGTCCGGAAATCCGGATTGCGACAAGGCGACGCCGCCGTCCACATCATGGTCGTATTGATAGCCCTTGGCATAGCCGAGCGACTTCATCAGCTTCGTCGGTGCGTTGCGCAAATGCATGGGAACGTCCATGGTTCCGAACGACGTCGCGTCCGACACCGCAGCTTTGTATGCCGTATATGCGGCGTTGGACTTCGCGGTGCTGGCAAGGTAAATCACAACTTGCGCCAAAGCCAGCTCGCCCTCAGGTGAGCCGAGCCGGTCATAGGCGTCCCATGCATCTGTCGCCATTTGCAGGGCTCGCGGGTCGGCGAGTCCGATGTCTTCCACCGCCATGCGGGTAAGCCTGCGCGCAAGATAAATCGGATCGCAGCCTCCATCCAACATGCGCGCGAACCAGTACAGGGCGCCATCCGGATTCGAACTTCGGACGTTCTTGTGCAGCGCGGAGATTTGATCGTGGAACTGCTCGCCGCGTTTATCGAACCGGCGCGTCCGGTCTGCCAGCACTTGTTGTAGTGTGCCTTCGGTAATTCGATTGGCATCTTCCGAAGCGATGGATGCCGCAATTTCCAGCAACGTGAGCGCTCGCCGGACATCGCCATCCGCCGCCAACGCGATCTCGGCCAAACGTTCGTCCGCGACCTCGATGCCCGCATTTCCCAAACCGTTTGCTTGGTCATCCAAAGCCTGACGCAGCGCGCTGACAATATCGTCGACCGCCAAGGCTTCCATCACATGGACGCGGCACCTGGACAAGAGTGCGGAGTTCAATTCGAACGACGGGTTCTCCGTAGTCGCCCCGACGAAGGTGATGCTGCCTCGCTCGATAAACGGCAAGAAGGCATCTTGTTGAATTTTGTTAAATCGATGGACTTCGTCGACGAACAGCACGGTGCGACGACCGCCTTGGAAACGCGCCTCCGCTTCCTGCAAGACTTTGCGCACTTCCGGCAATCCTGCCATGACCGCGGAGATGGAAATGAATTCGGCGTCCGCATATTGGGCGAGAAGCAATGCCAAGGTGGTTTTTCCGCAACCCGGCGGTCCCCACAACACCATCGAGTGAATCCGGCCGGCTTCGATAGCGCGTCGGAGCGCGGTGCCTTCGGCCAGTAGGCGTTGTTGCCCGACCATGTCGGACAAGGCGCGCGGTCGCATGCGTTCTGCGAGCGGACGCGCCTCGTCCAAGAGAGAAGGAAAAAGCGAATCGGGCTGCGTCATGCACTCACTATACCGGCGTGCTGATGCCGATCAGTTGCCGACGACGTCGGTGCCTTTGGGAACCACGAACTTGAAGTTGCCAGCCGGCAATCCGACATTTCGTTCCCACTTGGCAAAAACCATTTTGGTGGTCTGTCCCAAGGAATCTTTGAGGTCGATTTGATACAGCGCGTTGTCTTTGAAGCCCAAACGGGCACTCTCGACACCGGCATCGGCCTTGTTCTTCGGCGTCAGATTCAACCACTCGACACCGTTGGTCACGCCGCCTTCTCTGGCGATGAACAACGCGTCAAGTTTCGCCGGGTCAGTCAGCACCGTCAGCGGGCTGTTTTGTTCTTCGGTGCCTTGTTCACGTTTGGTCACTTGCTTGAGATCCGGCTCATGGATCCAAACCGTCTTGCCGTCGGCGACGATAAGTTGTTGGTACGGCTTGACGTATTCCCAGCGAAACAGATTCGGCCTCGACATGGAGACGCGTCCGGAACTGCTGGTTTTGAGACGCCCTTTCGCGTCGTAGACCTGTTGCGCGAAACCACCCCGCAGGGACTTCAATCCTTGCGTGAATTTGTTGAGTTGGTCACGCCCGCTCGCATTGGCGAGCATCGGGGTCAGCATCAGGCCCAGGGCGCCCGCGAGCAATGTCTTGGAAATCTTCATTCCAGTACTCCGTTGAGTCATGCCTCGAGTCTCGCCCATGCAAGCTGAATGCGGTTTCAAATGCCCGTTTGCGGTTTAGCGGCGGTTGTTGAGGCCTGACTCAATCCCGCGGTGGCGGCGGCGCCAATACAGTGCGATCCCCATTGTGCTCGGGTGGTGTCACGACGCCGGCTGCTTCCATGGCTTCGACCAAACGGGCCGCGCGGTTGTAGCCGATTTTCAAGCGGCGCTGCACGCCGGAAATCGAGGCGCGGCGTGTTTCGGTGACGATCCGAACCGCTTCGTCGTAGAGAGGATCGCTTTCATCGCCGCCAGACGTCGCTGCCTCGGGCAATCCACTCATGCCGACGCTGCTGCCGTCATACATGGTCTGGACTTCTTCCAGCACACCTTCGATGTAGTCCGGCTGCCCACCGCCCGCCTTCAAATGCTCGACCACCCGGTGCACTTCTTCATCGCTCACGAATGCGCCGTGGATGCGCTCAGGCAAGGAAGTGCCCGGCGGCATGTACAACATGTCGCCATGGCCGAGCAAAGTCTCTGCACCGGACTGATCGAGAATCGTGCGCGAATCGATTTTGCTCGACACTTGGAATGCAATGCGCGTCGGAATATTGGCCTTGATCAAACCGGTGATTACGTCCACAGAGGGCCGTTGTGTCGCCAGGATCAAATGGATGCCGGCTGCCCGCGCCTTTTGAGCAAGGCGCGCGATGAGCTCTTCGACCTTTTTGCCGACGATCATCATCATGTCGGCGAATTCGTCGATGAAAACAACGATGTACGGAAGCGGTTCCAAAGCAGACGGCACTTCGTCCGGCATCCCCGAGGGCTTGAACAAGGGGTCCATGATCGGCTGGCCGGCATCGGCCGCATCTTTCACTTTCTTGTTGAACCCCGCCAAGTTGCGCACGCCTACGGCGCTCATCAACTTGTAGCGACGCTCCATTTCCCCGACGCACCAACGCAGCCCGTTGGCGGCTTCCTTCATGTCGGTCACGACCGGCGCCAACAAATGCGGAATGCCTTGATAGACAGACAGTTCCAACATCTTCGGGTCGATCATCAGCATGCGCACGTCTTTCGCACTTGCTTTGAACAACAACGAAAGGACCATCGCATTGACTGCGACGGATTTACCTGAGCCGGTAGTACCGGCGACCAACAAGTGCGGCATTCGTGCCAAGTCGGCAACTGTCGGATGACCGGCGATGTCTTTGCCCAAGGCCAATGTCAGCGGGCTGGCCGACTTGTCGTATTCCTTAGAGCGCAACAGCTCGCTGAGGTAGATCATCTCCCGGCGAACATTCGGGATTTCCAAGCCAATGACCGATTTGCCGGGAATGACGTCAACCACACGCACAGATTTGACCGACAGGCCGCGCGCGATGTCTTTGTCCAAGGATGAAATCTGACTGACCTTGACGCCCGGCGCCGGTTCGATTTCAAAGCGCGTAATCACCGGGCCCGGGTACGCGCCGACCACTTGTGCGTCGATCCGGAAGTCTTTGAGTTTGTATTCGATCTGGCGCGACAGCGTCTCCAACGTGTCCTCGTCGTAACCTTTGGGTTGCGGCTTCGGATCGTCCAGCAAGGCCAACGGCGGCACTGCGCCGGGATCGCCTCCCGTAAACAATGGAATTTGTTGATCGCGCTTGGCGCGCTCGCTCTTTTCCACCACGGGTGCGGCCGGCGGCTCGATCTTCACTTTTTCGCGCTTGGCGCGAAGCTCGGTATCTTGCTTGCGCGCTTCTTCACGGACTTCACGCATTTGGCGGGCTTCTTGCCATTGCACCGCTTGCTTCTGCTTTTCGCGGAACACACCGGGAATCTTCATGATCCAGCCGCCGATCCAATCCATGACTTTGAACCAGGAAAGCCCGGTTGCCATGGTCATGGACACCATCAGCAATGTCAGCAGGAACAGCATGCTGCCCACGGTGCCGAACCCCTTGGTGAGCGACCGACCGACCAGCTCGCCCAAGATCCCACCCGCTTGCGCGGAGAAATTTTCGACGCTGCCGATACGCACATGCAGAATGCCGACCGCCGCGATGATGAACGCGAAAATGCCGATCAGGCGGAATGCGGCGCCGATGTCCGGTTCGCCGTCGCCATCACTGTCGGTCTTGAACAGAACCAGCCAGCACACCGCGCCCAAGACGATCGGTATCAGCCAGGCGACGTAGCCAAAGAGAAAAATGAGAATCGAGGACAGGTAGGCGCCGACACGCCCACCTGCGTTATGCAGTTCGCCCGTCACCCCCAAGCTGCCGCCGGTGGACCAACCCGGGTCGGCTGAGGAATAGGTGAAAAGGCTGGCGAACAAATACAGCAAGACAGGGGCGATGGCGATCATCGAAAGATCGCGCATCATTTTCTGCCGTTTGGGATTCGGCGGCGCGGCGACGCGTTCCGGTGCGGGGGAAGGACGCTTGCGTCGCGTCGGGTTGCGCGTTGCCACTTCCTGTATTACCTCAAGTCAGTCCTGCAAGTCATTGAGTTTCAATCAAACTTTCATATCTTGCAAGGCGGGATGCACCAGTTTGCCGCCTTCGACGTTGATTCCCTTGACCAATGCCTCGTTGTCGCGCCAGTTACCGGCCGCAAGCTTGTTGACCCACGGCAGGATGGCCGCGCAAATCGCTTGAGAGCTGGTCTGCGGGACTGCGCCCGGCATATTGGTCACGCAGAAATGGGTCACGCCCTCTTCCACATAGGTCGGCTCTTTCCAGGTCGTGGGACGCGAGGTTTCGAAACAGCCGCCTTGGTCGATAGCGATATCGACGACGACGCTGCCGTCTTCCATGTCCTTCAACATCTCGCGGGTCATGACGTGCGGTGCCTTCGCACCGGTCACCAAGACAGCGCCAATGACCAGATCCGCCTTGGCGACGGCTTGCGCCACGACGTCGTGATACGGATAGAGTGCGGTCACGTTGTTGCCGAGGCGCATCATTTCTTCCATGCGATCGGTGCGCATTTCAAAGACGGTCACATTCGCGCCGCCTGCAGCGGCCAGCGCGGCGGCTGCACCGCCCGCCTTGCCAGCGCCGAACACGACGACGTTGCCGCGCTCAGTCGACGCCATACCGCCGAGCAATTTGCCCTTCCCGCCCATCGGCTGGTGCAACAAATGCGTACCCACTTGCACGCCGATCTTGCCGGCAATGACGGACATCGGTGCCAGCAGCGGCAGGTCACCGTTGGGGAGTTCGACGGTCTCGAAAGCGACGGCGGTCAAACCGATGTCCAGCAGCTGACGGGTCAATGCCGGCTCGGCAGCCAAATGCAGGTAGCAGAACAGCAGGTGGTCTTTGCGCAAATGCTGCAAGTCGCCTGCGATCGGCTCTTTAACTTTGACGATCATCTCGCCCTTTTCATACAGGTCAGCGGCGTCGGCGGCGATCTTGACGCCCAGCTTTTCGTAGTCGGCATCTTTGAAGCCCGATTTGACCCCGGCATCTTTCTCCACCCATACCTCGTGGCCGCGCTTGACGAGATCGCCGGCTGCAGCAGGTACGAGGGCCACGCGGCCTTCCAGGGTCTTGGTTTCTTTGGGGACGCCAATGCGCATGAGGAACTCCGTTAAGGAATCTGATCGATTCCATTGAAAGGTTTGATGGCCCGAGCATGGATTGCCGGAACCGGTGCCGTCTGCATCCCCTAAACTATGGGCTGATGCATTCATAAGACAAAGTATATCCATGAGCACCCCGAAACACTGCCATTTGTTGATTCTCGGCTCCGGCCCCGCGGGTTGGACCGCCGCTGTCTACGCCGCTCGTGCCAACCTGAAGCCGGTGGTTGTGACCGGTATGCAGATGGGTGGGCAACTGATGACGACGACGGAAGTCGACAACTGGCCGGGCGATGCCCACGGCTTGATGGGTCCCGCGTTGATGGAACGCTTGCAGGCCCATGCCGAGCGCTTCGACACGGAAGTGGTGATTGACGAGATCCACACAGCCGATCTGTCCAAACGTCCGTTCCGATTAATTGGCGGTGCAGGTGAATACACGGCGGATGCGCTGGTCATCTCAACTGGTGCGACGGCGAAATACTTGGGCATTCCGAGTGAGGATCTCTTCAAAGGTCGCGGCGTCTCTGCCTGTGCCACCTGCGACGGATTCTTCTACAAAGACAAAGATGTCGCCGTCATCGGCGGCGGCAATACCGCCGTGGAAGAAGCGCTGTACCTCTCCAACATTGCCAGCAAGGTCTACCTCGTTCACCGCCGCGACACCCTGCGCGCCGAAAAGATCATGCAAGACAAGCTGTTCGCCAAGATCGAGACCGGCAAGATCGTGCCGATCTGGCATCACACAGTTGACGAGGTGCTGGGTGATGAGATGGGTGTGACCGGTTTGCGTCTGGCGTCGGTGCAAGACGGCGCCAAGCAAGACATTGTCGTCCATGGCATGTTTGTGGCGATCGGTCACCATCCGAACACCCAATTGTTTGACGGCCAGTTGGCGATGAACAACGGCTACATCGTGGTGAATTCCGGCATCAATGGCAACGCTACGATGACCTCGATTCCGGGCGTTTTCGCTGCTGGTGACGTCGCTGATCAGCATTACCGTCAGGCCATCACGTCGGCGGGATCCGGTTGTATGGCCGCATTGGATGCGGAACGCTGGTTGGAAACGGAAGGCTGAAACCCAGTGGCGGCACCACGCCGCCCTGATCATCTCCGTGCGACGATGTGCGCATGACCGCACCCGCTGCAGGCGCAACGCGCGCGACCGCGTTGCGCCGGATGAAAACCATCGCTTTGGCGTTGCTGCTGCTGTCAGCGGCGTTGCTTGTGCTCTCCCACGCCATGGGGCGTCAAGGCATTTGGGGCTGGGTCGGAGCGTTCGCTGAGGCCTCGATGGTCGGCGCGCTCGCCGACTGGTTTGCCGTCGTCGCGCTGTTCCGGCACCCGCTCGGCTTGCCGATTCCCCATACGGCGATCATTCCGGCGAATCGGGCACGCATCGCCAGCGCCTTGGCGGATTTTGTCGGTCATCATTTCCTCGCGCCGAAACAAATCGTCGCCAAAGTCGAATCCTGGAATCCCGCTGTCAAATTAGGCGAGTTTTTGTCCGAGCGCCGGCAATTAGACGCCTTGTCGAAACAATTGCAGTCTTGGGCGCACGCCGCGCTGGGCGCGTTGGATGCGCCGGCGCTCGAACAAGAACTGCTGGCGATCACACGCGAGCAGTTGTCGAAATGGGATGCTTCGACGACAGCGGCACATTTGATGCGCAGCCTGACCGAAGGCAACCATCACCAACGGGTGTTGAACGCGGGACTGGTGCAAGTCGGGCGTTGGATCGATCAACCGGAGGTGCGGCAATACATCGGGCGGCAGTTGTCGGCCATGGCGCGCCGCGAATTCCCGAAATTGACTTGGTGGGTAGACAAAGTCCATTCCACCGATGAGATCGCCGACGCTTTGAGCGAAAAACTGGCAAACGCAATCATCGACGAACTCCAAGCGGTATTGAATGAGCCGACCCACCCACTGCGCGCGCGTTACGCGGCCGAGGCGACACGGTTGATGGAAGGGCTTGAGACCGACCCAGATCTGCAAGCCAAGGTGGCAGCCTTCAAGCAACAGTTACTGGATAGTGATTCGGTCAACACCTACGTCAGGCACCTCTGGCAACGGATGCGGGATTGGTTGAAGCAGGACTTGGCCTCAGAGCACTCGGTGGGAATGCGCCATTTCCGTGATTACGCCGCGCGAATCGGCGAAAAACTCAAGACGGATACGCGTTGGCAGAACCTTGCCAATGCACAATTGTTGATTGCAGCCGAACACATTGCCGGCGTGCTGCGGAATGTCGCCCCTGGTTACATCCATCAAACGGTCCTCTCTTGGGACACGCGTTTCTTGGTGGATGAAATCGAACAGAGTGTGGGCGTTGATCTGCAATATATTCGTTTCAACGGCACCCTGATCGGTGGATTGGTCGGCCTGCTGCTATACGGCGTGTTTCAACTTCCCCTTTTCCGCTGAGGCATTCAGATGCGCACTTTGTATATCGCCAACAAGAACTATTCCTCGTGGTCCCTACGCCCATGGATTTTGTTGCGGGTGTTGGGCATTCCGTTCGAGGAGCGTTTGGTGCCGTTCGGAAAGGATTACGGATTCTCGCCCTCCCATCGTGTGCCCTGCTTGGTGGAGGACGGCATCACTGTGTGGGACTCGTTGGCCATTGTCGAATTCATCGCCGAACATCACGCCGAGGTTTGGCCGGCGGATCGCGGCGCACGGGCATGGGCACGAAGCGCTTGTGCGGAGATGCATTCTGGATTTGCCCATCTGCGCGAGATTTGCGGCATGAATTGCGGCGTCCGCATGGCTCTGAACGAAATCCCGCCCGCGCTTCGTGCCGACATCGATCGCATTGAGTCGCTCTGGGCAGACGGTATAGCGCGCTTTGGCGGACCTTGGTTGGCGGGCGAGCATTTCACCGCGGTCGACGCGTTTTTTGCACCGGTGGTCTTTCGAATCCAAACGTACGGACTGGAAGTGAATCGCGGCACACGTGCCTACGTCGACCGCATGCTGCACTTGCATGAAATGCGCGAGTGGTATGAGGCAGGCCTTGCTGAAACCTGGCGCCACGACGGTCACGAAGTCGATCTCGCGAAGTACGGTCGCATCGTCGAGGATTTGCGCGCGGTGTAACCGAACGATGGAGTCCGGGTCGCTATCTGTTTCCTTACACGAAAGCGCGGCATTCACCGATGCGGCGGTTTGGGACGCGCTGTGTCCGGACGACAACCCGTTTGTCAGCTACGCTTTTCTCTCGACGTTAGAACGAACCGGCTGCATCCGCGCAGACTACGGCTGGCAGCCGGCGCACCTGGCGTTGAAAGAGAACGATGTGCTCGTCGGTGTGGCGCCCTGCTACGTGAAGCACAATTCGCATGGCGAGTTCGTGTTTGATCATGCGTGGGCTCATGCCTATGCACAACACGGCGTCGACTATTTCCCGAAGCTCTTGTGCGCTTCGCCCTACTCGCCGGTGACGGGGCCGCGCCTGCTGGCAAAAACCCCAATGCATCAAGGTGCATTGGCGAGGGCCTTGTCGTCGATGGCTGCGCGGCTGAACCTGTCTTCGGCGCATGTCAACTTTCACTCGGCTGAAGAATCTCCGATATTTGGAGCGGATTGGTTCCAACGAGAGGATGTGCAATACATTTGGCGAAATCGCTCGGGCTGGCAAACATTTGATGATTACTTGGCCGCGATGGACAGCAAGCATCGGAAAAACATCCGTCAGGAACGACGCAAACTGCACGACGCGGGCATTCGATTTAGTTGGATCCAAGGCGGCGATGCCACTGAGGTGGACTGCCGTTGCATGTTTGATCTCTACCTCGGCACATTCGCCATGTATGGCAACCACCCTGCCCTGACGCTTGAATTCTTTCACGAGATCGTTCGGGCGCTTCCTACGCAAACGGCGTTCTGCTTCGCATCGGACACGCGGCGCGACGTCATCGCGGGCGCGTTTTATTTTGAATCTTCAAGCACGCTGTTCGGCCGCTACTGGGGAAGCACGCAGGACCTGCCAGGACTTCATTTCGAAACCTGCTACTACCAAGGCCTCGAACATTGTCTGCGCACCGGCCGCGACACATTCGAGCCGGGTGCCGGCGGCGTGCACAAGATCTCGCGAGGCTTCCTGCCCGAAGTGACACGGTCCCATCATTGGATCAGGGATGAAGCCTTCCGCGCCGCGATTCGCGACTGGTGTGCGCAAGAGCGTGCCGGCACGCCGGCCTATATGGCCTCTTTGATGCAGCGATCACCTTTCAGGGCTTGAGTTTCCACGATTCCGGCTTTTCCGGCCAAAATATCGTATGTCTGACACGCTTCCGATCCTGGATAAACACTCGCCGGATTTCCCGGATGTGTCGCGCGCGCTGCGCGACCCGGACGGACTGCTTTGTGTTGGCGGGGACTTGTCGCCGGCACGCGTTTTGGATGCCTACAAACGCGGCATCTTCCCTTGGTTTTCACACGACGACCCCATTCTTTGGTGGTCGCCAGACCCGAGGACGGTGTTTCGCACTGACGGCGTCCATCTTTCCACAAAGTTTCGGCGCAAGCTTCGCAAGTCCGACTGGATCGTCAAGTTCGATCAGGATTTCGAAGCCGTCATCGAGACCTGTGCAACGATTCCGCGCCCGGGACAACGCGGCACTTGGATCGTGCCCGAAATGGTGCGTGCCTATACCTCGCTACATCGCCTCGGATTTGCCCACTCGGTGGAAGTTTTCTCCGGAACGGAGCGCGTCGGCGGTTTGTACGGGCTTGCCATCGGCCAGATGTTTTTCGGCGAGAGCATGTTCAGTCGCGTCGAAGGCGGCTCTAAAGTCGCATTGGCAGGCTTGGCCACGGCGCTCAACAGCGCCGGCTGGCCCTTGATCGATTGTCAGGTCGAGAATCCCCACTTGCTTCGCTTGGGCGCGAAACGCATGTCCCGGGAGCACTATGTGGCCGATCTGGAGGTGTTGTGTCGCCGTCCGGGCATTTTGGGAAGCTGGGCCAACCAAATGCCTACCATTCAGGCGAGTTCGTTGGTCGACATACCTTGAAGCCGGAATCGTGCGATAATTCCGCACTTTCCAATGCCCTCGGGCAAGAGTTATTGTTTTTATGGCGAAAGACGACGTCATCGAATTTGACGGAACCATTTCCGAAACGCTCCCGAACACCATGTTCCGCGTGAAGCTCGAAAATGGACACGAAATCATTGCGCACATTTCCGGGCGCATGCGCAAGAATTACATCCGGATCCTGACGGGTGACAAGGTCAAGGTCGAAATGACCCCCTACGACCTGACTAAAGGTCGCATCACCTATCGCATGAAATAATCACGCTACTGCGTTGATTGATAGAGAAAAGGCGACCCATGAGGTCGCCTTTTCCGGTTGAGACTTCAGCTCAAGTTTGATCGATGTCTGCGGTCACCGCCGACTTGGGCGCCGGTGTCTGCGGATCGAGGCTGAGCACCAAACCGTCGTCGTTGGCATCCAACGTGACCGATCCGCCGTCGATCAGCTGGCCGAAGAGCAATTCGTCCGCCAAGGGACGTTTGACCTTGTCTTGGATCAATCGCGCCATCGGGCGGGCGCCCATCAGTGGATCGAAGCCATTTTGCGCAAGCCAATCGCGAGCCGCCGGCGTCGAGGTAAACGCCACGTGCTTCTCCAGCAACAAGGCTTCCAGTTCGATGAGGAACTTGTCGACCACCCGCAAGATGTGATCGAAGCCCAGCGGCTGGAATTGCACCACAGCATCCAAGCGGTTGCGGAACTCGGGCGTGAAGCTCTTGCGCAGGACTTCCATCGCGTCGGTGCTGTGATCTTGACGGGTGAAGCCGATCGAACGACGTGCAGCCTGCGCTGCGCCGGCATTCGTGGTCATGACCAGAATCACGTTATGGAAATTGGCTTCACGACCATTGGTGTCGGTGAGCACACCGCGGTCCATCACCTGCAGCAGGATGTTGAAGATGTCCGGGTGGGCTTTCTCGATTTCATCCAACAACAAGACGCAATGCGGTGTCTTGACGATTTTTTCCGTCAATAGCCCGCCCTGATCGAAACCGACATAACCCGGAGGCGCACCGATCAAACGGCTGACCGAATGCGGTTCCATGTATTCGCTCATATCGAAGCGGACGAACTCGATCCCGAGTTGCTGCGCCAATTGCTTGGTCACCTCGGTTTTGCCCACACCGGTGGGCCCTGCAAACAAGAAGCTGCCGATGGGCTTTTCAGGATTACCCAAGCCCGAACGCGCCAACTTGATGGACGAGGCCAAGGTATCGATGGCGGCGTCTTGGCCGAAAATCACCATCTTCAAGTTGCGCTCCAAATGCTGCAGCACATCTTTGTCGCTGGTTGTGACTTGTTTTGCGGGAATGCGCGCCATCTTCGCCACAATGGTTTCGATTTCTTCGACGTCGATAGTCGCCTTGCGCTTGTCGGAAGCGAGCAAACGCTGGCGTGCACCCGCCTCGTCAATGACGTCAATGGCTTTGTCCGGCAACAGCCGGTCACTGATGTGTTTGACCGAGAGATCTACCGCAGCTTGAATCGAGTCGTCCGCATAGCTCACCCCGTGGTGAGCCTCGTATTTCGGACGCAATCCGCGCAAGATTTCCACCGCTTCCGAGACCGTCGGTTCAACGATGTCGATCTTTTGGAAGCGACGTGCCAGGGCGCGATCCTTCTCGAAAACGCCACGATATTCCTGATAAGTCGTGGACCCGATGCAGCGCAAGTCGCCGGAAGACAGCGCCGGCTTGATCAGATTGCTGGCGTCCATGGTGCCGCCCGACGAAGAGCCGGCGCCAATGATCGTGTGGATCTCGTCGATGAAAAGGATCGAGTTCGGTACTTTTTTCAGCGCCGACAACACCGCCTTCAAGCGTTTCTCGAAATCGCCGCGATACTTCGTACCCGCCACCAGACTGCCCAAATCCAGCGAGAAGATGATGGCGTCTTTCAGAACGTCGGGCACTTCGCCATCGACTATACGTTTGGCCAAGCCTTCGGCGATCGCCGTTTTACCTACACCCGCTTCGCCCACATACAACGGGTTGTTCTTACGGCGACGGCACAGGACTTGGATGGTACGTTCGACTTCATCCATTCGGCCCACCAAAGGATCGATGCGTCCTTCAGTGGCCGCTTGATTGAGATTCGTCGCGAATTCGCCAAGCGGGTCACGCTCTCCGGGTTCACCACTGCCCTCGCCTTCACCGGACTCGCCGCCGCCTTCCTGGGACTGCTCATCTTGCTTGGACATGCCGTGAGAGATGTAATTGACCACATCAAGCCGGGTTACACCCTGCTGCGCCAGCAAATAGACGGCGTGGGAATCTTTTTCGCCGAAGATCGCGACCAGCACATTCGCACCGGTGACCTCTTGCCGGCCGGAGGATTGCACGTGGTAAACCGCACGCTGCAATACGCGTTGGAACCCAAGCGTAGGTTTTGAATCGCGGCTGTCATCACCGGCAGGCATGACGTCCACCGAGTTTTGGATCGCGATGACCAACTGCGCACGCAGCTCTTCGACGTTTGCCTTGCACGCCGTCAGCACTTCGAGTGCGGCGGGATTGCTGAGCAACTCACGCAGCAAGTGCTCGACGGTGATCAGCTCATGCCGTTGTTGGCGCGCATTCCGGTAGCACTGCGCGATGGTTTGTTCAAAGTCTTTGGAGAACATATTTTGCCCCTAGAAGCGAATACCGGATGTTATGGGGATGACGCTACGCTTTTTCCACCCTCGACAACAAGGGATGCTGGTTTGCCTGGGCGTATTCGTTCACCTGCGCGACCTTGGTTTCGGCCACGTCGCGGGAATACAGCCCGCACACCGCCGAGCCCTCGGTATGCACGCGCAACATGACCTGCGTGGCGAGTTCGATATTCATGTTGAAGAACCGCATGAGGACGTCGATGACGAAGTCCATCGGTGTGAAGTCGTCGTTCATCATCAAGACGGCGAACCGGGGCGGCGGCGCAGTCTCAGGCTTGCCGGTCTGCACGGCGATTTCATGGTCGGATTGGCGTTCTGTAGGCATGCCCCAATTATAGAAAAAAGCAGGGAGACAAGCCCTGCCAAGCGTGGAACAATAATCCCTCCAAGTTCCACAAGGCAGTGCATGACATATCGCGAAGGTCGTTTCTGGCAACCCGACGTCACCGTCGCGACCATCGTCGAACGCGATGGGCAGTACTTGATGGTGGAAGAAATGGCATCCGGGCGCTGTGTCATCAATCAACCTGCGGGGCATTTGGAGCCCGACGAAAGCTTGTGTGACGCGGCATTGCGCGAGACCCGCGAAGAGACCGGCTGGGATGTTCGCCTAACCGGTTTCGTGGGCGCCTATCAATGGAAGGCCACTGAAACCGGACGCCATTATTTGCGCTTCGCCTTTTTGGCGGAACCCGTTGCGCTGGTCGAATCACGCACACTCGATAAAGGGATTGTGCGTGCGACATGGATGAGCCCGGAGCAACTTCAGGCTGAAATGCCGCGGCACCGTAGCCCGTTGGTTCAGAAGGTCATCGATGATGCGAGGGCCGGTCGCGTCCTGCCGCTCGACATGCTGGTGTTTGTGCCATGAGCGGATCCGACGTCATTGTCGGCGTCTCAGGCGGTGTGGACTCCTCGGTTGCCGCGCTGCTCTTGCAGCGACAAGGCGTTTCGGTCGCCGGACTGTTCATGCAGAACTGGGCCGATGACGGCAGCGGATTGTGTCGCGCGGAAGACGACCGAAAAGACGCGGTCGCTGTCTGCGGTCGATTGGGCATTCCCATTCACTTCCGGGATTTCTCCAACGAGTACATGGAAGGCGTGTTCAAGCACTTCCTGTCGGAATATGCCGCCGGCCGAACCCCTAACCCGGATGTGCTGTGCAACCGCGAAGTGAAGTTCAAACATTTTCTGGACGCGGCGTTGGCCTTGGGGGCCTCTCGCATTGCCACCGGCCACTATGCCCGGGTGGTCCGCAACAACGGCCGGGCGCGGCTCGCGCGTGCCACGGATGCCAGCAAGGACCAATCCTATTTTTTGCATCAGTTGGGTGAGGCGCAATTGGATGCAACGCTCTTCCCATTGGGCGAGATCGAAAAAACTGAAGTCCGCGAGCTTGCCCGCGAAGCGGGATTGCCGACCGCCGCCAAAAAAGACTCCACGGGTATTTGCTTTATTGGTGAGCGCGATTTCCGTGACTTTCTATCCACCTATTTGCCCATGCAAGACGGGGAGATCAAAGATCCGTCCGGTGTCACGCTTGGCACACATCACGGTGTGTACTTCCATACCTTGGGACAACGCGGTGGCCTCCAGCTTGGCGGCGTCCGCGGTCGCGATCAGGCGCCTTGGTATGTCGTCGGCAAGGACGTGGCACGCAACATCCTCGTGGTGGATCAAGGCCACGATTCGAAGTGGATGATGAGCAACGTCGTTGATACGGAAACCATGCATTGGATTGCCGGTGCGGCGCCAGCAACGACGTTCGAGTGCTTGGCGCAAACACGCTACCGCCAAGCCCCCCAAGCCTGCCGCGTTCAAGTGAACGACGATGGCACCGTGTGTGCGCGCTTCTTCGAACCGCAACGCGCCGTAACGCCGGGACAATCGTTGGTTCTGTACGACAACGATATTTGTCTTGGGGGTGCCGTCATCGCGCGGATCGATGCGCCCGTTCCGGATGCGTTGGCAGTGTGACGGGTATCCTTGAGCGCAGTTTTTCAATTCAATTGGAGCGTTTCGCGGCATGAGCATGGATTCACGCGTTCTGGCATTGGGTGGCTTGGCACAGGCGGTGCAGATCGTGCGCAAAATCGCCGACACGGGTCACTCCGATCACGCTGCCATGCGGACCTTGATGGGCAGCGTTTTTGCCATCGACGCGGCGAATGTCGAGTCCGTTTACGGCAATCGGCATGAGATACGACCCGGTTTGACCCGATTGCGTCAGCAACTCAGTGAAGGCAATACCGATCCGAATTTCACTCGCTTGGCCATGGCAGTGATGGCGCTTGAGCGGACGTTTTCACGCAACCACGCCGTGATGGAAGATGTCCGTGAGGCCATCTTGGCGGTACCGCGACCGGCCAACGCCGAGGGATATGCGTCGCCCGAAGTGATCAAGGCTTTCGCCAGCATCTACGCCACCCATATCAGCCCGCTCAAGCCGCGCGTGATGGTGCAAGGCAATCCGCACTACTTGGCGCAAGACCACGTCGTCGATGAAATCCGCGCGATCCTGCTCGCGGCCTTGCGCTCTGCCGTTCTGTGGCGGCAGTTGGGTGGGTCGACGCTGGATTTCCTGTTCAAACGCCCGGCAATGGCCGCGGCTATTGCGGAAAAGCTCTGATCCTACCCGCACGATGTAAAAAAAAGCCCGCCTTAAAGGCGGGCTTTTTTGCATCAGGCGGCTTTGACGCCGTCTGCGATAGCGCGGTATTCGGGCATCTGATCGAAGTTCATGTAACGGTAGATGGTGTCACCGCTTTCATTCACGACGCCGATGTCCGCCAGGTATTCGGCGCGGGTGGGAATGCGACCCAGGCGTGAACAAATGGCGGCGAGTTCCGCAGAACCCAGATAGACATTGCTGTTCTTGCCCAGTCGGTTCGGGAAGTTGCGGGTGCTGGTGGACATCACTGTGGCACCTTCGCGCACCTGTGCTTGGTTGCCCATGCACAAGGAGCAGCCGGGCATTTCCATGCGGGCACCGGCGGCACCGAAGGTACCGTAGTGGCCTTCATCGGTGAGCTGCTGGGCGTCCATTTTGGTCGGCGGCGCAACCCACAAACGAGTCGGGATATCACGCTTGCCTTCCAACAACTTCGCGGCGGCACGGAAATGGCCGATGTTGGTCATGCACGAACCGATGAACACTTCATCGATATTTGCGCCCGCCACATCGGACAGTGTTTTTGCATCATCCGGATCGTTCGGGCAGCAGACGATCGGCTCGACGATCTCATCCAAGTTGATCTCGATGGTCGCGGCGTATTCGGCATCACGGTCGGCTTCAAGCAATTGCGGGTTGTCGACCCACTGCTGCATTTTGTCGATGCGACGTTGCAAGGAACGTGCGTCCGAATAGCCTTCAGCGATCATCCACTTCAGCAGCGTGATGTTGCTGTTGAGGTATTCAATGATCGGTGCTTGATCCAACTTCACGGTACACGCAGCAGCGGAACGTTCCGCGGATGCGTCAGCCAATTCAAACGCTTGCTCGATCTTCAAGGTCGGCAGACCTTCGATTTCCAGAATGCGGCCGGAGAAGATGTTTTTCTTGCCTTGCTTTTCCACCGTCAACAGACCTTGCTTGATGGCGTAGAGCGGAATGGCATGCACGAGGTCACGCAGCGTGACGCCCGGTTGCATTTTGCCCGTGAAGCGGACCAACACAGACTCGGGCATATCCAAAGGCATCACACCCGTCGCCGCCGCGAAGGCAACCAAGCCCGAACCGGCGGGGAACGAAATGCCCACCGGGAAACGGGTATGCGAGTCACCGCCGGTGCCGACGGTGTCCGGCAGCAACATGCGGTTCAACCAGCTATGGATGATGCCGTCGCCCGGGCGCAACGAAATGCCGCCGCGCGTGCTGATGAAGTCCGGCAGCGTGTGGTGCGTTTTGACATCGACGGGCTTCGGATAAGCCGCTGTATGGCAGAACGACTGCATGACGAGATCGGCCGAGAAGCCGAGGCAGGCCAAATCTTTCAATTCATCACGGGTCATCGGACCGGTGGTGTCTTGCGAACCGACCGACGTCATACGCGGTTCGCAATAGGTACCCGGGCGAACACCCGTGCCTTCCGGCAGACCGCAGGCGCGACCGACCATCTTCTGCGCCAACGTGAAGCCCTTGCCCGAATCGGCTTGTGCTTGCGGCAGGCGGAAGAGCGTTGAAGCCGGCAAACCCAAGGCTTCCCGTGCTTTGGCGGTGAGGCCGCGACCGATAATCAACGGAATGCGTCCGCCGGCCCGCACTTCGTCGAACAGGACGTCGCTCTTGACCTGGAATTCGGCAATGACATTGCCGTCCTTCAAAGCCTTGCCTTCGTACGGTCGAAGTTCGATCACATCACCGAGGTTCATGTTCGACACGTCGAGTTCGATCGGCAAGGCGCCGGCGTCTTCCATCGTGTTGTAGAAAATCGGTGCGATCTTCGAGCCCAGGCACACGCCGCCGAACCGCTTGTTCGGAATGAAAGGAATGTCTTCGCCCGTCCACCACAGCACCGAGTTGGTCGCGGACTTGCGTGAGGAACCCGTACCGACCACGTCACCGACGTAGGCGACCAAATGACCTTTTTCCTTCAGTTCCTGGATCAACGCAATCGGGCCGCGTTTGCCGTCTTCTTCGGGTACAAAAGGCGCGTTTTCGCGCTTGTTTTTGAGCATGGCAAGGGCATGCAACGGGATGTCGGGGCGCGTGGTGGCATCGGGCGCAGGCGACAAATCGTCGGTGTTGGTTTCACCCGGCACCTTGAAAACCGTGACCGTCATCGATTCAGGCACTTCCGGCTTGCTGGTGAACCATTCCGCATCCGCCCAGCTTTGCATCACGGCTTTGGCATGGGCGTTGCCCGCCTCGGCTTTGACTTGCACGTCATGGAACGCGTCAAACATCAGCAAGGTGTGCTTGAGCGCATTCGCGGCGGTTTCGCCGACTTCGGCATCATCGAGGAGTTCGATGAGCGGATGGATGTTGTATCCGCCGAGCATCGTGCCCAACAGTTCGGTAGCGCGGGTACGGGAAATCAACGGCGTGCTTTCGCTGCCGTGCGCGATCGCCGCCAAGTAGGATGCTTTCACTTTCGCCGCGTCGTCAACACCTGCAGGCACACGATGGGTAATGAGTTCGACCAGCGCCTCACCCTCGCCCGCCGGCGAATTTTTGATGAGCTCGACCAATTCCGCGGTCTGTTGGGCTGTCAAAGGCAGCGGCGGGATACCGAGCGCTGCGCGTTCGGCGACGTGTTGACGATAGGAGCTGAGCATAGACTTTCCCTGCGTAATTGCCCCGCGAAAAGCGCGGCTGGCCAGCCGCCGATTGTAGCTGAATACGCACTTTCAAGCAAGTCGCGCGACCTCATAAATCCCTTGAAAAACAAGGTCAAACGCGCTTCTCACACTTCCTGTATGGGCGCGGGTTCATACTCGGCTTTTGACTTGGGAGCCCTTTGGATGGACAGCTTCAAGACGCAAACCCACCTGGAAGTGAACGGCAAGAAATACGCCTATCACAGCTTGCCGAAACTCGGCGAACGGTTTGACATCGCCCGGCTCCCCTATGCGATGAAGATCCTTCTCGAGAATCTGCTGCGACATGAGGATGGTGGCGTCACTGTCGGCCCCGAACACATCGAGGCGGTGGCCAAGTGGGTGCCGTCCAAAGAGCCCGACACGGAAATCGCTTTCATGCCCGCCCGTGTTGTCCTGCAAGACTTCACCGGCGTCCCCTGTGTGGTGGATCTTGCCGCGATGCGCGATGCCGTGACCAAACTCGGCGGCCGGCCCGAACAAATCAATCCGCAAATTCCCTCCGAATTGGTGATTGACCACTCGGTGCAGGTGGACGTTTACGGTCGCGCCGATGCCTTGGATTTGAACGCCAAGATCGAGTTCGACCGCAACAAAGAGCGATACAGCTTCCTGCGCTGGGGCCAAAAAGCGTTTACCGACTTCAAGGTGGTTCCCCCGGCGACGGGAATCGTCCACCAAGTCAATCTGGAACATCTGGCACGTGTGGTGATGGCCCGCGACATCGATAGTGAGTTGCACGCATTCCCGGACACGGTGTACGGCACTGACAGTCACACCACCATGATCAACGGGATCGGCGTGTTGGGCTGGGGTGTCGGCGGCATCGAGGCGGAAGCGGCCATGTTGGGGCAGCCGTCATCCATGCTGATTCCACAAGTCGTGGGCTTCAAGTTGACGGGCAAGTTGCCGGAAGGCGCCACCGCCCCCGACCTCGTCCTAACCGTCACGCAAATGCTGCGCGCACATGGTGTCGTCGGCAAGTTTGTCGAGTTTTTCGGCGATGGCCTGCAGCATCTTCCGCTTGCGGATCGCGCGACCATTGCCAACATGGCACCGGAATACGGCGCCACTTGCGGCATCTTCCCCATTGATGCGGAAGCACTGAGCTACTTGCGTCTTTCCGGACGCGACGAAGCGCACATCGCTTTGGTCGAGGCTTACGCGAAAGCACAAGGCATGTGGCACAACGCGGACTCGCCGCAAGCGGAATACAGCAGTACCTTGATGCTCGACATGGCAACGGTGCTCCCCTCACTGGCCGGCCCGAAGCGCCCGCAAGACCGTGTTCTGCTTAGCGACCTGAAAACCAACTACAACGAATGCGTGGGCCCGCTGACCGAGCATCGCAAAGTCACCAACTCGGCCATCAAGCGAATGGACGCCGAGGGTGGCGATCAACCGCAGGCAGAGCGACTCGCGGCGAAACCCATTTCCCGAATCCAACTCACGGATGGCGAACACGAATTGAAAGACGGTTCGGTGGTGATCGCGGCCATCACCTCATGCACCAATACGTCGAACCCTGCCGTGATGTTGGGTGCTGGCCTGCTCGCGCGAAATGCGGCTGCCAAAGGGCTGAAGGCGGCGCCTTGGGTGAAGACTTCACTTGGCCCGGGTTCGCTGGTTGTGACCGATTACTTGCGCAAGGCAGGTGTACTGGACGATCTGGAAAAACTCGGTTTCTTTGTGGTCGGCTATGGCTGCACGACCTGCATCGGCAACTCGGGGCCGCTGCCCCAGGCCGTCAGCGCGGGTATCGCCGAGAATGATTTGGTGGTGGCGTCGGTGTTGTCGGGCAACCGCAACTTCGAAGGGCGCGTGCACCCCGAGGTGAAGATGAACTACCTGGCCTCGCCGCCACTGGTGGTTGCGTTTGCCATTGCCGGAACTGTCGATATCGACTTGAGCACCGAGCCGCTTGGCCACGGAAGCGATGGAAAGCCGGTGTATCTGCGCGACATCTGGCCGAGCAACAAGGAAATCGGCGATGTCATCGCGGCAACCATCGGTCCTGAAATGTTCAAGCAGAACTACGCCGATGTCTTCAAAGGGGATAGCCGTTGGAATGAAGTCGCGTCGCCGGCAGGCGGAATTTTCGCTTGGGACGACAGTTCAACCTACATCAAGAATCCGCCCTACTTCGACGGCATGACCATGGAAGTCGGCACCATTGATGATTTGGCCGGCGCACGCGTCATGGGCATTTTTGGTGATTCAATCACCACCGACCACATTTCACCCGCGGGCAATATCAAGAAAGATTCACCTGCCGGGCAATTCCTGATCGCGCGCGGTGTGCAACCTGCGGACTTCAACAGCTACGGCTCACGCCGCGGCAACGACGACGTGATGGTCCGCGGCACATTTGCCAACATCCGTATCAAGAATTTGATGATGGGCGGCGAAGAAGGCGGAAACACCCTGTATTTCGGCGCAAATCAAGCCGTCGGTGAAAAGCTGCCGATCTACGATGCGGCAATGAAGTACAAGGCTGACAACGTGCCTTTGGTGGTTTTTGCCGGAAAGGAATACGGCACAGGCTCTTCGCGTGACTGGGCCGCCAAAGGGACCAACTTGCTCGGCATCAAAGCAGTGATCGCCGAATCGTTCGAACGCATCCATCGCTCGAATTTGGTTGGCATGGGTGTATTGCCCTTGCAATTCAAAGCGGGTGAAAACGCACAGAGCCTGGGGCTCGATGGCAGTGAGACGATCGACATCTCGGGCTTGAAGAACGGCGAATCGAATACGGCCACCGTTACCGCCACGCGAGCCGATGGCAGCCGGAAGTCTTTCGACGTCTCGGTGTTGCTGCTGACGCCGAAGGAAGTCGAGTACTTCAAGAACGGCGGGTTGCTTCAATACGTTTTGCGTCAACTCGCATCGAAATCCGTCTGATTGCATCGAAGAATCAAGTCGAAAACGGCGCATCCGGGTGCGCCGTTTTCATATGCGGCAACGCACCATCGGCATCGCTTGCCGGAACCGCGCGAGCGTGGTCAAATCAATGAATCGTTGTTGAACGCACACTCTACGCAGGTGAATTGATGAGCATTGATCGTCCTTGGTTGCAGAACTATCCGGCGGACGTTCCGCACACGATCGATCCGGATAAGTACAGCTCGATCAATGAGATGGTCAACGCCGCCATTGCCAAGCACGGCGACAAGGAATGCTTCGAGTGCATGGGCAAAAGCCTCACCTACGCGGAGTTCGATCGCGAAGCGGACAAATTTGCTGCGTTCCTGCAAAAGACCCTGGGATTGAAGAAAGGGGATCGGGTGGCGGTCATGATGCCGAACTGTCTCCAACAACCGATTGCCACTTTCGGGATCCTGCGTGCGGGTTTGACCGTGGTCAATGTCAATCCGCTGTACACGGCGCGCGAGCTCGAACATCAGATGAAGGATTCCGGCGCGGCCGCCATTGTCGTTGTCGACAATTTCGGTGCCGTCGTTTCCGAGGTGTTGGCAAACACTGCCATCAAGCACGTCATCACCACGGGCTTGGGCGATTTGCTCGGTTTCAAGGGTTTGATCGTCAATTTCGTGGTGAAGCACGTTAAGAAGATGGTGCCTGCCTTCCGCATTCCGGAGGCCATCCGCTTCAAAGATGCATTGGCAAAAGGTGCGGGGCAGTCGGTCGATCCGGTGCCGGTCGTCAACACGGACTTGGCCTTTCTTCAATACACCGGTGGCACCACCGGCGTCGCCAAGGGGGCAATGCTGACGCATCGCAACTTGATTTCCAACATGCTGCAGGCGGGCGCCTGGGTCGCGCCGTATGCCGAAGTGGGCAAGGAAATCATCATCACGGCATTGCCGCTGTATCACATCTTCGCGTTGACCGCGAACGGACTGGTGTTCTTCGAACTCGGTTCGAAGAACGTCTTGATCACCAATCCGCGAGACATGCCGGGCTTCGTCAAGGAATTGAAGAAGCACAAGTTCACCGCCCTCACAGGTGTGAACACGCTGTTCAACGGACTGCTCAATGCCAAGGATTTCGACACCGTCGACTTCTCGCACCTGCATTTGACCTTGGGCGGCGGTATGGCCGTGCAACGCAGTGTGGCCGAACGTTGGAAACAGCTCACCGGCTGCACGCTGGCCGAGGCTTATGGACTGACCGAAACCTCGCCCGCCGTCTGCATCAATCCCTTGGACCTCAAGGAGTACAGCGGCTCGATTGGTCTGCCGGTACCTTCAACCGACATCTGCATCAAGGATGACGACGGCAACGTGCTGCCCAACGACGGCGTGGCCGTTGGCGAGCTGTGCGTCAAAGGGCCCCAAGTCATGGCCGGTTACTGGCAGCGCCAAGACGAGACCGACAAAGTCATGGACGCGGATGGCTGGCTGCACACGGGCGATATCGCCCGTATCGAATCCAGTGGCTATGCGTACATCGTCGACCGCAAGAAGGACATGATCCTGGTGTCTGGCTTCAATGTGTATCCGAACGAGATCGAAGACGTTCTGGCGGCGATGCCCGGTATTGCCGAAGTCGCGGCCGTTGGCGCGCCGGATGAACGCTCAGGCGAAACCGTCAAGGTGGTCATCGTCAAAAAGGATCCGTCGCTGACCGCGGAGGACGTCAAAGCCTTCGCGAAAGACAAGCTGACCGGCTACAAGCGTCCGCACATTGTCGAGTTCCGCGACGAACTGCCGAAGACCAACGTGGGCAAGATTCTGCGCCGGGAGCTGCGCTGATCAATGCCTGACGCGCCCGATGGCACTGTGGTTCAGTGCTCCGGGCGCATATACGGGAACAGCAACACGTCCCGGATCGACGCGCGATCGGTCAACAACATCACCAGTCGGTCGATACCGATACCGAGACCGCCAGTCGGCGGCAAGCCGACTTCCAATGCGCGGATATAGTCCGCATCGAAATGCATCGCCTCATCGTCACCCGCGTCTTTGGCTTCGACCTGTGACTTGAATCGCGCGGCCTGGTCTTCCGGGTCATTGAGTTCGGAAAAGCCGTTGGCGATTTCTTTGCCGCCGATGAACAACTCGAACCGATCGGTGATGCCCGCTTCGGTATCGGATTCGCGAGCGAGCGGTGACACTTCCACCGGATAATGGGTGATGAAGGTCGGTTGGATCAATCCGCCTTCCACGGTCTTCTCAAAAATTTCCAGCAGCAGCTTGCCCCAGCCATGGCCCGGTTTCACGCCAACTTTGAGGCGGGCGCAGTGCGCCGCCAATGCGTCGCGGTCGCGGCAATCCTCAACGCTGATTTCGGGATTCAATTCACGAACCGCTTCTTCCAATTTCCAACGGCGGAAAGGTTTGCCAAGATCAATCTCGCGGCCTTCCCAAGTCATGTTGGCGGTGCCCATGGCGTCGTTCGCGGCATGACGAATCAGGGCTTCGGTCAGATCCATCACCTCTTCGTAGCCCACATAGGCTTCGTAGAGTTCGAGCATGGTGAATTCGGGATTGTGTCGGGTGCTGACACCTTCGTTGCGGAAGTTCCGATTGATTTCGTACACCCGGTCGAAGCCACCCACCACCAAGCGCTTCAAATAAAGCTCGGGTGCCACGCGCAGGAACAAATCGAGATCCAGTGCGTTGTGGTGCGTGGTAAACGGCTTCGCCGTCGCGCCGCCGGCAATGTAATGCATCATCGGCGTTTCGACTTCCAGAAAACGACGCTCATCGAGCCAGCGACGCATCGACGCAATGATGCGCGAACGCGCGACGAACACATCACGCGATTCCGGAGTGACAATCAGATCCACATAGCGTTGACGATAGCGCTGCTCGACATCCGCCAGGCCATGCCACTTGTCGGGCAACGGACGAAGGGATTTGGTCAAGAGGCGCAGCGATTCGATCTTCACCGACAGCTCACCGGTCTTGGTACGCATCAACGTCCCCTGCCCTGCAATGATGTCGCCGACATCCCAGGTCTTGAACGCGTCGTACGTATCGCCCAGGGTCGAGGACTGCAAGAACAATTGAATGCGCCCCGTGACGTCTTGAATCTGGGCGAATGCCGCTTTGCCCATGACACGCTTGGCCATCATGCGTCCGGCGATGGCGACTTTGCGGCCCGTGGCTTCCAGCGCTTCACCCGTCCACTTTTCAGCGTCCGCATATTCGGACTGCAGATCACCGGCGTGTTCTTGACGACGGAAATCGTTCGGATAGGCAATGCCCTGACCGCGCAAGAGATTCAACTTGCCGCGACGCTCTGCGATCAGTGCGTTTTCGTCGAGGTGCTGTTCGGGTGTTTCGTTCATGTTTGGCTTTCCAACGCGATGTTTCGGGGCTCGACGATCCAATCAGACCATATCCGAGCGTTTGGCGCCGGCATCCAGACCCGACTTCAAGCTCGCTTCGACGAATTCGTCCAAATCGCCGTCCAACACCTTTTGCGTATCCGTTCTTTCAACGCCGGTACGCAGGTCTTTGATGCGTGATTGATCGAGCACGTAGTTGCGGATTTGGCTACCCCAGCCCACATCGGACTTGGTGGCTTCCAACGCATCGCGCTCGGCATTGCGCTTCTGCATTTCCAGTTCGTACAACTTCGCGGCCAGCATCTTCATTGCGCGATCGCGGTTGGCGTGCTGACTGCGCTCGGTTTGACATGCGACCACGGTGTTGGTCGGAATGTGCGTGATCCGCACTGCTGACTCGGTTTTGTTCACGTGCTGACCACCGGCACCGGAAGAGCGGTAAACGTCGGTGCGCAAATCGGCCGGATTGATGTCAATCTCGAAGGAATCGTCCACTTCCGGCGAGACGAACACGCTGGTGAAGCTGGTATGTCGACGGTTGTCAGAATCGAACGGCGATTTCCGCACCAGGCGGTGGACACCGATTTCAGTTTTCAACCAACCGTAGGCAAAGTCACCTTCAACACGGAACGTGGCCGACTTGATGCCCGCGACGTCGCCGCCGCTGACTTCCAACAACTCAGTTTTCCAACCGCGCGACTCGGCCCAACGCAAGTACATGCGCAACAGGATTTCCGCCCAATCCTGCGCTTCGGTACCGCCGGCCCCCGCTTGGATATCGACGAAGGCGTTGGTGGAATCCATCTTGCCGGAAAACATCCGTTGGAACTCGAGCTGTTCAACGCCTTTCTCAAAGCGATTGACGTCGTCCACGACAGCCAAGGCGGTGTCTTCGTCGGCTTCCATTTCGGCCAAGTCGAGCAGTTCGCCCGCGCCGCCCAACCCTTCTTTCAGGTCGCGAAGGCCGTTGACGGTTTTGTCGAGTTGGGAACGCTCGCGTCCGAGCGCTTGCGCGCGCTCCGCGTCATTCCAAACGTCGGGGTTCTCCAGTTCGCGTTCTACTTCTTCCAGGCGTTCACGCTTGGCATCGTAGTCAAAGAAACCCCCGGAGCGCATCAAGGCGATCAATGAGATCGCCGATGCGGGCTCGGATGGGATTGAGTTCGATCATGGTGTCGGATCAGGGTAAATGACCCGCGATTCTATCATTTTCGCGTCTCGGACTGGCTGCCAAACAGGCCCTTCCAGCCGCTGGAAGGCTTGGAAACCGCGTACCAATCAACCTTGCGCGTGAGGGTCATGATGGCCGCGAGCAGAACGAACAAGAGCGCCGAGCCCATGATCAAGGCGTTGTCTTCGGAGATCAGGACGCCATACAAGACACCGTACAGGGCGGCCAAGAGCGCACTGAAGCCGAAGGCGGCTTTCCAACTGCCTAGGACGCCGGCCAAATACCAGGAAATCAAGCCGACACAGGCGATCGCCGCGACGAGATACGACAATCCGAAAGTCACGTGCTCACCGAAAGACAGCAACAGCAGGAAGAAGATCGCCATCGCAAGTCCCACCAACAAATATTGGATGGGGTGAATTGGCGCACGTTTCATGAATTCGAACAGGAAGAAGCCTGCGAACGTGACCGCCAAAAACAACAGGCCGTACTTCACAGCGCGTGCCGTGCTCGCATAGGCGTCCACCGGGTCGATGAAGACCACGCTGATGCGTCCCGGAACGTCGGTCTCAATATTGGACGAATCCGGAAGGTCGGGACGCTGCGACACGGACTTGCCAAGAATGAAGGGATCCTGTGCGTTTACCGACAATGCGCTGACACGCCAATGTGCGGCGAATCCTTTGGCGACCCTGTCCTGTTCGGGCGAGGCGCCGACAAACTTCGGGGCGTTCCAATCGGAGGGCAGATCAATCCGGTTATCGTCGCCCAAGGGCAACACGGAGAAGCTTTGCGTGCCGCGAAGGGCAATCGTCAGCGCCGCATCAAACGTCAAGTGATCGCCCGGCTTCGGTGCCGCCATCGTGATGTGAATACCGTTGCCCGAACGGAAGCCCGCTCCCGGACGCACCACGGTGGACACACCGTTGATGGTGAGGGACGGCACGCCTTGAAGCCCTTGTGGATCGCTGAGCTCGTAGCTCAACCACGGTTTCGAGAAAGTGCGCTGAACGCTGGCATCATCGGCCGCAAGTTGTGTGTTGAATTGCGCGGTGGCGTGACCCTTCCACTCATAAACGCGAACTTTGTGCATTCCGCGCGCACGCTCTCCGGTCGGTAGCGATCCGGAGACGGTCAGACGTGTGGGAAAAATGTATTGGCGCTTGTCGGTCCGAATCTGCTTGAGAACGGACTTGCCGTTTTGATCTGTCTCTGTGACCACGCGAGTTTCCACATAAGGCAGAACCAACACGGGACCGGCAAAGGTCTGCGCATTGCCGACATTGGCAGCGATGTCCTGGATCGCCTGCGCACGATAATCCTGACGATCACGCACCACATCGCCGATCAACGCCAGCGCAATCACGATCACTATCGTGACAAAGAAAATCATCACCGCTTTCAAAAACAGCTGCATCGCACCACTCCATCCCGGGACTGACGCCACCATCGCGCAAGGACGTGCGCCGGGCATGTCGGCTATGTGTGGTGAATGTGAAGTGTCAGCAGCTCAGGGTGAGCGTGGCACGTGCGCCGTTTGAGGTGTTCACCAAATCGGCGTGCCCGCCGTGAAGCGACGCAATCGCCGCAACGAATGAAAGCCCGATCCCGCTACTCCGACTGCCGCCGGCCTGACGGGGCAAAGAGTAAAAGCGTTCGAACACGCGCGGCAACGCATAGTCGGGAATCCCCTGGCCTTCATCGTCAATGCAGACCCGAACCGATTCGCCTTCTGCAAACACCGCGCAGCGAACGATTCCGCCCGCCGGCGAGAACTCGATGGCGTTATCAAGGAGATTGACCAGCGCCTGCCTAAGCAAGAAGGCATCGCCCGTCACCGATAAAGGATCCCCAGGCACGACATCCACACGCACGTTGCTTGCCAGAGCTTTGGCTTCCAAACTCCCGATGGCGTCGAGAAGAATGGCGCGCAGATCCACCATTTGGGGGTTTTCCAACTGACGACGATGCTCGACCGAAGCCAGCGCGAGCAATTGGTCGACCATTTCGGCCATTCGGGCACTCTGGGTTTGCACGTGCCCGACGAACTTCCTGCGCTCCGCCGTACTCAGCTCCCCTTCGAGGATTTCCGCCGCGGCCTTCATCGATGCCAGCGGGCTTTTCAGCTCATGGGTCAAGGTATGCACGTACTCTTCGACATATTGCTTGCCTTCCAGTCGCTCCCGCATGACCTCGAGCGCGTGCCCCAGCTCGCCGAACTCGGCGGCCGCACGTGGCGCGGGCACATTCTCACCGGCCGTCACCGCCTGTGCGTAAGCACGCAAGACGCCCAGCTGGCGCGACAACCACCAAGCCATCGCCACGCCGATGAGCAGCGCCGTACCGAGCAACACCAATCCCCAAGTCAATATCACGTTGCGGCTGGCCGTAATGAAGGGCTGAAGCACACGATTGGGCTTCCCCACACTCAACACGCCGATCAGCCGGCCGTCGTGCGTGATCGGGGCAGCAACCCACATCACGGTTGACGCAGGGTCGTCCGCCTGTTCGCGTGTGGAGCGTGCCCCGTACTTGCCCTGAAGGGTTCTTGCGACATCGTTCCAGCGCGAATTGTCACGCCCCATGTCCTTGCCTTGCGAATCAAACAGCACGATGCCTTTGGCATCCGTCACTATGACCCGGTATGCAACGCCTTGCTTTTCGTACCCCCAGATATCGGCACCGACGCGACGATCGGACAGCGCGCGAAGGTGCGTTGCGAATCCCCCTTGGGCAATACGGCCCGCATACAGATCATCGGACGCGAGCTCGGCCAGGGTATTTGCTGTGTCGGCCAGCGTGTCTTCCGCTGTTTGGCGGACTGCGGGCTTCACCTGCTCCAAAAACACCTGTCCGAGCATGAAAGCCGCAAGCGCCAAAATGACGAAATAGCCGAGCAGGACGCGCCAGGCGATTTTCACTGGTGAATATCCAAGGAGTATCCCAATCCGCGGTGGGTACGGATCGGGACCCGTTCCGGCGCGATGGCAGCCAATTTGGCGCGCAATGTTTTGATGTGGGTGTCCACCGTGCGATCGCTGCTCTCCAACGCCTCGGACCAAACGCGATCCATCAGCGCAGAACGCGTCAGCACCGCGCCAGGTCGCGCGAGCAAGGCCGCGAGCAACCCGTATTCGTAACGTGTCAGATCGAGAAGCTTCCCGTGGTAATGGATCCGCAATCCCGCAGCATCATGGTCGAAATGCCCGCTGCCGGCGACGGGCAATGATTGCGGCGCAGACTGCGCAACACGACGCAGAATGACTTTCGCACGGGTCGCCACTTCGCGCGGAGAAAACGGCTTGCAGATGTAATCATCGGCACCGATTTCCAAACCGACAATGCGATCGAGCTCTTCCCCCCGTGCGGTCAAAAAAATGACCGGCACTTGGCTCTGCTTGCGCAGCTCTCTACACACGCTGAATCCGTCCATATCGGGTAAGCCGATATCCAAGATCACGAGGTCAATGGCCTCGCGTTCTATCGCGACCAGCGCTTCGCGACCGAGGCCGGTATGCAAGGATTGGAAACCTTCCGCGCGAAGCGCAAAGGCGACCGAATCGGCGATTGCGGTTTCATCTTCAACGAGCAGGATGGTCGGCATGTGGGCATCCTATGCGTTGCGGGTTGTACCGCCGATGAAACCGCGTTCGTGTGCTGGGACTCATTCGACGACGAACTCTCCCACGGCGATCGTTTCTTTCTTGTCTTTCAGCCGTAGCGTGACACGTTGGTCTTTTTGCGCCGATGTGCCATATCCGGTCGAAAACACCAACATTAACGTGGTTTCGCCCGCCAACACCTGATGGCGATCACCGAAGTAATTGGCCTCGATTTTGTAGCGGCCTTTTTTCGGTACGCGCAAAACAAACTCCTCAGGTCCGTAGCCGCCGGTGAAATCTCGCGAAATCCGCCCACCCTGGTAGGACGCTGTGTGACCGTAGTAGACACGCTCGCCGTTCGGATCAGTCACCCACAGATCCATGTCGCTGTTGTCGGCATCCCAGCTCAACACCGTCCGCAAACCGACGGGATAGTGCTTGATCAAGCGTTGGTCGAAGTCGGTGATCCGGACTTTATCGGCGTGCTTGTTGATGAGCGCATTCAATTCGACCAACGAAATCAAATCGATATCGGAAAAACGCGAATCCCACTGCCCGCTTGCCACCGCGTAAAAGGCGTCGGCTGCCGCTTGATAGTGGCCGGTAGCCTGCAAGGCCAATGCCAGATCGCGATGGCTTTGCGGCTCGTCGGGCGCCAACTCCAATACACGCTTGAGCAAGGGCAACGCCTCATCCCATGCGCCGAGTTCCTCCAAGCGATAGGCCAAAAGCCTCAGCAAGTGTCGATCTTCGATCTGAAGTTCGGCCAGATTGCTCAATACCCGTTGTGCCAGGAGCGGCTCGCCACGCTCGCGCATCACCTCCGCAGCATCCATATAAAACGCCGGGCTTGAGCGCATCGCCTTCCGCGCGTCCAAATACGTTGCATACAATTCGGAAGCCGGTGCCGCACGCAATCGTTTGGCTTCCGGTGCATCGGATTTCCATGCTTGGATACGGATGGTCGCCGTCGGCTGCGACGCCACTATGCCCGCGGCATCGCGCGCTGCAGCGGCCGCCGGACGCGCGCGTGACTGCGCCATCATTGCGCGCTCACCGTCGGCTTCCGAAGCCCTTTCCATCGCGACTCGCGACGGCTCCGGGGGCGACGGCGGTGCCGACATCACCATCGGTGCCATGGCATCAACGGCGACCACGCTGCGATCGGGTGCAATATCCGGCGCATCTTTGGGAAATTTCTTTGCCCACCATTGCCCGCGCTCGTCATAGCGTTCGGCCAAGTCATCCAGTTTGGCCTTCGTTTTGATACGGGCATCCAATGCTTTTTCAGCCTTCAACGCCGTCCACTGCGCCAACAGGGTCGCAGGTGGCGGTATGTCGAAATTGGCATAGTCAGCCACTGAATCCAACACAATAAGCGAGCTTTCCGAATTCGGAATGCCGAAACGCTTACCAAGTTCTTGCAACTCGGTGCGATGCATGGCCCGATTTGCCTCGAGTCCCGCCATCTTCAGGCGTGCCCACGTGTAGGCGGCCATGCGCCCCTCTTTCGCCTCGCCTGCCAAGGGCACAGCGGTGGTGAAAGCACCGCGCGCGTCGTGCCAATGAACTGTGGCAATGGCATCGTTTGACTCGCGCTGCACTGCGAAACGAATACGACCGTCCGCGTCCGCAAACGGCGATTCCAGCACCGCGTCCGTGCCACCCGGCACCATCACGCGGTCAACCACCGCCGGCGTGCTGAACATGTCGTCTACTCGTGGCAGCGATGCCGTGCCATCTAGCATGAACAGCTGTCCGCGATGACGCGCTGTCCATGCGCGCAATGCCGGCGCATCAGCAGCCCCGTTCGCCCACGCATCGAGACGTGCAGGCAACGTCGGCACGGCATCCACACCAAGATTGAACAAGCCGTCCCCGACGTACAGATAACGGTCCGCGCCGACAACCGGTCGAATCGCAGAGGCACGTGTGGCCCCGTCATAGGGCAATGCCCGAATGGCCGCTTGGAGCGCCGCACTATCGCCGTCGCGTATTTCAAACACCCTTGGTGCATCTACGCGATTGCGCAAGACTTGCAGGCTGACGCGCACATTGCCCGCCTTGGCAAGCAATCGCTCGAGGGCGGCCAATTCCAGATCATGGTCACGCCCCAAACCGGAAAGCGATGCATCCCAAATCAGCGCGAGATGGCGAAACCGGCTTGCGGCGGGTGTGGCATCGGCCAACGGCAAGTCCACCAAGGCAAAATCCCCTTGCGGTGCACGTTGGACCAAGACCGATGGCGACTCACCGGCCTGCCATTCAAGACGAAGCTGACCGGAACGATCCAGATCACGCGCATCCAGAACCGTCCAAGTCCGCTGATCTTTGGCTGACCACGCCATTCGGCGGCCCACGTTTGCCATGTGTGCACGTTCTGCACCTTCAACACTCAGCGGAATACGTTGCACGCTGCGCGCGAAATCCAGCATCAAAGGCAACGAATAGCGGTTGTCTTCCCGCTTGAGCGACTGCGCGACCCATAGGCGCACGCGACGCGTGCCATTGGCGGGAATGGGATACACACGCAAGTTGTAATGATTCCCGGCGGTTTGCTCAAGCAATGCCGGGTCAACGTTCCGCCGTTCGATCGATTCGAAAACGGCGCGCCCCTTGGCTTTCGGCACCGGCACGGCTTCGCGCATCTCGCCATTGATATCCAGCGCGAATCCCACCACCTGTTGGCCGTCGGCCAAAGGAAAATCCAACTGACCCTCCAACACGCGGGCATTCGGATTCTGAAAAACCAGGTCGTAACGTATCCACGCTTCATTGCCCGCGGTGGTCACGGTGACTTCCGCGGAAGACAGCGCTACCGGCGCCGCGGCGTTGACGTGCATGATGGGACGGATTTGCAAATCGTTTTGGGCAAAACCCGCCTGCATGAAGACGCCCATGGCGACCGTCAACATGAGGCGTACGGCAATTCGGTGCTTTCGCATGATCAGACTCCCCTAAGGTTTCTATCGTACAACGCACGTCGGGGACAAACGGGGTTGAACAATCGGCTGCCGCCGCATCGCCTGGACTTAGATCTGTTCGAGGTGCCGCACCAGTAGCTGAACCTCGGTGCCACCCCGCCAGTCATCGACGGCCAGTTGGTAGACGAGCCGGACATTGCCGACGGCCTCCCGCCGTGGCGCATTGAACTGGATGGCGTTGAACATTTTGCCGTCCTTTTGCACGGTCAACTTGAGGTGCTTGTCCTTAAGCGCACGGCAAGACACCACGTCGAACGCGTCGTCGAACAACGGCTCCGGATAAGCCTGACCCCAGACACCGCCGTCACGAAGCGAGACTGCCGTCTGCAAACCCATGTCCTCAACACTTAGCGGGCCGTCCGATTCGACGACGGCCTGAAGCATCGCGGGGGTCAACCATTCCGCACCCACAGATTGCATCGCGTCGCGGAACGCGTCCAAATTCGCAGCAGGAAGTGTGAGGCCTGCCGCCATGGCATGGCCGCCGAAACGCGTGATCAAACCTGTGTGCCGCGCGTCTACCAGTGCGAGTGCGTCACGCATGTGGAAACCGGTGATGGAGCGCGCCGAGCCGCGCAACATGCCGTCCTCATTGCCCGAGGGGGCGAATGCAATGACAGGCCGATGCAACTTGTCTTTGAGTTTTGAGGCGACCAACCCGATGACACCTGCATGCCAGGCCGGGTCGTGCAGACACAAGACCTGAGCATTGGATTCATCAAGACATGCGGTCTCGGCGAGAAAATCTCCGCTTTCGACCATGGCACTTTGCAATTGCCGACGCTCAGCGTTGATCGAATCCAGTAATTGCGCCAAGTTCGCGGCAATACCCGGGTCATCGGTTAACAAACACTCGATACCGACGCGCATATCTTCGAGGCGACCGGCGGCATTGATGCGCGGACCGATGGAGAAACCGATGTCCGTCGGCGTCAACGTCGCGTTATGTCGGCCGGCAACCGCCATGAGTGCAGCGACACCGGCGTGCATCCGGCCACTGCGCATTCGCGACAATCCGGCCAACACCAAGGCGCGGTTCAATTCGTCCAACTTGACCATGTCAGCCACGGTGCCGATCGCCACCAGGTCGAGCAGTGTGGAAAGGTCAACGGACGACGCGCCAAGGCGCGATCTGAGCGCCAGCAAAACGTAGAACATCACGCCGACGCCGGCCAACGCCTTCGATGGAAAGGTATCGCCCGGCTGATTCGGGTTGACGATGGCGTCAGCGGGAGGCAGTCGGTCGCCCGGCAAATGGTGGTCGGTGACCAACACCTGCCAGCCCGCCGCTTTCGCGGCGCGAACGCCGTCCATGCAAGCAATGCCGTGATCCACCGTGACGATCAAATCCGGCGACAGGGCTTTGAGGTCGTCAACCAGTGCCGGCGACAAGCCGTAACCATGGATCGCACGATCGGGAACCGCGAAGCTCACTCGCGTGGCGCCGAGCATTTTCAGACCTCTGACGGCGACCGCGCACGCCGTGGCCCCATCACAGTCGAAGTCCGCGGTCACGACAATGTGCTTCTGCGCCTGTATCGCGGATTCAAGCAAATCGACCGCGGTCTCGATCATTGCGAGTCCGGAGAAATGCGGCATGACATCGAGCCGCGGCATGGCGGACGCCGCAGAGATCGAACCGCGTGCCGCGTGCACCTGTCGCAAAACCTTGGGCCAATGATCGGGCCAGACAGCGCTACCCTCGGTCGCGACCGGCGTGGAACGACGCACGATTTTCAGTGCGCTGCGCGTCTCGTCGCGCATCACGTCGAAGGACGAACTTGAAGCGGGCGGCGCCAGATCCGGTGCCGTTGTCCGCGATGGACGGTAATTGCCGCCCGATCCTCGAAGAGCATCTGAATCGCGGCCGCGCCGAGCCACGCAGGAAGTCGCCGTGCAATGTCGCTTGGCGCGATGCCGCGCAAGTCATAAAGCGCATCGGCTTCCAACTGCGCGGGCAATTCCCGCAGTTCCAGAACGTTCAACCCGTGGTGTGTGCCGAGACCGGCCAGTGCTGCATCACGCGTATGGATGTTGCCAAGCGCGGGGCGCCGTTGCGGCGGCAGCGTCCCCTGCCCCCAAAACCACAAGGAATTCACCGGCGGCAAACCGCGCGCCGCGCGCACGGCATTGTGCGGATGTTGATGAAGAAGGATTTGCGCTTCGCTCATCAACGTTTTCCAACGCCGGTGCGCAGTGGAAAAATTCAGGTGCTCAAACGCCTCGTCGCCCAAGGCTTCCGTCGGGCCATGAAATTCGGGCAACTCTGCCGCGCTATCGAGCGCGAGATACCATCGCTGCGGATTCGGGGCATCGAAGTCGATCCCCGCTTCTTGGAAGAAGGCCGCGAGCACCGGTAAAAATGCGTCCACATCTTCGCGGGACATCGGCATGGTCTCGCCGACCGCCAGCAACTTACCGCCGTTGATATCGGCCTTGATCCAAGCTGGGTCGGCACGCAGCCAGCGGCGATTGTGCTCAGCGGCTTCCGGCGCATCGACCAATCGTGTCAACGCTGCGCTAGGCCATTGACCCGCCGCCGGTAGACCGAACATTTCCGCCAACCAAGGGTTGGCGTGCGGTCCGTCATGGTCTGCCTTGCCCAACACGCGGGACAAGGGCGCGTCCAAAGCCGGCCAACGACGGGCATCGGGCAAGAGGACCCGAATCATGGGTGCCTCAGCCTTCGTACTTCACGCTGACGATTTCGTATTCGTGCGTGCCACCCGGGGCCTCAATCGTGATCGCATCGCCCTCATGCTTGCCGATCAACGCACGTGCGACGGGTGACGAAATGGCAATCAGCCCCAGTTTGATGTCCGCCTCGAGATCACCGACGATTTGATAATTGCGTATCTCGTCGGATTCCATGGCGGCCAACTCCACTTTGGCGCCAAAAACTACTTTGTCGCCGGCGTTCAATGTGCTGACGTCGATGATTTGCGCGTGCGACAACTCGGCTTCCAAGTGCTTGATGCGACCTTCAATGAAACCCTGTTGTTCGCGAGCGGCGTGATATTCGGCGTTTTCTTTCAAATCGCCGTGCGCACGGGCTTCGGAGATGGCTTCGATCACCGCCGGACGTTTGACGGTTTTCAGCTCTTCCAACTCTGCGCGAAGGCGCAGGGCACCCGCCGATGTGATGGGCGCTCTATTCATGCATGCAACTCCTTGTGCAGTTCTTGCAGCGACCAAACCGGTCCGCTGTTCCGATACTCGAGTGAATGCAGCAATGCCTTCGCACCCGAGACGGTGGTGGAATAAGTGACGCGATGCTGCAGGGCTTCGCGCCGGATCGAGAACGAGTCGTTGATGGCTTGTCGGCCTTCCGTTGTGTTCACGATATAAGTGATTTCGCCGTTCTTGATGAGGTCGACCACGTGCGGTCGTCCTTCGATGACTTTGTTGATGACCTGGCATTCGAGATCGTTGTCTTTCAACCACTTCGCGGTACCACGCGTGGCGACAAGACTGAATCCGAGCCGGACAAGTTCGTGCGCGATCGGCAACAGGCGTTGTTTGTCGGGATCACGGACCGAAAGGAAGGCTTTGCCTTGCTTCGGCACGCGGATATTGGCGGCCTCTTCAGCGCGCGCAAACGCCGCGCCGAAACTGCGACCCACACCCATGACTTCACCGGTTGAACGCATTTCCGGACCAAGAATCGGATCGACTCCTTGGAATTTGGCAAACGGAAACACCGCTTCTTTCACCGAGAAATAATCGGGGATGATTTCTTCCGTGGTGCCTTGCTCGGCCAGGGTTTTGCCTGCCATGCAGCGTGCGGCGATCTTCGCCAACGGACGACCCGTTGCCTTCGACACAAACGGCACCGTGCGCGACGCACGCGGGTTGACCTCAAGCAAATAGATGACGTACTCGCCGTCGTCTTGCATCTGGATGGCGAATTGGGTGTTCATCAGGCCGACCACGTTGAGTGCTTTGGCCAAGGCCACGACTTGTTCGCGCAACGGTCCTTGAACACGTTGCGGCAACGAATATGGCGGCAATGAACAGGACGAATCGCCCGAGTGGACGCCCGCCTCTTCGATGTGCTCCATGACGCCGCCGATCAAGACCTGACCGGTGTGGTCGGCGATGACGTCGATATCCACCTCGACCGCGTTGTCGAGGAATCGATCCAGCAAGACCGGAGAGTCATTGGACACTTTCACCGCTTCACGCATGTAGCGTTCCAAGTCAGCGTCCGTATGTACGACTTCCATCGCGCGACCGCCCAGAACGTAACTGGGTCGCACCACCAACGGGTAGCCGATCTGACGCGCCAGTGTCAGCGCTTCTTCGGCGCTACGCGCGGTGCGGTTCGGCGGCTGGTTCAAGCCAAGTTGTTCGACCAGTTGTTGGAAGCGTTCACGGTCTTCGGCCAAATCGATCGAGTCCGGCGAGGTACCGATAATCGGCACGCCGCTGGCTTCCAGCGCCCGTGCCAGTTTCAGGGGCGTTTGCCCGCCATACTGCACGATCACGCCCTTGGGTTTTTCCAAGTCGACGATGTTGAGGACGTCTTCGAGCGTCAAGGATTCGAAGTACAGCCGGTCCGAGGTGTCGTAGTCGGTGGACACGGTCTCGGGATTGCAATTGACCATGATCGTTTCGTAGCCGTCTTCGCGCAGCGCCAATGCCGCATGCACGCAGCAGTAGTCGAATTCGATTCCCTGGCCGATGCGATTCGGACCGCCGCCCAACACCATGATTTTGTCGCGGCTGGTCGGTTGCGCTTCGCACTCTTGCTCGTACGTGGAATACAAATAGGCGGTATCGGTGGCGAATTCGCCGGCGCAACTGTCAACACGTTTGTAAGCCGGTTTCACGCCCAGGGCTTTGCGCAAGACCCGAACCGACTTTTCGTCAGAACCGAGCAATTGCGCGATACGCACGTCGGCAAAGCCCATACGTTTGAAATGCAGCATCGAATCAGCATTCAACGCCCCCATCCCGTTGATGGCGATGTCTTTTTCGGTGGCGACGATCTCTTCGATCTGATCGAGGAACCACGGATCCACAAACGACAGTGCGTGAACATCCTCGACGCTCATGCCGGCGCGGAACGCATCGGCGATGTAGAACAAACGCTCCGGGCCCGGCTCGCGCAGTTCGCGACGAAGCGTGGCCAAATCGTTTTCATCGGATAGATCCAGACCGGTCGGATCAAAGCCCACTTTCCCGGTTTCCAAGCCGCGTAGCGCTTTTTGCACGGATTCCTGGAAGGTGCGGCCGAAGGCCATCACTTCGCCCACGGATTTCATTTGCGTGGTCAGCCGCGCGTCGGCGGTCGGGAACTTCTCAAAGGCAAACCGCGGAATCTTGGTAACCACGTAATCGATCGAAGGCTCGAAGGACGCCGGCGTGAGGCCGCCGGTGATGTCGTTCTTGAGTTCATCGAGCGTGTAACCGACGGCAAGCTTTGCCGCAATCTTCGCAATCGGGAAACCGGTCGCCTTGGAAGCAAGGGCGGACGAACGCGACACGCGCGGATTCATCTCGATCACCACCACGCGTCCGGTCTCGGCATTGATGCCGAACTGCACGTTTGAACCGCCGGTGTCGACGCCGATCTTGCGCAGCACCGCGATACTGGCGTTGCGCAGGCGTTGGTATTCCTTGTCGGTCAAGGTCTGTGCGGGCGCGACGGTGATGCTGTCGCCCGTATGCACGCCCATCGGATCCAGGTTCTCGATGCTGCACACGATGATGCAGTTGTCGGCGGTATCCCGCACGACTTCCATTTCGAACTCTTTCCACCCCAGCACGGATTCTTCGACAAGAATTTCGCTCACGGGCGACAAGTCGAGACCGCGCTTGGCGATTTCCTCGAACTCTTCCTTGTTATAGGCGATACCGCCGCCCGTACCGCCCAAGGTGAAGCTCGGACGGATGATGGTGGGATAACCGACCTTGGCTTGGATTTCGACCGCTTGTTCGAAGGTGCGGGCAACTTCGGCTTTCGGACATTCAAGTCCGATCTCGTCCATGGCCACACGAAACAGCTCGCGATCTTCGGCCATGCGGATGGCATCACGCGAGGCGCCGATGAGCTCGACGCCGTATTGTTCCAGCACGCCGTTGTCAGCCAAATCCAACGCACAGTTCAAAGCCGTTTGACCACCCATGGTTGGCAGCAAGGCATCGGGACGCTCCTTGGCGATGATCTTTTCGACCGTCTGCCAATTGATCGGCTCGATGTATACCGCATCAGCCATCTCCGGATCGGTCATGATCGTGGCGGGATTGCTATTCACCAGCACCACGCGATAACCCTCTTCGCGCAACGCCTTGCAAGCCTGTGCACCCGAATAATCGAATTCGCAGGCTTGTCCGATCACGATCGGACCTGCGCCGATGATCAGAACGGTTTTGATGTCTGTACGTTTTGGCATGGCCTTAGAGCTCGTCCATCTTCACTTTGCAAATTTCCATGGCGTCCACCAACATCGGCAGCATCATGGTCATCCCGGCGTTTTCGCCGATTTGTTTTCCGTTCTTTTCATCGGCGCCAATCGCCGATTCCATGCCCATCAAACCACGCAAGGGCGCGTTTTCCGGATCATTGGCAAGACGCATCAGATCCAACATGCCGCGCGGGGTGGCTTCCTTCAACAAGGCGGACAGCTCGGTGTTCTCGCCGTGGGTCGCGCTACGGGCACCGGCCATCATGATTTTCGAGAACAGCTTGGCGCCCTCGCCTTCCATCAAGGCCAAATCGCTACCGAAGCGGTCGCCGTTGCTGCTCGCATAGCTATCCACGCGTGAAGCCAGCACTTTGCGGTAGCCGTCTTCTTTCAAGTTCGCGCGCATGCACGAGAGTTTCGTCGGGTTCGGATTGCGCGCTTTCGACGACGGCCAGTACGGGTCACTGGCGGCAACGTCAGTCATGATCTTTCCCACCGGCATGACCTCGGCCACTGCCGCGATCATGCGTTGCTTGTAGTTGGCTTGCTGGGCCGCGTCTTTCGGCATCGCAATTCGCTTGGCCGGCATGGCCGCAGGTGCGGGCGGGGCCGGCGGTGCGGGCGCGACATCGACGGGGACCGGTGAATCTTTCTTCGCTTGCGCAGCAGCCGGCATCGTCGACGCCAACAGCAGACCGGCAAGTGTGACTTTCAATAGTGCGTTCATGCTTTCCCCTTCCCCATGATGTCGATGAATTTGTCGAACAGCGGTGCAACGTCGTGCGGCCCCGGCGATGCTTCCGGATGGCCTTGGAAGGAGAACGCCGGCGCATGCGCGAGCTCAATCCCTTGATTGGTCCCGTCAAATAGCGAACGGTGCGTCACGCGGATGCCGGCGGGCAACGTCGATTCGTCGATACAAAAGCCGTGGTTCTGCGAAGTGATCAACACCCGATTGCCGTCGAGGTGAATGACCGGGTGATTCGCACCATGGTGCCCGTGCGGCATCTTCATGGTCTTCGCACCCATCGCCAGTCCGAGCAATTGGTGACCCAAACAAATACCGAAGGTCGGAATCTTCTTTTCAACGAAGGTTTGAATGGCGGAAATGGCGTAGTCACACGGCTCGGGATCACCCGGGCCATTCGACAGAAAAATACCGTCCGGATTCATGGCCAGCGCTTCGGCCGCGGAAGTTTGTGCCGGCACGACGGTTACATCGCAGCCGCGCTCTGCAAGCATCCTCAAGATGTTCAACTTCACGCCGAAGTCGTAGGCAACGACTTTGAACTTTTTCGATGAAGTGGCGAGTTCACCCGTGTCCAGGTCGAGCTGGCCATCCGTCCAAGCGTAGGATTTTTCCGTTGAGACGACCTTGGCCAGATCCAGCCCTTTCAGACCGGGGAACTTGCGGGCTGCTTCGATCGCTTTCTCGGCGTTGATATCGCCTGCCATCAATGCACCGTTTTGTGCGCCGGTTTCGCGAAGCTTGCGCGTCAGTGCACGGGTATCGATATCACTGATTGCAACGATGCCGCGGGCTTTCAGCCATTCCGGCAACGACATCTGGCTGCGCCAGCTGCTCGGCCGTCTGGGGACATTGCGGACGATCAGCCCTGCGGAAAACACGCGACCGGCTTCGTCGTCCTGATCGGTCATGCCGGTATTGCCGATATGCGGATACGTCAGGGTGACGATCTGCTTGGCATAGGAGGGGTCGGTCAGAACTTCCTGGTAGCCGGTCATCGCGGTGTTGAAAACCACCTCTCCGACTGAAAGCCCAGGGGCACCAATGGAGATTCCCTGATAGACGGTTCCGTCTTCAAGGGCGAGTATGGCGGTTTGTGTCACGGGCAATCGCCTTTCTGTAGGTTGCACGTTTCTACCGGAGCGCGAGGGGCGATCCGGTTTATTTCAGTGCGGGCGAGTGCAAATGATAGGGGTCCGGAACTTTTCTGTCCATCAAAAGACGCGTATCGTTCACGCATGCCACGCAGCCCTGACAACTCAAGCACACGGAATAGCCGTCCTGACACCGGTTCGATCCTGTGGGGTATCGTGCTGTTTTTCGCGCTGCTGGCTGCGAATGCGATCCTCGCCACCTTGATTTATGCGGTGATCAACGCACTCGGCATGGGCTACAGCCGTGATGCCTTGTTCATCTCGGCGATGCCGGTGCTGTTGTTTGTCGGCACGCTGATTGTCCTCTTGGCAAAACGCAAAACCCGAACGGCGATCGGGGTGGCGGTGCCATTTCTGATTGCGGTCGCGTTAGTGGCGTTCGGTCTGGTGGCCACCTTTGGCAAATTGGCGTCGCTCGGAATCCGCTAAACGAGACTATCGGCCATCGCGTACCGGCCTGCCGGACGCTGTTGCAACCACTGCGCCGCATGCAGCGCACCCCGCGCGAAAATATCCCGGTCCGATGCCCGGTGCACCAATTCCAGGCGTTCGCCCATGCCGGTGAACTGCACCAGATGCTCACCAACAATGTCGCCCGCACGCAAGCTCGCGTAATGGACGTCGGCACCGCCCGTTTCGGCGGCGCGACCCAAGGTCAAGGCCGTGCCCGAAGGCGAATCCTTTTTCTGCGTGTGGTGCGACTCGACAATGTCGCAATTCCAACCCGGCAAGGCCGCCGCCGCGCGCATCACCAACGATTCGAGAACCGCGACACCCATACTGAAATTGGATGCCCAAAGTACGGGAATGTGGTTGGCCGCCGCTGACAGGGATTCGCGCTGTGCATCATCAAGTCCGGTGGTTCCCGAAACAAATGCGCGACCCTTTTTCACACAGGCGGCGAGCGCTGCATCGAATCCTTCGGGAAGACTGAAATCGATCATGACATCAAAATCCGGGAGGGCGTCGATTTCCCTGACGGAATAGCACGGGATTTGATCGATCACGCGGGACTTGGGATCACTGCGTGTCACCAAGGCGACGATGTCAAACCCGGGATGATCCGCGGCAATCCGATGAATGGCTTTGCCCATGCGGCCGTTGGCACCGTGAATCACAACCCGAGTCTTGTTCATGCCGTTCACCCGACCATGCGGTCCCAGAAGCCCTTAACGCCATCCATGAAGGTACTGTGTTTCGGTGAATGGCGTCGAGCACCTTCTCCCACAAACGTCGCTTCGAACTGTTCCAGCAGTTCGCGCTGCTCGGCAGTCAAATTGACCGGAGTTTCCACAACGACCCGACAGTAAAGATCTCCCTCACTGCGACTGCGCACGGATTTCACGCCCTTGCCGCGCAAGCGGAAAACCTTGCCGGTCTGCGTCTCTGCGGGAATCCGGATTTCGGCGTCGCCTTTCAAGGTGGGCACGCGAACTTCATCGCCCAACGCCGCCTGCGAGATCCGGATCGGCACATCGCAATGCAAGTCATCACCGTCGCGTTCGAAAATGGCATGCGGGCGGACGCGAACTTCGACGTACAAATCGCCCGCGGGCGCGCCGGCGGGTCCTGCCTCACCTTCACCACTCAAGCGGATCCGATCACCGGTATCGACACCGGCCGGCACTTTGACATCCAGTGTTTTTTCGTCATGGATGCGTCCGTTGCCGTGGCAGGCGCCGCAAGGATTGACGATGACTTGCCCGCGTCCATGGCACTGCGGACAGGGCTGCTGCATTTGAAAGATGCCCCGTTGCATGCGCACCTGACCCATGCCGTTACACCCGCTACAGCGCTCGATCTTGCCATCGCTGGAGCCGCTGCCTTTACAGGTACCGCATTCGAGCAAGGTGGGAATTTCGATTCGCTTCTCGACACCCGCGACCGCATCTTCAAGGTCGAGCTCCAGGATGTAACCGATGTCGGCGCCGCGACGCGGACCGCGCGAACCGCCGCCACCGCCGCCGAAGATGTTGCCGAAAATGTCACCGAAAATATCACCGACATCGTGGAATTGCGGGCCGCCACCGCCGCCCATGCCGTGTTCGAAAGCGGCATGCCCGTGCGAGTCGTATGCCCGACGCTTCTGCTCATCGGAGAGAACGTCGTAGGCTTCCTTGCATTCTTTGAACGCGACTTCCGCCGTGGCTTCATTGCCACGATTACGGTCCGGATGGTGTTTGGCTGCCGCGCGGCGATACGCCACTTTCACTTCATCGGACGTCGCCGTCCGTGAGATACCCAGCACTTCGTAATAATCACGCTTGCTCATGGAACTATCCAAAATCGTTCAATCCTGATACGAAAACGGAAAAGCCGGTTGCCCGACTTTTCCGCTTCGGTTTTTCATCGGAGCGACAACTTACTTGTTGTCGTCTTCTTTGACTTCGGTGAACTCTGCATCCACCACGTCGTCCGAACCTGCCGAGCCGCCTGCACCCGCCTCGGCCCCCGGTTGCGGGCCGGCATTGGCTGCGGCAAACAGCGATTGTGCCACTTCTTCCAAGGCTTTGGACTTGGCTTCGATTTGCGCCTTGTCGTCACCTTTCATTGCCGACTCGACGTCGGCGATTGCGGCTTCGGCACGGCCGATCAGATCACCCGGCACCTTGTCACCGTTGTCCTTGATGGCCGTGCGCACCGCGTGCACCAAGCCGTCAGCCTGGTTGCGCGCCGCGACGAGCTCTTGGAACTTGAGATCTTCTTCGCGATGGCTTTCGGCATCTTGGACCATGCGTTGGATTTCTTCATCCGACAGACCCGAACCCGACTTGATTTCGACCTTTTGTTCCTTGCCGGTCTTCTTGTCTTTGGCGGTCACGTGGACGATACCGTTGGCGTCGATGTCGAAGCTGACTTCGACCTGCGGCATGCCGCGCGGCGCCGGTTCGATACCGGTGAGATCGAAACGTGCCAAAGATTTGTTGTATGCGGCTTGCTCGCGCTCACCTTGCAAGACGTGCACCGTCACCGCCGACTGGTTGTCTTCGGCCGTGCTGAAGGTTTGCGAAGCTTTGGTCGGAATCGTGGTGTTTTTCTCGATGATTTTGGTGAACACGCCGCCCAAGGTTTCGATGCCCAACGACAGCGGGGTCACGTCCAACAACAGCACGTCTTTGACATCGCCGGCCAACACGCCACCTTGGATCGCGGCACCGATCGCCACGGCCTCATCCGGGTTGACGTCCTTGCGCGGTTCCTTACCGAAGAATTCCGTCACTGCTGCTTGCACCTTCGGCATGCGCGATTGACCGCCGACCAGGATGACTTCAGCAATATCGCTGGTCTTCAAGCCCGCGTCGTTCAAAGCCACTTTGCAAGGTTCAATGGTGCGCTTGACCAACTCATCCACCAAGGCTTCGAGCTTGGAACGGGTGAGCTTGATGTTCAAATGCTTCGGACCCGAGGCATCTGCGGTCACGTACGGCAAGTTGACATCGGTTTGCTGCGACGAAGACAGTTCGATCTTGGCGCGTTCCGCCGCATCCTTCAGGCGTTGCAGCGCCAGCGGATCCTTGCGCAGGTCGATGCCCTGCTCTTTTTGGAATTCTTCGACGAGATAGTCGATCACGCGCATGTCGAAATCTTCGCCGCCGAGGAAGGTGTCGCCATTGGTTGCGAGCACTTCGAATTGCTTTTCACCATCGACGTCGGCGATTTCAATGATCGACACGTCGAAGGTGCCGCCACCGAGGTCGTAAACGGCAATTTTGCGATCGCCACCGGCCTTGTCCAAGCCATAGGCCAATGCGGCAGCGGTCGGTTCGTTGATGATGCGCTTGACGTCGAGGCCGGCGATCTTGCCCGCATCCTTGGTCGCTTGGCGTTGGCTGTCGTTGAAGTAAGCGGGAACCGTGATCACCGCTTCCGTCACCGTCTCGCCCAAGAAGGCTTCCGCCGTTTTCTTCATCTTTTCCAGCACTTTGGCCGACACCTCTTGCGGCGCCATGGTCTTGCCATCGGCGATGGACACCCACGCGTCGCCGTTGCTGTGCTCGACAATCGCGTACGGCACCAAGCCGAGGTCTTTCTTGACTTCCGCGTCGGAGAATTTGCGGCCGATGAGGCGCTTCACCGCATAGAAGGTGTTTTTCGGGTTGGTGACGGCTTGGCGCTTCGCCGAAGCGCCCACCAGCACTTCGCCGTCCTTGGTCCAAGCGACGATGGAAGGTGTGGTGCGGTCACCCTCGCTGTTTTCAATGACGCGTGCCTTGCCGCCATCCATCACTGCAACGCAGGAGTTGGTCGTGCCGAGGTCGATGCCGATGATCTTAGCCATGTGTATGAATCTCCGAAAATTGAATTTTTGTGCGGAACGCGCCGCGATGATCACTAAATGGGGCTGGCTGCCCGCGCTTCAAGGCTTTCCGCATCAATCCGCTTGCGCGACCACCACCATCGCGGGGCGCAGCAAGCGATCATTCAGCAAATAGCCCTTTTGAAAGGTTTGAACGACGGTGCCCGGCGCGACCTCTGCGCTCGCGACTTGGCTGACCGCGTTGTGATGTTCGGGGTTGAAGGCGTCACCCGGTTGCGGCGCCAACACGACCAGGCCGTTGCGTTCGGCAACGGCGTGCAATTGCTTGAGCGTCAGCTCGAGGCCTGCCCGCAAAGGACTTTCACTCGAATCCGCGGCAAGCCCCGCCTCGAGGCTGTCGAACACCGGCAGCAGGTCGGCCAGCAGGCGTTCGTTGGCAAACCGCCGGGCCACCTCGATTTCACGCGCCAAACGTTTGCGTTGATTTTCCAAATCGGCACGTTCGATCAGCGATTGCGCCTTCAATTGTTCGACTTCGGCTTGCAAGGCTTCAACCGGGTCGAGCGCGGTGTCGACGTCTTGCGCATCGGGACCCACACCGTCCACGGGATCGTTCTTGGGGTTTTCCGGGGTTTCAATCATAAGAATGTCCAAAGCAGGCTCGGAATACTGATGCGCCTGACATGTGGACGATCAAAAATTTTTCAAGGGCTAGCGCCCGCCGATACGCTCGGAGAGTACCAAGGCCGTGGCTTGCACCAAGGGAATCACGTTGGAATACGCCATCCGGCTGGGTCCGATGACGCCCAGCACACCCAACACCTTTCCGTCCGGGTTTGAGTAAGGCGTCGCCACCACCGACATCGCTTCCATCGGCGCCAAGCCGGTCTCTTCGCCGATGAAGATTCGGACGCCCTCCGAGTGCAAGGTGCGTTCCAGCAGCTGCAGCATGTCGCGCTTGCGCTGGAATGTCTCGAACAAACCGCGCAATTGAGCCATATCGTTGAGATCATCCACAGCCATCAAATTGATCTGCCCGGCCACGTAGACATCCAACGAGGGCTGTTCGTGCTCCTGCACGGCAATTTCGGCGAGTTCGAGCGCTTTCTGCATCCAGTCCTGAACGTCGTCGCGGGCTTGCCGTAATTCGGCCACCAAAATGCGGCGGATATTTTGCAGCGGCACGCCGGCAAAATTCTGATTCAAATAATTGCCGATGAGTTCGAGTGTTTTCGGATCAAATGTCGTAGACGTACGGATCACGCGGTTCTGGATTTCATGGTCCGGGAAGACCACGACGGCGAGGATTTCGTCCGGCCCGAGACCGACAAACTCGATGTGCTTGAAGGTTTCGTTGCTGCGCTTTGGCGCACTGACCACGCCGACGAAATTGCTCATGGCAGACAGCAACTCACCCGTGCCGCTCAAGAGATCGCTGGTCGGAACATCTTTGGGCAATCGCTCACGCAACTGCGAAACGTCCCTTTCCTGAAGCGTGTCGATTTGCAGCAACGAATCCACGAACACGCGGTAGCCCTGAGCCGTGGGAATCCGTCCTGCAGACGTATGCGGTGAGACCAGCAGGCCGATGTCTTCCAGATCCCCCAGGATATTGCGAATGGTCGCCGGACTGATGTCCAGACCAGCGCATTTGGCCAAGGTTTGTGAACCGACCGGCGAACCGTGGTGAATGTATTGACCGATCAACGCCCGCAACAGTTGTCGCGAACGCAAATCAAGGTCAGGGAGTGCGGAATCGATCGCCATGCATTCGATATAAGGCCTCGGCGACAGCCTTGCAAGCACCGAATCAGGATTGTCCGATACCTCAATCCGACCCCTGTCTCACTTTCGGCGACGACAGACTTTAGAATGCGCGAATGCTCACCAGTCTTAGCATCCGTGACTTCGCCGTTATTTCCACCTCCGAACTCGAGTTCGCCGAGGGAATGACGGTCATTTCCGGTGAAACCGGCGCTGGAAAGTCCTTGCTGGTCGACGCGCTCGGCTTCTTGTCGGGTGTTCGCGCGGATGCGGGCATGGTGCGTCACGGCGCGGATCGCGCCGAGTTGAGCGCCACGTTTTCCCTGTCCGATTCGCCTGCGGCGGCAAGCTGGCTCAAAGCCAATGCCATGGATGAAGGCGATGAATGTTTGCTGCGCCGGGTCTTGCGCGCGGACGGCGGTTCGAAGGCATGGATCAACGGTCGCGCGGCGACGCTCGGGCAGCTCGGTGAAATCGCGCGCCTGCTGGTGGAAATCCATGGCCAACACGCACAACAACGTCTGCTTTCCAAACCCGACCAACTCGTCCTTTTGGATGATCTCGGGCAGCACGAATTGCAGCTCAATGCGGTGTCGACCCACGCGCTGGCTTGGCGGGCCGCGCGCAAGTCGCTGGATGCGTTGACCGAACGCGGTGACGTCGAATTCCGCAAACAGGCCCTTTCCGAAGCGCTGGAAGCGCTGGATGACGCCGTGATCGATCCGTTGGCGCAAGAAGCGCTGATGTCGCGGCACAAGCGAATGAGCCATGGCTCAGAATTGATTGACACCTGCGGCCATGTTGCCGCCGGGCTAGAAGGTGATGAATCCCGCGCCGGCGTCGTTTCCACACTGAATGGTTTGATTGCGGATCTTCGTCGTGCGGCGCCGTTCGAACCCAAATTGAATGACGTCGCTGCGTTGCTGGATTCTGCCGTCATTCACGCCGAGGAGGCCGCCCATGCGTTGGCCGTGGTTCGCGATGACGTCGAAGTCGACCCCGACGCGATTGCCCAGGCGGAAGCCGCGCTGGTGCGACTGCATGATTTGGCGCGTAAGCACCGGACGCGTGTTGAACTCCTGCATGAAACGCGCGCTGAATTGGCCTTGGAATTGGACAGTTTGGCAAATGCCGAGGCCACCCAACGTGCACTTGAGACCGCGCTGGAAGAACACCAAGCCGCTTGGGCGACGGCGGCTGCCGCGCTTGGCAAAGCACGCGTGAAGACGGCCAAAGGTCTGGCGAGCGCCGTCACCGCGCTCATGGGCACGCTGGGGATGGAAGGCGGGTCGTTCGATGTGTTGGTCGAACCCGCATCGAGTACCCAGCCAGACCCCGTAGGCACCGAACGGGTCGAATTCCTCGTGTCGGCAAATCCGGGACAACCTCCGCGCGCCTTGCGAAAGGTGGCTTCAGGCGGTGAATTGTCGAGAATCGCGCTGGCCATCCAAGTGGCAGCCATGCGCGGCGACATCGCACCGACCTTGGTATTCGATGAAGTGGATAGCGGCATTGGCGGCGCGGTCGCCGATGTCGTCGGCGCGCTGTTGCGCAAGCTGTCATCACGATGTCAGGTCATGTGCGTGACGCATCTGCCACAGGTCGCGGCGCACGGCACGCATCACTATCGCGTCGACAAATCCAAAGCCGAGGGCTTGACGCAAAGTGCCTTGGAAGTCCTTGACGAAGAGGCGCGTGTCGAAGAACTGGCACGTATGCTGGGTGGCAGCAAGCGGACGGCTGCCGTGCACGCAGCGGCAATGGCGCTGCGCCGGGAAGCAATGAACGCGTGACTCAAGCTTGCTTGCGGACGTAAAGGACCAACGCGTGTCCTTCGATTTTGTAGCCGTGTTTGGCGGCGATTTCATGTTGGATACGTTCGATTTCTTCTGATTCGAACTCAATCACCTTGCCGGAATCCAGATCGACCATGTGGTCGTGATGATCGCCGCGATCGAGCTCGTAAACGGCCTGCCCACCTTCGAAGTTGTGTTTCAAGACCAAGCCGGCCGACTCGAATTGCGTCAGAACCCGATACACCGTCGCCAAGCCGATTTCTTCGCCGGCATCGGTCAGGCGCCGATAAATGTCTTCCGCCGTCATGTGTCTCGGACTGGCATTTTCCAGGAGTTCAAGAATGCGCATCCGCGGTTGGGTGGCCTTCAATCCGGCGTTGCGCAAGTCGTTTGATTCCATTGCCGCTACCTCGTGTTTTCTGCCTGAACGCGAGCCCTGCCCTGTTTCAGGGCCGCGCCGCGAGCGTGTATCATCGCCTAGTCTAAGTCCTGTTTATGTCAAACCCCCCATGCGTACATTGCTCTTGACCGCTGCTGCCGTCGTCTCGCTCTCAGGTTGTTTGTATCGTCAGCCGGTTTACCAAGGCAACTTGGTCGAAGAAGCGGCCGTCAAACAACTCGCCGTGGGCATGAGCAAAGAACAGGTCATGTCGATGATGGGTTCGCCGTCAATCGCTGATCCTTTCCACAAGGACCGCTGGGATTACACCGCAACCCAACGCGTGGGTCGCGGCGGCAAGACTGAAATCAAGAATTTCGTCGTCTATTTCGAAAACAATGCCGTGACCAAATGGGAAGGCGATTATTTCCCGGAACAAGATGATGCGCTGGCGAAACGCGCCAACAAAGAGTTCGGCCCGAACCTGCGCAAGAGCGACAAAGAGAAGCGCGGCGGCGAATAACCCGCGCGCCTTTTCACCACTTTTTATGTTTGACAGAGCGCGCTTCGGCGCGCTTTCTGCGTGCGTCCTTCGGATCAATCGTGAGCGCACGCAAGAGTTCCAGGCGGTCGCCGTCATTCAGCACTGAACCCTCGTCCACGCGCACGCCGAACACGGCCATGCCGGTCGCCATCGTGCCAAGACCGCTTGCCTCGCGCGCTTGCGCCGCCGTGGTGCCTTTTGGCAATGTCAAAGCCACCGTCTCGAATCGGCCCGGCCACGCTTCAACCACGGTCACGGTGACGTGATCCATCCGGTCAAGCTGCCGATTCGGTGTTAGCGACGCGCACGAAGTCGTTGACCATTTGATCGGCCATCGCCTGCAGTCCCAATTTCAACACCCCTTCCATCAAGGACGACATGGGCTCGAACTGCAGCTCCAGGGTCACTTTGCAGGCCGTCTCGGAGAGTGCCTTGAACCGCCAAACGCCCTCCAAGGCCTTGAACGGCCCTTCGAGCAAGTGCATCGAGATTTGATGCGGCCTATCCAGCGTATTTTCGGTCTTGAACCAAGTCTTGAACGCTGAAATGCCGACATCCAGCCGCGCCACGACGCGATCCTGCGCACGCTCGATCACTTGGGCCCCTTTGCACCAGCCGAACCGGCCCGGGTAGTCCTCGATCGCGTCGATCAGATCAAACATTTGTTCCGCGGAATGCGAAACCAAAGCACTGCGTTCAATTTTGGTTGTCATGGAAAGCTGCGCCGTACAGGTCGTTTGGGCGACAATGTACCGATGGCAAAGGCGAATGCAAAAGACAAGAATAAAGGAAACGGCGGCACGATCGCGTTGAACAAGCGTGCGCGCCATGAATATCACTTGGAACAGAAGTTCGAAGCCGGGGTCGCCCTCCAAGGCTGGGAGCTGAAGTCCATCCGGGCGGGGCGCGCCAACATCGGCGAAAGCTACGCCATTGTCCGGAACGGTGAGATATTCCTGTTCGGCGCACAGATCACACCGTTGCTGTCTGCGTCAACGCACGTCATCGCCGACGACCGGCGCAACCGTAAGTTGCTGCTGCACCGCCAGGAAATCGACCAGCTGGTCGGCAAAGTGCAACGGGACGGATACACCATCGTCCCCACCGCCTTGTATTGGAAAGGCAACAAAGTCAAAGCGGAAGTGGCTCTGGCCAAAGGCAAGCAGAATCACGACAAGCGTGACGCGGAAAAAGAACGCGATTGGAACCGCGAAAAGCAGCGCGTCATGCGCCGGCATAACAAAGACGCCTGATTCAAACGCTTAAACCGCCTCTCCCGGCGGCAGGTTGAAGACGAAACGCGCACCTTTGCCGACTTCTCCGCGTGCACGAATTTCCCCGCCATGCCGCTCCACGACCCGTTTGACCGAGGTCAGGCCGATGCCATGCCCCTCGAATTCACTGTCGGTGTGCAAGCGCTGGAACGGGCGGAACAAGTTGTGGGCATACGACTCTGAAAAGCCTGCACCGTTGTCTTCCACGAAAAACCCGTGCGGCAACTCCAAAGTGCGGCCGAACCGAATCAGTGCATCAGGTTTTTCACGCGTGAACTTCCACGCATTGCCGATCAAGTTCTGCAAAAGGTTGGAGATCAACGCAGGATCCCCGTTCGCGTGCATGTCAGGCTCGATTTCAAAAGTCACCCGCCGCGTCGGATCGCTTTCTTCCAGACCCGCCCGCACTTCGTTGGCAATATCGCTGATATTGATGTCGCTGCGCTGAAGTTTGGATTGGGACAAGCGCGACACTTTCAACAGGCCGTCAATCAGGTCGCTCATGCGCATCGCCGCCGTGCGCACGCGCTGCAGATAGCCTTTCCCCGTGTCATCCAGTTGCGCAGCGTGCTTGTCCGAAAGGATTTGGCTGAACCCCTCGATGGCCCGCAACGGCGCGCGCAAGTCATGCGAGACGGTATAGGCAAAACTCTTCAATTCCTCGTTGGCTTCCGTGAGTGCGCGTGTGCGGGATTCCACGCGTGATTCCAAGGTCCGGTTCAGGGATTGGATTCGCGCTTCGTTGGTGATTCGGTCGGTGATGTCCTGCACTTGGACGATTTGCGCCACCTCGACATTCTCCTCGCGAGGAATCGTCGCGAACGTGAGCGATATATGTCGGATTTCTCCGCTCTTGCGCACCAAGCGCCGCACTTCGCTCCACACCCCCGGCTCCTCGTGATCCGACTTGAGTCGCACCGCGCCGCGATCAAACAAGGTATCCAGCACACGTTCGATAAAGTCGGATTCCTCGCCCATCATGATCTGGCAAAAAGCGGGATTCACCTGCAGAATCCGACCACGCGAATCCAAAAGGCTCTTGCCGATCGCGGAGTGTGTCAACGCAGTTCTCAGCAGCGTTTCGCTTCGTCGATGCGCGGCATTCATTTCCTGCGCGATGCCGTAAGCCCGGGATCGCGTCAACGCAAGCATCAGAACCATTGAAGCGAGCGACAACGACAAAGGGATGCCGATCAACAGTACCAACAGGTCTTTGGAAAAGACGTCCGCGTCGCCGGATTTGGCATACAACGAGGTCCGCCAAGTCTGACCGAAAACATTGTCTTCCGATGACCAAACCGGCGTTGTCACCGCAGGCGTTCCCGCATCCTTGAACAAAACGCGTGGTGTCTCGGCGCTCACTGCCTCAACCACCAATAGGAAGTTCCGGCTGAGCGGTTTGAGCGCCTGTTGGATCATCGTTTCGGTGTGAAATGGAATGTACGACCAACCGAGCATCTCGGACCGGCGCGCACTGAGTGTTTGCGGCTGCGCGTTGTTCCTGTAAATGGGTAAATACAAAATCGCAGACGTCACCGGCGTTGTGCCGTCTTGCTTCAATTGGAGCGGCGCCGTCAACCAGGTTTTCCCCGACTCCATCGCCCGTTGCATTGCCTCATGGCGGAGGGGCTCAGAGTACATGTCGTAGCCGTAGGCGCGCGCATTCTTCTGCTCCTCGGGGGCCAGAAACACAATCGGCCCATACTCCGCCCGAACGCCCGATGGCCAGACGGTAAACAGTTGACCGGACTCGCGTCGCACTTGTTCTTGCATCCGGATCAAATGTGATTGGTCGAAATACAATGCCAATCCGATGCCGACGGCGCCGGGATAGCGCTGACCGATGTCCAGTGCTCGCACATACGCACTCCACTGCTCTCGCTGGATCTGCACAATCGACGCACGCAAAGCCGCATTGCCGTGCAGGATCAATTCGTAAGCGGCGAGCTGTCCGCTGATCAAAAGTGCTATCGCATCCGCTTCCTTGACTGCCGCGGCACTTCGGGTGGCATTGGCTTGGCGGTGTGCTTCACGCCAAAGGATGCCGGTGAGTGTGAGGCACACCAGTAAGACGAGGACAAACAACAGGAACGCGATGCGTTTGCGTGGACGCTGAAGGGCGGTGTTCAGTGCGGAGTCCAAAAGAGTTTTGTGTCGCTGTGCCATCTGCTTATCGTGCCACGAGCGAAGCTGAATGGAATGCATGCGCGGCAGGTCGGCTCGCCGGCGAAATTTGGTATTCGTCCGAACCACCTATATAGTCAGGGGGTCAGACGAATCGTTTTCCCGGGGGTGCATTGGCTTCGACGGGGGTTGCGAAATCGCTTGGCGCATGCCGAGGGGGTAGCTTTCCTCGCTAAACCAGCTGCAAACTTATAGTTGCCAACGACGACAACTACGCTCTCGCCGCTTAAGGCGTAAGCCCTGAACCCACTTGTGCCTGTGCTCGTGGATGTAGGGTCATTATCACAGGACCGGCCCAGGCGGCGACCCGCCAACCTGGGCTTGAATAAAGCGGGTGTGGATTGCGGCGCGCCTTGCTGGTTGAGTTGCCGCCGTCCGAGATCAATCAATCAGCTAAGCATGTAGTGCCGGGCGTGGAGTGCCTTCGGACGGCGGTTCGATTCCGCCCACCTCCACCAATGACAAACCCCAGCCCGATCGGGCTGGGGTTTTTTCTGAGCTCCAACGTTTCAAATCTGCTGCATACTTTGCCGATATCCGGTATCGACAGATCAGCCTTGCCAAAACGTCTCTCAGCACGGGCCAGCCAACTCATGGGGAGCAAGCTCTTCGTCCTGTGCGTGACCGTGCTTACGTTTTTTCTGGTCTTCGGGCTAGGTCAGCTAATGGCGGCAGCGATGCACGGGGCCGGCGAATCGAAGCGCGAGCTTGACACCATGGCCAATGCCTCCTCGGCCCGGGCTTTGATTGAGCGCGAGCTCAACTCCATCACTTCGGTGCAAAACGGATTGGCGGGCTATCTCGCGGTCCGTCACGCCGAGCTGGATGGCAAAGAGATCGAAGACCTTCTCGGCGTTCTGAAAAAATCGGCGCCCCATATCCGCAATATCGGCATCGCGGAAGGTTACGTGATGCGTTACATGTATCCGATGGCGGGCAACGAGCAGGCCTTGGGCTTGGACTATCGCACCCAACCGGAGCAATGGCCGGTCATTCAACAAATCGTTGCCACGGGCTCGCCGGCCTTGGTGGGCCCGGTCCACCTGGTCCAAGGGGGGAGTGGCCTGATCTATCGCGCACCGCTTAATGTGGGTGATCGCTACTGGGGTTTGATCTCCGCCGTGATCGACATGGAAAGCCTCTTCAACGGCGTCACCGAAACCGCCCGAATCGATCATTTCAAGTTCGCCATTCGCAGCCGGTCGGTGATGGGTCTCGAATCAAAACCGATCACTGGTGACAACACCCTATTCACCCATCCCGAAGCGGTGATTCTCGATTTGGACATCCCCGGCGGCGAATGGCAGCTTGCGGTCGAACGGCAGTCGCCCGGCGCGACCTTGTTCGAGCGCATGACGCGACTCATCAGCGTCGTGCTCGGGGTGTTGGTATCCGGAATCCTGTATTTGCTGTTGAGGCACCGCGGTGAACTGGCACGACTGGTGCGCTATGACGCGCTAACCGGCTTGCCGAACCGACGCTTCCTCGAAGAGCGGCATGCGCTCGTCAACGCACGGTTAAAACGCGGAAATCTGTTCCCCTGCGCGCTGTTGTTCGTCGACCTTGACGACTTCAAAGAAGTCAACGACCACCACGGGCATCGCTCCGGTGACACGGTGCTGCAAGCCATCGCCAATCGCATGCGGCGCATCACCCGCGCAGACGATATTGTCGTCCGGTGGGGCGGCGATGAATTCGTGGCCTTGGTCGAGGGCATCAAGCCCGAAGATTTGGACGCCTTTGTGGATCGGCTGCACGAGGTGGTCGAAGAGCCTCTGTTGCTCGGCGAGCACAATGTGCAAGTCGGCGCGTCAATCGGTGTCGCCATCTATCCCCCGAACGGTGCAACGTTGGAGGAACTCCTCAAAATTGCCGACGGCCACATGTACGACGAAAAGGCCCAGCGAAAAGGCGAAGCTTCCTCGTCCTGAAAAAATCGCCTTATTCGGTGACCAGGCCGCGTTGCTGTGCCAACTTTCTGAGTTCGAAGTCCGAGGTCAGGCCGAGCTTGTTCCAAATATTGTTACGGTGTGAATAGACGGTCTTGTTGCTCACATTCAACGTGGCGGCAACGCGGGATACGGAATGTCCGCGCGCCAGCAGCAGGAATACGTTCGCTTCCTTGGATGTCAGCTCGGGCAGGCCGTTCGATTCGCGGCGGTTACCGCCTTGGCTCACCATGCGCACATCCAAGCTCACATACGTTTCACCGTTTTGAACCCGTTTCAGCGCTTCGACCAATTCTTCAAAGCCCGAACGTTTGGTGACATAGGCACGGGCACCTGAGCTCATCGCATCCTGAACGTATAACGCGCCTTCATGCATGCTCATGACAACGACAGGCAGATCCGGTCGTTTGCCGAGCACCTGACGGAGAAGGACCAAACCGTCGCCGTCGGGTAGCGAGAGGTCCAACACCATGACGTCAAATTGCACCCGCAGCATCGAGTCGGCGAGTTCGGCAACACTGCCTGCCTCACCGACGACTTCCCAGCCGGGCTCCATTTCGAGCAGTTGTTTGAAACCCGCCCGCACCACTTGGTGGTCATCGACCAAAAATATTCTGAGCATAATGTCACCGACAATCAGGTAAACCTTACATGGAATCGAAGTGGAAATGGCTGCAACGTGACACGAAGTGGCTGCTGATCGCCCTTTACCCGTGGCTGTTTGCACTGGCGACCCTCGCTTCCGCGCCATTTTGGAACCTGCAGGCCGGCGTGCGCTGTGCCGCGCTCTGGTTGGTGCCGATGCGGCAATGGTGGATGATTGCCGTCCTTGAATGGCTGGTCTTGGCCCTATTCCGGTTTGCGCTGTCCGACGCATCGATAACACCGGTTGATCTGGTGGACGTATTCGGCCCCTTCATCTGCTTTGCAATTGCCCACGCCATCGTATTTTTCTTTGTTCGTCCGACTGCCGGTATCGGTTCGCTTCGGGCGCTCGTCACGCGGCTTTTCGCCGCGGTTGTGGCTGTCGCATTGTCATCGTTCGCATTTATCAACGCGCGCCATTTGCTGGATGGACGGGATCCCCAGCAATTCGCATTCGCCCTTTTAGAGAACCGTGTCGGCGCATGGCTCGGCGTCATGACCCTCGGTCTGTTGATTTTGACCATCGCGCAACGAAAGTTTCTTGCAGGCCGTGACTTCGATCTGCGCACGATCGGCATCGCCTTGCTGCCTGCCTGCATCCTGGCATCCCTGATGCAAATCGACCCCGTCAATGCCCATGTCGACGCGGTGGTGATTGCCATCTTGCCGCTCTTGTTGGTGTCGCACCAGCTGGGATTTCGGGCAGCGATTTTCGCCTTTTGCGGTGTCGCCGCCTGTGTGCTCTTCCAGCACGCCGCGTTGCCGGAAATCTGGCAATACGGTCGCGTCGAGACCTTTTTGGTATTGGTCGGCTTCGGCGCAACCATCATCGGCGGCGCCTCCGATTTGATGCGGCATCAGCACGAAGCATTGGCGCATACAGCGGTCGCGGAGACGGAACGCTCGTCGCGCATGAGCGACGTTGCGCTGCGCCTCACGCATCAAGAAGAGAAAGAACGGCAGCGCATCGCCCAAGATTTGCACGACCAACTCGGCCAAGATCTCACCGCCATCGCCACCTATGTTCAGATCGCCAGCAAGCGCACGGACGATCTGGGGACTTTGCAATATCTGAAAACGGTGTCCTCGCTCGTGGAAGACGCCCATTGGCACCTTCGCGCGATCAACGACAAGCTTCACCCGATCGCGCTAAGTCGCTTCGGGCTTGTGCGCGCATTGGAAAGCGGCCCGGTGATCGAGCTGCTGACCGAACAGGGTTTCGAGTACGACTTCCATGCCCAAGGGGTGGATCGCCACTTGCCCGAAAAGATCGAAATTTCCTTTTACCGTATTTGCCAGGAAGCGATCACCAATGCCATCAAACACGGTCGACACCGTTGGCTAAGCGTGGCCCTGGTGCAAGAGTCGGTTGACGACTTGCACGCGCGGCTGACGTTGCGGATACACGACGACGAAGGCGAGATTGATTTCCGGAACAGCACCGGCTACGGATTACAGGGAATCCGTGACCGGGCGCATGCGATCGGTGCAAGTTGCGAATTCAACGCTGAAAACGGTACACCGCGATTTCTGCTGATTGTCGAGTTCGAGCGCGTACACGCTCAAGGTTGATCGGGCGTCCGGGCGTCGATTTGCAATGCGTGGATATCGGTCTCCATCAGCGAGCCCATCGCCGCATACACGGCGCGGTGCTTTTGAAGGGCGGTCATGCCGTCGAACGCTCGGCTGACAACGCGTACTTTGAAGTGCCCTCGCCCGTCACGCGCGCCCTCATGACCCGCGTGACGATGGCTGTCATCGCGGATGTCCAATATCACGGGCGAAAATGCCGTCTCAAGGGCTGCGCGAATGCGTGCGACGCGCGTTTCCACGTCACTCATGGCAAAACCTTGTTGAACGGACGCACTTCGGTACGTTCAAACACGCCCCCGGTGGTGTAAGGGTCTTGGGCCAGCCAATCACGGGCCGCCTCGATGGCATCGAACTCCGCAATCAAGAGACTTCCGCTAAAGCCCGCCGGTCCCGGGTCAGGTGAGTCGATGGCGGGCATTGGGCCGATCACCAACAAACGCCCTTCGGCTAATAATTGTCGCGCCCTGAGCAAATGCGCCTCCCGAAGAGCGGGACGCTTGGAAAGTCCGTCGGGGGCGTCGAATCCTTCGAGGATGTACCACATGGCAGTTCTCTTGATTGCAAGGCTGTCAGTCTAAAACAGCCCGTGCCTAGACATTCCACGGCCGTACGTTTACCCTAAACCCAAGCGGGTGCCTGCGCCACAGACGAGCGTCAAGCCCAGCGCCGCAATTGCCTTCCCTTGATTGATACACGTACTCATGCCATCTCGGCATGCAGACGTCATGGCCTGTTGCCGAAACATGACCGAACAAACCGACGCACCTTCGCCCGAGGCGGGTGCCGACCCGAAGCCGCAACACCCGTCACCCCAGCAGCAGGAAATGCCGTTGGCGCATGTGCTTGGGCAGCCGGTACTGCAAATCCCGCAAGATTTGTACATTCCGCCGGACGCGTTGGAGGTCATTCTCGAAGCATTCGAGGGTCCGCTCGACCTGCTGCTCTACCTGATCCGCCGGCAAAACCTGGACATTCTCGATATTCCGGTCGCTGAAATCACGCGCCAATACGTCGATTACATCCAAGCCATGCACGAGATGCGCTTCGAACTCGCGGCGGAATACCTGGTCATGGCGGCCATTCTTGCCGAGATCAAATCGCGCATGTTGTTGCCGCGCCCGCCGAACGAGGAAGGTCTGGAAGATGACCCGCGTGCGGACTTGGTACGTCGTTTGCAAGAGTACGAACGGTACAAGCAGGCAGCCGAAGACATCGATGCCCTGCCCCGCCAGGAGCGCGATACCGCGTTAGCCTCTGCGCACATGCCCGAACGTGCGGAAGTGCGCCTGCCGCCCCCGGTCGACATGCGGGAAATGCTGTTGGCGCTGCATGATGTGCTTAAACGCGCCGACCTCTATACGCACCACGCGATCAAACGCGATGCGCTGAGCGTCCGACAGAAGATGGGCGAACTGCTCGAAGCGCTGTCGGACGGCGTGTTTCATCGCTTTGAATCGCTGTTCAATGTGGAAGAAGGCCGACTGGGCGTTGTCGTCACCTTTTTGAGCCTGCTTACGCTCGCCAAAGAGCAACTCATCGAAATCATGCAAGACGCACCCAACCCGCCGGGCGAAGATGCGCCGCACCTCGCCCCGATTTACGTCAAATCCCTCGCATCCGCGGACGCACCGGCAGAGATTCCCATGAGCGAATTCGACGTCGAAGAAGACACCAGCAAGACGGACAGGAACTGATCCATGCAGGAAAACTTGGTAAAACGCATCGTCGAAGCGGCACTGCTGGCCGCCAGTCAACCGCTGACGATTGTCCAACTCAACGCCTTGTTCCCGCTCGACGAGCCGGCACCCGAAGGCAGCGTTCAGGCGGCATTGGTTTCTTTGCAGTCAGACTGTGCTGAAAGGGGTGTCGAATTGGTTGAAGTGGCATCGGGCTGGCGTTTTCAAGTCAAATCCGATGTCCATGCTTGGGTCGCGCGCCTTTGGACCGAACGGCAAACCAAATACACCCGCGCCACGCTTGAAACGCTTGCCTTGATTGCTTATCGGCAGCCCATTACCCGGGGCGAGATCGAGCAGATTCGAGGAGTTGCCACCAATAGCAACATCATCAAGGCGCTGGAAGAACGGGAATGGATTCGTGTTGTCGGACATCGCGATGTGCCGGGCAAACCCGAACTCTTGGGGACAACCCGCGCATTTTTGGACTACTTCGGTCTCAAGAAGTTGGACGATCTCCCGCCGCTTTCCGAGTTGAAAGATTTCGCAGAGCTCGAGCCACAACTGCAATTCGATCCCGAACACGCACCGATCACCACGCATCTCGATTCCGTCGACGCCGAGTCGGAACCCAACACAGGCGACCATTACGAAGCGCCTGAAACAACACCACAAGAAACAGAAGCCCTCGCCGACGACGGCGACAGCACCCGGAGTGAACCATGAACGAACGAAACAAACTGTCCCTGAAATCTGCCTCCGCCGAGGCCGCCCCCAAGCTTGAGGAGCGCCTGCATAAAGTGTTGGCGCAGGCCGGGCTCGGCTCGCGCCGCGCGCTCGAACAGCGCATTTCGTCCGGCGCCGTCACCGTCAATGGTGAGCCAGCAACGCTGGGCATGAGCGTCAAGGGCGGGGACAAAATCGAACTCGACGGCCGTAGCTTTGTGGCATCGGCCCTGACTGAGCCGGCACGCGTTCTTATCTACAACAAGCCGGAAGGCGAAGTCACCACGCGCGAAGATCCCGAAGGTCGCCCGACCATCTTTGAAGCCCTTCCCGCCCTGAAAGGCGCACGCTGGATCGCGATCGGCCGCCTCGATATCAACACCACCGGTTTGCTGTTGCTGACCACCGATGGCGAGCTCGCCAACGCGATGATGCATCCCTCGCACGAAGTGGATCGCGAGTATGTGTGCCGCGTCCGCCCGCCGGAAGGCGAAGAAGAAGTGTCGGACAAGGTCGTCGACCGTCTGCGTCGCGGCGTGGCTTTGGATGACGGTCCGGCCAAGTTCGACGACATCGAACGTATCGGCGGAACCGATTCTCACGACTGGTTCCGCGTGTTGTTGAAGGAAGGACGCAATCGCGAAGTGCGCCGCCTGTGGGAATCCCAAGGTTGCATGGTGTCGCGTTTGAAGCGCATCCGTTATGGCAAGGTGACCTTGCCGCAACCCTTGCTACGCGGACAGTCGCAAGAGCTGCCCGAAGGCCAAGTCAACACGCTGCGCAACGAACTCGGTTTGGAGCCCGGCGCGCCGTCCGCACTGACGTTGCAGCCCGTGATCGGCCAACGCCGTGCGGCAAAGACGATCCATACCTTCGAACGCAAGTCCAACGGCTACGTCGGCGGCCATAACGCAGCAGATGAAGGACGTGAATTGCGTCGCTTCGACAATATGCGTGAAGACCGTCGCGGTGGCCGCGGCGGCGCAAAACCGCGCGGCGGTTTGACGGTCAGCGGTGACGCGGCCGCCAAGCAAAGCCAAGGCAGATTCAAAATCAAAGGTGGCGACCGCCAACCGGGACAACGCATGCGCCCGGGCGAAAATCGCGGCGACAACCCTGCCGCAATGCGCACCTGGTATGTGCCGGACGGTGTTGAAACCGGTCCGAGCGGTCACCGCAATGCCGATGGCTTCAAACCCAAGCGCCCGGCGGGCGCCCGTCCGGGCGGTTTGCGTCCTGCGGCGCCGGGCCAAGGTCCGCGACGTGGTGGTCCTTCAGGCGCCGGCGCTGGCGGACGCGGCGCCGCTACCGGTGCGCGTAGCCCCTACGGCGCACGCGGTGCTTCCGGCGATGCCGCACCGTCGCGTCCGAAGTATCCGTTTGGGCACCCGGGCAATGCGCCCAGCTTCCCCTCAGATCACGCCAATCCCGGTAGCTTCAATCCGTACGGCGAGCGCCCGCGCAACAACCGTCCGGCGGGTCCGCGTCCTGCCGGCGCGCGCCCTAGCAAACCAGGTGGACGTCCCGGCGGTTCTCGCCCTGGTGCGGGCCGCCCGGGTGGCGGTGGTCGCCCCGGAGGCGGCAACCGCGGCCCGCGTGGTGGTGGCTTCTAACAAGCCGATTCAGTCGATATGCGTCTGGAAGAAGGGCGGCGGACAAGCCGCCTTTGGCGAGTCGCTCGCTCGGTATTGATCACACTTGCAGCCGTCTTCTTTTGTGGATGGCTTGTTGTTAATTTGTCCCCGGCGTTCGGCGCCCGTCCGGCAGCGGAACGACAGGCGCGCATTGAACAATCGCCTCAGTGGCACGGAGACCATTTCCAAAATCCGGACCGGATGTGGAGTGACACCAGCGCACTCACCATTCTTGGCATGTTGAAAGCTGTGCCCGCCAGTGCGCCCGTGGCGCCAGTGCCCTATGCGCACGACACGGCGCGCCGGCTGGCCATCGCACCCCGTTCCGGACTTCGCATCACTTGGTTCGGACATTCATGGACGCTCGTCGAAATCGACGGCATCCGGGTATTGATCGACCCGATTGAAAGCTTGCGCGCCTCGCCTTTTCAATTTGTCGGGCCCGAGCGTTGGTTTCCGCCGCCCATCCCGTTGTCTGCGCTTCTGGATGTCGACGTGGTTGTCATCTCCCACGACCATTACGACCATCTGGATATGGGCTCGATCAAGACGCTGGCGGCAGGCAAGACACGCTTTGTTTTACCGCTCGGCGTGGGCGCGCATTTGGCCCGCTGGGGTGTCGCACCTGATCGAATCACCGAATTGGATTGGTGGGAAACGGCAAAGGTCGGTGACGTCGCGCTGACATTGACGCCGGCGCGTCATGCGTCTGGCCGGGTCAATCCCCAACGCAACCGCACGCTGTGGGGCGGCTACGCAATGGTCGGGCCTCAGCACCGCGTCTGGTACTCCGGTGACACCGGCTTGACCGCACAATTCGAAGCTGTCGGCGAGCGCTTCGGACCGTTCGATGTCACGTTGATCGAAAGCGGTCAATACGACGCACGTTGGCCGGACTGGCACATCGGCCCCGAACAAGCGGTGCAGGCAAATCTCTGGGCGCGCGGCAAACTCATGATTCCGGTGCATTGGGGTTTGTTCAAATTGGCAAGACACGGATGGACCGAACCCGCAGAACGCGTGCTTGCCGCAGCCCATTGTGCAAACGTGGCAGTGGCGACACCCAAGCCGGGCTTGCCGTTCGAACCGGCGTTCGACAGTTCGCCCCGATGGTGGCCCGAAAGTGTTTGGTCCGGGCCGGAACAGACGCCGATTGTCGCCACCCGAAACGGGCAAAAATCCGCGGTTTATTCGTTGCAGTTCAAACCAGACTGTAACCGTCCGCATCATTGAGCGCAGGAAAACGTGTGCGATGCGCACGCAGCTCGGATGGGTCCAAGACTGCGTCAATGACGCCTTCCGCATCGCGTAGTTCAATCATCGGCTGCCCCAGGAAATCAATGACGGCACTATCGCCTGAGTAGTGCAGACCGTTGCCATCGTCACCGACACGATTCACGCCGGCCACATAACTCAGATTCTCAATCGCCCTAGCCCGAAGCAGCGTCCGCCAGGGGTAATCACGAACTGACGGCCAGTTGGCAACGTAGAGCAACAAGTCGTAATGCGCCTCGTCGCCGGCATCCAAACCATTGCGTGAAAACACCGGGAAACGCAGGTCATAACAGACCAGAGGACAGATTCGCCAGCCGCGCCATTTCACGATCAAGCGCTCGACACCCGCGCTGTAGCGCTCATGCTCACGTGCGAAGGTAAACAAATGACGCTTGTCGTAGGTCTGAACTCCCCCATCCGGCGTCACGAACAACATCCGATTGAAGACTTTACCCGCCTCCGACATTTGGACGCTGCCACACACCGCGGCATCCAATTCGGCGGCTTGCGCACGCATCCATGCCACGGTTTTGCCGTGCATGTCTTCCGCATTCCGCACCGCGTCGTTGGAAAATCCGGAGGTGAAAGTTTCCGGCAAAACAACGAGATCGGACTTGCCCTTCAGCGGTTCGATCATGCCTTGGTAGTAGTGCCGATTCCCATCCGGGTCATGCCATCGTGTATTGCCTTGAACAAGGTGGATACGCAAATCGCTGGCGTCGGTCATCGGGCGGCCTGGGCGGGAGGATCAGGAATGAATTTCAACACATTCCCGTTGATGCAGTAACGCTTTCCGGTCGGCGGCGGCCCGTCATCGAACACATGTCCCAAGTGAATGCCTGAACTGGCACTGGTGACTTCGGTGCGCACCATGCCATCACTGGTGTCCTTGCGAAGGACCAAGGCGCCGGGGACAGGATTGAAAAAGCTCGGCCAACCCGTGCCACTGTGGAATTTGGTGTCGCTGCGGAACAATGCGGCGCCCGTGATCGGATCGACGTAGGTACCCGGACGTGTTTCGTCCAAATCGGAACCCGAATTCGGTATTTCCGTGCCTTTTTCAAACGCGATGCGTTTCTGTTCCGGACTCAGCAATTGGTAGCCCAGCCATTGCCAGAACTTCTGCGGACCGCCCGAATATCCGGTGTATCGCGACACTTCTTTACCGTTTTTGAAGTAAACGATGGTCGGTGTCGCGAACAACGGTTTGGCCAAAGACCATCCGGCCGGTGCATCGGTCCCCCAAGTCTTTACAAACGGCACCTCCGATTTCCAACTCGACAACACTTCTTTGTTGAACGCCTTGCAGAAATCGCAGGTTTCGGCTTCATAGATGACTAGTTGGCCGTCGGCTTTCAAGGCTTCACCGGCCGGCACCAGATATTGCGGATCGCGTGGCTTTCCGGCATTGGCCAAGCCGAATTTGACGCCGGTGCCACCCAAGCCGCAATAGCCATCCGGGTTCTTTTTCAGATAGTCCTGATGCATCGCCTCGGCGCGATTGTAATTTTTCACCGGCAGAATTTCCGTGGTGATGTCGCCATAACCCTCTTTACGCAGCGCGATTTGATAGGTGTTTTTGGTTTGCTCGGCCATCGCGCGCTGGGCGTCGTTGACGTAATAGATCGCGCTGCGGTAATTGCTGCCGAGATCATTCCCTTGTCCACCCACTTGCGTGGGGTCATGGTTTTCCCAAAAGGCCGCCAAAATTTGGGCAAGATCGGTCCGCTTCGGGTCGTAGGTCACCTTGACCACTTCGGCATGATTGCGCGCCTTTGACCGGCCGGCGCGAATCGCCGCTTCGGCATCCAAAACATCCTGATAACCGACCTGGGGCGCATCGCCACCCGCGTAACCGACCTCCACATTGACGACCCCGGGCACTTCGCCCATGCGTTTTTCCGCGCCCCAAAAACACCCCATACCGAAATAAATCGATTCGCTGCTTGCAGGCACCGTAGCCGCCTGTGCGTCCATCACTTCGATTCGCGGTGCACGCAAGAAAAACAGCGCCACCAATCCGGTCACCACAAGGGCGACCATCACGGGCCAAACAGCTTCGGTTTTGAAGGGACTTTTCATCCCTCTATCCTACGCCTTCAAAGCTGAGCGCAGGTTGAGTGCTTAGAGCGTTTTCAGGCGCGCCATGGCCGCCGCGACGGTTTCGGGATTTTTGGCGAAACACAGTCGGAGCAGGCGCTGGCCAACGGGCGGCGTCTCGTAGAACGGCGACAAAGGTATCCCCGTCACACCCTTCTCGATCGTGAGCCACTCGCTGAACGCTCGGTCGTCCAAATCGCTGACATCGGAATAGTCGACCAATTGAAAATAGCCGCCCGGTACCGGCAGTGCCTTTAGCCGTGTTTCCGCCAACTGAGCCTGGAATGCGTCGCGCTTCTCTTGGTAGAAATGCCCCAACTCACGGTGGTGCTCCGGCGCCTTTTCGATCATCTCGGCGAAAGCGAGTTGGGCGGGATGGAAAGTACAAAACGTGTTGTATTGATGGACTTTCCGGAACTCGACGCTCAAGGCAGGCGGCGCCACGCAATAGCCAACCTTCCATCCCGTGCAGTGATAGGTTTTGCCGAAACTGGAAATGACAAACGTGCGATCACGCAGCGCCGGATAGCGCAGCGCGGATTCGTGGCGCGCGCCGTCGAACACGATGTGCTCGTACACCTCATCACTCAACAAATAGAGGCCGTGTTCTTGCACGATTGCCGCGACCTCGTTCATGTCGTCGGCACTCAACATCGCACCGGACGGATTGTGCGGCGAGTTGATCATCAACAAGCGGGTCTTGGGCGTGATTGCCGCGCGAACCCGTTCCCAATCCGGGGCGAAGCTGGATGCGTCCAAGGGCACGTGAACGGCTTTCGCACCGGCCATGTCGATGGCAGGTTCGTAACAGTCGTAACAGGGATCAAGGACGATCACCTCTTCACCGGCACGAACCACCGCGAGGACGGCGTTCAAAATCGCCTCGCTTGCCCCGCTGGTGACGGTGATCTCCGTATCAGGATCCGGGCGATAGCCGTAGCAATCCTCAGTCTTTTGGGCAATCGCAGCACGAAGCGCCGGTGCGCCGGTCATCATCGCGTACTGGTTTTGGCCCGCGCGCATGGCCCGCGCCAAGGCGTCCACCAGCAATGCCGGCACGTCAAAATCAGGAAACCCCTGGCCTAGATTCACCGCCTGGTGCTTTGCCGCAAGCGCCGACATTGTCGTGAAGATCGTGGTGCCCACTTTCGGCAGTTTTGTAACCGGTTGCATGGATCGGATTCCAGAAGGTATTGAAACCAGTCTAGGGTACAAAGTTTGCTATCGTGGGTCACATGAATCCCGTGCAAGTGCCCATGGATATCATCGAACCACCCGAAAGCACGAGGGCGCTGGTCGACGCATTTCTCGAGACCGCCTATATCGCCGAGTGTGACGACGGCCAAGTAGAGATTGCCATCGGCCACCTCGCCGCCCAACTTGAAGCGCGCGTCGCCGGCAAGTGTCTCGGCTTTATCACGGCATGGAACCCGGGTGCAGAGCGTCTTAGTGACGAGGAGAACAACGCGGCCGACCGCGACTTGGTCCATGTGATTGACAGCCATCGGGTTGAACGCTTCCCGATGCATGCCGTTTCTCCTGACGGTGTCTGGTTCGAAGCGGGCTGGCTGGTCAGTGATGTTTCGCGCGTCACGCTCGACCAATGGGCGCGCCGGTTCGGCCAATTGGGCACCCTGTGGTGGCAGCGCGGGCATGCCGTGAAGCTACGGGTTTACCATCCGAAAATCGCGCATAGCGACAACGTCTTCATCGACTGGATAGAATGACGTAACGCCTTGAAGGCAACGTTGCGCAATTCGTGTCCCCACCGTCTCCCCCGCTCCTGCAAGCTGTCGATCTGACATTCGTCCGCGATGCGTCGCCAATATTCGACCAGCTCGCATTCGAGGTCGATCACGCGGAAGCCTTGCTGGTTCAAGGCGAAAACGGTGCTGGTAAAACCACCCTGTTGCGCGTACTCGCCGGACTCCTCGCGCCGGAGCAAGGCGAAGTCAGATTGAAGGGCGAATTGATGCGTCCGAGTCGCGGTCACGCCGACATCGCCTACCTTGGTCACCTCCCGGCACTCAAAGCGGATCTAACGGCCGCAGAGAATCTCGATCTGGCCGCGGGTCTGCTTGGCAAGCGCGACGGTCATGATGTCGAGGCTGCGCTCGCCCGTGTCGGTTTGGCCGGCTATGACGACCAACTCGCGCGAAGCTTGTCTGCGGGTCAACGCAAGCGACTGATGCTGGCACGTGTCTGGTCTGCACCCGCCGCGCTATGGCTGCTCGACGAACCGTATGCCAATTTGGACTTGGAAGGCATCGCGTTGGTCAACGATTTGATTTCCGAACACGTTGGCGAAGGCGGTGCGGCGCTCGTCACGACCCATGGCGCCTATGCGGCACCGCCGGTGCGTACCCGCACCCTGCATTTGGTGCGCGCGTCATGACCCTGCATGCAATTCGGGCACTGCTACTGCGTGACCTGCGCTTGGTCTGGCGTAGACGGGGCGACGCGTTTCAACCGGTGTTGTTTGCCCTGTTGGTGGTGGTGTTGTTTGCACTGGCATCCGACAACAACCCGCAACGTCAGGCCGCCATTGCCGCTGCAGTCGTATGGGTGGCCGCCCTCCTCTCTGGTTTGCTTGCGCTCGACACCTTGTTCCGCGCCGATGCCGAAGACGGCTCGTTGGAACAGTGGGTACTTTCGCCCACACCGCTGTCATTTCTGGTGGCCGCCCGGGTGCTCAGTCACTGGCTGACCACGGCTCTGCCGGTCATTGTCGCCGCGCCGTTCTTGGGTGAATTGCTGCATCTTCCGCGGGAATCGTTGGGCCCCCTGATGATTTCACTTTTGTTGGGAACGCCGCTGTTGAGCTTGCTTGGCGCCGTCGTTGCTGCACTCACCGTGGGTCTACGGCGCGCCGGTATCCTGCTGTCTGTGTTGGCCCTTCCGCTATACATCCCGGTTTTGGTCTTTGGCGCGGGCAGCGTTTCCGCGGCCGCCCAGGGATTTGACCCGGTTGGCGCGTGGCTGTGGTTAGCGGCGGGTTTGATTGCCAGTTGCATCCTCGCGCCGTGGGCAGCGGCTTCCGCAATTCGGTTGGGCATTCGGTAACTTTTTCTTGGGAAACGATGTGGCAAAGAAAGAAACAGGTGTAATCGTGGCGGCAGTTCTTTGTGCCGCTCTTGTCGTGGGATGTCAGCGCGAAAATCGCGTGGTCGATGCCGGTGCGCATGCGGCTGAAACCAGCGGCGGCGGTTCGAGCAACGCCAGCGCCAACGTCAACATGCCGCCGGAAAACCCGCCGGATGACGTCGCGCCGGAAGCCGGGGAGTCCGCCGCGGTGGAGGCCGCGCCGATCGCCGCCGGACCCGCAGTGGACCCGGCGCGCTGCGAAACGGACATCAGTGCGGGCGACACACTGGCCTTCGACAAATCGTCCATCGACATCCCGACGGGTTGCGATTCATTCACCCTCACCCTGCATCACACGGGCAGCTATCCGGTCACCGTGATGGGCCACAATCTCGTGATCACCAAGATGGCTGACATTGATGCCGTCGCGAAGAACAGCTTGGGCGCCGGCCCGTATCGCCAATATGTCGAGCCCAGCGACAAGCGCGTCATTACCCGCAGCAAAGTCATTGGCGGCGGCAAAACGGTCGAGCTCAAGATCGACGTCGCCAAGTTGCGCGCGGCGGGCGGCGGATTCGGTTACTTCTGCAGTTTCCCGGGCCACGCGCACGGCATGAGAGGTCAAATCAATCTGGTCCAACCGGCGGCGTAAGGGCTGGTAAAATGCTCATTCACGCGCGAGACCCGCAGCGCTCACGCGTCCGTTGCCGCAGGTTCAAATGAATCCCATCGTTCTTTGGTTCCACAAACTCGGTTCTCCGCCCTATTTCGATGCGTTCGCAAAGCGCTGGGCGCCTTGGTGCCACCTGCTCGGCTTCGTCCTGATGGCGGTCGGCGTCTACCAAGGCCTGTTTGTGGTGCCGGCCGACTATCAGCAAAGCGATAGCGCCCGAATTTTGTATATCCATGTCCCGGCGGCATGGATGAGCATCGGCGTCTATCTCGGCATGGCCATTTATGCCGCCATCGCACAAATTTGGCGCATCAAACTGTGTGAGGTGCTGGCCATGGCCTGCGCGCCGATCGGCGCCGGCTACACCATCGTCACTTTGGTGACGGGATCGATCTGGGGCAAACCGATGTGGGGGACGTGGTGGAGCTGGGATCCCCGGCTCACCACCGAATTGATTTTGCTGTTCATGTATTTCGGTGTGATGGGCTTGTACGCCGCGATTGAAGACCGTCGCCAAGCGGCCCGAACCGCCGGCTTTCTTGCCATGGTCGGCGTTGTTCTGCTTCCGATCATCCGCTATTCGGTGAACTGGTGGGATTCGCTTCACCAAGGACAAACGGTCAGCGTTTTCGGGCAATCCAAACTCGATGACAGCATGGCCGCGCCGTTGTGGTGGGTCGTGATCGGGATTCATATATGGTTCGGCGGTTCCCTGCTGTTGCGTGCGCGCGCAGACAATCTTGAACGCGAAAGCGGCAAGTCGTGGGTGGCCAAATCGGCCGGCGGTGCCGAATGAAGTACCTCGAATACATCGTCGCCGCTTACGCCGTTTTCTTTGCGTTCCTTGCATGGGATCTGCTTGCACCGCTCATCCGTGCGAGAAAGGCCATTCGCGCCGCGCGCCTCAGAATCAAACGCGAATCTTCGCGCAAACAACCCGCCGGAAAACCATGAATCCCTTACGACGTCGACGTCTCGCTGTTGTCTTGCTTGTTTTGATTGCCGCCGGCATCGTTGCGGCGCTTGCCGCGTTCGCATTGCAACGCAATGTTTCCTATCTGTACACGCCCAGTGAAGTATTGAAGGGCGCCGCCGGCGAGCATGCACGTTTCCGATTGGGTGGCATGGTCGCGGCAGGTTCGGTCAAACGCACTGCCGGGACGCTTGAAGCACATTTCGTCGTGGATGATGGCGATGCCCGGATGCCCGTTGTGTACACCGGCATCCTGCCGGACCTTTTCCGCGAAAAGCAGGCCGTCGTGGCGACCGGCAGTATGAAAAACGGCGTGTTCGTTGCCGATGAAGTTTTGGCGAAACACGACGAAACCTATATGCCCAAAGAAGTCGCCGACAAAATGGGTGCCGCACACAAGAAACATGACGTCAAAGCCGCGGCGTCGCCTTCAGGAGATCCCCTGCAATGAATGTGAAGGGCTGGTTGCCATTCGCCGTTTTCCTGGCGCTCGGCGCACTGCTGGCTGCCGGTGTCTGGATGAGCAAACGCGCCGATCGCGACGCCCTGCCCTCGCCGCTGATCGGCAAGAAGGCGCCCGACTTCGCCCTGAAAAACTTGTTCAACCCCGAACAAACGGTGACCTTGAAAGACTTGAAAGGCGCACCGTTTGTGCTCAATGTTTGGGGTAGCTGGTGTGTTGCATGCCGTGAGGAACATCCGGCCTTGTCCGCCTTCGCAGAGACCAAGCGGGTCCGCGTTGTCGGCTACAACTGGAAAGATGAGCCAGCCGATGCCAAACGTTGGCTGGAACAGTTGGGCAATCCGTTCTTCCTGGTGCTGTCGGACGTCGAGGGCAAGACCGCGATCGATTTGGGCGTTTATGGCGCACCCGAAACCTATTTGATCGATGCACAAGGCTTTGTCCGTTGGAAACACGTCGGTTCGTTGAACGACACTTTGATTCGTGACGAATTGTTGCCTGCGCTGTCGCGGGCAGAACAAGACGCGCGCTGACCATGACTGAATTCGCGCCACCGGCGACGCGTTATTTCGCACTGCCCTCGCCCTTTCCCATGCACCGCGGCGGCGTCTTGCAGCAAGCGCGCGTCGCCTACGAAACATGGGGGCAGCTCAACGCAGATGCGTCGAATGCCATCCTGATCTTGACCGGTCTGTCACCCAGCGCCCATGCAGCATCGTCGGCTGATGATCCACAACCCGGTTGGTGGGAGCCGATCATCGGGCCCGGCAAAGCCATCGACACGGATCGTTGGTTTGTCGTCTGCGTCAATCATTTGGGCTCTTGCAAGGGTTCGACCGGCGCCGCGTCGATCGACCCTGAGACAGGAGCCGCCTACCGGTTGACCTTCCCCGACTTGTCTGTCGAAGACATGGGTGAAGCGGCGTATGCCCTGATGCAAGGGCTGGGCGTTTCCCAACTCGCCTGCTTGGTGGGCTGTTCGATGGGCGCCATGGCTGCCCTTGCTTTGCTCGTCCAACATCCGGACTTCAGCAGAAGTCATATCAACGCTTGTGGCGCGGCGCGTGCCCTGCCGTTTTCCATTGCCGTCCGATCATTGCAACGGGAGGCCATCCGCTTGGATCCCCATTGGCAGGAAGGGCAGTATGACGATGCGAATTACCCGGACACCGGGATGCGTTTGGCCCGAAAACTCGGCGTCATCACCTACCGCTCCTCCTTGGAATGGAACGGCCGTTTCGGCCGCGTCCGCATGGACGAAGTGGATACCGACACACCGTTTTCGGCAGAATTCGTCGTCGAGTCCTATTTGGACGGTCATGCCGATCGCTTCGCGCACTTCTTCGACCCGAATTGCTACTTGTATTTGGGTCGTGCCATGGATTGGTTCGATATCGGCGAGCACGCCATTGATCCGCATCCGCAAGTGCACTGTGAAGCAAACGTAGTCGCTGCGCTGTCGCGAACCCGTGTCGGCAAAGCCTTGGTCTTGGGGGCGATCACCGACATCCTGTTCCCGATTCCGCAGCAGGAGGAGATCGCTGCGGGGTTGGCGGCGTCCGGCGCCGATGTGCGCTTCCATGCCGTGCCCTCGGAACAAGGCCACGACGCATTTTTGGTCGATCATGAAAGATTCGGTGCATTGATAGGTGCGTTTCTGAAAGAGATCGTGTAATATTTCCGTTCCCTGATCTCAGGGCTGTTTCGATGCCGGTGTGGCGGAATGGTAGACGCGGTGGACTCAAAATCCACTGGCAGAGATGTCGTGTAGGTTCGAGTCCTATCGCCGGTACCATCGAAACGAATCCATAAAAAACCCAGCGCAAACGCTGGGTTTTTTGTTTTCAGTTGATTGGCCGGATTTGGCCGGATCAGGCGGATGCCAACCAAGTATTCAGCAGTGGCGTGACATGCGCCGTGGCCGCGTGCACGTTTGCGAGCACGTCTTCCATGGTGATCACTTCGTCCGGCGTTGGGCCGCAACCTGCCGCCCAATTCGCCACGATGGCCAAACAGGCATAATCCAAGCCCAACTCACGCGCCAGCCCCGCTTCCGGCATGCCGGTCATGCCGACCAGGTCACAACCATCGCGCCGCATCCGTGCAATTTCCGCACGCGTCTCCAAGCGTGGACCCTGGGTCGCCCCGTAGCAGCCGTGGTCCACCAACGGAATTCCGGCGCGACTGGCCGCCGCCAACAAGGACTGCCGCAATGAAGGCGTATACGGATCGCCGAAATCCACATGCAGGACGTCGCTGCCGGGCTCTTCGCTCAAGGTGGAAATGCGCCCCCAGGTGTAGTCGATCACTTGGTCGGCACAGGCCAACACGCGCGGACCGAATGCCTCGGTAATCCCGCCCACCGTGTTCAACGCAATGACTTGCTTCGCACCCAAGGCTTTCAGTGCGGTCAGGTTGGCGCGGTAGTTGATTTTATGTGGCGGTATCGAATGCCCTTCGCCATGACGTGCCAAAAAGCCCACGCGTTTTCCGGCCATTTCGCCGACTCGAACGGGCCCGGAAGGCTTGCCATAGGGCGTGACGGGCTGATGCGCCTCCGCATTGGCCAGATCCGCCAATGCATAAACACCGGTACCGCCGATGATGGCAATATCAAACAAATCGTTCATGGCGATGCTCCCGGACTCAATTGCGGAGCGCGTAGATCGCGCGGAGGTTGCGGCCTTGTTCGTGATAATCCATGCCGTAACCGAACACATAGGCGTCAGGGACTTCCAAACCGACGAAGTCAGCTTCAATGCCTTCAGCACAGCGGTCATGCAATTTGACGGCAGCTACCGCAATCCTGACATCGGCCGCGCCTTGATCTTCGCACCAGCGCTTGACCGCCAGCATGGTGTGGCCTTCATCCAAAATGTCATCCACCAACAACACGCGACGATCACGCAGGGCGGTTTGCGGACGATGTAGCCAAGCCAACCGCGCACCGCCGGATGTTTCGCCCCGATAGCGTGTTGCGTGCAGATATTCGAACTCGACATCCACGCCCTCGTCACCCAGGGCCATGGCCAAGTCGGCCGCGAACGGCATGCCGCCATTCATTACCGTGATGAACAAGGGCGCCTGGACATCGTCGCGATATTCGTCAGCGATGTGCGCCGCCATTTCCTTGACTGCGTCGGCAATCGTGTTTGCATCGTGCACGACATCGGAACGTTCAAGGGCTTCATTGAGCGCCGGACGGGGATAGCTCATGCCACATCTCCCAAATTCGAACGCAGCGCCTGCTGCGCGTTGCCATAACGCGTATCGGACAGCAGACCTTCCCACGCGTGTGCGCCGCGACCCAAAAGGCCGGAAATCGCCATCGTGTTGAGAGCCCTGCCCTCCACTGCTACTAGCGCCTCTTCCACCAGTTCCGGATGGCAAACCAACACGACGTCACAGCCCGCATCCAAATGTGCTTCGACGCGCGCTTTCACCCCGCCGACACCGTGCGCACCGGCCATGCCGATGTCGTCGGAAAACACCACGCCGCGAAAACCCATTTGCTTGCGCAAAATCTCGTTGATCCAATGCGGCGAATAGCCGGCCGGTTCCGGAGCAACTTGCGGATAAACCACGTGCGCCATCATCACGGCGTCCGCGCCCGCATCGATACCGGCCACAAACGGAATCAGATCACCGTTTTCAATCTCTGCGAACGGACGATCATCAACGGCATGCTCGAAGTGCGTGTCTTCAAGGATGGATCCGTGACCGGGGAAGTGCTTCAACGTGGCAGCCATGCCAGCGGCGTGCATACCTTCGATATACGCCCGCGTGAAATCCGCCACCACCGCCGGCGCCGCGGAAAACGCACGATTGCCAATCGCCCGATTGCCCTTGCCGAGATCCACCACCGGCGCAAAGCTCAGATCGATTTGTGAGGCCAGAATCTCGCTGGCCATCAGCCAAGCATGTTCTTTAGCTAGCGCGAGCGCCGCGCTGCGATTCTTCGCATAGAGGGCATCAAAGCCCTCCAGCGGCGGAAGCGCGCTATAGCCCTCACGAAAGCGTTGAACCCGCCCGCCTTCTTGGTCAACGCAAATCAACTGCGGGCGCGAAGCGGACTCACGAATCGCCAAGGACAGCTCGGCAATCTGCGCCTTCGAGGCGAAATTGCGCGTAAACAAAATCACGCCGGCACATGCCGGGTGCTGAAGCCAGTCGCGTTCTTGCGCAGTCAGTTCTTTTCCGGCAACACCAATGACGAGCATCAAACTTCCTTTGGAATTAGGGGTTGGCCTGCTCTTGTGCAGTCCATTCGGAATACGGCCGCTCTGCCAGCATCAAATTGTAGTAGCGCGGTGCATCGGTGACTTCAAGACCAAGCCATTCGGGTTTGTCGAAGTGCGCATCCAAGCGCGGCAACTCGAGCTCCGCTACGACGAGTCCTGCGTTGGTGCCGGAGAATTCATCAATCTCCCAGCACAACTCCGCCTGCGGGATGTAATGCCGGACCTTTTCCACACGGTGGCCGACACACAAAGCCAACAAGGCTTCGGCGTCCGCCATCGGCAAGTCGTATTCGAACTCCTGCCGTTGCGGACCCGCCTCGCGTGACTTGATATTGAGCTTGGCCACATCGCCCTCGATGCGAACACGTACCGAAACATTCTGCGTGCCAAGCGTGACGGCAGCGGCATCGTTCAGATAGCCTTGCGCCATGCGCTTGCTCGACACCACCTGAGCACGCCAAGCGTCGGACGTCAGCAAAAATTTGCGTTCGATTTCGATGCCCATTACTTCAACTTCTCGAAGACGGCGATGGATTCGACATGCGCGGTATGCGGGAACATGTCCATCACGCCGGCTTTCATCAAGGTCCAGCCCGCTTCGTTGACCAGCCAACCGGCATCCCGCGCCAACGAACCCGGATGGCAGCTGACATAGACAATGCGCTTCAGACCGTCGAGCGGCAATTGCTTCAACACGCCGTCGGCGCCGGTACGTGCGGGATCCAATAACAATCGATCGAATTTCTGCTTGATCCATCCCTGCCCTTGCAGCGGGGTGGCCAAGTCGGCCGTGTAGAACTGCACATTGTCCAAGGCGTTGCGCGCAGCGTTTTCCTTGGCCCGTTGGACCAAACCCGCGTCACCTTCGACGCCGACAACTTCACTGGCAACGCGCGCCAACGGCAAGGTGAAATTCCCCAAACCGCAGAACAGATCCAAAATGCGCTCGCCGGGTTCGGGTTCAAGCAGATCGAGCGCGTTGGCAATCATTTTTTCATTCAAACCGCGATTGACCTGGATGAAATCGAGCGGCTTGAATTTCAGCTCGACGTTCCACGGCGTCAGCTTATAGGCCAGTTTGGACGACTCAGGCCAGAGCGCGTGCACCGTTGAGACACCACCCGGTTGAAGATGGATGGCAAAGCCCTCCCGTTCACCGAACGCCTTCAACTTCTCGAGATCGCTTTCGCTCAATGCATTCAAGTGCCGGAATACCAGCGCCACCGTGTCGTCACCGGCAATGAATTCAACCTGCGGAATATCGTTGCGGGCATCCAGTTGATCGATCAGCTCGGCGAGCAGGCCGACTTTCATGCCGATTTCGGGAATGACGGTATGACATTCGCGAATGTCGGCGACGAATCGCGGATCGAGCTCGCGAAAGCCGACCAGGGTCTTGCCCTTCTTCAGCACATGCCGCACCGAGAAACGCCCCTTTCGGCGATAGCCCCAGCTGGCGTCTCCCAGTGGCGCCAAGACTTCCTTGGGTGTGACGTGTCCGATGCGTTGCAAATTGTCGAGCAGCTCTTGCTGCTTCAAACCGATTTGCTTCCCCGCATCCAAATGTTGAAGAACGCAACCGCTGCACACACCGAAATGCGGGCAACGCGGCTCGACGCGATCTGCCGAGGCGGTCAACACCTCCACGGTGCGCCCTTCGTCGAACTGCCGCGAGCGTTTGGTCTGTTCGACCATCACCGTCTCGCCGGGCAGCGCGCCGGACACAAACATGGCTTTACCGGCGTGTGCGCCGTCTTCTCGGCGGGCGACACCGCGCCCGTCATGACTCATGCCCGTGATGTGGATCGGAAAAGGCGTTTTATCGATTCGGTTGCGGGCCACGTTTCAAGCACTTTAATTCAAAGTGCCATTGTCTCAGACGGGCCTTTTCCTTGCACCGAAAGGCTTATTTTTGCTTCCAGCTACCGCCCGACTGATACCACCAGCCACTGCGGGCACTGTCGATCCATTGGCGCGCGAAGACTTGGCGGATTTGCGTTTCCCACTCCGGATGGTCATTCGCGACGGCGACTTCCCGATACAGCGCTTTGCGGTCACGGTTGTCATCTGCCACGGCGGCGTTCACGGCCACGCGATCTTTCAACGCCAGCTTGTCGGCGTCGCGCACGACAATCATGCCGTCCGCGCCAAAGCCCAATGCGCCGGCGTCAAACGCGGCACGCAAGCTCGAATCGAATCGCGAAGCCATCCGGCTTTGGATGGATTGAATCGCGGGCGTGCGGATGGTGATATCGGGCTTGGACTGCGCATAGGCGCTGCCGATGCCCACAACAGACCACAAGTCGACACGCTTTTGCATTTGCAAAAACGCCGACATGCCGCCCGGCTTGCTCGCAGGCTGATCCACCGGTTTGCCATCACTGCCAATCACGCCTTCAACGAATTCCTTGGCGGCCTCTTTTGCCTCTGCCGCGGGAAAATACACATTGATGGTCACACATGCGGTCAGAACGATCGCCGGCGCGGTACCCAAAAACCATTTGCTTTTCATGTATCCAGCTCCTTCAATGTTCGATCACGGGTTTGACATCACCCTCGGCCACTGCCTTTACGCGTTCCACCAACACCGGCCAATCCACCAGTCGGTTGTGTCCGACCACTGTCAGCCTAGGAATCCCCGCGCCTTGCAAAATAGTAAAACTGTTGGAACCTGAACCGGACGTGGAATCTGGCGCCAGTCCGGACATCATGCAAACACTGTTCACCAGCTTGCAACTCAAACCGATGCGGCTGTATCCGAAATCTTTGAATAGCTCCAACGCTTTGGCTTGCAGCCCGCTGGTCGGGCTCGACCCACCGACGCTCGAAATGTTTTTGACAGCGCGCTGACTGATGCGTTGTTTGACGCCCGGCGTCTTGACCGTGTGCAGCTCGGCGTCGAAGCGCACCGGCGACCATTCGATCAAACGCAAATCGTGGATGCTGCCGCTCAACTTGCCGGTGATGCTGCCAAAACCGAAAACTTCGGTCAGTCGCAGCAGATCGAGGCGATCCAAGTCCAGGTTCGCCACCAATGTGGGCGCCGTTCCGAATGGACGTTCGATTGACAAAGACGAGAATGTGACGCGCCCTTCAAAAACATCGAGGTTCAAACCGCCATCCAATCGCAACAGGTCGTTTTCATATACGGCAGTAGGAATCGCGCCGTTCAATTCGCCGCGAAATGCAGGAAGACCCACCGCTTGGGACATAGCACCGAAATCCACATGTTCGACGCCTAGCGCGAATTGCAGCCCAAGACCACGATCGCCCTGCGGCGGGCGAATTCGCAGCGTGTCGAATCTGAGCTTGCCGTTGAATACCGGGATAGACGCCGGCTCACGCAATGCGATTTCACCGCCCTGGCTGACGAACGGCAAATCACCGGCACCGAAATTCAAGCCATACAAGGTTGCTTGCCGCCAGCTAAGACGGCTCTCGACTGCCTTTCCTTGCGAAATGGCGATTCCGCCGTTCAATCCGGCGAAGTTGAATTGACCGTCAGGACGATTGAGATTGAGCCCTTGCGGATTGATGACATACGACAAGGCTTCTTGGCCGTGGCTTTCAACGCGACCGTTCAAACCACCCGTCAGTTCGACTGATGAGAGTCCAAGCGGCGCGAGCCAACCGGACAAGTAGCGGTCTTTCAACTGTCTTGCGTCGCGACTTTCAAACTGAATAGCCACATTCCGCACACCGTTCGACGTCCAATCCAAACTTCCCGTCGCTACCAAAGTCGCGCCATCCGTCCAGCGAAGACGACTGAATCGCCAGCCCCCGTTGTTTGCATTCGCATCCAACTCGAATCGCGCGGGCGTGCCTTGAAGTGAGACAAAAGTCGTGCCAGCGAGCATGTCGCCGAGGACCGTACCCTCCAACGAGACGGATGTTGCGCCGCGCGTGTTGGCGTAATCGAGCGTTCCCGCAATGGCCAGGTTTTCGGCAATCAGGGAATCATCATTCATGCGCAGCGCGGCACCCGAAAGCGCGAGTGGGCCATCAACCCGGACGCCGGTGCCATTGGTGTGCAGAGACAGACGACCGCTAAGCTCGCCCTTGTCAAAGCGACCATTCGACCAACTCCGCGCGATAAAGGCTTTGGCCCAAGCGAGCGGCAGGGCTTGAAGTTCGATCAAGGTGAGCTCGGGCGCACGGGCACGTCGTTGGAGGCTGATCTCGGTTCGCCCGTGACGGAGGCCGACATCCAGGCCGGCCGGCCGGAAGTCCACCGAAAAATCCGCCGATGCGCTGCCGGGCAATGCTATCGGACCTGCGCATCGCCAGGTTTTCCACCCGACGCGCGCCAATCGACATCGCCAGTGGACCGTCTTGTAGTCACCGGCAATGGATGGGGCTTGCACGCGATCGACATGCATATCCAGCGTGCCGTACGCGGCACCTTCAGGCCAAGCCACACGCATCCGCACGCCGTCCAGGCTGACGACGGCCGATTCAATTTTCTCGACTTTGATGTTTGCCACGCGCGCAGAAGCCGGATTTGCAGAAAAACCCGACAAGATCACACCGGCAAGGGTCGCTAAAATGCGCAACATCTAGGGGAGATTACTGATGCCGATGGAACTCGGGATGAAGCCGCGCTTTCTACTTGTCGAAGACGATCCGCCCACCCGCGTCTATTTGCGCGAGATCGCAGCCACCCTGCCGGCCATCGTCGATGTCGCTTCCAACTGTGCGCAAGCGGCACGCATGGCGCGAAAACGCCGATACGACCTGTGGTTGTTTGATGCCAATCTCCCGGACGGCAGCGGTGCGGGTCTTTATCAACAACTGTTGGCCGATCCGGAGATCGGGGCCAATGCGCCGGTGGCCATTGCCCACACCGCTGAAATCGACATGGGGTATTTGGACAAGCTATGCGCCTGTGGCTTCAAAGAGGTCGTTCGGAAGCCGGTGACACCGGCGGGCTGGTTGGGGGCATTGCGACGTGGACTCGGACGCCAAGCCAATAGTCTGGAAGAACTCGAAGAATGGGATGACGACCATGCCATTCGGGCTTTGGGCGATTTTGCCAACGTGGACAAGCTCAGAACGTTGTTTGTCAGTGAACTACCCGACATGCAGCAAAAGGCACGCGCGGCCGTTAGTGCGGGCGATGACACTGCCTTGCGCGATGTCTTGCATCGCTTGAAAGCCAGCTGCGCGTTGGTCGGTGCAAGGCGCCTGCTCGAATCCGTACGTACCTTGTCGGCTGACCGTACCTGCCCCGCGGCTTATGCGGCGTTGGACGATGCATTTGAGGTCACGTTATCGACTTTCAGGACGACCGGATCTGCCTGAGCTCTGCGAGCATGTCCCAGGACTTCAATCCCTTTCCACCCAACTGATGCATCAGCAGAGCGCGCATGAAACGTCGAATCTCATTCGACGTGCGCGTATCGGGTTGCGCATCCATGGCGAGTGCGTGAAGTGCATCGCCTGAGATCACCAAGCCGTCATCAGCGGCGACCTTCTCCAAAGCACGCAGGACAAATCCGCGCTCGAAGTCAAAACGGTAGTGCATACCCATCTGGATCAAATCGCCCTGTGCGTCATGCGCCCAATCGGGGGCCAGCCCCAAGGCATCCAACAAATCCCGCTCAAATCGCCTGAGCGTCCATGCCACCGGCGCGCCCGCCGTCAGTAATGCACGTGTGCGTCCGAAACTCACAAACAGCTCAGGTTGCGCATCGAAACGCGGGGCAAGCCGGAGCGTCAACTCGTTCTGATAGAACGTAGCGAGCAGTCGGTCACCTTCCAATGCGACACCGCTGTCCAATGCCTCAGCTTGAATCAACCTGGCCAGCTCGCCGCGTTGCTCGGCGTCAAAACGGATGTATTGACCGGGTGTCAGCGCCGCTTTCAACGCGTGTTTTTTGGCGCCGCGAACGCCACGCGCCAGCAAGCCCAGACGTCCATGATTCGGCGTCAGCACCTCGACCAATACGCTGGTCTCGCGATAAGCTCGCGCGTGCAATACGTAGGCGAGCTCACCGCTGTAGCGCACACTCAGTCCTGATAGCCGAGGGCGCGCAGTGCCGCCTCATCATCGGACCATCCGGCGCGCACGCGAACGAAGGTCTGAAGGAAAACCTTGCGATCGAAAGTGCGCTCCATCTGGATTCGTGCTTTGGTGCCGATTTCGCGAATGCGCTGCCCGCCATTGCCGATCACGATGGCTTTTTGACTGTCGCGCTCGACCAGGATCACCGCGCCAATGCGGAACATCGCACCATCTTCTTCGAATTGCTCGATCTCGACCGCGGTGGCATAAGGCAGCTCGGCGCCAAGCTGGCGCATCAATTGTTCACGGACGAATTCCGCGGCCATGAAACGCATGCTGCGGTCAGTGATGTCGTCCTCGCTGTAAAGCGCTTCCTGTTCGGGCACCAGTGACAGCAAAGTCTCCACCAATGCGTCCAAACCTTTGCGTTTCAAGGCGGAAATCGGATGCACGCTGTGGAACGTGCGACCTTCCGATGCCTCAGCCAAAAACGGCAAGATGTCGGCTTTGTCTCGCGCACGATCGGTCTTGTTGACCACCAATACCACGGGGATGCCGGCACTTTTCAGTGCGTCGTAGGCCAAGGTGTCTTCGCTGTCCCACTTGCCCGACTCAACGACCAACATCGCAGCGTCGACGCCTTCCAACGCGCCGCGCGCCGCGCGATTGAGGACCCGGCTCATGGCGCGGTTTTGCGCTGCGTGCAGGCCGGGCGTATCCACCAACACCAGTTGCCCGGCATCGAAAGTGGCAATGCCGAGCATACGATGACGGGTGGTTTGCGGACGATCGGAAGTGATGGAGACTTTGGCGCCCACCAGGGCATTGATCAAGGTGGACTTGCCCACATTCGGGCGACCGATGACGGCCACGTGGCCAGCGCGATAAGGATTCGATGTCATGCGCCCATTGTCGCCGATGCGGGGCGCACGCGTGTCATCAGGTGCGCAATTGGGCCAAAACCGCTTCGGCGGCACGTGTTTCCGCTTGTCGCCGAGACTTTCCGCTGCCGTCAGCGGCAACGCCATCGTCCAATCGGCAAGTCACATGGAACGTGCGTGCATGCTCTTCACCGGATTCGGAGATCAGCGTATAGACCGGCAAACTGCGCTGGCGCGCCTGTAACCATTCTTGCAATCGTGTCTTGGCATCTTTGCCGATATCGCCTTTGGGATCCAAGCGGGCAATCAACGGTTCGAAAAGCGGCATCACCACCTGGCGACAGGTGTACATGCCGGCATCCAGATAGATCGCACCGATCAGGGCTTCCAAGGCATCAGACAGTATCGACTCACGACGGAAGCCGCCGCTGCGAACTTCTCCCGGCCCCATCAGCAGCCGATCACCCAAGGACAAGCCGCGAGCGATGCCGGCCAATGAAGACTCTCGTACCAACTCCGCGCGCATTCGCGTCAATGCGCCTTCATCGGCAGACGGCCATGTGGCAAACAACTTCTCCGCCACCAGAAAATTGACGATGGCGTCGCCCAGGAACTCCAAGCGTTCGTTATGTTGCGATCCCGCACTTCGATGGGTCAAAGCACGCGTCAACAAGTCCGCGTCTTTGAATGGATGACCCAACAATTCCGACAAAGCCATTCAGCCCACTACGGCGCGTGGATTCAGCGCGCCGGCTCCTTGATCTCGAAACTGGTGACCAAGTCGATGTTCGCCACCAGCGGAATACGGCGTTCGTAGCTGTATTCCATGGCGCGTTCGCCGCTTTCCGGACGCAGAGTGATGTCTTTGGCTTTGACTTGGTCGATGTCATTGACATCCAAGCGCTTTTGCAACGCCTCACGAATGCTCGGCGCATCGGTGCCGACACTGCTGTCCTGGGCCACCGACTTCATGGATTGCTTGATCTTGCCGTATTCCAGATACGCCGGAAGCAGTTTCATGACCATCCAGGCAACGAAGCCGAAGAACATCAGGAAAATCAGAAATCCGGTCAACGACAGACCTTGTTGTGAACGACGCATGTGCAGCTCCCCTCTACGGAATTGGATGGTGCGACCTCGTATTAAGGTACACGGGTTCCGATACGTTTGAAATTACCGAAGTTCATCCAGACGAACATGGCCCGTCCGCGCAGGTTGGCTTCCGGCAGCATGCCCCAGAATCGGCCGTCCAGGCTGTTGTCACGATTGTCACCCATGACGAAATAATGGCCGTCCGGCACGATCACGTCCGTATCGCCCATGGCGCCATTCAGCAAGGAATCGCGCGAGATCAGGATCGGGTGCGGCGCATGACCCGGCAAGGCTTCGATGCGGAGTTCCGACGGAATCGAGATCCCGCCTTGGTCTGCGTCCAGCACCTGCTTCGTGGTGTACTCGACCGGCACGCCGTTCACTTGCAGAACGCCCATGTGATAGCTGATCTTGTCACCGGGCAGGCCGATGACACGCTTGACGTAATCCACACCCTTTTCCGGATCGGTTTCGTCACGACCCGGAAATTTGAACACGGCGACATCGCCGCGCTTGGGTTCGCCGAGCGGCACAATCTTGGTATTGGTGATCGGCAGGCGCAGACCGTACGAGAACTTGTTGACCAAGATGAAATCGCCGATTTGCAGCGACGGAATCATGGACCCGGAAGGAATCCGGAAAGGCTCCGCCACGAAGGTCCGCAGCAACAAGACAATGGCCAGCACCGGGAAAAAACTGCGTGCAGTTTCGACCACCCACGGCTCTTTCTCGTCGGCCAGCAAATCGTCGCGACCGTGACGACGTTTACGCCAAACGAATTTGTCGAGCGCCCAGACGATGCCGGTGGCGAGAGTCAGTACGACCAGAATGGTTTCAAACCAGCGCATGCGATTTTCCGTATTGAATTATTTGTTGTCGACCTGAAGAACCGCCAGGAAGGCTTCTTGTGGAATCTCCACGCGACCGACCTGCTTCATGCGCTTCTTGCCTTCTTTCTGCTTTTCCAACAATTTCTTTTTGCGCGAGGCGTCACCGCCGTAGCATTTCGCCAAGACGTTCTTGCGTAGTGCTTTCACCGTCGTTCGCGCAATGACCTGCGAACCGATGGCGGCCTGAATTGCGACATCAAACATCTGCCGCGGAATCAGGTCTTTCATTTTTTCCGTCAATTCGCGGCCGCGGCGATCCGCATACTGCCGGTGCACGATGATGGACAAGGCATCGACTTTGTCGCCGTTGATCAAGGTATCCACCCGCACGAACGGGCCCGCCTCGAAACGCACGAAGTGGTATTCGAGCGACGCGTATCCGCGGCTGACCGATTTGAGCTTGTCGAAGAAATCCAACACTACTTCCGCCATCGGCAATTCATAGGCGATCTGGACTTGGCCACCCATATAGTTCATGCCGATCTGCGAGCCGCGCTTTTCTTCGCACAACTTGATCACGGCGCCGACATAGTCCGGCGGCGTCAAAATGTTGGCGCGAATGATCGGCTCACGGATTTCGTCGACGGTGTTCACCGGCGGCAGTTTCGCCGGATTGTCCAGCGGCATGACAGTGCCATCGGTCTTCAGGACTTCATACACAACCGTTGGGGCCGTGGAGATCAGATTGAGGTTGTATTCGCGCTCAAGACGCTCCTGCACGATTTCCATGTGCAGCATGCCAAGGAAGCCGCAGCGGAAACCAAAACCCATGGCTTCCGAGGATTCGGGCTCGAACCGGAGCGCAGCGTCGTTCAGGCGAAGTTTTTCCAGCGCTTCGCGCAAGTCCGGATAGTCCTCGGAATCGACGGGAAACAAGCCTGCGAACACGCGCGGCTGCATTTCCTGGAATCCGGGCAAGGGATCTGCCGCAGCGTCATTCGCCATGGTGAGCGTGTCGCCGACCGGCGCACCGTGCACATCCTTGATCGACGCCGTGACCCAACCCACTTCGCCGGCCGACAACTTCTTCAGCACTTTGCGCTTGGGCGTGAACACGCCGACGTTGTCGACTTGATGGGTGCGACCTGTGCTCATCACCAACAGCTTGTCACCGGGCTTGATCTCGCCCTGCATGACGCGCACCAAGGAGACGACGCCCAAATAGTTGTCGAACCACGAATCGATGATCAGGGCCTGCAGTTTGTCGGTGTCGCGCGGCACCGGCGGCGGAATCCGTTGCACGATGGCTTCGAGCACGTCTTGGACATTGAGCCCGGTCTTCGCGGAGATCGAAACAGCATCTTCGGCATCGATGCCGATTACCGCCTCGATTTCCTTCTTGACGCGCTCGATGTCGGCCGTCGGCAAGTCGATCTTGTTCAACACCGGCACGACTTCGAGTCCTTGCTCGACCGCGGTGTAGCAGTTGGCGACGGATTGCGCTTCAACGCCTTGTGCGGCATCGACCACCAGCAAGGCACCTTCACAGGCGGCCAGAGAGCGGCTGACTTCATAACTGAAATCGACGTGCCCCGGCGTATCAATGAAGTTCAATTGGTACACCTGGCCGTCGCGCGCCGTATAAGGTAGCGACACCGACTGGGCCTTGATGGTAATGCCGCGCTCACGCTCGATCGGATTCGAGTCGAGCACCTGCGCCTCCATTTCGCGCGCCTCCAAGCCGCCGCACAATTGGATGATGCGATCGGCCAACGTGGACTTGCCATGGTCCACGTGGGCGATGATGGAAAAGTTGCGGATGTTCCGCATTGCAGCTGGGACTTCGGACGACATGAGGATGCGTGTGTGGCCGTGGAGGCTTTTCAGACAATAAGCCGCACATTATCGCACGGGCATCCTGCCCAACCGCCCCGATTACTGCAGGTTTTCCGGCTGGATGGTCACAAATGCGGGGTTTCCACCGCGGCTGACCCGCAACATGATCGGTGCGTCCTTCCCGGCGGCGGCCACGGCCGCCTGCAAAGCCTGCGGCGTACCGACCGCCGTGCGTCCTACGGCCAAGATGATGTCACCGCGACGCATGCCCGCCTCGCCGGCCGGACCACGCGCCGATAGGACACCGACACCCTCGCCCGCCTTCAAACCCAACTGCTTGCGATCGTCGGCGTCCAAAGCAGCGAGTTCGAGGCCAAGCCGCGCTTCCTTCGGCGCAATGGCTGGCTTGTTGGGGGCTGCATCGCGGTCAAAACGGCTGCCGGTTTCCGCCACTTCAGTGAGTGCGTCCAACTTGACCGGCAATTGCACATTCTTGCCGTTGCGCCAAATGGAAAGCTGCACGACCGTGCCCGGTTGCTTGCTGCCGACGATGGGTGCCAAATCGCCCGCGCCGTTGATCGCGGTGCCATCAATGCTGCGCACCACGTCCATGGATTGCACGCCCGCTTTCGCCGATGCACCACCCGGCTCGACATCCGCCACCAAAGCGCCGCGGGTGTCCGGCAATCCCAACGCACGGGCACTGTCCGGGCCAACTTCCTGCAGACGCAAGCCGAGTTTGCCGCGCTGAACTTTGCCAGTGGTTTTCAATTGCTTGACCGCCGCCATGGCCGTGTCAATCGGGATCGCGAAGCTGACCCCTTGATAGCCGCCGGAATTCGAGAAAATCTGGGAGTTGATGCCGATGACTTCACCGCGGGCATTCATCAGCGGGCCACCGGAGTTGCCTCGGTTGATTGCCACGTCCGTTTGGATGAACGGCACGTAGCTTTGGCCGGTACCACGATCGGTTCGCCCAACGGCACTGACAATGCCGGCAGTCACTGAGTGGTCCAATCCGAACGGCGAGCCCATCGCGAACGCCCACTGCCCGGGCTTCACCTGACTCGATTCGCCCAAGGGAATTGTCGGCAAATTGGTGCCCTCCACCTTCAGCAAGGCGACATCGGATTGCGCATCGCTTCCGACCACTTTGGCGTTCAAGACGCGGCCATCCGAGAATTTGACGCGCACTTGCGTGGCACCTTCAACCACATGGTGGTTGGTCAGCACGTCGCCATTAGACGAAATCACGAATCCGGTGCCGATCGCAGTACCGCTACGTTGCTGTGGCATACCCGGGAACGGCATCATGCCCGGGCCGAAAAAGCGACGGAATTCCTCCGGAATATCACCCATGCCTTGGGGGCTGGCCTTGGGCTTGATCGTGGCTTCGATGTTCACGACGGCAGGACCGACTTGTTCGACCAATCGCGTGAAATCAGGGAGACCGGAAACGAGGTTCTGCGTGGGCTGCTGTGCGCGCGCCTGCTCGAAGAACATCGGTGACGCCCCGAGCATTGCGGAAACCACGGCAACGGCCAATACGTGTTTGCGAATTGACATCAAGTCTTCTCCCTGCGAATGCGAGATCCGCACATCAGATCAAATGGATGGATTCAAGGTTGTGTGTTGTCGGACGCTGGCTGCGTTCCAAATGGCGACGCTCGCCCGGTGTTGAAGCTGGCATTGAAGGCGCCGTCCACACCGGGGATAACCGATCGCGGCCAACCCGGATGCGCTGCGGGGTCCACACCCAGCACGCCCTCCTCGGACTTGCCACGAAGGACACGCTCCACATCGCCTGCACGTTGGATGGATTTGGGTACCGCGGCAATGGCTGTGCCTTGGCGCGACACCTGAGGCGGCCGCTCAACGGGTTCTGCTTTCGGCGTGTTGGCGCGGGCAATCAATGCGTCCGTATCCGCGGGGACGCGCCAAGGCCGAACCGTCGGCGCGTCAACGACCGCATCGCCACTTGCCACCGGCGCGTCGGATCGGACAGGCAGCGATGCCGTCATCGAGGCTGTCGAAGAAGACGTTGCGGGCGGGGCAACCGGCAACATGGCGTTCGGGCTCGTGGTGACTTCCGCCACCACATCGGCAGGCATCTCCGCCTTGTCCAATCCCGGCTTCACCGCGACGGCGATCACGCCCAAAGCGGCCGCCATCGCGACACCGCCCAACCACTTCTTCATGCCATTGAAATAGGCCGGCTTGGCGCTAGCGGCTTGCGCTTCTTGCACCAAGGCCTGCTGGATCGACGCGCGCAGATCGACTTCCGGCTGACGCGACGACGCGGCACGCAGGACGTCGCCGGCAAACTGCCAACGCCCGAGTTGCTCAGCAAGCGCCGGATCGCGTTCCAGCCGACGGGCCAAAAATTTGGCCGCATCACCGCTTTCCTCTCCGTCCAGCAACGCTGAGAGGGATTCGCGAAGATCTGTGGATTCCTGCATCACTGTGCTCCTTTTGCCGCGGATGCCCACGGCGCCAACGCGGCGTCCATGGCATCGCGCGCGCGAAAAATTCGTGAGCGCACCGTACCCACCGGACAATTCATCCGTTTGGCGATGTCGTCGTAACTGAGACCCTCAACCTCACGCAGGGTGATCGCCTCACGCAATTCCGGCGGAAGGGATTCGATTGCCTTCAGAACCGCACGTTGCATTTCCGACTGGATCGCCAAACGCTCAGGCGTTTCGACGTCACGTAGCTGGTACGCCGACTCAAATTGCTCGGCATCACTGAATTCGATGCCTTCAAGCGGCACCCGACGATGATGAAATGCCAGATGGTTTTTTGCGGTATTCACAGCGATTCGATAAAGCCATGTGGAGAACTGGGCATCGCCCCGGAATCCAGGCAGCGCACGATAGGCACGCATGAAAGCGTCCTGTGCGACATCCTGACACTCGCTCCAGTCGCGAATGAATCGCCCGATCAGCGACACCACACGCGATTGGTGCTTGAGCACCAGCGCATCGAATGCCTGCATGTCGCCCGCCTGTACGCGTTTGACCAGCAGCGCATCGTCTGCCTGAACCGCCGAAGCGGGTTGTTCCAAATCAGGCATCGAAGCCGATCTCCTGTCTCAGCCTCTGATGTCCGAGGCTTGTGACCCGCTGTTTTCGGGAAAGTTCCCAACAGGTGTCGACAAATGCCACCTGCGTGCATCTGACATCACCGTCGTCCAGTTAAGATGATAAACAGCTGAATCCAAGGTTTCACAGAATGACGCATAACTCACGTTTTGATGGTTTGAAACTCGCCCATTGGAAGACGGAAACGCGCGCCGACGATATCGTCCGGGTGCGTTTTGATCGCGCCGATGCTTCCGTCAATGCTTTTTCCCAAGCCAGCTTGGTGGAGCTCGACGCCTTAGTCGAACGAATGAAAATCGATCCGCCGAAAGGTGTGGTTTTCCTATCCGGCAAGAGCAACGGATTCATTGCCGGCGCCGACCTTCATGAATTCCAATCGTTCGATGCCAAAGGCACCGTCGATGCCGCGATCCGTCGCGGTCAGACGGTGTTTCAAAAGGTCGCCACATTGCCTTGCACGACGGTTGCGGCCATCCACGGTTTTTGCATGGGCGGCGGCACCGAACTTGCGCTCGCATGTACCCGTCGCGTGGCGACCAACGCGCCGTCCACACGTATCGGCTTGCCGGAAGTTTTGCTGGGCATTTTCCCAGGCTGGGGTGGCAGCGCGCGTTTGCCGCGATTGATCGGCGCGCCTGCAGCTTTTGACTTGATGTTGACCGGGCGCGCTGTCACCGGCAAAGCGGCGTTGGCCATGGGTCTGGTCGACAAGGTTGTCGACCCTGCGGTGCTGGAAGACGAGGCAATCGCGCTGGTGTCGCGCGGCGTCGACCGCCCCTTCAAACAACGGTTCATGGCACGTGCAACCAACCTGTGGCCGGTGCGGCAAGTCCTTGCACCGGTGCTGGAAAAACAAGTGGCACGTAAAGCACCGAAGGCACATTACCCGGCGCCCTACGCGCTGATCCGAACTTGGCGCACTTCCGCAGGCGGCAGCATTGCAAAGGCGCTCGATGCCGAACGCCGCGGTGTCGTCAAACTGGCCGCCACGCCCACCGCGCGCAATTTGATTCGCGTCTACTTCTTGCAGGAGCGCATGAAATCTTTGGGCAGCGGCGACAGCGGCATCCAAAATGTGCACGTCGTGGGTGCCGGTGTCATGGGTGGTGATATCGCGTCGCTGGCTGCCTACAAGGGCTTCAACGTTAGCTTGCAAGATCGGGAGCAGCGCTTCATTGATGCGGCCATGGGACGCGCCGCCACTTTCTTCGAGAAGAAAGTGAAAGATCCGGCGAAGCGACCCGCCGTTGCCGGACGATTGAAGGGTGATCTCGACGGCCAAGCGATTGCACAAGCCGATTTGGTGATTGAAGCGATCATCGAGAATCCGGAGGCGAAGCGTGCGCTGTATGAAACCGTCGAGCCACGCTTGAAAGACACCGCGATTTTGACGACGAACACCTCGTCAATCCCCTTGGTGGAATTGCGTGAACATATCGATCACCCGGCACAGTTCGCGGGCCTGCACTATTTCAATCCGGTCGCGCAGATGCCGTTGGTCGAAATCGTGCAGCACGACAGCATGTCGCCCGAAACGCAGGCGCGCCTCGCTGCGTTTTGTCGCAAGCTCGACAAATTCCCGGTGCCGGTCGCGGGCACGCCGGGGTTTTTGGTCAACCGCGTCTTGTTCCCGTACATGCTTGAAGCCATGCGCGCTTATGCGGAAGGCATCCCGGGTCCGGTCATTGACAAAGCAGCCAAGAAGTTCGGCATGCCGATGGGCCCGATCGAGTTGATCGACACCGTCGGTCTGGATGTCGCCGCCGGCGTCGCCGCGGAACTGGCACCTTTCCTCGGCTTGGACATTCCCGAGCAATTTTCGTCACCGCCGGAAGCCGGCAAGCGCGGCAAGAAGGACGGGCAAGGCATCTATACGTGGAAAGACGGGAAGCCCGAACGTGCGGAAGTCGCGAAGGACTACAAGGCACCCGAAGATTTGGAAGATCGCTTGATCTTGCCGTTCGTCAATGAGGCCGTGGCCTGCCTCCATGACGGGGTTGTCGCCGATCCCGACCTGTTGGATGCAGGGATCATTTTCGGGACCGGTTTTGCACCCTTCCGAGGCGGTCCGATCAACTACGCACGGGAAACCGGTGTGGACGTCTTGCTCGCCAAGTTGAAATCACTGCAACAAACGCATGGCGATCGTTTCGCGCCACGTCCGGGATGGGACAATCCGATTTTGAAGATCCGTTCCGACGCCGCCTAAGGCATCACATGGTGCAGGTCGCGGATTCGGTTTCGCGGCCTGCCAACAGGGTTTCTATTTGGCCACGAAGCATGGCCGCCTCGTTGGTATCGTCAAATTGCAAACCGATGCCTTCTACCCGACTTTCTTGCGCGCGCGCAGGGGTGTACCAGCAGACGTGGCAGGCGACGGCGTGCCGCTCTGTGGAACTCGGCAGGGTCACAACCAAAAAGACCGGATCCCCCAGTGAATAGCGTTTGGTTGTCTTCAAGAACAATCCGCCGTGCTTCACAAAGGGCATATAAGCCGCATAGACCTCGTCAATGGTCGTCAGTGCCAGCGTCTGGATCGCCTGGCGTGCGCCACCGGCTCCGGGCATATTCATGGGCGTCGCTCCTTGTTCAATGGCACCATCTTCCGGCACCAATCTACCAACAATTCAGTCAGGATGAGATTCGGACGCACCGGCGTACGCAATAACGCGCGTGCGCGGTTGGCTTCGTCGAACCATGTCGCCAATGCCCGTCCCGCGTTTGAGGGCGGCAGCGCCGCGGCGCGATCCACGGCCAACTCGGCCGCAAAGCGCACGCAGAGGTCAGGATCTTCCTGCATCCATGCCTCGGCGACTTCTGACGGCAGGCGCTTCGACTGTGCGAGCAGGTCCAAGTCGTTGTCGATGCGGGCACGCAACGCCATACCGCCGTTGGCCAACCAATCGCGTGCAAGCACCGGATGTCCCCTGGCAGCCGTCAGCGCTGCGGCGGCCGCTTCGGCGGATTGTCCTGAGGACTTTAGCCATGCCATCGCGCTCTCGCGCTTCGGTACCGGCATCTCGATTTTTTGACAGCGACTGCGAATGGTCTGCGGAAGATTGCCGGGGTTGGCCGCCAACAACCAGAGGTAGCGATTCGGCATCGGTTCCTCGAGCGTTTTCAACAACGCGTTCGCCGCGGCGTGATTGATGGCATCAGCCGGATCCACGATCACAATCTGTGCCCCGCCCATTTGCGGCGTGAGTGCAAGTGATGCGCTCACCGCGCGCAGTTGGTCAATCACGATTTCCGTG